>JAKPQA010000274.1 GCA_029547025.1 Armatimonadota bacterium
GGTGCGCCCAGAGGGCGCAGGGCCCCTGGCCGGCCCGAGGTTGAGGCGTGCGGATCGGGCGCGTTGGGGGCCCACCACGCTGGGAGACGCGTGGTTCCCCCCATGGCGCCCCTCCGCAACCAGGCGGATGGGCCACGGGAGGCCTAAGTTACCGCCAATGCCCCTATTCGGCCCCTCCGAAATGCATTGGAACCACCGAGGAGGGGCCGAATGGAAGGGGCCCGCGCAGCGGGAAGGACGCCATCCGGCCCGCCCTCGAGAACGGAATGACCCTGTGTCTACTCCGCTGGCGGCTTCCGGAAGCGCAGGAACACCTGGTATTTGAGGTAGTGGAACTCGGCATCGAATGTGCAACCGGCGCTCTCGCCGAGGGTCACGAGGTCCTCGTGCGGGATCAGGATCTCATATGGGTCAAAGGGGATGTCGCGGCTCTTGCGCCAGTCGATGATGTAGAGGTAGCCGCCAGGCCGGAGAGCCCGGACAACATCGGTAACCAGGGGTAGGCGGTCGGTCTCCGGTACATGGTGCAGCACATCGCAGAACAGCGCCGCGTTGACGGAGGCGTCCCCCAGTTTGGTGTCCGTGGGCTCGGACCGCACAGGCTGGATGTTGGTGATCCCCGAGTTGCGGGCCTGCTCCGCCACGGCCTTCAGCGCATCATCGCTGATGTCGACGGCGTACACCTGGCCACCGTCGCCGACGGCCGACGCCATGCGGAATGTGAAGTAGCCGTAGCCGCAGCCCACGTCTGCCACCGCCTGGCCAGGGGTGAGCTGAAGGTCGGCCATGACCCTATCGGGCTCCTGCCAGTCCTCGCGGTCCTCGGCCAGCACGCGGACTGAGGCGACGGCGATGAGACACAGGGCGACGGCGAAGACAACCCGGAGCTTCGAGCACACGATAGATGACAAAGGGATCCCCTCTTCGGCGGGGTGGTGCCGGTGGCACGGGCCGGTGGAGCCTAGCGCCGCGATCCGAGCCATTGTTCGACGGCGGCGTGCTCGGCATCCTCCTGGACACGCCGCTTCTCCGCGAACGCCTCGTACAGGGCGCGCTCGTCGTCGGTCCAAGCGGCCGCCTCGGCATAGTCGCCGCAGTAGGGTACCCCGAGGTCGATCCAGCAGCACAGCTTGTCGAACTCCTCACGCGAGAGCGACACACCGCCGTGGCCTTCGCGAAGCATCCCGATCAGCCTGCTGCTCGCCGATCCGGCGGAGTACGGTGGGATCATCTCGGGCACCGACTGGGCGGCCACCCAGTTGACGAGGGGGTTCGGCTGCCCGGCGACGTAGGCCCCGTCCATGCCGGTGAGCGTTCGCGCCTGGGTCAGAGCCAGGTACGAGTCACTCCAGACACGACCCGCGATCTGGTCGACAGTCCCATCCGCCAACAGGCTGAACGGGCCCGGTGGGACGTCGGAGCCGGCGCCGGTCTTCCAGCGCAGTTCGAGATCGATGCCCTGCCCCCCAACAGTCTGCAGGCACCGGACGGCGACGGTGTTGGCCCCGGCCCGGAAGGCACGCGCAGCGGCTCCGGAAAGCCGGTAGGTCTCCAAATCGGCCGTGTAGCCGGGCAGGTCGGCGGCCAGAACGCCGTTGATGTAGACCCGGCAGTCCTCATCGTGGCAGACCGAAAGGTAGACGTTGCCGCCGTCGGTAGGCTGATCGAGCCGCACCTGCCGCCTGAGCCAGATCGCCGGCGACGCCCACACGGTGGCGATCGTCAGTCCGGGGGTGCCCTCGAGCCCAAAGGGGGCGCGTGCCTCGCGCCAGCGGCTGTCGTCGAACCCCTGGTCCTCCCACCCCCGGCCCGGGTCGGCCTCGGTGAAGCGCCAGCGCCCGCCCCGGCCCATCAGTACCATGGTGCCGTCGGGCAGGTCCACCGGCGAGGCCGCCGACGACGGGCGGGGTGAAGATCTGTCGTTGTGGCACTGGGTGCAGTGGCGGTCGAAGATGGGCTGGATCTCCCGGGCATAGCTGAAGCCACGTGGCGGCCCGTAGAAGGGGCGGAGCGGCTCCACGGGCGTGTAGGCCGGGGATCCGCCGCCCGGAGCCTCACTCTTCCGTTCGTGGCATCCGACGCAGGCCATGCGCTCGCCCGGTTGCAGCGTGGACCAGCTCCGCATGGTCTGGATGGCCTGCCCGAACTCGTCGATGGCCTGGAAGTAGACAGGAGTTCGAGCGGGGACGGTGAATGCGGCCGAACCCGCGTCGTCGACCTCCACCTCCCCCAGCACCGTCTTGGTGTCCCAGCACCCGTTGCCAATTGAGATGGGCGTGCTGGCCAGCGCGGCACCTCCAGGACCGCTGCTGCCGTTCTGCCGGATGCCCGCGACGCGGTACCCCAACGCGATGACACGCAGGCGTTTCACCGTGCCACGCGGGACGCCAATAAGGCCCAGACCCGCGTGGATGTCCTGCAGCCAGTAGGTGCCCTCGGTCTGGGCGTAGTCGACGGTGGAGCCTAACACAGGGATTGCGGCCCGGGGACGAAGTGGAACCGGCTGGTTGCACGGGGAGGACGCATCGGCAGCCAGGAGCTCCCGATGGCCATCGGCGTCCATCCAGTAGATCGCGAATCGCGGCTCGAAGCTATCGAGCCAGGGGTAGTACTGGCCGGCGCGGCCGGGGATCTGCCATCCGGTCGGGGAGTAGGCGACGAGGAACTCGGACTCGGAGAGCGGGTAGGGGTACTGAAAGAGGTCACCTTCCTGGCCGTAGGCGTCGATGCGCTCGGCCAGCGTCTCGCGGACCGGCGCGATGAGCTGCACCCCTTCGGCCTCCTGCTGCCCGCGGCTTGGGTCGACGATGACGAGCTTGCCAGCCTGAATCGTGTGATGCCCGGTGGCAATGGCCACGGCCTTGTTCGTGCCGGCGATGCTCCGGGCGTGCAGCAGTGTGGTGGGGAACCACGAGTTGTTACCGTAGTACTCGGTCTGGGCCGTGCCGTCGGGGTTCATCTGGAACAGCGGCTGCGGGAAGATCTGCCCCCGGTCGCTGTACTCCCAGCGCGTGTAGAGCACCCGGCCGTCCGGGGTGACAGTCGGGTAGTTGTCGTGGACCTGGTCGAAGGTCAGGCGGCGAAGGTACCGGCCGTCCGCATCGCAGGTGTAGAGATTGCTGACTTCCGTCCACCAGCAGTCCACGGTCTGGATGCATCGGGTCGAGTTGAAGATGATGGAACCATCGGGCAGGTACGCGCCCTCATAGTCGGCGAGGCCCAGGCCGTGGGTAAGCTGCCGAACGCTGTTCGAGGCCAGGTCCAGCTCGTACAGGTGGTAGTCATCCTCGCGGTCGGACTTCTTCCACGAGAAGAGCACCCGCTGCCCGTCGAAGGAGACATCGGGGTCGCGGATGACCCCGCCAGCGTCCTCGAGCAGCGCGGTCACGGTGCCGTAGGGGCCGTCCATGTCCAGACGGCACAGGGCCGAGCCGGGACGGAAGTGGCGCTCGTTCTGAGCGTCCGAGAGCCCTTCGGTGTAGGCGTAGTGGCTCCCACCCAGGTTGTAGTGTTGGGTGAAGATGATGTGGGGCGCTTCGGCAAGCAAGGCAGCCAGCCGCCGCATTCGCCGGGCATCGCACAGGCGGAGGTAGACCTCAATGGGCGGAGACACCATCGGTCCCTCAGCCGTGTGCTCGCCGCCGGCCTCCCGGCACATGCGTTCGAACCGGGCTGCGGCGTCTACGTCCATGAGCCAGGTCCAGGCTTCGTCGGTGTCATCCTGCTGCATCCAGTCACACGCGATCGGGTAGTCGCGCGCGAGAGCCAGCCACTCCTCACCGGCCGCCGCAAGCCGGTCCGCTGCGGGCGCAAGCCAGACGCGCTGTCGCGCGGCGAGCAGCCGTTCCGGGAATCCAACCAGGTCGCGAGGCAGCTCGCCGGCCGCGGGGGCGCCCCATATCCCGACGAGAGCCAGACCGATGAGGACGACAGAATGCTGGACGCGCACCGAGGTCACTCCACGAGCGCCGACAGCGCTTGGCTACTGAAGCTCGGACGCGCTACTCACCCACTGCGTTGTCGGCCCAAATCGTGCGGATAGCGTCTTCCTGGTTGAACCCATCGGGCATGACCGCGCTGGGCCGGTTCGCATGGTACCACGAAAGCCGGCCATCGACCGGATGATGGAGGCAGCGGCTCGCGGGCATCTGCACGTACCCGTTGGGGTCAGTCTGGCGCACCCAGTCCCAGGCGTAGCGCAGCCACTGGTTGCGGTAGGCCTCGGGCTGGTGCGCGAACCAGTCGATCTCGTCCCAGCCCCAGGTCCACCAGTCGCCGATGGCCTGGCCCTCCTTGCCGCTGGATCCCCAGTTGTCGAACTCGACGATGAAGGGCAGATGCTCGCACGACCACCCGCTGGGGGCAATGCCCCCAGCGCTCTTGCCGTAGATCGAGTCGATGTAGCCCACGGCGAGCTCGCCCTCCTGGGGCCGATCAGGGATCTCGCGGATACGCAGGGGGTAGGCGTGGAAGTCAAACAGCAACCGGTCGCCCTGGTAGTGGACGCCGTGGGTGTGGGCATCGCAGAGGACGAAGCGGCGGCGGGCGTGTGCGCTGGCATAGTCGCGGACTCGACTCAGCATGTCCCACCAGGCGGCGAAACCCTCGTCTTCCGCGCCGATGAGGTGCACCTGGCCGAAATGGATGCCCTCGCAGCCGATGTCGATGTACTGGGTGGCCGCGTAGTAGAACCACAGGCGCGTCTCGAGCTGGCGCATGTCGGGAACCGAGCTGCCCGGGCCCCAGTGATCGCGGAAGCGGCCGCTGGGGTACAGCATCGCCTCGTAGTCAAAGTGCCGGTCCTCGGGCGCGACACCGAAGGCGTCGAAGACGTACGCGGGGATGGCGAGCTCCTCGACCTGGGTGGTGACGATCTCGAACACGCCGGCCTGGAGGATCATCTGCGGATCGGCGGCGTGCACCTTGGCCGCGTTGGCCCGAGCGATACCGAGCAGCCGGGGCAGGTCGGCCTCACCTCCCCAGCGGTAGACGACCCGACCCGCGTACTTGGCCCCAATGGAGGTCAGCATGCGGATGTTATCGTCGACGTCACCAACAGGGGTCAACAGGTCCATGGCGGTGACCGCGCGGGAGAGGTAGCTCTCGAGCACCTCACGGCTCATGGAGCCGTCGAACGTGTAGGAGCGCGCCGCCAGTGCATCGGTCGCCGCGACCAGCGAGAGGGCCACGCTGGGTATCCACAGGCATGGGGTCATCATTCGAGGGCCTCCTGGGGCCGAGGCGCCCGGCAGTGGGATGGGCACCCAAGACGATGCCACACTTTGGCTCGCCGGCACACCCCCAAACCACTGACGGCGGGGGCACGACTCCGCGACACGCTGTTCGCCCGCCGTCAGCGGCTTCCGCGCCAAGCGTCGGCCCCCACGGGCGAACCCGCGGGGGCCGACGGCCAACCGCGCCATACCACACCATCGCGGGCAGGACCGATCCGCCACAGACCGCCGAGCCAGATGGACTAGCCGCCCCCGGGTCCGCCCTGGAGCATCGACTTCGCCTTGGAGATCCCGGCATCGCTGGCGGTCCCGCCCCCGCCGGGGCCCTTCATGAGCATCGCTTTGGCCTTGGACGCGGCTTCCTCACCTGACACATTCCTGTCCTCGGCCTGCTGGCTCCCGGACTTGCAGCCCGCTTGGCACACCACAAGCATGACGAGAACCGCCGCTCCGATGATCGCCAGTCTTCGGATCATCGACATCATCACTTCTCTCCTCCGGGAAACACGGGTGTCGGAGCCATCAAACGCGATTTTCCTGCCAACAGAAGCATCTTCCTGCAGGAACGATCCCCGGCAGCGCGAGGTGAGACCCGATGCCGCGTGGCGGCGCCATCGGGCTGGTCTCCCGAGGTACGCATCTGTGGAGGGGGCTGTTGATCATGCGGAGGACTCGTGGGTTCACGCTTATTGAGCTTCTCGTCGTCATCGCCATCATCGCCATCCTGGCCGCGATCCTGTTCCCGGTCTTCGCCAAGGCACGAGCGAAGGCTCGCCAAGCCTCATGCAACTCGAACCTGAAGCAGCTCGGGCTCGCGTTCCTGCAGTACGCGACAGACTATGACGGGGTGTTCCCCGGCGCGTTTGACGCCAACGGGAACAACGTGTGGGAGTACCCAGCCGACGCGTGCTGCATTGAGCGCGATCGGTGGGCGAACATGATGCAGCCGTACATCAAGAACCAGCAGATCGTCTACTGCCCCGCCGCCGCGAACGACGTCCCTCAGTGGGGCGGCCGCACCTGGAACCCGCCTGTGAGCTACAAGTACAAGCATGCGTGCGCCACCAATGCGTGGAAGGACACAGGCATCGCGTTTCCCGCACAGGTGTACATGCTGATGGAGTACAAGAATTGGCACTCCGGGACTCTCCAGTGTGCGTGCAGCACGCCGACGGGCGACCAGATGCACAACATGGTGTTCTTTGATGGCCATTCGAAGGTCATGAGCAAGAGCCGTGCGGCGCGGATAGTATATGGTGGCGCGACGTACTGGGACCCGCACTGGCTGCAGAATCCGAACAATCCCGCGGAGCAGACCGCGGACGCCGGGATCGGCGTGGACTTCATGCAGTAGGCTCCGGTATTGCTGCGCATGGCGGGGCGGAGCGCGCGGCGGCGCTCCGCCCTCTGTGTGTCTGGGGCTGCTGAGTGTAGCATCTGTGGCGGGGTGGGGTGGTAGCGTCTCGAGGACGCCGCCTGTGTGTTGCCCCCGTCGGGCCCTGGCGATGCCGATGAGGCGATCGTGGGGCGAGCGGGGACACTTGGTGTGGTATCGTAGGAACGAGGGGCCTCTCGCCAGTGACCCGTTCGCCCTAGCTGACCGGTGCCAGAGGAGTTGATCTGGGATGGCCGAGCCGAAGGGCCGGACCCGGGGGGCCGCACAGGCGGCGCCGGAGCGGCGGGTAGTCGCCGCGCCACACCCCCAGCCTAGCCAGTATGCAAACCATGTGGCAGTCCTCGCCGCAGGGACGGGGGATTCGGGCGAGGTCACGTTTCGCTTCTACCAGGTCTCAGCCGACGACCTGGCATCGGGGGGCCCTGAGGTGACTGCCCTGCCGCTTGGATCCATCGTCATGCAGCGCGGGTTCGCTGAGGACTTTGTGCGGAATGCTGCGCAGACCCTGGGCATAGGCCTGGAGTGGGAGGCGAAAGCGGATGCGACGCCCTAGGTCTGACCGCCAGGCAGCGATCCGAGAGCCGCGTCGCACCCTGCTCACGAAGCCGCAGGCGCTAGCACCGGTCGTGACCGCCACCACGAGCTCGCCGGTCAACGGCCCGCGCTCGCAACGGGCGTCTGGGGTCGATGTCGGGCACATCGTCCTTCGGGAGTCATCGGCAAGGGAGATGCGCGCCCCCGGGCATGGCGACACGCCCCAGGCGTCACTGATAGAGCTCGTGCACGAGGCGATCTCCGAGGCGCTAGCGAGCCTCGAGATATGGGCTGTGCGGGGCTACTTGGTCAAGGCGTGGCAGGAGCCCCAGAGGCACTCATGGATCGCGGAGTGCCCCACGGTTGGTTGCGTCGTGGAACAGGACTCCATCGACGCGGCCAGAGCAGCGATCGCCGATTCCATCCAGGACATGCTCGAGGCCCTCGAGAGTGAGGGGCACCCGCGTCCGCCAAGGGATCTGGACGCCGCGAATGGGTAGCCGGATCGTGCCCCGATCGTCACAGGAAGTGGCGGCCATCCTGCGCCGCAATAGGTTCTGCCTCGTGCGCCAGGCGAGGCACGGGGCCGTCTACATCCACCCCGATGACCCAACGCGCCGTACTGAGCTGCCAGACCGCAACCCGGTAGGAGTGGGCCTGATATGCACAATACTGAAGCAGACACGGAAGCCGCGGAGCGACTTCGAGGTATGACGCCCCGGGCTCCGAGGCTCGTGGCATGGTTCGTGCTGCTCTGCGCTACCCGTACGGCATACGCCGCACCCACGCCCCTCGTCGCCCTTCGCGGCCGCGACCTCGCCGGCGGCGCGGGCGAGCTCTTTGGCGCGCGCAAGTTCGGAGTGCGGGGCGTCAACTACATCTACGCCGCGCCCAACGGTGTGCGGTCGACCATGTCGGCTCGGTTCGACGTCCCTGCACTCCCCGCGGGGCCGCTGGCGCTCCACGTGCGTGCCCGGCTCGATGACCGCGACACGCCGTGCCCCATCCGAATCTCGCTGAATGGCCTCACGGTGTTCGAGGGACCGGAGGCCTTCGCGCACAACGAGTGGCAGTGGCGCGCCTTCGAGCTCCCGGACGGCGCGCTGAGGGCTGGCCCTAACGAGCTCGTCTTCGCGAACACGTCGGCCGAGGGCCCGGTGGGCATGCCACCGTGGTTCATGCTCGCCGCGTGTGCCATCGCCCCGCCAGACTGGGCCGGGCCGGTCTCGCCCAGCCTGGAGCAGGACTTCCGCGTCGACCTGCCCACGGAGCTGCGGACGGTGCCGGAACCACTCGGGCCGGGTCACTCCGAGCCCGGCTTCCGCTGGCGCGGCACCAAAGGCTGGCTGTGGCGACCCGAGCAGTACCTGGCGGAGATCCCGACACTCGCCCGGTACAAGATGAACTTCCTGATGAACTGCTATGGCTCGATGTGTGACATCGAGCACCATGGCTGGGGGACGCCGGACTGCAATCGCTGGTGGGAGCCCTTGCCGGCGGCGAAGCGCGCCGCCTATGAGCGCGTCGTCAGCAAGTGCCAGTCGCGCGGCATCGAGTTCTGCTTCAGCTTGAATCCGAACATCTCATCGCGCCGGGCGGTGAACTACGAGAGCCCCGAGGATCTGGAGCTGATCTGGCAGCATTACGAGTGGATGCTCGGCCTGGGTGTGCGGTGGTTCAACATCCAGTTCGATGACATCACCCAGGGAACCGACCCCTCCGGCCAAGCCCGACTGGCCAACACGTTGCTCGAGCGACTGCGCCAGAGGAACCCGCGCTCGGAGCTGATCTTGTGTCCGGTCTACTACTGGGGCACCGGGCACGAGGAACCTGCGCGGCCGTACCTCGAGACGCTGGCGCGTGATCTGCACCCGGATGTCTACGTCTTCTGGACGGGCGACGGAGTGGTCGGCCGTATCACGCGGAAAGCAGCGGAGTCGTACCGGACTGTCGTAGGCCACCGGCTGTTCATCTGGGACAACTACCCCGTCAATGATGGCGCGCCGACGCTGCACCTCGGGCCGCTGATGAAACGTGACCCCGACCTGTGCGAGGTTGCCGAAGGCTACATGTCCAACCCGATGTATACGCAGAACGAGGCGAATCGGATCCCACTGCTCACCGTGGCCGACTACGCGTACAACCCGTGGGCCTACGATCCGGCCAGGTCCATCGGGCAGGCCATTCTGCATCAGTCGAGGACGCGGAGCCAGGCGACCGTGCTCCGCGACCTGGTGGAACTCTACCCGGGGATGGTCCTCTTCGACGAGGGCACCGGGTACAACCCGGCCGTCGACCGGTTCGAGGAGCTGATCGACGCCCCGCACTCCCGGCACCTGGCCGACATGTACCTGCGGCACGTGACAGACCTGGCCCTGCGGATGAGACGCGCATTCCCCGGGCACTTCGCTGACACGCTCGCCACGCTCGAGGCGAACCTCGAGTCCATGCGCCTCACCTACCGCGAGAGGTACGGAGTCGAGCCGCCGGCGCGCTGACCCCGCCTACGGCTTCCCCACCGGCACGACGCGCGCAAGGTGCAGCGTCACGGGCCCGAGGAGACCGGACTCCAGCAGCGGGGAATCCTTCGTCCAGTGTTGCCATGTGGTGAAAGTGACCCGTCCGGTCGCGGGCCGCGGCGTGCCCTTCACGAGCCACTCCGGCCACGCTCTGATGGGGCCACCAGGGCTGTACTCGGCATCGGGCGGGAGCTGCTCGTCCCCGATCAGCCGATTGGGCCATAGGTTGGTGACCCGCACCTCCAGCCTGTTACGGCCGGGCTTCGCGGCGGAAGTGACGTCGACGCGGAACGGCGGCTTCCACAGGATGCCCAGGTCGGTGCCGTTGAGCCTCACTTCAGCTATCTCGCGCACGTCTCCGAGGTCGAGCGCGACCCGCTGCCCGTCAGCTAGCGCGTGGGCCGCAATGTCCACATGGGTCACGTAGGTCGCAGTACCGGAGAAGTAACGCACGCCCTCATCCGGGTGGTCGGTCCACGAGATGAGCTGGTCGAGCGCCACCCGCGCCGGCGCGCCCAGGCCGGGCGGGAATGACAGGTCCCACGGCCCGGCGACCTCTGCGGGGTCCGGCACATGGGTCACCTCGACCGACCGCTTCCGCCCCGAGGACGATGTGAGCTCGTAAGTCCCCGGCAGCCACGCCACCAGCAAGGCCGAGCCATCGTCCGCACACTCGAGCTCCGCTGCGGGGAAGCCCGGACTCGCCGTACCCTCCGGTAGCTGGAGCGTGGCACCCTCCTGGATGGTCCGCGAGTGGCGCTTCCCGTCAAGCGTGTAGTCCACACGCATCTGCTTGCGGACCAGATTGGCCGGGTCTCCGCCCAACTCGTTGCCCGCCGTGACCACGAGCGTGCCGTCGCGGACCAGAGCCGCCACGGCCTCCGTCACATCCACCGTCTGGCCGCCGATGGGCCGGTAGGGGCCCGGGGGGACCAGGCCGTAGAGAGCCCGCACGATGGCGATGTCGCCCGCACCGTCCGTGGGGCGCGGGAGGCTCAGCGTCTCGTTCTCATCAGCGACGCCCACCAGCGGCTGGTTGGCGATGGTGTAGTCGACCCGAAGCTGCTTCACCACATTGGGAGCGGGATCGACGCCGGCGAAGGCGTTGGTCGCCGGCACGGACACGCGCCCGTCGCGCAGTGCAGCCTGGACCTTCTCGGTCAGATCCACACAATCGGGCACGTCCGACGCCAACACTCCGTAGATGGCCCGATCGATGGTCAGCGTATGCTTTGGGCCGCCCTGGAGAGCGAGGGCGGACACTCCGTCGCGCTCGATGTCCGTGAAGGTCGCGCCGCCCGAGGCGGGCGCGCGGAACACGACGAACACGGAGCCCATGGGGCCAAGCGGCAGGGTCACCGTGGTTCGGCCGCCGTTGGCGCGGTAGAGCGGGGCGCGTTCGCACCGGCCGGTGTCGGGGTGCCAGAGCTCGGGCACACGGCCACTGACTCGGAAAGTGCACTCCACCACCTCGCCCAAGGGCTTCTGGTTGGACACGAAGTAGTAGTCGGTATCCCCCGCCGTCCGATGGATCCATCTCAGGTGGGGGGCGGTGCCATCGGCGGTGGCCTCGAAGTCGGGCGCCAGGCCGCACTCGGCGAGTACCTGCTCGATCGGCATGCCCCAGTAGACCACGCCTCGGCCGTATGGGTGCTTCATCACATTCTGCCCATCGCAGTCGCCCCACACCTCGTCGGCCGTCTCCCGCACCTGGACATCACACGCGGGATAGCCCTCGAGACTGGGCGACCGACTCGGTCGTGGACCCACAAGGGTGGCGCCGTCGCGAACCAGATCGCGCAACCGGGCGAGCACCCTTGGGCTCATCGTCTCCGAGGGATGCAGGACCAGCAGCCGGTAGCTCATGCCGTCGGGCAGAACGATGCGGCCCTTGCGGACGGACATGCGGTTGAGGAGCACCTCGGTGTCGCACCCGTCGTAGTCGTAGCCGGCGGGAAGCGAGAGGCCCGGCAGACTCGAGGGCGCATTCTCGCCCTTGTAGTAGCACACGTCGGCGTGGAACAGGCCCGCCTGAAGCAGATACTGGCACCGTGCCAAGTACCTGAGCCACGCGGTCGACTGGTCCCAAAACGTCACGGTGCGTTCGAAGTGCATCCCCCACGGCCCCATGGTCATACCCGGGACAAGGTGATCCCACGGCTGATGGGCGTACCGGTGGAAGATGAACCGGTTCACACCAGCGGCGTACTCGGCATCGCCCAGGGCCTTGATCGACGCCGGATGGTTCAGCCACTTCCCGTTCGTGCTGTCCGCAGTGAATGCCTCGGCGCCGACGATGCCCGTGCCGTAGGCGTGAGCGATGGATGAGACCTGCTTGGCACCGTAGTAGTCGCCGCCGCTACCCGACCAGAACTCGGTCATCACGATATCGGCCCGGCCGCCCGCCTGCATGTCATCGAAGTTGCCGTTGCCATAGGGTTCCGTCGCCAGTTTCAGGTTGTGCGCGTGGCAGAGCTCCGCGAAACGGCCCCAGTAGTTGTCGGCATACAGGTCGGCGATGGTCCGTCGGACGTCCCACAGGAACCGCTCGGTGACCTCGGTGCTGTCGACGATGCGCCCAGCCATGGCAGGCAGAAAGGGGAGTGGATCATAGCCGCGCCTCTTCCGAAACTCCTCGGGAAACTCCGGAGTCCAGTTCTGCGAGCCCACTTCGTAGCTGTCGACGAGGATCTGGTGGAGCCCCTTCCCGGCCAGCGGGCCGATGTCGTCCATGATCGGGGCCAGCACGCCGCCGAACAGCAGATCGACAGCCTCGCGGCTGAGCTTGTCGCACTCGAGCCCTCGGCCGGCCTCGGTCGCGGGATGGTTCTCCTTCCCCGTGGTGGTTGACCCGATCCGCAGGATGGTCCAGTCGCCCGCGGGCACCTCCCAGTTGAGCGTGCCGTCCTCGGCTAGCCTGTGCGTGAGGTCGAGGACGCCTTCGTGCGCGATGCACAGGCCACTGTCGTAGGGGGTCGCGTCCGGCGCGAAGTCGTTCTGCCGCGTGTATCCCGACTTCTCGGCCCAGCCGCGCAGACGGGCTCCGCCGCTCAATGAAAGCTCGGCCAGCGCCACGCGAGCGGCCCGGACGCCGCGTCGGACGAACGAGAGCCGGAAGAAGCGCGCGCGGGCCGGCTCAAAGGTGGTACTACCCGCAACCGGCGTGATCTCAGGCGTGGGGATAGCGACTTCGCAGACTTCACGCCACGTCGTGCCGTCGTCGGAGGCCTCGAGAACGCCCCTCTGTCCGGACTGGGCGTCGAGCTGCGCCACCGTGACGGATCGTGCCGTGAATGGCGCCGGGTACTCGAACTGCACCCAGAACGCGTTCCCGCCTGGCGGCGCAGAGAGCATGCAGCCCGTGTCCAGGTTCTGGTCGACCAGGCGCACCGGATCGAAACCAGGCGAGTTCGAAGTCAGGACCGGCACCACCCGCCCATCGTTGGCGGCCTCGGCGTTGGGTGTGGGGAATGCGAGGACTGCAACGTCACGAAGATAGCCGCGACGGCTCCAGGGCTCGGCGAGGGGCTCCTCGATGCGCCCGGGGCCGGTCACCCGCCGCTCCGAGAACACCAGGATCTGCATCGAGTGGGCCGCGTCGATCCACGGCCCGCCCGAACTCGACCAACCGGCACAGTTGTGCATGCACATCTCGAGTCCGAGCCGCTCGGCCGTCGCCAGGGCGTGGTGGACCATGGCGCGCCACTCATCGGTGCCATAGGGGACCGGGCCCGAGGGCAGGCCGCAGTCGACATCGAAGATCTGGGCGCCACCGATACCGACACGCGCCATCTCCTCGAGGTCGGCTGTGATCCCATCGCGGCTGATGTTGCCGTTCATCCAGTGCCACCAGGTGTGAGGTCTGGCCGAAGCGGGCGGCTCCGCGAAGCCTCGCCGGAGGGCATCGCCGCCGGGCGCGCCAGAGGCGCAACGCGACACGGCCACACTCGCCATGCACATCGCGAGCAGAAGTGAACCGCGGCCGAACGCCCTCAGCCTGTGTCGGGTCATCGAGTACCTCTTCTCTCTCAGTGGGGCCGCGTGGGCTGTACGCAAGCCCACATGGCACCCCAGCCGGGGCCCACGTCGGTGATGGCGCGCGCATCCGAACCATCGGGGGCAGCGACGTAGAGCTGGCGCCTCCCCGTGCGCGTGGACCCGTAGACGATGAAAGCGCCGTCGCAGGAGACACGGCAATGGTAGCTCAATACGCCTGGCTCCGAATGGGTGAGCCGGAAAACGGTGCCGTCCCGAGAGACGCGCATCAGCTCCACCGCGCCATCGATCTGAGCCGAGTAGTAAACCCAGCGGCTGTCGGCCGACCAGGCGATTGTGTCGCTGCTCCCGCCGTGGAAGTCGGGGACGTCGAGGAATGCCACCACGCCCTCGAAACCGCCGCGGTCGGCCAGCTTCCGCAGTCCGGTGCCATCGGCACGGACGATGTACGGATGGCAGTCGTAGTGCTCGCCTGAGACGAAAGCCAGCCACCGCCCATCCGGCGACCACTGGGGCGCGAAGTTGAACGGATTGCCCGTGTCGACCCGGGCGGCGTTGCCCCCGTCGGCATCGGCCAGGAAGACCTGGTAGTCGCGGTGGTAGGCGATGCGGTGACCACCCGGCGACGCCGAGAAGCCATACGTGAACCCCGCCACTCCACCGGAGAGGTCGGTCTTGTGCCGTCCATCGAGGTCCATGCTGAAGGGATGCGACTCGCCGCCAATGAGCGCCGTGAACCCGAGCCGAGTCGGGTCGTCGGGCCAGTAGAACACGCCGGAGTTGTAGTGACTCACGCGGTCGACGGCAGTCACATTCGTCGCGACACCCGTGGCCATGTCGACGAGCAGCGTGTCGTACCGCCAGGCGCCCTCGTCGAAGCGGAAGGTCCCGTGGGCCTCCTCCCAGGCGGCATTCCCCGCACTCTCCCAGCCACTTCCGATGATGGCCGTGCGGCCGTCGGGCGACCAACCGGCGAACTGCGTCCAGGCGCCCAGAGGCGCTGCCAACTCCGGGCACAGGGCCTTGCGGCCCCGGCCATCGGCGCGGACGACGCAGGCCCGCATGGTCGCCACGTTCGCGTAACGCCCTCCGGGAAGGTTGGTCCGATACTCCGTGTAGCCGATCCAGGGCACACTCGAACTCGCCACAATGCCGGCGATCGCCAAAGTCAGCCACATGGGCTCCATCGCGCCCGTCGCCTCACTCGTGCTGGCTGGCTCGGACGACGTGCGAGCACCCCTTGCATCTCAGGCCGTGAACAGGAGTGCCGCCGTCGGCCCCGAACCACTCCGTCAGTACCACACACCGCGCCCTCTGGGGCGCCGAACGAGGTTGTGACTCATGAGCCGGCAACTGGCACTGGACACCCTCTGGCTCCGGCCCACCCCGAGACTGGCCCATACGGAGTACAGCGTTGAGTACCACCATGACTATATCACGCGGATCACCGGACTGCCGGAAGGCCATCCCAACCGCATCGCCAGACTCCGCGAGCTCTGGGGCTTCGACTTCCTCTGGAGCGTCGACGACGGCCTCCACGGCAACTGGTTCCAGTTCGGTCGCGCCACCGACATGGGACATGCCGAATACGCCGCCGATGGCAGCGATCTACACCAGCCCACGGAGTCGCCGTTTCACACGGCCGAGGATGTCTGGGCGTTCGATCCAGTGGCGGAATACGGCCTGCCGGACTTCGCCGAACAGGTGGCGGCCTATGAGCGCTCAATGCAGACCGCGCGGCAGTCAGCGCCCGAACAGCTCATGACTGGCGGGTACTACAAGACCTGCGTCTCCGGAGCCATCCAGGCCTTCGGGTGGGACATGTTCCTCCTTGCGGCCGCAGACCGGACACGGATCGCGAAGGTGCTGGAGCGCATCCTGGAGTTCACACGCTTCCACATGAACGCGTGGGCGGAAACCAGCGCCGAGGCTATCATCCAACACGATGACTTCGTCTGGACCGAAGGCGCCTTCATGCACCCAAGCCTGTACCGCGAGGTGATCATCCCCGGCTTCGCGGAGCTGTGGAAGCCGCTGAAGGCTGCGGGCAAGAAGATCATCTTCTGTTCCGACGGCAACTTCATGGAGTTCGCCGAGGACATCATCGCTGCCGGCGCCGACGGTCTGAGCTTCGAGCCCTGCAACGAGTTCGGGTGGATGGCCGAGCGTTTCGGCGACTCGACAGTGCTCATCGGGAGTGATGTCGACTGCCGTGACCTGGCTTTCGGCACATGGGACGCGGTTCGGGCGTCCATGGACCGCACGCTGGAGCTCGCCAAGCGCTGCCAGGGCCTCATCTGGGCCGTGGGTAACCACATGCCCGCCAACATCCCCGGTGAGATGATGGACCGGTATATCGAGTACCTGCAGGCGAATTGGTGGCGATAGCGTCCCCGCGCCATTCCGTCGCCGCTAGTCGAGACCTTTGAGGTACTCCACCGCCTTGCGGACGTCGCCCATGGCGTCCTCGCCGCACTCGCGCTCGATGGCGTAGAAGCCCCGGTACCCGTTCTCGACGAAGACCCGGTGCAGCTCGGGCCAGTTGGTCATGCCAGTGCCCAGAGGCACTTCCTCACAGGTGCCGTCCGGGCGGAGGACCGAGTCCTTAGCGTGGGAGTGGGCCACGAAAGGAATCAGCGTCCGCAGACCCTCCACGGGGTCGAAGTTGTCCATGGCCCACTGGTAGTCGAACGGCACCCCGTGCTCCTTGGCAATGTGAGGCGGCCAGAGCAGCAGGTTGGCGGGGTCGAAGTTCACTCGAAGGGCTGGGCTGCCGATGTCCTCCATGAGCTTCCGAACCACCCGGGGCGGCTCGGGCCCCGTCTCGAGGGCCATGATGGCCCCCACGCGCTCGCCATGATCCGCGATGCGCTTAAGCCCCTCGCGGAACCGCATGTAGCGGGGGCTGGACTCGTCCTCGGGGCAGATGCCAGCATGCGCCATCCACAACCCGCCGGACATGTCGACGGCCGTCTCGTTGAGACGCTGGCCCCAGGCGATGTTCTCCTCCCAGTTCTCCTCCTCGCAAAGATCCACATTGCCGCCCCACCCAATGAGTGCGGAGACCTCCAAACCGTAGCTCCGGATGCGCTCCAGGATGCCTCTGCGCTCCGACGGCGTGCGGTGCTCCAGGTCCCACGGTCCGCCATAGCCGCCGATATGCACGCCCTCGACGCCCAGCTCCACTGCGACCTCGATCCCACGCCAGGGATCGGCGCCGCCTGTGGTGGGGATAATCGCGATCTTCATGCCTCGCGTCCTCCGTCTCAGCCCAGCCTCCCACTGCCGGCAGTGGCACGCCGGTGTTCGCGAGGCGTAGACTAAGCCCCTGCGTCTGCATGGGAGACGCCGGGGTCCGGAGAGGACCGCCCCCGTGGGCTTGAGAAGGGTTGACCCGAAAGGGTCTGCAGCCACTGATTGCGTAAGGAAGTCCGCCGTGAGGATCTGGAACGAGGAAGCCGAGTGTCAGCCACGCGCCGAGCGCGCCGAGGAGCAGACGCGGAATCTGGAGCGGCTGGTCAATCGTGTGTATGACGACCTGCCCTACTATCGGACGAAAATGGACGAGGCCGGCTTGCGGCCCGCGCACATCCGGTCACTGCGTGATCTCAGCAAGCTCCCGTTCACAACCAAGGAGGACATGCGGGCCAACTACCCCTACGGGCTGTTCGCCGTTCCGCTGTGCGATGTGGTGCGGATCCACTCGTCGTCGGGCACCACGGGACGGCCGACAGTGGTCGGCTACACCCGGCGGGACCTCGAGATCTGGGCCGAGGTGTGTGCGCGTTTCATCACCGCAGCAGGAGTCGGCTCGGATGATGTCGCCCAGGTGTCCTTCGGCTACGGCCTGTTCACCGGCGCTTTCGGTTTGCACTACGGGCTCGAGAGGGTTGGGGCCACGGTGGTACCAGCCTCGTCGGGCAACACCGCGCGGCAGCTGCTGGTGATGCACGATTTTGGTGTCACCACCCTCGTGTGCACACCGTCCTACGCATGTCATCTGGCTGAAGCGGCGGAACAGCAGGGGCTGGCCGGCAAGCTCAAGCTGCGAACGGGCTTGTTCGGCGCCGAGTCGTGGACCGACCAGATGCGCCAGGACTTGGAGGCGAAGCTCGGTATCGCGGCCACGGACAACTATGGGCTGAGCGAGGTCATCGGGCCCGGGGTGGCGGGCGAATGCCTCGAGGCGCGCAACGGCATGCACATCGCCGAGGACCACTTCCTCTGTGAGATCATCAACCCGGACACGCTGGAGCCGGTCGAGATGGGTGAGACCGGCGAACTGGTCATCACGACTCTGACCAAAGAGGCCGTGCCGATCATCCGCTACCGGACCAGGGACATCACCCGCCTGGATCCGGAGCCGTGCGCGTGCGGGCGGACGACGATCAAGATGCACCGCGTCGTTGGCCGAAGCGACGACATGCTGGTCGTCCGCGGTACGAACGTCTTCCCAAGCCAGGTCGAGAGTGTGCTGCTGGAGTTCGAGGACACGGAGCCACACTACCTGATCGTACTGAGGCGCGAGGGGCACCTCGACACCATGGAAGTCCAGGTCGAGGTGTCCGACGCCCTGTTCTCAGACCGCATGACCGACCTACGCACGCTCGAGCGCGCGCTGCTGGACCGGTTGCGTAGCGTCCTCGGCATCAAGGTGGCGCTGCGTCTCGTGGAGCCACAGACCCTGGCGCGAAGTGAGGGGAAGGCCAAGCGCGTGCTGGACCTGCGAGACGGGGGGGCGCAGTCGTGACCGTGAGGCAGCTCTCGGTGTTCGTCGAAAACAAAAAGGGCCGGCTGGCGGATGTGGCGGAGACGCTGGCCTCAGCCCGCGTGAGCATTCGCGCCTTGTCCCTGGCGGACGACCCGGACTATGGCATCGTCAGGCTGGTCGTCGACCAACCGGACAATGCACTGGCGGTGCTGCGGGCCAACGGCCACACGGTGAAGGAGTCGGAGGTCATTGCCGTGGGAGCCCAGGACCGCCCCGGCAGCCTGGCCCGCGTCCTCCGGGCACTGGCGGACGCTGACATCGACGTGGACTACATGTACGCCACGCTGGTGCCCGGGAAGCCCGACGTGTACGTCATCCTGCGCACCCACGACAACCCGAGCGCCATGGAGGCGCTGGCT
Organism: Armatimonadota bacterium; assembly: GCA_029547025.1. Lineage (GTDB taxonomy): Bacteria > Armatimonadota > Zipacnadia > UBA1398 > JAKPQA01 > JAKPQA01. The sequence continues at coordinate 18,810 of JAKPQA010000274.1, forward strand.
GCCGCTGGCGTGCCGATCCTGCGTGCCCAAGACGTCTACGAGGCATAGAGAGCCCTCGGCGCCTGCTACGCCGGATCCCCGAAGGCGCGCACAGCCGGCTCGACGCCACGCCCTGGGCTCGCCAGACTGACCGCCGGCACGGCGATGAGGCTAACGACTATGGCACAGCTCGCAGCGACCGGCGAGTGGGGGACACCCCAGAGGACGAACAGCGTGATCGCCGTGGCCAAGCCGAGCACGAACCCCGCGATGGCGCCCGCCGGCGTTGCCTTCCGCCACAGTAGACCCCAGACGTAGGGCCCGATGAAGGCCCCGGCCAAGCAGCCCCACGACATGGCCATGAGGTTCACGATGGCCGCGGGCCGTGTCATGGCAATGACCACCGACAGCCCCACGAACACACCGCACAGCAGGCGCATGACCAGAAGGCCCACGCGGTCATCCTTGCGGCTCCGCCCGAGGACGTCCACGGTGATCGCCGCGCTCGAAACCAGGACGAGAGACGAGAGCGTGGACATCGAGGCCGCCATCACCACCAGGAGAACGACGATCGCGAACCACTCCGGGGCGTGTGCCGTCAGCATGTCGGGTATCAGCCGGTCGAAATCGGGCCCGGCCGGGCCTTGGGGCAGAGCGGCGGCGCTGGGGTAGAACGCGTGCGTCAGCGCCCCACAGTAGTATGCGCCTCCGGCGATGAGCAGGCTGAAGAAGGTGGCCACAACCATCCCGCGCCTGATGGCATCCCGGTCACGAATTGCGTAGAACTTCTGCACCATCTGGGGGAGCCCCCACGGCCCCACGCTAGTCATGAACACGAGCGAGGCCAGCATGAGCCATCCAGGGACCAGCGCGCCGGGCGGGGTCGCCAGGCCGGGCGTGTTCGCCGGCTCGGCCGAGCCCATGGCGGCCCCCACCAAGCCGAGGCCACTGGCCTTGGCGATGATCAGTACCATGGTGACCACGCCGAAAACCTGCAGGGCCCCCTGAATCAGATCGGTCAGGGCGACGGCGAAGTAGCCACCCATCACGAGGTAGATGCCTGTGATGGCGGCCATCAGGATGATGGCGAGCGTGTAACCCATCCCAAGGTTGGCTTCGACCAGGTACCCCAGGCCCTGGTAGACCGAGGCCGAGTAGGGCGCCAGGAACAGGAAGACCACCAGCGCCGCTGCGGGGCGCAGCCACCCCACTCCGTACCGCGCCGCCAGAAACTCGGGCATCGTGATGGCGCCCAGCCGAGCGGTCATCTCACGCGTCGGCCGCGCCAGCACGGCCCAAGCCAGCAGCGTCCCCACCATCCCGTTGCCGAGCGCGATCCACAGCACATGGGTCCCAAAACCCCACCCGAGCTTCCCGGCGAACCCAACGAACAGGACCGCGGAAAAGTAGGTGGTTCCGTAAGCGAACGCGCTGATCCATGGGCCAATGGTGCGTCCGCCGACGAAGAAGTCGCCCACATTGCGCGTGCGGCGCATCGACCACCAGCCGATAACCAGCATCACGGCGATATAGAGGATCAGCGCAGAGCCTTTGGTCAGGGGATCCATGACGTCAGGTCTCGGGTCTCCTCGCGACGGCAGGACATGGCACACAGAGACGGGCGCAGGCATCTGCAGGCCGGCGCCCGTCATCGCTAGCGGACTGTCGTTTCGGGGTCCACGGCCGAACTCCCTTCGCCACGCAGAGGAACCCCTGGGCGCGGGCGGGAACCGCCAGCCGTGCCGTAGAGACGGGAGCGGACGCCTTGCCTCAGACCGTCGGAATCATCGGGCTCGGGCTCATGGGTCAGGCCATCGCGGGCCGCCTAGCCCGCGCGGGCTACCGCGTGTGTGGCTACGATCTGAAGGCCGAGGCGCGTCAGCGAGCCGCCGCCCAAGGTGTTGACGCCGTCCCAGACGCCCGCGACGTCGCCAGCCGGGCGTCGGCCGTGTTCCTCTGCTTGTTCAGCTCGGATGACCGTCGAAGGCTCCTATGGGGCGATCAGGCCCTCGCCGAGAGCTTTCGGCGCGGGACGGTCCTGCTCGACATCTCCACTGGGCGGCCCGCTGACCTGGTGGAGGACCACTGGCGCCTGCTACCGCTGGGCGTGCGGCTCGTCGATGCGTGCATCTCGGGCTCGAGCGAGCGCGTGGCCGAAGGGCAGGCGGTGGCTCTCATCGGCGACTGCGAGGAGGACTCGACCTGTGCTGAGCTCCTGGCGACGTTCTGCAAGGCGCTGTTCTACCTCGGCGCTCCCGGGTCTGGGTGCACCGCCAAGCTGGTTGTGAACACGGCCATGGGTCTGAACCGGCTGGTCGTTGCTGAGACCCTCGGGCTCGCCACGAGGTTGGGCCTCGATCCCGTTCAGGTGCTCGATGTCCTCCGCGCAGGCGATGCGTACTCGCGGGCCATGGACACCAAGGGACCCCGTATGGCCGAGAGGAGCTATATCCCGGCGGCGGCACGCCTGTCGCAGCACGCCAAGGACGTCGATCTGATCCTCGAGCTGGCCGGGCAGGTCGGCGCCCCCATGCCGCTATCAAACGCGCACCAGTTTCTGCTGGGCCAGCTCACCGTGCGGGGCCTCGGCGACCTGGACAACGCGGCCATCTACGAGGCGTTCGCGCCGGAGACGGACGATGCGGAGGAGGCAGGGCGCGCAAGCTCAGGCGGCTCCACCCAGCCCCACGAGGACCCGCCGTAGGGGCGACCGGCAGGTCGCCCTCGGGGGGGCCTATCGAGTAGCGGCCACAGCCCCGCGGAGCCCGCGAGCCCGCAGCAGGTACGCATAGCCGAGCGCGCCCGTCGTCCCCGAAAGGGCGCCGGATCGCGGGTGCGAGGCAATGTAGTCACGGATCGCGGTCTCGACCAGGGGGTCGTAGCGCGCCAGGAAGCCCCACCGGCCACACTGGCCCGTGTAGTCGTCGTTCGGCTCCCTCCCGCCCAGCGTAGCGGCCATCTCCCCGCCCCCGAGGTAGAGCCCGTGTGTCAGCGTGCGCGCCAGGCGGGCCATGTCGGTGTCGGTGAACGAGGCACCATGCTCCCACGCCACGTAGGCGAAGTGCGCGTTGATGGCCGCGTGGGAGACATCCTCCCCCCGGCCAGGGGGACCATCTGGTGTCTGCTGTGAATAGGCCCAGATGTAGTAGTCGCCGTCGGCGACGTGAGTGAGCTTGCTACGGAAATAGGCGGCAAGCTTCCGTGCCCGATCCCGGTATTCCGTCTTGCCCGTCACGTCCGCCAACACGAAGAGCGCACGGCCCGGGGCGTTCATCTGGTTGTTCGGGGCAAGGTCGCCGCTGGGGAACACGTAGTAGCCCTGGCCGGGTTGCGGCCCGTCGCGCCATTCGGCGTCGAACTCGGCAATGGTCTCCTCCACGGCGGGCACCACGCGCCGGGCGCGGTCCAGCCACGGCCGTGTTCGGTCACCGCCGGCCTGGACCAGGCGCACATACTCGGCCATGGGATAGAGCAGCATCCCGGCGTGGACCAGCCAGCAGGTGTGCCGGCCTGCACTATAGTGGCTCGTGCCCCACGAGCGGAGAACGCGGCCGCGCTGGTAATCGACATAGGCCTCCGAACCGTGTGCAGCCGCCAGGTTGGAGTCCCGCTTGCCGAGCACTCTTTCGACCAGGTCGGCCTGGCGCGCCAGGAAGCGTGTGTCGCCCGTGGCCTCGTAGAGCACATTGAGCGCCATCATCCCATAGGAGACGCCCCATGCGAGCTCGCCATAGCCGTCGGCGTCCATGTCCGGCAGGGCATCGAGACTCCGAAGATGACGCTCAGCCAAGAGGCGGAACGTGTACGGAGGAGGGCCCGCTGACGCGCCGGGGGCTGCGCGCACCGCGGACGTCATCAGCGCGAACAGCAACAGGGCGGGGACGCCGCATCGGAGACAACCAGCCACTGGGTCGCGCCCCTATCCAGCATCCGCCACGACCGGCAGTGCCCACTTGAACTGGAACCAGCTTGGCTCCATCACGGACGCGCAGTACCACTCGGGCGCGCGGATCTCCGCATCAGCCGGGACTTCCACACCGGCCTTGGCTGCGGCCCAGGCCGCCTTCTGCCGGTACATCTCGACGATCGGCGAGCCAAATGCCTCATCCTTGATGCGCCGCCCGAGCTGACACTTGGCCTCGTAGTACTTCATGCGGCCGACCAGGAAGGCTGGATCCACCTCGGCCGCAACCTCCTTGCCCAGAGCATCCGAATAGCGCGTCGCTTTGCTGAGCCATCGCCGCAGATACTCGGAACGCGCCCCCGCCTGCGCCGCCTCAGCACCCTCACCGGTAGCCTCGTTCTCGGCACGCCGCAGGCGGTTGGCGCTCTCTTCGACCTCTGCCTGCCACAAACCGAGTGCCTGCAGACGGAGCGCATGGGCCTTCTCGAAGTCGGCCGACTTGAGCTCCAGCCTGGTGGCCTCGCACTCCGGAGTGAGACAAGCGGCAACGGCCGCCATCTTCCGCAGGATCTCCTGCCGGCTGGCACCCAGAACACCGGCATCCGGCTTGGCCAGCTCGTCCTTCCACCACAGGTTCTCATCCCGCAGCGAGGTCAGCCATTCGAGCCGCAACGTGAGGAACGCCTTCTCGACGTCTGCGAACCGCCTCTGGGCCTCATCGGCATCCGGGGGCAGCTCAGACAGCTTCTCCAGGGCTCGCTCGGTCCGCGTGAACCCCTCGTCCTTGAGGTGAAGCAGGGCGATACTGACCAGCTTCTTCGCCCGGCTCCAATTGCCGCTCGCCTGAGCTTTCTCGCAGTCCCACATCATGCCCATGATGTTGCCATTGTAGGCGCGCGCCTGCGGGGCGGCGCCGATCAGCACCGTGAGGGCGAGGAGCGCCGCTCCCGCCACCGACCATACCCGTCGAATCGTCACTGGTCGTGTCTCCTTGTCATCGTGGGGTACGCTGTCCGCCTTCGCGGCGGGTGGCACCCGAGTCGTGCACTGGGACGGGCTCTCGATCCCGGGCTCCCGAGCCCGGGGAGCATGGTAGCCGGGTCCAGCCCGGGCCGGCAATAGCGAGCCATGCTGCCTGCAGCCTGTGCCGCACTCCGCTAGAGCCGCCCCATGCTCAGACCTTGGGGCGCCAGATCCTCGAGTCCTCACGAATCCGCCAGACTGCGGCCCCAACTTCGGCGCCAATGCGCACGTCCGCTTCCCATCCGGCAGCCGTTTGGCGGAGTTCGGGACCCTCAGCGATGCTGTCATGTGTCAGCCCCTCCAGACCCAGATCGCCCAATGTGCGAGCCCAGACGCCGTTGGCCTCGCGGAAGTCCTGCTGGGCATAGTAGACCCGGTGGAGCACCCATCGCCCTGGACCTGATGGATCCGGCACGAAGGCGTCCCGACCCGGCTCCGCAGTCGAGAACTGGACGTACCCCCACGTCTCCGGCCGGTGCATGTCAACCACATGCTGCGGTGACCACACCCAGTTGTCTTCGGGCCGGCCCGGCACCTTCACATACCGGCCATCCTGCACCGTAGTCTGCCACTCAACGCGCGAGAAGTTGATGCGCCACTGGTCGCCATGGCGGGGAGGGCAGGGGACACCGGCGAACCCGCCCAGCGCCGACCAGGGGAACGCGATCTCGACCGACCAGAACCGGTCGATGTCGGACGGATCGTTGAGGGTCCCTTCGACATGCACGGCCAGTCTCAGGCCGGGGATCTCCCACTCGTTGACCGCCGACCCTCCGTCGCGGTACGGCTTGGGCAACCGGAGGTCCCACTCGGTTCCCAGCGCATTCAGCTCGATCTCGTAGTACTCGTGGCTGTCACCATCGGGGTCGATGAAGATCTCGAAGTCGTTATCGTGAAAGATGACCGAATCGTGCTCCGTGAGTGTGGCCCAGACGTGCGGCTCCTCGAGCTCTGCCCCCACGTAGAAGAACTCGTCATCCCACAGCATTTTCGCGCGCGTCCGGAGCGGTGGCGGGGGTTTGACGTCCCCCTCGATGTCGCCGAAGTCCTCGGTCCACGGTGCCGCGGCCCACACGGCCTTGCCCAGGCGCCCGTCGATATCCACGGGACCAGGTGCACGATAGCAGACGTAACCCCGAGGAGGCACGTACTCTGGTCCGCGCGCGGCGGGCAGCAGCAGTGCCATGCCCCCGATCGCCGATGCAGTGGCCGCGGTGATCCCGCCCATGGTCTCAGCCCCCAAGCGTGGGGAGCTGCATTCGGTGCGGCGTGGCGCGGCGCCTTCGACAGCCGGAGGAGTCGGCCCGGGACGAGCCGAAGCCTCAGGGCCGTGAGCGGTCCCGCCACCCCGCATGAGCTCGACGGTCCGCGGCGTGCACGTCCCACGCGCCGCGCGGTCGTCATGGGCCTGGCGCTCGTGGCGTGGACGGCATGGCTCACGCCCTACAACGACTCGGTGCTCTCGAACACCTTCCTCGCGGGTACGAGTTTCCCCATGGCCGCCTTCGGGATCCTGGTCCTGCTGGCCGTGCCACTCAACGCTCTGCTCCACCGCGTGCGCGCCGGCATCCCCCCGTTCTCTGCGGCCGAGCTCATCACGATCTGGGCCCTCATGATGGTCGCGTCCGGGATTCCCGGTTCTGGGCTGCTGCGGATGATGGTGCCGCAGGCCGCCGGGTACCGCTACGGCGCGACGCCCGAGAACAAGTGGGAGGAGCGGCTTGGGCCCCACCTCCGGCCCTACATGGTCGTCGACGACAAGGAGGCGGCCACTGGTTTCTTCACTGGCGTGTCCGATGCGCCGCCGATTCCGTGGATCCCGAGCGACTGGTCGATCGCCAACTGGAACGCCATTCCGTGGGGCGCGTGGCTCCGTCCAGCCATGGGCTACGGTGTGCTGACACTCGGCGTCTTCCTCGGCTACATCTGCCTCGCGAGCATCGTCCGCAGACAATGGGTCGAGCGCGAACGCTACCCGTACCCACTGGCCGACCTGCCGATGGAGCTGGCCCTGGAGTCCGAGAGAGGGCGCGGAATCCCTGCCCTGTTCCGCAACGGCCCTTTCCTGGCGACCACCATCCTCATCACAGGATTGCACGGCTATGCGGGCCTGTGCCGCCTGCACCCCGCCTTCGGGGGGTTCCGCTTCGCGTTGGACCTCCAGAGTGTGTTCACCGAGGTCCCGTGGCGGTACCTGCCCGGGGCGCTCAAGTACTGGCGCATCCACCCCATCGGCATTGGCCTGACGTACGCCGTGCCCACCGATGTCCTCTTCTCGGTCTGGTTCATGAAGGTGTTCATCGGCCTGCAGGAGATGGTCTACGGACTGCGCGGCGACTACGGCGGCGAGGTGGCCTTCGGTTGGGACCCGGCCTACCAGTGTTACCCGCAGCTCGCCGCGTACCTCGCTCTGGCTGGATGGATCCTCTTCACCGGACGCCATCACTTCCGCCAGGTCTTCCGCAGTGCTTTCGTGGGGACCGGAATGGACGATGTCGACGAGCCCATGCCCTACCGCTGGGCGGCGCGGGGCTTCCTGTTGGCCATCGGTATCCTCATGGGCTGGTTTCTCTACTCGGGGGTCCGGTTCTTCGTCGCGGCCACCGTCGTGATCGTCTTCTTCGCCATCGCGCTCGGGTGCTCGTGGCTCGTCTGCCAGGCCGGGCAGATGGTCGTGGCCGCCCGCACCGTGCCGAGCGACACACTCGTCGGCCTCTTCGGCAAGGTCTGGCAGCCCCGGTACTTCGGGCGCCAGTGGTGGCGAATCGAGATGATCAACGCGAAAGAGCTCGCCGTCGTCCCGCTGTTCGAGAGCCCATTCAGCAAGGACCTGCGCGAGATTCTCATGCCGAGCGTCGCCAACCTGACTCGCGCGGCCGATGTGGGAGTCTGCCGGAGGGCCCTCCTCGGCACTGGAGCGCTCGCTCTGCTCGTCTCGGTACTCGTGGCCGCGCCGCAGAAGGTCGCTCTGGGCTACGAGTACGCGGCAGCCACGCTGCCCGATCGCTGGGGTTTCGGCACCGCCGCGACCCTACCGTTCGACTGGCCCGCCGGCTTCATGGTCCGTGATTTCCCAACAAACCCCACGAACATCCTCCACTTCGTCACCGGTGCGGCCTTCATGGTGGGTTGCCTCGTCCTGCGCTCCCGCTTCCTGTGGTTCCGGCTCCACCCGGGGGGACTGTGTATCGCGGCGAGCTTCGCCGGCGACGTATTCTGGTTCACCGTGTTCCTCGGATGGCTCATCAAGCGGGCGCTGCTCTTCTTTGGGGGCGCCAGCGCTCTGAAGTCGGCACGGCCGGTCTTCTATGGCATGATCGTGGCCGATGCCATCTCGTGGGCCATATGGATGATCGTCGGACTGGTGGTTCAGGATCCGGCCCGAACCTACGCACTCATGCCACTGTGACAGCAGACTCTGGAGGTCGATGATCGGCATGACAGACCGTGCCTGCCAGACTCGACTCACTCGCCGGGCCTTCATGGCCGCTGCCGCCGCGGTTGGAGCCGGAGCATCGCTTGGCGGCCCGCGCCCGCTGGCCGCCCAAGAGCCCGTGGATCAGCCGGCCCCTGCCCCGCCGGTGCCCGTCATCGACACGACGGACCTATACCATCCGCACCAGGATGTGGGTGACAACTTCGATCTGATCGCCGCCTACGCGCTCCCCGAGGTTGACCTCCGGGCCGTCATCCTGGACGTGACCGAGGAGTACCGGCGGCCAACCAGTGGCGACGGCATCGCCCGCGACCCGGGCATCATCCCCGTGTGCCAACTCAACAGCATCTTTGGCAGGAGTGTCCCCTATGCGACGGCCCCCTTCCAGCGCATGAGATCGATCCACGACCCCATGCTGGACGCACCCGCCCCACAGCAGGCAGGCGTTCGCCTTCTGCTCGAAACCCTCGACCGCTCGGACCAGCCCGTGAACATCACCGTCTTCGGCTCCGCACGTCCGGTGGCGGTGGCCTACAACCGCGAACCCGACCTGATGAGGACAAAGACCCGGATGATCCACCTGTGCGCGGGAGCCACTGAGCCGGGGTACGTCGAGTGGAACGCCGCTCTCGACCCACATGCCTTCGTCCGCCTCCTGCGGTCCGACCTGCCCATTGCCTACTACCCCTGCGCGACGGCCGACGGCCCCTTCGCCTACAGCGAGCACAGCTGCTTCTGGCTCCTGCCCGACCTGCGGTTCGTGAGGCAAATGGACCCGCGGCTGCAAAGCTACCTGGCCTATGCCTTCACGCGGTCTGCCCGACCGGACTTCCTTTGTGCCATGGATGAACCGCCCACCGAGCAGGCATTGGCGTCGTTCGTTACGCGCCCCCACAACGTGTGGGAGACGGCGATCTGGGCGATCATCGCCCGCCGCTGTGTTGCGCGCGATGCCGAGGGCCACTTCAGGCTCCTGAAGGAGAACGAGATACCTCAGCCCGGGACCGAGCTGCCGAACGAGTTGCTGCCGTGCCGCCTGGAGGCCTTGGACGACGGCCAGGTGCGC
>JAKPQA010000276.1 GCA_029547025.1 Armatimonadota bacterium
CGGGCGCGTTGGGGGCCCACCACGCTGGGAGACGCGTGGTTCCCCCCATGGCGCCCCTCCGCAACCCGGCTGATGGGCCACGGGAGCCCTAAGCTACCGCCAATGTCCCCATGTGGCCCCTCCGCCCCACCTGGCTGGGCCATCTCGGCGCTCCTGCGGCGTCATCTGGGGCTGAACTTAGGGCCAGTGGGGGCTTGCCTCAGGCAGGCCGGCAGGCGTTGGCGTGGGCCCGGCACTGACGCGGTTCCCGCCTTGCGCTGCCTGGACCCCGATCGCCCGTGCGAGTCCATCGCCCGGTGCACCCACTCGGCGCGAATGCACTCCATGGCGAGGGGACTGGGGCTCGCCGGTCGAACACTCGACCTGTCGCGTGCCGGCGAGGGCGAAGCGACCCACGGGAGGTGTACCGGTGTCTCTGTCTGTTCGCACGCGCCAGGTAGGGTCCATCCAGGTGGTGGAGCCCGAGGGCGAGTTCGAGGTCTACACGGCATCGCGCGTCCGCGAGGTGTTGGACGAGTTGACGGCGGTTTCCGAGTGCCGGGTCTGCCTCTCGCTGCAGAACGTGACTTTCCTCGACAGCAAGGGTATCGGCGTGATTGTTGAGGGCACCAAGCGGGCCCGTCGGTCCGGTGGCGAGCTCGTCGTCCTCTGCGAGAGCGAGCGGTTCATGCGCCACTTTCGGATTCTCAAGCTGGAGGAGTACCTGGCTCTGGCGGAGTCGATGCAGGACGCCGTTGCGCGGCTCGACAAGGGGGAGGCTGCCCATGGCAACGGTCCGGCCTGACCCGCACAGCCCCGGCACGGTGACTCTGGCCCTGCCGGCTGACCCGAGGCTCATCCGTGTCGTGCGGCTGGCCGTCTCCGGTCTGGCTGCCGAGCTCGGCTTCAATCTCGACGAGATTGAGGACCTCAAGCTGGCCATCGGCGAGGCCTGCACTGACCGGCTCGAGCACGCCCCCGGGGCAACCCTCACCGTGCGCCTCTCCTACGGTGACGGGGAGCTCACGGCCGAGGTGGCTGGAGACGGGCCCGACGTTGGCGGCGCGGGGGAAGTTGGCGAGGACGATCCCTCGGGCTTTGCGTTGGCGCTGGTGGAGGCCCTCACCGACCGCGTGGAGCGTGAGGTGGACGGCGCGGGCATCACGGTGCTGCGTATGACCAAGAGTGCCGCCGGAGCGTTGGCCGACGGCGGCCCGGGTGGTCCGGGCCCCGGCATGGAGTGACGCGGCGTGCCCATTCGCTCCGACGCCTACATCCACGAGCTGTTCACGCGCCTGCAGAGCCTCCCGGAAGGCGCCGAACGCTCAGAGCTCCGTTCCCGGCTGGTGGAGCACTTTCAGGGCCTGGCGAATCGCATTGCGCGCGGGTTCCACGATCGGGGCGAGTCGGCTGAAGACCTCCGTCAGGTAGCGGCCGTGGGCCTCGTCAACGCCGTGGATCGCTACAACCCTGAGCGCGGGACGAAGTTCGTCACCTTCGCCATGCAGACCATCGCGGGCGAGATCAAACGGCACTTCCGCGACCGCAGCTGGGGGGTGCGAGTGCCCCGGCGCCTGCAGGAACTCAACCTGGCGGTCCGGCGGGCGAACGAAGCCCTGACACAGGAACTCGGGCGGCCGCCCACGATCGCCGACATTGCCGCCCGCGTCGGGGTCAGCGAGGAAGCGGCCCTCGAAGCCCTGGAGCTTGGCCAGCAAGCGAAGGAGCTGATCTCGCTGGACGAGCTGGCCGCCCAGGACGAGGACGAGCACGAATCGTGGGGCGAGCGCGTGCTGCCCAGCGATGACGGCGTCGACATGGACGCCATGGAGGTGAGGGCAGCATTGGCCCGGCTCGAGCCTCGGTTGCGCCGGGTCCTCATCTGGAAGTTCGTGGGCGGGTACTCGCAGTCGGAGATCGCCCGGCGGCTCGGGGTCAGCCAGATGCACGTATCCCGGCTGCAGGCCCGGGCCGTGGCCCAGCTGCGCGCACGCATGGGGCACGACGCGGGAGCACCGATCGATGCATAGCCCCCTGGTCCCTTCCGGGGGCAAACTGCCCCCCCAGTGGCGCGTCTACGCGTATGGCGGGCTGGTTCTGGCTGCCCTCTTTCTCCTCTATCGGCTCCGGTCGATACTGCCGCCCTTCCTGGCCGGCGTCATCGTCGCGTTCATCCTCGATCCGTTCCTCGACCGCCTCCAGCGCCGCGGGTGGTCGCGAACCAAGGCGGTGGGCTTCGTCTACGCGGTCTCGCTGACTACGCTCATTCTCCTGGCCCTGCTCGTCATCCCGCCCATCGTGGGGTACGTGGGATCATGGGTCGAGCGCATCCAGGGCATCGCCACCGACCTCGCCCAAGTGCTCGACGTGGAGAGCCTGGAGGAGTTCGAAGCCCGCCTTGAGGCCCGGTTCCCGGCCCTGGCCGATCATATCGACGTCGACTGGGTCGCCCTGGCGCCCGACATCCAGCGTGCCCGCGAAGGCCTCTTGAGGACGGTCGAGAGCAAGTCCCCCCAATGGGCTCAACAGGCCGCGGGCATCCTCTATCGCGTCATTGCCGGCTCGGCCTCCACGCTGATGTCCATCATCTTCGTCCCCTTGACGGCCTTCTACTTCTCGATCGAGATCGACCCGTTGCGGGCCCGGGTTATGAACTGGGTGCCCGAGGACTACCGGGAGAGCGTTCTGCGCGTGGGGGCCGACGTCAACGAGATGCTGTCCTCCTTCTTCCGCGGGCAGCTCGCGCTCATGGGCATGGTCGGCACATCGGCCCTGGTGACCATGCTGGTCATCGGTCGGGTATGGCACATCGAGCTGGGTGCCGTGCTGTTCCTGTCACTGTGGTATGGTCTCACCTACTGCATCCCCATTGTGGGCGCCGTGAGTTCGCTGGCGCTTGCCGCGGGCACGTGTTTCGTCCTCTCCGGCTATAATTGGGTCTGCGCGGCGGTGGCCCTCGGCGTCTTCTGGGCCATCAACCTGGTGTTCGACAATGTCGTCACCCCGAGAGTCGTCGGCCACAAGGTCGGCCTACACCCGCTGGTTGTCCTGTTCGGGGTCTTCGCAGGCTACCACGTACTGGGGCTCCTGGGCATGATCGTGGCCGTCCCGCTGGCCGCCTTGGTGAAGATCGTCATCGACGAGTTCCTGCCGGAGGTCTTCGCGAGGCTGCCCGGACAAGGCGACCCAGCCATGGAGGACGGCGCGTCCGTGCCGGCGGCGTCGGACGACGGTCGCGAACCCCCGCCGCCCGCCCCTACTGAAGAGGACTGAGGCAAGCATGGCCACGGCGAACTCGGGCTGGTCCACAGACCGGATCCGGCAGACATTCCTCGACTACTTCGCGTCCAAGGACCACCGCGTCATCCCCAGCGTGTCGCTGATCCCGACCAGCCCCTCCACGTTGCTGACCGGGGCCGGGATGCAGCCGCTGGTGCCCATGTTCCGGGGCGAGGAGGAACCGCCGGCGCCCCGCCTCGCCAGCTCGCAGAAGTGCGTGCGCACCGGCGACATCGAGAACGTGGGCCGCACGGCCCGGCACCACACGTTCTTCGAGATGCTGGGCAACTTCGCGTTCGGCGACTACTTCAAGCGCGAGGCCATCGAGTTCTGCTGGGAACTCGTCACCCAGGGTTTCGAGCTTCCTCCCGATGCGCTCTGGGCCACCGTCTATGAGGAAGATGACGAGAGCTGGCAGCTCTGGCACCGGCACATCGGCCTCCCCGCCCACAAGGTCATCCGCTGCGGCAAGAAGGACAACTGGTGGCCGCAGACCGTGTGGAACGGACCGTGTGGGCCCTGCACCGAGGTCTACGTCGACCAGGGCCCCGGCATCTACCCCTGCGACAACGCCCAATGCGGGCCCGAGTGCGATTGCGACCGCTACCTGGAGATCTGGAACCTGGTATTCCAGATGTACAACCAGACCGAGGAAGGCGCCCTCTCGCCGCTGCCAACGCCCGGTGTCGACACGGGCCTGGGCCTCGAGCGCCTCGCGGCCGTCAAGCAGGGCGTCCCCACCAACTTCGACATCGACATCTTCCGCCCCATGATTGCGGCCATCGAAGCCGAGGCCGCCGCCACCGGGCATCCGTTCCACTACGGCGACGGTCCGCGCACAGATCAGGCCGTGCGCGTCATCGTGGACCACTTCCGCGCCATCGCGTTCATGATGGCCGACACGATCATGCCCTCGAACAAGGGCCGCGGGTACGTGCTCCGTCGCATCGTGCGGCGAGCCCTCCGCTTCGCGCGGCACCTGGGGCTGGACGACCCGTTCATGTTCCGCCTGCTCCCCGCGCTCATCGACACGATGGGACACGTGTATCCCGAACTGACTCAGCGGAGCAACACCATCGTGGCCTCGGTCCGCCAGGAGGAGGAGCGCTTCTGCGCCACACTGGAGCAGGGGATTGGCATCCTGTCCGGGCTCGTGGCTGACGCCAAGGCCGCCGGCCGGTCGGCCCTGCCTGGCGAGGAGGTCTTCCGCCTCTATGACACCTTCGGCTTCCCGGTGGAGATGACCGAGGAGATGGCCGCCGAGGAAGGGCTGACCATCGAGCGAGAGGGGTTCGAGGCCGCCCTCGAGCGCCAGCGGAGCCGCAGCGTCTTTCGGTTCACCGAGTCCGCCGCGGCCAAGGAGTTCTACGTGAGCCTCAGCCGCGCTCACCCGGCATCGGAGTATGCTCGCGACCAGGCCGCCCTGGCGGACCTCCGCGTGGTCGCCGTGCTGGGCGATGGCGAGGAGCTCCCGTTGGCCGAAGAGGGCGAGCGGTGCGCGCTCTTGCTGGATCGGACTCCCTTCTACCCCGAGAAAGGCGGTCAGATCGGCGACCGAGGCCTCATCCGTGGCCCGAGAGGCACGTTCCGGGTCGAGGACACCCAGGAACCTGTCGATGGTGTGATCATCCACTCCGGCGTTGTGGACAACGGCGAGATCGCCCGGGACGACATCGTGACGGCCGAGCCCGATCTGATGCGTCTGAACGCGATCCGGCGGGCGCACTCTGCCACTCATCTGCTCCATCAAGCCCTGCGCACCGTCCTGGGGACCGATGTGGCCCAAGCCGGCTCACTGGTCGAACCCGACCGACTCCGGTTTGACTTCGCCTGCCCCACCGCTCCCTCGGCGGACGACCTGCTCCGTGTCGAGCGAGTCGCGAATGAGCAGATCCTCGCGGATCTACCCGTGACCGTCGTCGAGACCGACCGCAAGACCGCCGAGTCGATGGGCGCCGTTGCATTGTTTGGTGAGAAGTACGGCGCCGTGGTTCGGGTCGTGAGCATGGGCGAGTTCTCGCGCGAGCTGTGCGGTGGATGCCACGTACCGAGCACGGCCCGCATCGGCCAGCTCAAACTGCTCAACTCCGCCAGCATTGGAGCCGGAGTGAGGCGTGTCGAGGCGCTGACGGGCCTGGAGGCCCTTGGGCACGCGGCCTCAATGGAAGCATTGGTCCGCGACGTCGCACTGCGCATTAACTGCCGCGGCGAGGAGCTGCCCAACCGCGTGGCGGCACTGATGGAGCAGGTCAAGGATCTGCGGCGTCAGCTCGCTGAGTCTCAGAAGCGCCTTCCCACCTCCGTGGATCCGGGAGCGCTGCTCTCCGAGGCGAAGCAGCTCGCCCCCGGGGTCCGGCTAGTTGCCCACGCGGCGGATGGCCTCGGACCCGACGCGCTGCGCGACCTGGCGGACCGCCTGACCGAGAGCCATGGCGTGATCGCACTGCTGGCTTGTCCGCAGTCGCCGGATCGGGTGGCCATCGTGTGCAAGCTCTCGAAGGACCTGGCCGGGAAGGCCCACGCCGGAGAGCTGGTGGGCGCGGCGGCCAAAGCCATGAACGGGGGCGGCGGCGGGAATCCCCACTTCGCCCAAGGCGCCGGGCGCGATGCCACCCTCATCGCCCAAGGGCTCGCCGCAGCCGAGGAGGCGGCCACCGCGCAACTGCGCCGGCCGTAGTCCGATCCGCGTCGACCGGCGCGGACTCACTCCGGGCCCCGGCCAGCACTCGGCCGGGGCGCAGCCCGCAGTTGCATAGCGACCCGCGAAGGATTCGCGCGCCACGGGCCGGAACAGCTCGCCACTGCCTAGAGGAGTCAGGCATGGGGGCACGCGATAGCGCTTGGCGCGAACGTGGTGCCCTCGCACAGTGGCTGCGGGGAGAGCTGCGACATGAGGATGGCACTCATACTACTCGTTCTCCTGGTGGGGCTCACGCTGCGTGCGTGGGGTGAGGACCCGCCCGCACCAGCTCCGGGCTCGGGCACCCAGGATTCCGCCGTTGCCGAGAAGCTCAAGCAGATCGACGAGAAGTTGCAGGAGATTGACAAGGCGCGGGCCGATCTCGAGGCACTCAAGAAGGAGCTGATGGGTGTCGCCGGCGTCACGGAGCCGCCGGCCGCACCTCCACCGGTGGCGCCGGCGGCCGCACCACCCAAGCCCAAGCAGGACACGTTCACCTACCTCGGGTATTTGCAGACCCAGTATGTGAAGGACAACGCCGTCGCCAACACGCCCCAGTTCCAGGTCCGCCGGCTCTATCAGGGGTTCAGAGTGAGAGCGGGCAGTCACACTCGAGGTATGGTGCTGCTGGACACGGCGCTGAGAGGCGTGACCATGCTGGACGCGTGGGCCGAGGGGGTTCGAGGCGATTATGCTCTCAAAGCAGGCCAGTTCCCCGTGCCCTTCGGCTACGAGATCGCCGAGTCGTCATCGGTTCGCACGCCTCTGGAGTTCGCCCGGGCACTCACGACCATGTTCCCGGGCGCATATGAACAGGGCCTGGTCCTCACCACCAATCCCGACCAGACCTGGGGCGGCACACTCACGGCGGGATTCCTGAACGGTAATGGCATCAACACGGCAGACAACAACCCCCAGAAGGACTTCCTCGCCAACTACCGGCAGTACATCGGGAAGCATGCCAGCATCTACGGTGCGTACGTCCGAGGCCTGTACACAACGACACCCGTCGCGCCCGCCGTTGCGCAGACCTTCCAGAAGCAGTACTTTGGCGTGGGCGGGCGCTACACCGGTGACCACGTGGGGTTGCAGACCGAGATCCACTGGGGCCAGGGCCATCCGGCTTCCGGAGGAGCCCCCTTCTTTGGGGCCTACGGCCAGGCCTCATACCGGACTGGTAAGGAGACCGTGTTCGCTCGCTATGAGTACTTCGACCCCAACCGGACCGCGGCCAACGACCTCTGGCGTGGTCCACTGATCGGCATCTCCCACCAGTTCAGCGCTCGGAACAAGATCACGGCCGAGGTGGACTTCTTCGAGAACGAGGCCACGGCCGGGTCCGACACCCGCATGGGAATCCGCTGGCAGACCAAATGGTAGGCCGGGGCGCCTGAAGGTCGCATGTCAACGGGCAGGGCCGCGCGCGGCCCTGCCCGGTTCTTGTCTCTTGTCCGGCTCGAGCGGGTTGCCTCTGCGGCGCCTGCGACCGGCGGGCTACTCCGTGCCGGTGGCTTCCGGCGACCACAGCGCCGTCGCCGGGCGCCGGTCCGGCAGGACCATGCCCATCGCGGTCTCGAGGTTGCTGATGTCGATCTTGATGGGCAGCAGTGAGCCGGAGGGCTTCATCTCGCCATTGGAGATCGCTCGGCGGTACCGGATCTCGCCGGTGTCGACGTACACCTCGCTGATGACATCGCAGGCGAGACTGCCCTGAAGATCCAGCGTGCCCGATCGGCCCCGTACCGGGATGTCGAACAGCGAATGGATCACCGCCACGCGGCGCGTGCCATCGAAGACGAAGCCGACCAGCTCGTTGGTCCCGCCCATGGTGATCTGCTTGTTGTTGGCGTCGATGACCGAGTATGTGGTCTGCCACTTGGTGCCCACACCCATGCTGCGCTGGTGGTAGTCCACCGACGTCAGTAGGTAGAGCAGGATGGTGGCCAGATCGATGGCCTCTTCCCCGTCATCCTCGGTTTCCCCGGCGGCCTGCGCCGCCTTCTCCTCGTCGGTAGGGACCCGCTCGACTTTGTGCATCTGGTGAAGGGCGTCGAACTGAGCCAGGAGCAGGCGGTCCTCGGTGTGGTACTCCTTCTTGTCGCCCAGCGCGGCGTGGCCATTCTGGATGAACGTCGACACGTACACCATGCCGTCGGGATCCAACCGCTCGACCTTCTGGGTCATGTCCGCCCCGCCCACCAGGGGCTTATCCCCCATGAAGCGGATGGTGGCCCGGCCATTCATCGTGCAGACATAACGCGCCTCGCTGCCCACCGGGGGTTGGTAGCGAATGGTCTCCCGGCGCCGGACCCGTTCCGCGCTGGCCGACGGGTCCGAGTCCGCCCCATCGGTGCCCGATGGGGTGCCTTCCCCGCGTGACTGGACCCCGTTGTTGGGCGGCGGGTCCCGGTCCGGCCGGCCGGGCTCACTCCACACGGCGCCGCCCACCAGGGCAAGGCACGCCAGAACCGACACGGTGCGTAACAACATGGCATCCCCCAAGCCCCCGGGCCGACCGGCACCGCACACCAGTCTCCGGAGCCGCGACTTTGCCAGGGCGCACGGATTCTCTTCCAGTTGAGGCCGTAACGCAAGGGACCTTGGTCCAACGGACATTGGCGGTAACTGAGGGCTCCCGTGGCCCATCCGCCTGGTTGCGGAGGGGCGCCATGGGGGGAACCACGCGTCTCCCAGCGTGGTGGGCCCCCAACGCGCCCGATCCGCACGCCTCAACCTCGGGCCGGCCAGGGGCCCTGCGCCCTCTGGGCGCACC
>JAKPQA010000310.1 GCA_029547025.1 Armatimonadota bacterium
CGATGAGGAAGAGGCCGAGACCGAGGAGGAGTTCGACGCCAAGACGGCCAAGGGTCGGGATCTGCGCGGGTGGCATGTCGTCAGCCTGTGCTTCGGGATCCTGTTCCTGGCCGAGTGGGGCGATCTGTCCCAGATCCTCACGGCGTCTCTGGTCCTGAAGTATCAGGACCCGGTGTCGGTCTTCGTCGGTGCCTTCTTGGCGCTGGCGACGGTCTCGGGCCTGGCCGCGGTGCTGGGTCGGGTGCTGCTAAGGAAGATGCGGCTGTCGACGCTACGCCGGATCGGCGGCGTGGTCTGCCTTCTGCTCGCTGCCCTGTCGATCGCCCAGATTCTCGGCCTCATCGCCGCCTGACCGCGCGAGCCAAGCGTTGAGAGTGCACGACACTCCGCGGAACTCCGGCCAGCACCGGCAAGTCGTGCACTCTCAACGGGGTGGGGTGGGCTCGTGGATCGAGTCGGCCCCCGCGCGGACATAGCGGCGATACATCCACAGCAGCAGCCCGAGCGCGACCACGCCCCCGGCCATCCCGGCGTTCTGGAGCAGCCGCCCCGGCAGACGCGGCCAGTCCCGATGGTTCAACCACGAGATCCCCCACCAGGGCAGCCGGCACAAGAACCACACGGTGACCACCCCAGCGGCGTACAAACGAGGCCGCTGCACCAAGGGAGCAGCCCCCAGCAAGGCAAAGATCACCGGCACGATCCAGTGATAGTGATGCACCCACGCCACCGGCGAGATGAGGCAGGCCATCAGCCCCACCGTGCCGACCTCGGCCACCGATTCACCCGCCACGAAGAAGCGACGCGCCAACCAGAAGCCCACGACCCCGACACCCAACGCCAACGCCAACCAGAGCACCGTCCCCGCGGTCCCCGACGGACCGATTCGCAACAGCACCCCTCGGATCGCCTGGTTGGCCGTGCCGGCATTCGGCCCCAACCGCGCCGGGTCCTGCAGCGCACCGCCCCAGAAGGCAAAAGACGCCTGGGGCAACACGATCCACGTCCCCACCGTGCACGCGACCGCGGTGCCCACCGCCGTCGCCGCCTCCTTCCAGCGGCGACACACCAGGTAGTGCACGACGAAGACTCCGGGCGTCAGTTTGATCGCCATCGCGATCCCCACGAGCACCCCGGGCGGGATCCGCCGCACCAGCCCCGGTCGCGGCCGTCGCAGATCGAGCAGACACAGCAACACGAGAAAGGCGTTGACCTGACCGAAGCGGATCCCG
>JAKPQA010000206.1 GCA_029547025.1 Armatimonadota bacterium
ATGTCTGGGCACCGCACTCCCCGCCCACGCGGGGGCCTCGCTCGAAGTCGGATACTTCGACGATGGCGACTGGGTCCCACGCTCAGGCACGGCCTCGGGAGTCATGCGCATCTGCGTCAAGTACACGCCTCCACCCCCACCGCCCCAGCGCACCGTCGTGAGCGTGGGCCTGCAGCAGATCCGCGTCACCGACAAGCGGGGCACGCATACCACTACGGGTTCCCCGGTTCCGGGTGACGCGGTGTTCGTCGTCGGCCGGGATGGGCACGGCAGTGTGTCGAAGTACGCCGGGAACGTTGAGCATCGGATCGCGCCGGCCGCGGCGGAGTTCACGATTCCATCGGCGTCGTGTATCGCCGGAGCGGAGAACGCCGGCGGCGAGTTTCCGTCGTCTCAACAGTACGCCCAAGCGGCGTGGGAGGAACTGGGGTCAGTGACCGGTGCGTCGGACGCAGCCGAGTCGCGCTTCTACTCGGGTCGATATGAGTACCGACAGGGGTGGCGCGGGGGCTACCTGGACCGGCCGGACAGGGACCAGACGCTCGAGGCGCTGTTCTCCGACCGCGTCGTGGTGTTCGACGGCCACGGTGCGGAGGCCGTGATCGGTAACCAGATGGGGGACGAGGCGACCACGGCCGCGTCCATCCGCGCACTGCATGACCAGTACGGCTTCACCCCGGCGGCCAAGTTCGTGCTGCTGGAGTGTTGCCTGTCCGCACTCAATACGCCGGCCAGCGTCGCCAACGCGCTCGAGTACGCGGGCGTCGACTGCATCATCGGCTGGACGATCAACTGCCCCGGGTCGGACCCAGGCTACTTCGAGTTGCTTGACCTCATGTGCAACGAGGGGATGCGGGCGAGCGATGCCTATGACCAGGTGTGTGACGACCACTCCGAGTGGGGTGAGGGCAAGACCCGGATCATCGGGGATACGTATCTCTGGGGGGAGCCGCTATGAGGAGCCGAGACGTCAGCGCCGCACTGCTGTGCGGCATCAGCGCCGCGATCGTCGCAGCGGCACACGGCGATGTCACAGACGGTGAGGCGGCACGCTCTGCCCTCGGTGCCGTCAGAAGACTTGTCGGTGAGGCCCACGAGGCAGTCGTGGAACGACACGGGGCACGCGGACCCACTTTCTCGATCGACAACCGGTGGCGGGTCTCCGTCGTCAGCTCAACCGGCGACCTACCTAGACTCCGCGACCGCATGTTCGGAGGGTCCGAGCACGCGCAGCACCGCCTGCAAGAGCCACCTGGCTCCTCCGCGATCGAGGCCGCGGCACTGGAGCTCGTGCATCGGGTCTTCCCCGACTTCGACATGGGGGAGTTCGTGCTGGACGCGGCCAAGCCCAAGGGCGAGCAGGCACGCGTCGAGGCGCGATGGCGGCGCGTCATCCCTGGGTCTGGCTTCCCGGGACCCGGTCACTGCTTTGTGGACTTCTGCTGGCCCGACCGGGCCGTTCACTCGATGGGTGCTGAGTGCCCGCCGATCCCGGACGAGTGGCGCAGGCCCGCCACCGTCGCGGCCGAGCGAGCCGAGGAGATCGGCAAGGCGGCCCTGGGCGACCTGCAGGGCGGATGGCTCGAGACCACCAAGGACCTGTGCGTGTGGGATGAGCCGAATCC
>JAKPQA010000207.1 GCA_029547025.1 Armatimonadota bacterium
CGTCCCCGCTCCGCACGACACCACCTGGCCATCACCCATGTCCCAGTTCACTTGGGACACCTTCGCCGTGGCCGTCACGGTGTAGCCGGCCGCTGACGCACTCCTGGTGATCGGCCCCCACGTGCTGTCTGTCGGGGCATCCACCCACATCCAGTTCGGCATCCCCACCAAGCCGACCGAACCTGCCACGGGCTCGGGAACCAACCCGATGTTGATGGCGCGCAACTGCATGCTGGCCATTGCCTGTTGGGCCAAGATCCGAGGGTCCGGCGGTGCGCCGTTCGGAGGCGTTGCCAGCCAGATGAAGAAGGAAACGCCCACGAGGACCGGGTCTCGCCGTGTACACAGGTAGATCTGCCCAGTCGTTCGACCACCCCAAGCAGGATCGCTGAACGGGGGCTGGGGGTCGGCAGCCTTCGCGTAGCACTGCTGGTTCTGGACCCACCACCCATCCGAGGATGAGCAAGGAACTTCCTTCGAGGGCAGAGTTAGAGTCCACGTGCACGTGGGGAGAACGACGGGCTGTGCGCCCCCGCCACCGCCGCCACCGCCGCCACCGCCGCCGCCGCCGGAGCCTCCTCCCGGGCCGCCAGCGCCCCCGCTGTTGCCGTAGAAGGAAGCCCCGGACGAGTTGTTGCCACCGCCACCGGAGCCGCCACTGCCGCCACTGCCGCCAGCTCCACCGCCCACCTTGGCGTAGAAGTTCTGGCTGGCGTCCACCACGTACACTGGAACGGGGGGTCCACCGGGCGCTGACCCTGGGTACATCTGGCCCGTGTTCCCTTGGGCGCCGCCACCGGGGGTGGTGGCCTTCGCACGCATGTTCTGCCACACCGTCTGGGCGCCGGAGCCTGCCCCTGTGCCCCCCGCCGACATGCCGCCACGTAGGCGGGTCACCTGATCGTAGAGCTGGGAGAAGAACGACTTGGAGGACGGGTCCGAGGCCGCCCCCGCCAGCTCCTTGCGGAGGGCAGAGACAGCCTTGGTGATCTCGGCGATCTCCTTAATGGAGGCCGTCAGTCCCGGGGTCTCGAACTTCGAGGTGACCGCAGTGGTGTAGCCCCGAGCGGGGGCAGCACCCTTGCCCGAGAGGATGGAGGGCTCGCTACTTTCGGGCATTGGCCAGTGTCTCCATTCTCCACCTCAGGAACTCGATCCAGTAGTGACGTTCCCTCCTGGCCATCTTCTTGACGGTGGTGAGGTCCCACCCGGGGAACCCCATCGTGATCTCGGTCAGCTCCTGGAACAGCTGTGCCTGGTCAGGGACGAAACAACTCCGGGAGCGCCAGCAGGAATCGGTTGTGGAATCCGCACACGCACTCGATGGAGAGTGACATGTCGATCTTGGGCTGGCGGCTGGCGATCACCTCCAGCAGCGCCTGGCGGTCCCGAATGGACAGGCTCCGGACGAAGCTCTCGGGGTCCTGCGGAGGGAGCCCGTTGACGGCGATGATGGACTTCACGAGCGCTGCGCTGGTCATCTCGGCCGAGGTCGTGGTCTCCGTGCTCTGGGCCAGGAGGGCGGCTTCGTCGGCCGAGGTGACGAGACGGTAGGTGATGCGGCCCTTGCTCGACGGGAAGTCGTAGGTCGGGAGGTAGTCCCCCTCGGGGAGCACCACCGGGAAGTCGGTCGGGATGTGCAGGGTGGTCTCGATCTCACGACCGCACCGTGCGTTCTGGCACTGGTACTTGATATCCCTATCAGGTCCGAAGGTGGCGGTGACCACCTTGAGGTACACCATCATGTCCTCGCCCGGCAGGAGCGTGCCCGTGAGCGACTTGGCCTGCTCGAACGAGAGCTGGTTGAAGTCGATGTCGCCCATGCGGGCGATGCCCAGGGCCACCACGCCGTCGAACCACTCGGCGGGGGTGCGCAGCTTGGCCAGCGCCTCCTCGTCCTCGCCGTCCAGCTCCCGGACGTACCCCTTCGTGAGGAACACCCGGCGGGTGGCGTCGTAGACGCCCCGGGGAAGCTCGATGCTCAGGTCCGGGGCGGCGGGCATCCGGGGCTCGTCGGAGACGGGCACCTGATTGGCCCCCACGGGGGCGTCGGCGATGCTCTGCGCCTCGTACGGGTCCGGCTGGTAGGGCTGGAACTCCGGCGGGGGAGGCGGCTGGGGCATGCTCGACGGCGGCCCGAGCGGCTCCCACGACGGGCGAGGAGCTGCGGGGGCCGCCTGCTGAGCGGCGTGAGCTTCGTCGGCGCCCCGCAGGAAGGCGTCGATCTCCGGCGGAACCGAGGTCGGCCCGGTGAAGGGCGGCGGGGTGGCGGTGTCAGACATGATGCTCCTAGGTAGTCGATCAGGGTGATACTACGTCACCCCGGGACTACGCCGCCAGGGCCACCGAGGAGCGCTTGTGGCGCAGGTTGACCACCTCGTCGTGGCCGAACAGCGCCTCGAAGCCCTCGTGGTGGACGGTCATCGAGTGGATGAGGACGGAGTTGTCCATGGCGTTGAGCGACCCGAAGGCCACCGAGCCCACCCAGGCGTTGTAGACGATCCAGCCCATGACGGCACCGGCCGTCGAGCCCCGGGCGCCGGAGGCGGCACCCTGGGTCACGGGGTGATCCATGACCCGGATGATCATGTCGAAGCGGAACTCCTCGCCGAGCCCGATGTTGCCCTCGCCCCACTGGACGGAGAACATCTGGCGGGCCATGTTCCACATGCCAGGCTTCTGGTAGAAGACACCGGCTGCCATGGACAGCGGCGGGAAGTCGGTCTGGCCCGGCAGCTTGTGCGGGTTGGTGTTCCACCCGCCCTCACGGTACGGGACCATCTCGGTGGCCATCGACAGGCCATCGACCTGCGTGAAGCCCATGTTGGACACCTCACGGACCAGATTCGGGTCACGGTGAACGACCTGGACCTGGAACTTGAAGTTCCGCACCGGGTCGGACTTGATCCGAGTCCGATCATCGAGGAGAGAAATTTCGGCCATGTTGCTGGGCTCCTTACTGCGCCTGGACTTCGGTGGAGGTCGTGACCACGCCGTCGAACTGGCTGACCCGGATGATGACGAACTCGGCGGGGGTCTGGAGAGCGACACCCACCTCCATCCGCACTTCGCCGGACTGCACGACGGCAGGCGTGTTGATGGTGGCGTCGCACCGGACGTAGAACGCCTCGGCAGCGGTGTCACCCTTGAGGCCCCGGGCCTCCCAGAGCGGCCGAAGCACACGGTCGGCCGTGAGCTGGAGGCGGCCCCAGAGGTTCTCGTCGTTGTTCTCGAACACGGCGAAGCCGCAGTTCCGACGGAGCGTGGACTCGATGAAGATCAGCGTGCGCCGGACCGGCAGGTAGCGGTCGGCGCCGTAGAACTTCCGGGTCCGGGCGCCCATGATGCACACGCCCTGGCCGGGCACGAGCTTCAGGACGTTGATCTGGGCGTTGTTGAGGTCGCCCTCCTGGCCCTTGGTGAACTTGGTCTCGACGCCGATGGCCGAGGTGCCCGCCACGGTGCCTGCGGCGGCCCGGAAGACGCCTTCGGTGGCGTCCACCCGGCTCATCACGCCCATGACCACGCCGCCCGGGGGGACGAGGACGGTGCCGCCGACGACGGCCGGGTCGATGATGTACACCCACGGGGCGAAGTCAGCTGTGTGGCTGTCCACGTTGCCATCACCCTGGCCTGGCGACGTGAGCGCCGAGAGGTAGGCGCCCTCCTCACGACCACCACGAGGACCGAATCCGTCGTTGATGATTACGAGGTCGTCACGGTCGGAGTCGAAGAGGCTCGTGTTGAGCAGCGCCGAGCGGAAGGCCGTGTAGTCCTCGGTGTCGGTGGTGAGACCGGCCACGTTGATCAGGAGCGGACCCTCGATGCGGGTGGCGTTGTTGACGGCACTCGTCTGGAGGTCCACCGACTGCGGGAGACCCGGGTCGGTGCCTGCGATGGCTCCAGAGCCCGCACCCAGGGGGCGAGGTGCAGCGCTGGAGCTGTCAGCCGTGAGGGCCGCCGACGGCGTGCTGGTGTCGGGGTTGGTCGTGAAGTTCACGAGCTGGACGTACTGCGAGCCCGCCGTGCCGTCGTTGACCACCACGTCGAACCGGCGCAGGCCGGGGATGTCGGAGCGCATCGACAGGTCGGTGAAGCGCTCGGCCTCGGCCCATGCCGGGTTGTTGACGGTGCCCTGGTTGATGTACACCCGCATGGTGTACGCCGAGTAGGCGCCATCGGCCACGGCCTGGCTCGTGATGAGCACACCGACCTTGTTGCCCCACGTCCCGGCGCCCTTGGCCTGGACGGTGAACGCCTGGGCTGCGCCCGTGCCCGTGTAGGGCAGGGTGGCGATGGTGCCGGGACGGGTGTGGTCGATCGAGCGGATGACGTAGCAGGTACGCCCACCGTTCTGGAAGAAGGAGTACACCGAGTACGGCAGGTAGGACACACCGACGATGGGCTCGTTGGGGTCGAGGGCCGGGATCTCGGGCTCGAACGTGTCGAAGCCCGTCAGGCCGGTGAGGTTCACCGACGTGGCGTACTTGGCCGGGTTGTTCACGTCCGTGCCGAGGTTGGAGTCGCTGAACGGACCCCAGAAGTCGGCGGCGCCTGCGTCGCTCGACAGGAAGAAGTCGAGGCCGGGGGTGACCTTCTTCTGGGTGGTGAAGTTGATGGCGTTCCAGCCGACGGGGAGCGCCACGAGGGTGTCCGGCGCCGTGTGGGTCGGGTCGTAGGTGCCCTTGGCGTCGGCGGCGCCACCGGCAGCCGTGACCGCCCAGGTGACCGTACCGCCGGACACGGGGGTGGTACCGGCGGCGATCGAGGTCGTGGGGAACGTCGAGTCGGCGAAGGCGCCCGTGTCGGTGGCCGTGATGATGAAGTTGCCGCTGTTCTTGGTGACCGTGAGGTCGCCGGGGGCGACGTTGCTCAGCGCCTCCAGGGCAGCGAGCAGGGTGGCGGCCGTGGCGTTGTAGGCGACATCTGCCGTGGTCTGGCCGCCGAGCACGACCTTGAACTGGCCCGCCGTGGCGGTGACGGTGATCGTGCCCGACCCCTCGCTGGCACCCGTGCCGTTGAAGTAGGTCGAGTTGGCGTTGCCGTAGGTGTACGCCAGGAACGTCGAGGTGCCGGGGTCCCACTGGAGGGCGATGTCACCGTAGGTGGGGGTGATCCCGACGGGCGCCGTGAGGGTGGGGTTGGCCGACACGAGGACGATGTTCACCGCCGGGGAGATGCCGCCGAGGATGTCGGTGCGGTCCCGGAAGAGCTTGCTCTGACTGTTCCAGCGGTAGCCGGTGTCGATCCAGGTCGTCCCGTCGAAGACGTAGATCGAGTGGGGGAGGTTGAAGCCGGGCTGAGCCGACTCGCCGGAGACGTACTTGTAGAACGTCCCCTTCGTGCCCCGGTAGGCGTTGACGAACGCCAGGTCGCCCTTCTTGGCGCCGACGATGCCGCCGGTCGAGTTGGAGGCCGTGCCGGTCGTGGTGGCCCGGACGTAGACGGCCGTCGGGGCGTTGGCCACGTTGGCGTCGATGCCCTCGATCTTGTCGAAGCCGCCGAAGCGGGTCACGTAGTCGGACCAGCTGTCGAGCCGGGTCGGCGTGTCGATCGGACCCTTGGAGGCGGCGCCGACGAACATGCCGACGGCGACGGCTGCGCCGAGCTGCTCGGGCGGGCTGGTAAGCGGTGCCTCGGTGAGGTACACGCCCGGGGACTGATGTGCGATCATGTTGTATATCTCCCTACTTACGGGGCGGGCTGGGGTTCGGTGAACTCACCGATAGCGATATGGTGCTCCGAGGAAGAATCGTGATCCACCGCTTCACGGGTCTCAGAAGCCCGGTCGTAGAGATCGACGTGGACCCTACTCGCTCGGACGACCTCAACGGTAGTGTCTACGGGAACTTCTGCTTCGATCGAGATGGTGTAGATCTTGCGGAAGTGCCGCTTGTCCGTCTCGGTGGTTTCCTGCGTGTCGGCATTGGTGAAGCTGAGCCTCTCCATGCGACGCCAGGTCTTGTCGGCATCGACGCTGAGCCACACCGGGTTCGGCGGGAACACGTCGATGAAGAACTTGGCCATCATCCAGCGGTCGTCCTGCGCCGAGGTGGCGTGGGTCGTGATCTGGTAGATGAGCTTCACGGGCTTGTAGTTCTCCACCCGGTAGCCCGTGGTGGGCTCCTCGGCGCCGATCTCCGGCATGGAGTCACTACTCACCGATGGGAAGTACTGGCCGATGCGCTGACCGGCGCCGACGACCACGGGGTTCTGCGGATCCTCGATGTCCACCAGGACTCCCTCGAACACCGAGGGGTCGTCGCCCAGGTTCCACACGCTGGTCTGGCGCTCCAGGTCCGGCGTGATGTCGAGCAGGTCGATGGTGATGAACGGGTACTGCTGGGCTCGCTCGCCGTCGGGCCAGCGGTACCAGACGGGCACCTCGGTGTTGGGGAGGCTCCGGGGCCGGGGCATGGACAGGCCCGAGAGGTGGCGCTTGAGGGCGGCCTCCTCGGCGAGGATGAACCCCACGCTCTGGACGGTCTCGATCTCTGCGACTGAGGGAGTCACTCCGGCGGTCATCAGAACGCACCACGGGAGGCGAGGTGCTGCTGGGCACGCTGGGCGGCGAGGTTCATGGTGTTGTCGAGCGTGCGCATGAGCCCCGAAGGAGCCCGCTTCTCGTCGCCGTACTCGGCGGCGAACGCCTGGCTCTCGAACCCGGCGCCACGAATGCCGATCCAGGTGCGGTCGTTCTCGTCCCAGGTGTCGATCTGAGCAGCCAGCTCGGGACCCCACGAGGGATGCGCAGCGGCGGCCTCTCGAACATCATCTAGTACCGAGCGGTGGGCCAGAACCGTGGCGTCGTGTGCAGCCTGAGCGTGAAGGAGCACATGCTGCTCCAACGCATCTACGGCGTACGAGGGGATCTCGAAACCCATGCGGGCTCCGTCCTTCCATGGTTCTGGGCGTGTGGGCCGGTATCGCTCGATATCCGGACGCCCGCACCATACCCCATATCGGGAGGGGCGTCTACCACCCGAAGGCGATGTAGTTGACCCGGAAGTCCGTGTCCGGGATGAAGGGTCCAGCTGCCGCCGAGGCGTGGAACGTGGCGTTGGCGTTGGTGTACGAGCTGCCTGAGAAGATGGTGTACCTGTGCACATCACCGGGACCGAAGCCATCGCCGTTGGTGACCAAGCAAGTGAGACACCCATTGGGGAAGCTCTCGGGGAACGGGATCACGATCTGACCGAAGGCGTTGGAGTGCACGACGACCGAGCCCGCCTGCCAGAGGGGCTCGTAACGGTAGAGGTCATCGGTCGACGGCATGGCTCCGGCGATGTTGCCGTTGCTCCGGTGGCGTGCACCGCTGACCCGCTGCCAGGCGCCGGAACCCGAGCCGCCGGGGACGAGCTTGATGAGGCCGTTGGTGCTGGCCTCCCACTGGAATTGGGCGCCGTTCAGGAAGAGGTTGTTCGTGACGAGGCCCGAGTTGGCCACGACGTTGCCCGCCGACGAGGTGATGTTGCCGCCCGCCGACAGGGCGCCGGAGATGGTCTCGTTGCCGACGACGTTGATGCCGGTGTTGTTGACGACGACGTTGCCGCCGCCGATGCTGAGGGCGTTGGCGATGACGCCGCCCGCCGTGACGTTGCCGGTGGCCGTGATGGTCGTGGCGGCGGCCAGCGAGCCTACCGATGCAGCGCCCGAGACCGAGGCCGTCGTGGCGGCCACCGAGGCAGCGGCCACGGCACCGGAGATGGCCGCCGACGCTGCCTGGACGGCGCCAGCTGCCTTGAGCACCGGGGCCTGGATGGGGATGTCGCTCACGAGGTCGGTGGCCGAGGTGGTGAGGTTGGCCACGGCGGTGCCGGTCTTGAGGTGGAGCCCGGCCGAGTCGGCCACGACACGATCGACGGCGACCTTCAGGAGCGGGACACCAACCGAGCCGTCGGCTGGGAGGGTGATACCTCCGGTCCCGGCGTTGGAGATCGAGGCGATGGCTCCGGCATCGGCGACGGTGAGCAGGCCCGAGAGGAGGGCGTACTTGTACGTGCTGGCGCCGGTCTTCACGGCCAGCTGCTTGGGGCCGATGAAGTAGACCACCTGGCCCTCTTCGAGCGAGCCCGGGACCTTGGCCGGGTCACCTGCGTAGCTGTTGGCGGCGCCAACGCTGTCGAAGCGCACGACAGTACGGTTCTGGAGCCACTCCAGGTCCAGCTCACGCACGTTGTCGATAACGTCCCGCCAGTCCACGAAGCCGACAGTGGGATTCGAGTCGGGTACGGGGGGGATCTGGGCTGACATCAGGGCTCCTCGGGCGGGACGGTCAGGTCGGACGGCTGGTCGAAGGGGAAGATGTCCTGCACCAGCTCGTCGTGCTTGGTCTCGATGGCCGAGACGCCGATGATGTTGTCGCCGGTCTGCGTGCGACCACGGATCTGGAAGTTGCTCACGTCCCAGAAGCGGCCATCGTAGTAGAGCACGTCGTTGAGGCGGTCGTCCATCCACGGGCTCGCCGGGCGGCCGTCCTGGTCGATGGGCGGCTCGGGGCGCACGTCCCAGCTGCGCTCGCCGTGAACCTCGCTGATGGGGAGCCCGGCCTCCAGGGCCTGCTCGGTTGCGATGGCACCACGCAGACGCATGGTGGGTCGGCGGCCGGTGTCGGTGTACTGCTTGGGGTCCTCCACCTGATCGAGCCAGATGAACGGGATCATGAGGGGAGTGAGATACTGCTTGTTCCCCTCGTCATACACGTCGTGGTACTGGCTCTGGGCCACGTCGAAGCGGAACCACAGGACGATCTCGCCGATGATTCCCTGGAGCCCTCGCATCTTGCGCTGCTGGTAGGCGTGCTCACGCCGCATGTCGATGGCCATGCGCTAGTACCGGCCTTTCCGAAGGACCGACCAGTTGGAGCCGTCGGTGTGCTGAACAGGGACCTCCGTGGCTGGGTTGACTGCATGGGCCGCCGCCGTACGGTGGTACCCGTCCATCATGACGGGCTTGTGCTCCTCGCCCGGGTCCGATCCGTAGTGATGGAGTACCACTGGCTCACGCACACCGTGGGCGGCAACGTGCTCGGTCATCGAGCCCGGCTGCGGAGTGTTGTGTCGAGCCCCGCCGTGGCCACGATCCGCAGTGTCCGGGCCGTTGGCTTCCTGGCGCTTGCGCTCCCATGTGTCGTAGGGGTACACGTCATCGAAGTCACTCTCGCCGCCGTTGAAGTGGGCGGCGGCGTCGTTGTCACCTACGTCCCGCAGTCGCCCTGCGGGCACGAACATAGGCAACTGCTGGAACTGCTCGGGGTTCACGGCGCTCACATCGGCCACCCTCCGACGGCCGCACCAGTGTCACCATTGATGACGAAGCCGCCCTCGTTGCCGTCGGCGAACGGGGCCTCGATGGCGGGCAGGATGCGGCGGGGGTAGCTCGGGTCGTCCACCTCACGCTCCTCGAAGATGGGCACGAGGCGGCCGGTGAGTCGGGAGACCCGGCGGATCTCGGACACGCTGATGCGGTTGAAGCCGACGTTGAGCGCCATGGCGCCCTCCTCGTACTTCTTCTGCCACACCTGGAAGAGCTGCATGACCTGCTGGAAGCGCTGGCGCACCGGCACGCTGATGCCCTCGGGGTTGATCACGTCGTACTCGGTGGCGAACTCGCTGAGGAGCGACCACAGTGCCTGCACGACGGTGCCCATGGCGATGACGTTCAGCTCGACGGCGGGCAGGTCGGCCACGGTGGTGTCCGAGCCTCGGCTCATCATGTGCTCGTTGGCCACGAAGCGGGCGTGGAACTCCAGGTCCCGGGGGAGGAACCACTCGTAGAAGTAGCCGCCGACGACGACGCCGGTCGGGTAGGCCGTGCTCAGATCGGTGGCGTGGAGCCGGAGGAGCCCGTTGCGCTCGTCCACCGAGAACGAGCCCTCGGCGGTCACGGCAGCCCCGGTGGAGCGGTTGGTGACCGTGAGGTTGGTCACGAGCGGGTGGGACAGGTTCAACGTGCTCTGCATCGGCGGCACGAAGACCTGCTCGAAGTACTTCGGGAAGTCCCGGAGCAGGTTGCGGGCATCGGAGGCGATAGTCATATCAACCCTCCGGCGGCCAGAGGCTGGGCGGCGGCGCCAGGAGAGTGACACCCTCAGTGATCTTCCAGTTGCCCGTGCCCCAGGTGATGAAGTTGGTGAAGGTCAGCGGTGCGCTGAGCGGATCCTGCTCATCCTCACGGGTCTTGGTCTCACCGGAACGCACCGAGTACTCGTAGGTGCCGACCTGCATGCGCCCGCTCATGTCGGACTTCATCTCCATGTGGACGACGGTGCCGTTGCGCTCGGCGTCCCACGAGCTGGTGACCCAGAAGACGCCGCCGAGGCTCTGCTGCACCCACCAGACGTACGTGCTCGGCGGGTTGCCGTACCACGGCACCCAGCCGTTGTGGAAGCGCAGGGCGTGGCCGATCCCCCGGCGGGCCTCAGCCCACCAGTGGTGCTCAACCCACTCGATGCCGTCGGGCAGGGTCTCCTGGGGCTCGGCCGCCGTCCAGCACACTCCCGGGGCGAAGAAGTCGTACACACGGAAGTCCCCCCGTGGGAGCGGGGGGAGATCCTGGTGGACCGGGAGGCAGTGCGGGTTGGGGGGAGAGCTACCCATCGGGTGACTCCTTCTAAGGCGTAGCTGCGGGCGGTGCGGTGACCGTGAACTCGTTGGTCTCGAACGTGTAGTTCACCGAGCGGATCGGGTTGATCTGGTACACGAACGTGAAGACGAGCGTGTAGGTGTCGGGCGGGAGGTTCTCCGGGATCTTGAGCGACGTGCTGAACCGGGTCCCGCAGCCCCTGGGGGCGTTCGTCGTGTAGTCGGGGAGCTGGTACACCAAGTCGTCGTGGAACTCACGCCGGATCGTAGCCCGGAGGGTGTCGTGGTTCTTGCAGTACGAGGCCTGGATGAGCACGTTCCCGCCCGCCTCCACCACGATGGGGCCGGTGCTCGTGCCATCGGCCCGGAGGATCTGGATGCCCCGGTGGAACTCGACCACCGGCTTGCCGTAGGGCTGGCCGATCCAGTACATCGTCAGCCCGAGGAAGAACGTCAGCCCGAGGAAGGCGAACAGCACCGGCCCGAGTCGGGTGATGCGCAGCAGCTTCTGCTGGCGAGTGGGCTCCCGGCCCGCCTCGGCGATCTCGCCCACGACCTTGGCCGCCCAGGTCGGGATGCTGTAGGCGTCGTCGTCCAGTGTCGGGATGGTCATGCCCTCGGTCTCGGTGGTGGTCGTGGTAATGGTGGTCGTGGCCTTGGCCGTCATCACGGTGCTCCAGTGGGTAGCGATCCGCCCTTGTTCACCACGAGCGCAATCAGTGCCACCAGCACGGCGGTGCAGATGAGCCCGATGGCACCGAACACCACCCGCTCGACCAGCCTCAGGCGGGCGTCGAACTTCGACTCCATGTCGGTGAGACGCAGGTCGAGCAGCGTGTTGTGGGCCTCGTAGACCGCCCGGAGCACGAACTGCTCCAGCTTGGCCTCGAAGGCTGCGTTGGAGGTCTCCAGGTGCTCCTGGAATGCAGTCAGAGATGCCTGGATCTCTTGTACCGTGCGCTCCATCAGAGCCTTGGAAACGTCATCAGCAGGCACTGCGGTGGGCCTTCCTTGATCGGGTAGAGGCATTGCGGTCAGCCTGCCTTTCTCGCAGCGTACCGCATCACTGCCTCAATGGCGAGCGTCTGATACGGGGTATCGGCTACTTCACCAGCGATGGGGACGGGGACCCTCTCGGAGGAGATGACAGTGACTCCATCTTCGGCGTACTTCGTCAGAAGCCCCTCGCCGTTCTCCTTAGAGCTTGTATCGAATGACGACGACTCCTGAGCCACCAGCGCCAGCCGTCGAGCCGCCTGCACCGCCCCACGTTCCACCGCCGCCGCCGCCAGTGTTCGCTGTACCGCTGCCAGCAGTGGAGAGCCCTGATCTCGAACCCGCACCACCACCACCGGAGCCGCCAGCGTTGGTTGCCGTAGCATCGGTGTAGGCGTTTCCACCACCGCCACCACCACC
>JAKPQA010000323.1 GCA_029547025.1 Armatimonadota bacterium
GCTTGGATTCGGGGGGTCGTCGCAACGTTGGTTACTGGAGCAGCCTAACCATTTCTTCGCGGGGGGTTCGGTAGCCGAGGCGTTTGCGGGGTCTGTCATTGAGGAGGTCTTGGACGTGTTGGAGGTCGGCCCGGCTGTGAACCGATAGGTCGGTGCCCTTGGGGAAGTACTGGCGTAGCAGCCCGTTGGTGTTCTCGTTGCTGCCGCGTTGCCAGGGGCTGTGCGGGTCGGCGAAGTACACCTTGATGCCGGTCGCGGCGGTCACGGTGGCGTGTCGGTGCATCTCTGTTCCGCGGTCCCAGGTCAGTGACTTGGCGAACATGGCCGGGAGTGGGGTGAACGCGTCGACGACGGCCCGGGCGACGTGGTCGGCTTTGTGGCCGTGCGGCAGGTGGCACAGGGTGAGGAACCCGGTGGTGCGTTCCACGAGGGTGCCGATCGCCGAGTTCGACGCGACCGTGCCCATGATCAGGTCGCCTTCGTGGTGGCCGGGGATCAGCCGGCCTTCGACCTCGTCGGGACGGTCGTGGATCGATACCGCGTCCACGATCCGGCCCCGTTTCTCGTCCCGATGCCCAGCCGGCTGCCGGAGCACCCGACCGGTGCGTAAATGGGCTTGTAGTTCGCGTTTCAGGGCGCCGCGCGGGTACACATACAGGGACAGGTAGATGGTTTCGTGGCTGACCTGCATGGAGGCATTGTCCGGGAAGTCGACCCTGAGCCGGCCCGCGATCTGCTCCGGGGAGTGCCCGCGACTCAACCGGTCCTGGACCTCCTGGCGGAGCTGCTCATGGCTGGCCAGCCTCGACGGTTTCGGACGGCGTTGCCGCTGCCACGCGACCGTAACCGCTTTCTCTGGCACATACCGGCCGGTGCGCGGGTCCCGGTTGCGGGCCAGTTCGCGACAGATCGTCGACGGTGAACGACCCATCCGCCGAGCGATCTCGGCGTGGGACAGCACCGGCCGCACGTCCAACAGCCGCGCCAACTCGTAACGCTCGTCCCTGGACAGATACCGAGCGTCGTAGGTCACATCCTCGGGTCGGTACACACCACCGACTCTGGCGTTCAACGTGGCCACCCACGACGCCGCCACGCCGACCTCTCGGGCCACGACCGCCTTCCGTCGGCCCTTCGCCAGCAACCCCCAAATCCGACGATTCAGCTCATGGTTCACAGGACGGCTCATCGAAACGCTCCTCAGCTAGGAACGTTGCGACAATCCCCTGACCCCACCGGGCCGTACGCCCGTGTGAACCCGCTGTTAACGCCGATTGGGGATGCGCATCGAAGGAGATGGGCCGCAGACGGCGGGTGCGGGACACCATCGGAGGGCATCCCTTCGGGGAGCGAGGACGTGCCGGGCTGGTGAGCCGCCGCGCCGGGCGGGGAGCGCCGCGAGGATCGGTCGACCAGGCGGCTCTGGTCG
Source organism: Armatimonadota bacterium (assembly GCA_029547025.1). Lineage (GTDB taxonomy): Bacteria > Armatimonadota > Zipacnadia > UBA1398 > JAKPQA01 > JAKPQA01. The sequence continues at coordinate 1,430 of JAKPQA010000323.1, forward strand.
TCGACGTTGCCAGATTCGGGTTTTCAGCCGTTTCCACCGACCCGCTCGTGGTGCACGCTGCCAGACTCGGGTTACGAGACGGCCAGACCTCGGCATTACCCACTTCTGGCAGCGTGGGCTCCGCGAAGTCGGTGGCAGACCCGTCAAAAGCCCGCATGTGGCAACGCGGCCACTCGTTCGTGAGCGGCCGGCCAAGGACTCCCGAGGTACTTCGCCCGGCTCGTCGATCGCGGCTGTGGGGTGAGGTTCTACATCGGATGAGCCGCCCGCGCGCGAGCCGCTAGATTGGGCGACCGGCGGGCCCGGACGCGAGTGCCCCCGCGAAGGAGGACCCATGCCCGGCCTGC
>JAKPQA010000337.1 GCA_029547025.1 Armatimonadota bacterium
TCGAACAACGGGACTGCTTCCATGCGACGGGCTTCCAGTGCCGCCGCCGTCTTCTGTGGGTCTTTCGCTGGTTTGGCCATGCACACATGTACCAGACAAACCCATTCCGTACCTTCAATCCAAGGACGCAAAGGTCATTAGGGCCGGATGATCCCCGTAGCGCCCGGGGTCCTCCACCGCGAACCGCCGACCGCGCTCGACCAAGTGACCGTACTGCCTCGATACACCGTACTCGAACCTCCAGCCCCGACCCATCCGCACCGAGTTCAGGAATGCGACATACTGCGTGATCGTCACGCAGAAGCGTCCCAGGTGGTAGGCTGGTAGCTCGGCCTCGAACCGGCAGCTCCGGGAGTCACCAAACACTGCCTTCCCTGCCGGGATGAGTATCATCTCGGTGCCGTCGGTCGGGTTCCGGTAGCTTGGCTCGAGGTGTGCGTCCGGCTCACCTGACGCCGCAACGGGTGGCGGGAGCGTGGGTTCGTCTCCCTGAGCGCGGGGCGCCACGAGCGGCTGTCCACACCAGCAGCAGGCCCCTAGCTTGCCAGCCTGGTTGCCGGGTATGCTCAGCAGACGGACACAGCATGGGCAGCGGACTTCCATGCGCATCGGCCAGACCTCCTACAGGTTCCGGGGTACACATGGCGCCTGGCGATGGCAGGCGCCCTCAAGGCAGCGCACGCCACCTCCCTACGCGAAGTCATGCTTGTAGGCTGCGCGGAAGTCGAAGGCATCGCGGCTAGGCCCTGGCATGCGGTCGCCTCCTCACGGCGGTCCGGCAGCGATGGCCGCCCCGGGGGCCCCGCCGTCCGGAGGTCAGCACGGGGAGCCGACTACTCCTCCGCTCGGTTCCAGTGGCGGCGGGGATGACCTGCATCGCTGGACGTTCGCCACAGCGCGTCGCCCGCGGTCGCGACCCACAACCGGTCCGTCCACCAGCCGCACGGGCTTCAGAAGTCTGTCCCCTCTGGCGGGTCAGGGAAGTCGACGCCGATGCCATCACAATGATCCCCGTGCGAGGGGATCGTCTTCGACAGCCTGTCCCGATCCCATCCCCCCGGGTCGTCGTAGTGGCTATACGAGGGGCCGTCCCTGTGAACTGCTGGCTGCCGGCACTTGTCCGCCACTCGCTCCCAGGTCTGCCGGTCCAGGGCCGATGGGTGGGCCTGCAGGATGGCGGCCAGAGCTTCAGCGGCCGCCCGTCTGACCTCCAGGCTGTCGCCTAGGGCTGTCACAAGCTCACCGACGGTCTGTGGGTCCAACCGCCTGCCCAGCTCCTCGGCGGCGTACAGCCGGGCCTCACGACCCCAGTGGCGGAGAGCGCTCTGCAAGAGGTCGAAACCCCACGGGTTGTCCTCTCCTCCGTGCCGGACGAGATCGCCGGGCGCGCCCGTGAGGCCACAGACCCAGTCGCCGAGGCCGAGGCCCCGCAGGGCATCTCGAGCGGACACGTCTGTGGGGGCGAGGCCGAGTAGTGGACGAATGGCGCGGGGATCGGCCAACGCCCCGAGGGCGCGGGCGCCCGCTTGCCAGGGCGTCGCACCATGGTAGTTCGTACCCTCCTCGCGCGCAACCAGGTCCGCCAGCGCGTCACGCGCTCGCGGATCGCGCAGCGCGCCGAGTGCTTCCGCGGCAGCGGCACGGGCGGCCGGCTTGGCGTGGGAGAGCACGCCAAGGAGCGGGACGACGGCCGCGCTCCCGCCCACGCGGCCCAGAGCCTTCGCGATGGCAGGGACCGCGTCGTCCAGCTCTGGCCGGGCGAGAGCGCTGAGGAGCGGCTGCGCGGCTCGGGCGTCCCCCAGTGCCTCCAGGGCGACTGCGATGGCCCCAACGACAAACGGCTCCGGGCGGCGGAGTCCGGCGATCAGGGCATCCACGGCGCGCGGGCCTCCGAACCTCCCCAGTCCCCTGGCGGCATCCGCCGCGCACCCCCAGCGGGCTCTGAGCAGAGCCCTGGCGAGGGCGGGCACCGCCCTCGCATCCCTCAGGCCAGCCAGAGCTCGGATGTCCTCGTCATTCCCGTGGACGTGCTTGGACCAACCGGGCTCGCCAGCCCGCCAGAGGGCGTGGGCAGACGCCGTTCGCACGCCGGGATCAGCGTCGCCCAACGCAGCGATGAGGGCATCGACGGCCCTCGGGTCGGGAGTGGCCGCCAGCGCCCGTGCCGCCGACTGCCGCACACCCGCCTCGGCGTCCTCCAGTGCCACTACGAGGGTTGCAGTTGCGCGTCGGTCCCCCAGCCTGCAGAGCGCCTCCACGGCACTGCGGCGCACTGCGGGCGCGCCCTCCACCGCTGCTCGGGTCAGCGGCTCGAGGCACGATCGGTCCGCGAGCTTGCCCAGAGCAGCAGCGGCCTCGACCTGCCCCTCAGGGCTGCCTTCGCTGATCTGACGAAGCAGGCGCTTCAGGCGCAGTGAACGTAGCATGCCACTCCCTCCAGCTGCATGCCCGCCACGCACGGCACACCGCTCGACAGGCCTCAGAAGTCCGCCCCATCTGGCGGCGGTGGGAAGTCGAAACCGAGGCCAGTGTCGCGGTGGGTGCGTCCGAGTACGTCGGACTGTTGGTGCTCGTCCTCGTGCGGGACGGCGCAGACGCGGAGCACTTCCTTCCACGTGCTGGGTGGGACCCGGCTCCCATGCAGCGAGAAGAAGCGGGCCAGCAAACCCGCGCACCCCCGCCGATGGATGAGACCCGATTCGTATAGGTGCCCTGAGGGCTTCCTCACGAGGTTCGCCATCAGAGGCGCGATGGCGCGTCCATCGCCGACCTCCACCAGTTCCGCCGCCGCCTCGACCGACCACTGCGCCATCCGCACGAGGACTTTGGCGGCATCTGGGTCTCGTGCGGCTCCGAGGCGCGGAGCGTCGCCGGGATCGCCCTTCACCAGGGAAGCCCATCTGTGGTGTCCGAGCTGCGCCAGCGCAACGGCGGCCTCCCGACGTACGTCGGCGAGGGGGTGGGCGAGGGCCGCAAACAGCACGTTGATGGCGGCTGCGCCGCCTACAACAACCAGGGCTTCCATCGCCGGTCTCCACAGTTCCGCGCAGGCTGCGGGGGAGATGATCGTCGATAGTGAATCGACCGCGCCCAGCCTGCCAAGGGCTTCGACGACGGCCCGCTGTTCGACCTCTGTGCCGTAGTCTGCCCCCCGCCTCCCGTTCTCTCGCTGGAGCCGACCGCGAAGCCACGTCAGCGCGGGTTCCAGGGCCCGGTGGTCTCCGGCACTGGCCAGCGCCGAGATCGCCGCCGAGCGCTCGCTGAAGACGTGAGGCTCCAACTGCAGTACCACGACGAGCGCTTCGCGGGCTCTCGCATCGGAGCAGTCGGCCAGACGGCGCAGGTCGCTGGAGCTCCCGGTCACGAGCTCGCGCCAGGCCGTCTCACCGAGAGCGGCCAGAGCTTCTGCGGCAGCTCCGCGATCGGCCTGCCCCCTCAGCCCCAGGGCGCGGATCAGTGGCCCCACGGCTCGGGCGTCACCCAACTGGCCCAGCGCGCGCGCGATGCGTGCTCTTACCCCGTCAGTCCAGCACTCCACGTTCGCTGGCCAGTCGGGGAGCTCCAACGCCTGGATCAGCGGCGCAACCGCCCTACAGTCGGCCAACTGAGCCAGCGCGTCGGCGGCCACGGCTTTGGGCGGGTGACAGCGTGGGAGGAAGGCGATGAGGGCCTCCACGGCGCGGTCGCCTCCGAGCTGCCCCAGCAACCTGGCGACGTCCGCCCAGAGGCCTGGCCGCAATCCGTTCGATAGCACGGCAGCTAGCAGCTCGACGGCTCGTGGATGACCTGATGCCGCGATTCGCGCCAGGTCACCGGAGTCGCCCCTGACGACCTCGGAGCATTCGCGCTCCCCCAGCTCGGCCAGAGCCCGAGCGGCTGCCACGCGCACATCGGCACAGTCGTCCGTCAGCGCCCCTGCTACCTCCCCGGCAGCGCTGTGGTCGCCGATCTCGCCGAGGGCCACGGCAGCCGCGCGCCGCACGCGCTCGTCAAGTCGCGTGAGCCCATTGGCCAGAGCCCCCACAGCGCGCCGGCCTCCGATCTGCCCGAGCGCACGTGCAGCAGCCGTGGCCTCGCCTACCGTCCCGGACGATAGGGCCTCCCCGAGGGCCTCGACCGCCCCTGCCCACCGCAGCACCCCGAGCGCGTCGGCAGCTGGGATCCGCGACGTCTCGGTGTGGCTCGTTAGCGCGCGGGTGAGGAGCCATCCCGCACGAGGCTCCCCCGACGCCCCAAGCCGAGCGAAGTCGGCAGGGTCGCCGCGGAACCACTCGGCCCACTGCGGATGGTCGAGCGCAGCGAGCGCCTGGGCCGCCGCGGCTCGGACCTCCGGACCACACTTGGCCAGTGACTGTACCAGGGCCTCTACGGCGCGGGGGCCTCCGAGCGACCCGAGCGCTCTGACGGCGGCCGCGTGCCGCCCATCCTGCGCGCCCCTCCATCCGCCAAGTAACATCGCCAACGGCTCCACGGCCCGCAAGTCACCCAGACCCGCGAGGGCCTCGACCGCCACAACGCCCCTGCGCCCCGGGGCGAGGCCGGTCGCCCATGAGAGCAGCGGGCCAAACGCCTCTGGGTCGCCTATCATCCCGAGGGCCTGCGCCGCGGCCTCGAACAGATCGTCGTCGCCGTCCCTCAGCATCGCCACCAAGTGAGGCACCGCAGGCTTGGCCCCGAGCCTGCCGAGCTCGAGAGCCGCCTCAGTCACCTCCCATCGCTTCCACGAATCCGGGTGGGCCGGGGATCTTGTGATGGTCTGGATCAGACGTCTGACGCGAAGTGGGTGCAACATAGGCACACCTCCGGGCTTAGTGCACCGCCGACCTGCTACCGCGCGGCGCCCGGAGCTCCAGGTACTACCCCTCCGCCTCCGCCTCCGAGCTCAGACTCACGGCGAAGTCGTGCTGTTCCGTAACCCGGCCCTTCTGGATCAGCACGACCACGCCCACGTTGTCCGCCCAGTAGAGCTGGCTCCGCGGCAGGTTGCGCTCGGGGTCGACACTGGTGTCGTACATGGCGCCAGACTGCATCGACCGGGCCCCTCCGACGTCCGTCAGGCTGACCGTGAAGCTCGGCTTGTAGGCGGGCTCGACTTCGTCGAACCCCTGGGCGACGGAGTCGACGACGTTGTGTCCGCCCGACATGGCGACCCTGATGGTGGAGTAGAGCTCCTGAGGGAAGCGGTCATCCAGGGGAGGCGTCCACTCCAGGGCCCCGCCATCGCCCTCGACACTCACCTCGTGCATGTCGCCCGTGTCGCCTTTCCCGCCGCCCTTCAGCGGCACGTTCTGCAGGTAGTTGCTCGCCAGCCGGTAGAGGTTCAGATCGCCCGCCAGATCGGCCGTTTTCGTCACCCGGACGTGGTACTCGCCCTCACCGCTGATCTGCTTGGCCTCGGGGTCGAGGCTCACCGCCAGGGACGTGGTGAAGCTGGCCTCGCTGCCGCCCCCGGGTGCGGGGATCGACCCCCCGAACTGGATGCGGATGCCCGTGTCCGTGGCCTCGACGGCCTCGACCTTGCCTCCAGCGATCTCCTGGCCGGCGACGAATGGTTGCAGGTACAGGCTGGTCCCCCAGCCGTTGGGGTCGGTTCCCGGATGCGTCCGGATGATGCACTGGCCCTGCTGCTCGATGAGCGTCAGGAAGTGCCGGTCGCCCAACCAGCACCGGTGCTCCAGCACCCCCGTGGTCTCCGGCGGCCGGAACTGGGTGACGCTGTAGGTCGCCTCGCCCGCGGCCCCCTGCTGAGCTTGCGCACACGCGGCGCATCCCAGGGCGGCCAGGACCACGCACACACCGAAAGCGGTCCACGTGCCACCGCGCGTGCTGGTTGTCCGTGTCTCTCGGTCCATCTCGCGCACCTCCGCGGTAAGCCTGTCTGGCGCCGACCGGTCGCTCCGCCTCTGGGCCGACGGTCGTCAGAAATCCCTTCCCGCCGGCGGGTTGGGAAAGTCGACTCCGATGCCATCAAAGACCTCCGAGTGGCTCTGATGGTCATCGTGCCAAATTGGATCCGTGTCCCAGCTTCCGTCATCCCGGTCGACGTGCGACCACTGATCCCCATGCTCCACCGAGCGCTGCGCTCTAGCCGCCGCTCGCCTCCACGTCTCTCGGTCGATGGCTCGCGGGTTGGCCTTGAGCAGCAGTGCGAGAGCACGGGCAGCCTCCTGCCTGCGCCCGAGGCTCGGATGCTCGAGATCCGCAACGAGCGCCGGCGCCACGCGTGGGTCCCCAAGCATCGCCAGAGCCCTCGTAGCCTCCCACCTCACGGCCATATCCCCATCATCCAGGGCCGCAGCCAGTGCGGGTATTGCCTCACCATCGCCGCACGCCCCCAGGGCGCCGGCAGCCGCCTTACGGACACCCGCATCCTCGTCGGCAAGCGCCTGCTTGAGCGGCCCGATGGCCTTTGGGCCCTCAAGCAGCGGCAGGGCCTGCGCCGCGGCTGCGCGGACCGGCCCCGCATCCGGCTGACCCAACGCAGCGACTAGCGCCTTCGCCGCGGCAGGCTCCTTCGACCTCCCGAGTACCCGAGCCGCCTGTTCCCGCGCGTCCAGCGGCTCCCCTCGGTCCTCGAGCACGGCAATCAGGTACCCGGCATTCGCCGCGTGTTCCCCGATACACTCGAGGGCCGTGATCGCCGCCCTACGGACGGCCTTATCGTGGTCACTGAGTGCCCTCACAAGGGGCCGAAAGGCCGCAGTGTCACCAACCTGGCCCAGGGCGCAGATAGCAGCAGCTCGGGCCGATCGGTCATACTGGTCCATGGCGCCCACGAGCGGTCCGACGACCGAGGTCCCACCAATCCGCCCCAGGGCCTTCGCCGCCGCCTGGCGCATGCGACTATCGTCATCGCCCAGCGCGCGAGAGAGGGCCTCAATGGCCTCGGGATCCCCGATCCGGCCCAGCGCCTCAGCCGCGACGAGGCGCATGTCGGCCCTCTGCAGTTGCGCGGCCGAGGGCTGACCTCGGGCGGGGGATGGTCGCGGACCAGAGCCCGTGGTCACCCTAGCGCCCAGGTCGCCCAACCATGGCGGATTGTCCGCACCAAGCGAGGGGGTCGGGGCAGCGCGGGCAAGCCACCGGATAAGGGGGAGCACGGCCCTGCGCTCACGCCGATCGCCGAGTGCGCGCGCGGCGGCCAGCCGGATGTGGTGGTCCGCGTTGGAGAGAGCGGCCAGGAGGGGCTCCACAGCCTCGGTGGCGCCAAGCTGTCCCAGGGCGCGAACCGCGACCCGGCGCGTCTCGGACGGGCCACGATCCAGGAGCTCAAGCAGCGCCGGCAGAGCGCCATCGCCCACGAGAGAGACAATCGCGCTCACCGCAGCTGCCCCGACCTGCCCATCAGTATCGCGCAGAGCTGCCACCAGACCCTGCTCAGCGCCCTGGCCTCCAAGCTTCCCGAGGGCGAGCGCGGCTGCGCTCCTCACTCCCGGCGGCCCATCGGACAGTGCCTCAAGAAGCGGAGCCACGGCCCGCCGATCGCCCAGCTCGCAGAGCGCACCCGCAGCCTCCACGCCGTCCTTGGGGCGGCGCAGTGCCGACACGAGCGCATCCAGAAGGAGAGGGTCATGGGAAGCCCCGAGACGGCCGAAGTCGCCCCGATCCCCCCTCACCCTATCCGACCAACCGTGGTGGCCCAGACGAGCAAGAGCGTCGGACGCCGCCCTGCGAACCCCGCCGCTTTCGTCGCCCAGAGCCCTCAGCAATAAAGGCACTGCGGACTGGTTCTTGAGCTCCCCTATGACCGCCGCGGCAGCCTGGCGTGCCTCGGCGGAGGAGGCGCCCAGAACTCCGCTCACAGCCGACACGACGCCTGGGCCCGATAGCTTTGCCAGAGCGCCTTGGGCGGCTCTCCGCACCTCCGGCTCATCCTCCAGCGCTGCCGCCAGGGCAGCACCGGCTCGGGGATCACCGAGATCCCCCAACGCGGACGCAGCCGCGGCGCGTACGCCGGCATCTGGGGCGTCCAACGCCTTGGCCAAGTGCTCGACGGCCGCGTCACCGCCCAGAAGCCCGAGGCTATGTGCCGCTGCCGCCGCGATGGCCGGCTCATCGCCAAGAGCCCGAGCCAGCAGGGCGACGGCACGGCGGTCGCCGAGAGAGCCCAATGCTCCAACCGCGGCAGCTCGGACCTCGGGCGAGCGGTCGGCCACGGCCCGAGCCACGGCCTGGGCCACCCCCTCGCCCCCGATCGAGCCAAGCGCCGCAGCCGCTTGTGCTCGCACATTAGGAGCACTGTCCCCAAGAAGCAACGTCAAGGGCCCGACCGCCAAGCGGTCCCCCGAGCCCACCAGGCCCTCAGCGGCTGCGCGACGGACCTCCGCGAACGGGTCGCGTAGCAGGCCACGAAGTGCCGTCGCGGCCTTCGGGCCCCCGAGTCTTGCTAGCGCGAGCGCAGCCGACCGCCGTGCTTCGGGCTCGGGCGGGCGGAGGGCCCGGAGAATGGCCTCTTCTGCTTCCCGGCGCCCCGACGCACCCAGTCGCGACACATCACCGGCATCGCCGTGGACGATCTCCCTCCAGTCGGAATGCCCCAATCGCGTGAGCGAGTCCGCCGCACACAGGCGCACCTCACCAGACGGATCACCGAGAGCCACCACCAGGACGCGCGTCGCTGTCGCGTCGCTCATATGGCCCAGGCTCGTCGCGGCGGCGGCTCGAACGGAGGCGTCGTCGTCGTCCAGCGCGGCGGCGAGAACGGCGACGGTCCGCGGGTGGTCATGCCCCCTGAGGGCCACTGCGGCTGCCGAGCGAACGGCGGGATGCACGTCCTTCAGCGCCGCCAACAGCGGGACCATGGCTTCCGCAACCGACAACGCGGCGAGCCCCTGAACGGCGTCGCGCCTCCGCGCCCAGTCCCGGTGCCGCGCCTGGCGCGTCAGCAGCTCGATGGGTGATCGTCGTAGCACCGCAAAAGCACCTCCTCAATGCCAAGGTAGCTAGCGGCCTCTACCGCCAGGAGCGCCTCCGCCCGTTCCCTCACTCCCGTGCACTCTGACGGCACCGCGTCGAGGCCGTGCTGTGTCGCCTCACCGCCCCAGGCGCGGCACTTGCGGTCCGTGTCGACCGGAGGTCGGGCCAGATCACCGAAACGCTCCGGGCCCAGCACTGCGCTCTCCCTCTCTGCCCTCACTCATCAGAAGTTGGTGCCGGGCGCCGGCGGGCTGGGAAAGTCGACGCCGATGCCTCCGCTGTCTCTGTGGCGAATGTCGTGGTTGCAGCTATCGATAAAATACTCAGAACCATCTTCGTGGGGCGCGCGTGCGTGCAGTGCCGCCGTCTGCCACATGTGAAGTCCCAGCACACCCTGCTTACGCCTCAGTAGAGCCGCGAGGGTCTGTGCCCCCTGGCGCCGGATCGAGAAGTCCTTGTGCGTCATGGCACTCGCGAGAGCCATGGCGGTACCAGGTCCACCAATTCTGCCGAGCGCCTCGATGGCCTCAAAGTGGTCAGAGCCGGGATGGCCAACCCCGATGGCAAAAGCGAGAGCTTCCACGGCACGCGGATCCGCACAGTTGCCAAGGCGGCGCAGGTCATCTCCGTCCCCCCGCACAGCTTCGGTCCATCCCGGCTCGCCCAGAGCACTGAGCGCTCGGTCCGCCTCGAGGCGGACCGTTCCATCCTGGTCACCAAGCGCGGCGATGAGCGAAGTGACCGGATGCCGGTCCCCGAGCCTCCCAAGTGCTGCGGCAGCGGACCGACGCACGATGGGCTCCTTATCCACCAGCCGACGGATAAGCGGGAACAGCGCGCGCGGATCGCCCAGCTCGCCAAGGGCGTCAGCAGCAGCGCCGCGGACGCGCTCATCGCGGTCCTCCAGGGCCTCAATGAGCGCGGGGACGGCACGACGATCGTGCAGGTGCCCCAGGCTGGAACAAGCTTTGCTGCGCGGTAGTGACCATGACCGTACCGACCGCAGCTTTCGCAGGCCCGCAAGAAGGCGCAGCCGCTTCAGCATGATGATCCCTTCCCCCCAAGCCCCAGATAGCCGCGCGCCGCCGCCAGAAGACTTTCCGCCCGTCCCCTGAGCCCCCCACACTCGGGCGGGGGCGCGTCGAGGTCGCACTGCGTCGCCTCACCGCCCCAGGCACGGCACGCACCGCCACACAGATACCGGACCTCGCAGACGCGGCACGTGGGGTTCGTGTCGACCGAGTGTCGGGCCAGGTCACGAAAGGGCTCTGAGGCCAGCACGGCGGCCAGCCCGCCCTGGATCACGTTCCCGAGGTACGAGTAAGGCCCGTGGAATGCGTAGCAGGGGAACGACTCCCCGCTCGGCTCGACGTACAGGTTCTGGCCCAGCCCGCAATGGCTGACCGGGTGGAACCCGCCCTCGATCAGGTTCATGGGGTCGGCGTAGCTACCCAGGGCTTCGGAAGTCGGCGGCTCGTCCCAGTCCGCGGCCCGGCCTAGGGGGAGCAGCGGGCGAAACCGGGTGCGGCGGACTCCCAGTCGGGCCGCCAGGGCGCGGACGGCATCGCCCGGCTCGCCGCGGATGTCCGCCGACCGTAGGACCCCCGCGAGGGACAACTCGCCGGCGCGCGCCGTCTCGGAGGCGACCTGCGCATAGCGTTCGAGGTTCGCGACCACGGCGGCATAGGCGCCCGGGCCGCGGCGTGCGTCGTGGAGGGCCTCGTCGCCATCCACGCTCACGACCACCTGGTCCACCGCCTCCGCCACCGAGCGCAGGTCGTCCTCGGAGAGAGCCACCGCCAGGTTCGTGCGCAGCACCAGGTCCGTCGACGGTCTGCCAGCGCGGAGGTCGCGCAGGGCAGCAAGAAGCGCGTGGCGGTCGGGGTGAACGAGTGGCTCCCCGCCCGTGAGCACGACCTGGCGGAAGCCGCATGCCTCGGCCTGCACCAGAAGCCCGGTGAGAGCGTCGACCGGCATGGCCTGACCGTCGCCTTCGGCCCGGGCATAGCAGTGCGTGCAGCGGAGCTGGCACGAGAAGGTGACGTGAAGATAAAGACTGTTAAGCCGCATCTGCTCCGGGAACAGCCGTGCCCGCAGCCCAGCGATCGATGCGTCGGCAGTGGTCCGCGAGCGGCAGATGCCCATGGCCACCAGGCGCTCCGCCACCACGGCATCATCGGGCCCTCGGGCCATCTCGACAGCCGCGATGATGCGCCGCGCCGTGCGAGCCACAACCCGCGGATGCGGGCCGTCCTTGCAGAGGTCGATGAGCGGCCCCCGCCGCAGGAGCGGGTGCCCTCGGCCGTCGTAGGGCCGCTCAGCCACCGCGGCGATGTTCGCCTCGCTGCCCATCTCCTCAGCGAGGCGCTGTTGCACGTGGTCGAACACGGCGCGGTAGGCTTCGCAGTAGGGATCGATGGTGGCCTCGACGCCGCCGGATGCCCAGGCGTTGTAGGGGCATCCCCCGCGGCAGTAGGCTAGGTGTGGGCACTCGCCGCACACGTCGGCCACTCGGGCCTCACGCTCGCGCAGGCGTACCCCAACCGGGCTGGCGTAGAGCTCCTCCGACGTTGGCTCGTCGTGCAGGTCGCCTAGGCGCCACTCGGGGCGTCCGGCCAGCCGCTGGCAGTGGTAGATCCCGCCCTCGGGGTCGATGGCCAGGAACATCCTGCTGCAGTCGCGGAACGTGCAGACCTTGCCCTCACCAGAGGCGACACCGCGGAACACCTGGTTCAGCGAGCTGATATCGGTGTCGTGGCGGCGGTCGACATAGGCGTCGGCCAAATCGAGCAGCAGGTCGCGGTAGGCGGCAGGCGTCAGCCTGAGCGAGCTCGTGGGCCCACCCAGGCGCGGCACGGCGGCGTGTACGCTCCAGCCGAGCTGGTGCTCGACGAAGAAGTCAAACACCACCCGCCACCGCGGCGCCGAGGCCGCCGTGAAGGTCGCGATGCACCCCACATCAAGCCCGCGTGCCCGGGCGCGCCCGACCCCCGCCATCGTCCGCGCGAAGTAGCCTGCGCCGCGCTGGGAGTCGGTGATGTCCTCCGGCCCATCGACGCTGGTGCCGACCTCAACGCGGTGTTCCGCGAAGAGCTCGCAGAAGACATCGTCGAGTGCCCAGAGGTTGCTCTGGAGCGCTACCTCGTAGCCACCGATACCGAACCGATCGCGCAAGCCGTCTAGCGCCTGACGCCAGAGTTCGTGGCCAGCCGAAAGCGGCTCGCCGCCGTGGAAGGTGACCTTCACGGGGCCTGGCCGAGACGCAGGGGTCACGCGTGCCATGAAGTCCAACGCGCGCTCCAGTGTTGTGAGCGACATGGTCGGGCCCTGGTGTGGCCCGAAGCAGTAAGCGCACGAGGCGGGGCACGCCAGTGAAGGCACGAGCATGAACTGGGGTGCCGCCGGCGCGCTGGCGTGAGCGGCGGCCGGCTCAGGCATACACTCGCCCTGGCTGTCCCCTCGTCGACACGGAGTCGTGTGTCTCCCCCCGCTCGCCCGCTTGCCCCTCGCTTCTGTTCGTCGCCAGACTTCGCGTTCCCTCGCAAGCTGAGCCGTATGCTACGCTTGTCGCGGGAGGCGTGCTGAATGGACGAGTATCCGGTGAAAAGCACGCGCTGGGCTGCCCCAGGCAAGCCCGTGGTCATCGAGATCCGGGCGACCGCCAAGTACACGGACGAGAAGACCCGCTACGGGGGCGAGGAGCTCGATGGGCTGATGAGTCGCGGCGTCCGGGTGCCTTTGCCAGGCATCGGAGAGGACTGGGGCCGTGTCTGCGAGGGAATCCACGCCCGCAAGCGGACCCGTCGGTCCCGGGCGGGCGAGGCAGTGTACGACGAGATGGTCACTCACCTGCGGATCGGCGAGTCGGCCACTCCCGTGGTGGTCCTGCTCCGCGAAGTACTGGCGATCGACTACGACTACGACCGCGAAGGCGTCCACGAGAGCGGGCGGTACTCGATCAGCGTAGAGGGCCGGCCGAAGACGCCCTCAGGCTAGGCTACTCCCCCCGGGGGAGCGACGACCGCCGCGGCGCCGACGTGGAGGTGGTGTCCTGTGCGCAGTTGGAGTCCCCCGTGTACGCCACTGCTTACTGAACTGCGGCCCACGCCAAGGGAGATAGCGGAACAGGACAGGCGTCGAGCGGAGGAGCTAGCGCACTTCCGTCGGCCATCGCTTCCGCCCGCCCCGCTTGGTCCACCCGAGACGGACTGGCGTCTCATGGGAGGCTGCTGCGCCGGGATCGTGCTGGCGGTCGGCGTGATCGTGTGGATCGCCGTCACGCTCATCCGGGGGGGGGCCGGCCGCGGTAGGCCGCGGTATCTGGCGCTTCGTGGTCGGCATTGCGGGCCTGGCTCTGATGTTCGGCCTGATGTACGGCTCCATGTGGGCGTTCATCGCTCTTGTCTCGTGCGCCCTGCGCGCGGTCGGGCGCGCAGAATCGGCGCGGGGGGAAGGGTTCCGTGCTCTCCTGGGTGTCTACCTCCAGGTCAGCGCGTGCGCGCTCGGCACTGGGATCATCGCAGCTCTGTGGTTTTACTGGTTTCGCCTCCTGATGTGAAGTCGGCGCCTCGCCGCGGCTGGCCTGGCCGTGCGCTGCGACACGATGACGCGGCTCAGCGACCTACCTGTTCGAAGCCCTGGGCTCACGGACCCCTGGCGCAGCGGAAGCCCTTGACGCCACCTGAATCTGCTCGGCGACGCCTGCCCCCTCCTGACACTCCACGCCCCCCGCCGCTTCGCGCCCACCGTCTGAGAACTCCGACGAACACGAAGGCCAGCAGGGCAGGTGACAGCGGGCGTGGAAGGGGGTCGTACGAGGACCGGCCCGGGCGACCCGTGCCGCGGGTCGCAGCGGCCCGTCTCGCCGATGCCTTGCTGCAGGACGCTGTGAGGCGGGAGGTGCGTTCGTTGCGCTTTCGAGGCGAGTTAGCAGACCGCGAGCGCCTGCCGAGCCGGCCGCCGTCGACGGGTCGCGGCCTGTTCGCGCCTGTGCCAGTGGAGGGCGGACGCGTAGGTGGCGACGATGAGTCGCGGGCCAGGACAGATGCCGCGCGGGAGCTGGAGTCGCGCGTCGATGCTCTGCGGTCGATGGCTCGTCCCGTGTTCGAAGTTGCCAGCCATTGGGGCCCGGAGGAGCTGCTCCGACGTGCACGCGAGCTGCGCTCCGCGGCCCAGGCCGTATCGGGCTGTGCCGATCGCGCGGCGAGCCTGGGGATCGATGACTGGGCGGCGCGGCTCGTGGTGAACCGGGCGCTGGATCGCGCGGATAGCCTGGAGGCCTGCGCCTTTCGCTCCGGCCCACCGGCCGAGTAGGCCACGGCGGCAGTGCCATGGCCGGCGGCCTGCGCCGGGACGCTGATGCCCCAGGGCCCCCGTGGTCGGCTGGCGCGGCTCAGCCGCCATGCTGGGGTGCTCAGCACTGAGGGTTCGCGCCTGCCCTCGCCCGCGGCAGTCTGGGGCCTCGGCTGGACTGGCGGCCCTACAGCCGCGAGCTCCAGTCGCGGTAGAAGCCATACGCGTACGGATAGCCGGAAGGCATCGGGTCCACTGTCAGGCCCGGGTGCGCGGCCCGGAGTGCCCTTCTGCCTGCCTCCGTAACCTCACCATCGTACGACAGCCACTTGAGGTCAGGAAGCGCCTCGACGGCGGACACGGCATCGCGGTCGGTCAGCGCCGGCATCCTCAGAAGGAGATGTGTTATCGGCAGGCCTCTCAGAGCCTCGACCACTTCCGTTGGCGACGTCGACTCCTCGAAGCTGTCGATCCCAAACGCCCGGAGATACGGCAGACGGCGCAGCGCTTTGAGCCCCGCCCCCTTGAGGTCGTAGACCTCGTCGAGCACGAACCCCCGGAGCTCCCGCAGGTCCGCGAAGAGGCCAACATCCTCGTCGCGGACGTTCGAATCCTCCAAGGTGAGCCAGGTGACCGGAAGCCCCGCGAGGGCCTTGGTGAGCGCCCGGCAGTCATCCGGGCCGGCCACATCAGCCTGCAGACGAGCCTCCCAGCCGCTAGAGATGTACAGGAGATCTGTCCCGGGCAGCGGGCTCTCGTCGAACCAGGGGGAGTCGTCGCGCCATCCGGCCGGGCGGGTGGAGAGGGCGCGCAAAGGGAAGGGGCCCTCCGCGTCGACCGTCCACGGCCCGAGGGGCCTGAGCCGTACAGCGGCAAGCTGGGCATGGCCGCCAGGCGGGAGCTCGACGGTCCTTGTTGCGGGGCGATGGGCCGGCAGCTCGAAGCGGATGGTGTAGCGCCCGGTAGGGCTGTCAGGGAGGTGGCAGTTAGCCAGCGGGGTGTACCCGACGAAGCGCCCATCGACCCTGACTTCGGCCCCCCGAGGATCGGTGGTGACACTCAGCAGGCGCGCCCGGGTAGCCCGCGCCGGGGCAGACACCAGCCCGGCCACGGCAAGCACCACACACACCAGCGCAAGCCCTCGGTATGCGGGAACCACCGCTCACACCTCCGACATCCGATGCTGGGCCCCAACCAAGCCGCCGCGATGCCGTCGCCGCTCAGGTGGTCCTTCGGCTCGGTCGAACGGCGGCCCTGCGCTGGCCCAGAGGTCACGTTCGGACAGGGGCCTCGGCCGTACGGGCGCCCCACTCTCCCAAGCGCTTGTGTCTCGCCGCCTGTCAGCGCCTCGCGCCCACCACCTTCGCCACCTCGGCCGCGCGTGACGCAGCATCGCGGTAGACCTCTGTGCCGAGGAAGCGCATGACTTGCCAGCCCAGGGCCTGGAGCGCCGCAGTCTGCCGTGAGTCGTGGACGCGCTGACGGAGCAACGAGTGGAAAGCCAGGCCGTCGACGTAGATGAGCAGCCGCTGCTCCGGGTACGCGAAGTCGGCGCGGGTGAGGAGCACGCCATCGGCGCTGTGCACCTCGTGCTGCTTCGCGGGCTCCGGAAGCCCACCAGCCCGCAGGGCCTTCAGCAGGCGGAGCTCGGCCGGCGATTCGCAGCCCTCGGCGCGGGCCTCATCCCATTCCGGCCCCTGGCAGAGCCCCCATTGCCTGGGCAGGTCGATCGCCTGAGAAAGCGTGGCGTCCGCGAGGGCCTGCAGTTGCGGCACCACGATGCGCCAGTCGAGCAGCGAGTGCACGCGCTGGTTCGTGTACGTCCTCAGACACCGGTAGCACGAGCTGGGGCAGTCGTGCCCGTTCAGGTGCTCAAGGGCGGCGCGGGCGACGGCCGGGAAGCGCTCGGCCATGGCCGAGAGGATCTCTGACCCGCCCGTCACCGTGTCGGCCCACAGCAGCTCGATGACCCCTTTGGTCAGGCCGTCGGCGGACTGGGCGACCAGCACCACCGGCTCGATGTCGCGCGGGTCGATGACGAACTCCCGGGCAGCGCCCTGGATCATGGCATGCGCGAAGCTCCACGCCCACCTGGGCGCCTCGGGCCCGAGCGAGTCCAGGCCGGGCACGACCACCCGAAGCGTGTCGGCATTGCCCTGGTGCCCGATGGCCACCAGCTCATCGGCCCCGCCGCAGTCTCTTGCGTGGCGCTCTGCGGCCATGTCGCGGGTCTTGCTCCCCCGCTTGCGCTTGGCTGGCGCGGGGGGCCGGTGCAGCTCGCCGCAGGCCTCACACAGGATGAACCCAGAGCCGGGCCCCATCTGGCCCTCAGGGCTCAGCTCGCGCGACCCGTGGTTGATCCACCACACCGACTCCTGGAAGCGCAACTCGAGGCCCCAGTCGCCGAGCGAGTAGGCGCGGCCGGCCCCATCCCGCTGGGGGTGAACCCCAATGTCGTAGCCGCCGAACAGCCGCTCCTCCTCGGCCTCTGGCTCGACCTCCTGCTCCCATGCCTGGAACGCGCCGGCGTCGAGGGCGGTCTGCGTGGCGCCGGGGAGCTCGGACTCGCATCGAGGGCAGTTGTTGGCGCCGTGGGCTGGGCCTGCCAGTCCGCACCGCTCGCACCGCGTGAAGCTGAACCGCTGCGCCTCAGCCGACGAGCGGGCGCCCGGGCGGTGGAGGGCCAGGCCACCGACATGCCAACGCTTGCCACGGGCGTAGACTACCTGTCCGGGCGCGTACTCGCGCTGCGCCTGGGTGCGCCCCGTCATTACGGCGTTCGGGTCGTAGCCCAAGGCCAGCGAGCCGGGGTCGCCCGGGAACGCGTAGCCCGGGAGCACGCCGGCCTCGGCCAGAACGCGCGGTAGGTAGGCGTAGTGGCGGTCGATCCGGAGCTTGTTGGCCAGAGCGCGGTAGCCCTTCTCCTCGGCCTCGTCGCGCCTCAGCTGCTGCACCTTCTGTCCCACCTCGGCCATCCTCGCGGCTGCACCCTCTATGAGCTTGGCCCGCTCGGTCAGCGCCTGCTCCACCCGTGCCGCCGTGCCATCGATGACTCGGTCGATCGTTCCTTCGAGCTCCGCCGAAGCTCCGCCCGCCGTGTCTCTGAAGACCTCCCTGGCTCGCGCCGCGGCCGGGCCCCGAGCGCCCTCGAGCTTGCGGAGCAGCTCCTCGACAGCAGGGGCGATGAGCTGGCCCTCCTCCGTGATGAACGGCTCGAGGTCCGAGGGGAAGTCGATCCGCGCGACCTCCAGTAGCAGGCTGCGGATGTGGCGCTCGAGCGCCTCGCGGTTCGCCAGGTTGAACCGCGGGGCCGGGATCGCGCCGGTGATGACCTCGGCCGGCTTCTCGAAGAAGTAGCCGTCGTGCGGCGTCTCGCGCGCAAAGCCGATCACCAGCCCCATCCGCGAGTGCCGGCCGGTACGGCCCGCGCGCTGCGCGTAGTTCGCCGGGCTCGGCGGGATGTTGCGCATGGCCACGGCCTCGAGGTCACCGATGTTCACGCCCAGCTCGAGCGTGGGCGTGCACGCCAGGACGTTGGGCCGCGGCGGCATGGCCATGAACCCCTCTTCGGCCTCCCTCCGGGCGTCGTCGGTCACCGCCGCCGAGTGCTCGGCCGGCATGAGGGGGGTTGCCGCAGGGGCAGCGATGATAGTCGCGTCGAGGTTCCCCTCAGCCAGGGCGCCCTGCCACGCGCGCATGGTGCCGGCGCAGCCCGATCGGGTGCACGGCGCGCCAGCTACGTCGTTGACCGCCCGACGCTGGCACACATCGCACTGGGTCGTCGTGCGAGCAGGGCTGAGCAGGACGCCGCCATAGTCGATCTGTAGGGCCTTGGCCTTGGCGCTCTTGTCCCCGATCTCAACCCAGCGCACCAGCCCCCGGTCGATGAGCCACTGCATCACGGCAGCCAGTGACTCCCGGGTCGCCCCCTCGCCCAGCAGGTGCCGCCAGAGCGACTGCAGGCCGGCAGCGGCGCCCTTGGGGCTCCAGCTCGGCATCAGGTCGTAGAAGGGCTCCTTCCGGCGCGCCTCGCCTGGCATCTGGTAGCCCACGGGCAGCCCGACACCACGGCCGAGAACGAGGCCCAGCCGCAGGGCCAGGGGGTGGCCGCGGTCGAGCTTCTGGGTGAGCGCCTCCTGGCTTACGGCGCGTCGGCCGCGCATTGTGTGGAGGAGGTGAGGGACGGCGTAGCGCACGAGTTCGACCGGCATCTCGTGCTCCCGGCACAACGCGGTCAGGTCGTCGCTCTCCAGGTCATCATCGAGTCCCGCGTACGTGACCCCCACGAGCCCCAAGCGCAGAAGGCCGCGCCGAGCAGTTGGCGAGAACACGAACTCGTTCAGGAGTTGGCCGAGGATGCGGTCCTTGGCGCGTCTCTGGGCATCGGCCGAGCGCGCCCTCTCGACCCAGCCGTGCTCGACGTAGTCCGCGTAGACGCTCTCGATGACCCAGTCGAAGTCGTGCGCGGCATCCTCGTGTCGCAGCGCGCGGTAGACGGCCCCGCGGAGGCGCAGGTGACGCTCGGTGCCTTCCATGAAGCGCGCCTGGTGTGCCGCATCCTGCCGGCTGTCGCAGAAGATAAGCAGCTTCCGGCTCTCCTCGGGCAGCTCCCGCAGCAGCATACGCGACACGTGGGTGAGGGCCGACGAGTTGCCTAGGCTGACGGGCGTCAGGACGTCCTGGGCGCCGTATCGGCTCCGGCAGATGGGGCATCGCGTACCCCGCCCGCGGCGCAGCTTCACGACGCGCGTCGGGTACGCGTCCGCACAGCCACAACTGCGGGGCATGCTCGGAGGGAATAGGGACAGGCACCCGCAGCACAGCACCATGTCCGGGACGCCTGCCGCCGGGGCCTCGCCCTCTGTGTCGTCCGACAGCCCCTCTGGCTCATCCTCCGCGTCGGCCTCGCTGGTGACCTGCAGGTCCTCCTCGCTGTCCTGCGCGACCTCCTGAGCCGGTGCATCGTACAGGTACACACAACGCCTGTTGGACTTCCGCGTCCACGGTTGCAGCGGCACGGCGTGCGGGAGCTGCTCCTCGGGCCGGAAGCCGACCAGGAAGTCCCACCCACACGTGCGGCAGAGGGCCAGCGGCAGCGCCTTGGAGCCGCAGGTGTCGCAGGTGTCCCGCTCCGCGTCGAGCAGCCTCGCGCAGTCGGGGTTGGAGCAGCGCCAGAAGCGGGCCAGACCGCGCAGGAAGAGGTGGACTCGCGGGCGCAGGCACAGGGGGCTCTCGGGTGGCAAGCACGGTCCGACGAGTAGTGCGGCCTCGACTTCGCGCTCGAGCGCCTCCACCGGAACGCCCGCGCGCTCCGGGGTCTGGGCCAACTCCGTGACGACGTCAGCCAGCGTCCTCGGCTCGGAGAGCCACTCCATCAGCCTGTAGGGCAGCGACGTGCCCGACCAGAGGGTCGGCAGGTTCCGTGGGTCGTCGGGCGCCGCCCCGACGAGCTTCCGGGCGAGGGCGAGCACGCTTGGGCTCTCCCACGGGTGCACCTCTGGCGCATCGAAGCCGGACAGGTCGCCTTCGGTGATGTCAGGCGCTGGCCCCAGCGTGAGGCCCGCAGGCTTGGCGGGGGGCTCAGTCACCTCGCGGATGACCGCCTCGGGCGGGGTGGCCTGCCCCGTCAGCTTGCTGAAGAACTCGGCCACCTCGAGAGCCGGGTCGCGCCCGGCCTCGCCGCTCTGCAGGGTGGCGCTGGTACCGATGAAGATGGGCTCGGGCCCCTCGGGCCAGCCGGCCTTGAGCGCGGCGCGGAGCCGGCGAAGAAGCAAGGCCACATCGGTGCCCAGGGCGCCTCCGTAGGTGTGCACCTCATCGAGGACCACGTAGCGCACGCGGTGGTTGTGGAAGATGTCGCGCCCGTCGCCGCGCAGGAGCATGTACTCGAGCATCTGGTAGTTGGTCAGCAGCAGGTCGGGCGGGGCATCGCGGAACTCCTGGCGGAGGCAGCGCTCCTCATCGGGCAGGTCCGACGGCCTCGAGCCCATGAGTTGGGTGTCGCCCGTATAGCGCCCGTAGCTCACTCCCGAGCCGGGGAGGACGCTCCGCAGGCGGTTCCGCTGGTCTGTCGCCAGGGCGTTCATTGGGTAGACGAAGATGGCCTTGACCGAGGGCGGGCCGCCGCGCGTGCGGATGCACTGGTCGACGATGGGGATCTGGAAGGCCTCCGTCTTGCCCGATCCGGTGCCGGTGCACACGATGGCGGGCTTGCCCGCGGCGATGCGTTCGCACGCGGCCGCCTGGTGGGCGTAAGGCCGCTCAGCGATGGCCGCAAACAGGCGGCGCGTCTCGGGCTGGAGCTGCGCCATCGGGGGCGCGATCGCGAAGGGCTGAGCGAGAGCGATGAAGGGCTCGCGGGTGAGGAAGCCCTCGCGCGTGATCTCGGCCTCGAAGGCGTCGCGCAGCCTCTCCTGCCGCGGCCGGAACTCGCTGCGGAGCAGCTTCAGATAGTCGTCCTTGAGCGTCTTCGCGATCTGGAGCGGGTTCATGCGTCCTCCTCGGTGCGGGCGGGCTGCTTGCCCTCACCCCCACCCCCCTCTCCCTGAGGAGAGGGGGCTCCTGGCATGCACAGCGGCCTCGACATCCAGCCCCCTCGCCTCAGGGAGAGGGGGCACGGCCGAAGGCCGGGGGGTGAGGGCCCACCTCACCTCACCTCCCAATCCTCCAAGCTCCCCTCCGGCGGGCGGCCGCGAACGGAAGGGATGTAGGCGACCGCGCCGCGGCGTTCGGCCTCGGCCACGCGCTGCCGCAAATCGCGGATCGGGCCCGTGTTCCGCGAGATGTCCACCCCCGCGGACGCGAAGAAGGCCACGATGTCCGTCGGCGGCTCGCGGCCGCGGAGATCGAAGAGCGCCAGCAGCGCCTTGTCGCGTGTGATGAAGCTCCGCGGCTCGCGCTTCTCGCCCCTCTTCGTCTCCCCGACGAAGCAGTCGCCGGGAAGTGGCGGCTGGTCGCGATCGAGCAGCGGGAAGGTCGAGAGGATGAGCGCGAACTCCTCCTCGGTGAGCCCGTACAGGTCGGCGACGTACGCATCGAGCTCTGCGCGGAGGACGGCGCGAGCATGGGGGGCCCCTGTTCCGCCCTCCGCGCCGCAGGTCTCCAGGGCTGTGCTGGGCTGGAGGAGCGCCACTAGTGCAGCCAAACGGTCTCGGAGTGAGCGCGGTATGCCATCCATGCGAGGGACGGGCACTGCATTCACGACGAACACGCTCATGTGGGCATACGTGAGTCGCCTTACCACGAAGTCAGCGACGAAGGCGCAGCCCAGAGCACACCACAGCGCGTGCGCCTGGGGGTCGCTGGCGTCCGCCGACGTGATCGTGTGGCC
>JAKPQA010000339.1 GCA_029547025.1 Armatimonadota bacterium
TCGAACAACGGGACTGCTTCCATGCGACGGGCTTCCAGTGCCGCCGCCGTCTTCTGTGGGTCTTTCGCTGGTTTGGCCATGCACACATGTACCAGACAAACCCATTCCGTACCTTCAATCCAAGGACGCAAAGGTCATTAGAAGGGGCACGAAACGGCTCCCGGGCAGGGGTTCAGCGTGCCCCGGGATTGGTCGTTCGAGGCGAGGCGGTCTGCGTCGTTGAGAGGGGTGACGGGGTCGGGCGGGGGCTACTGTGGGTCGGGCTGTGCGTCGAGGATGTGTACGCCGCACTTCAGGCGGCAGCCAGCACAGCGGGCGTGCGTGCGACCGTATGGACGCGACCCGAGCTCGTTGACCAGGGACCACTTCTCCCGCCAGCCCGTGCGGTCGCGGCGGAGTTCCACGCGGTAGGCACGTCCGCGTCGATCCACGCGGTGATCGGAGCAGGCCCCGAGGGGGTTGATTCGGAGCATCGGCAACCCCTGCCGTGCGACCCCCGTCTGGTGCGGGACCTCGATCACCCGGTCCGGCGGGAGGAGCTTCAGTGCCGCGTCCGCCGCCCGTCGGTTGTCCCACCCCGGATGGGTCACGAGGAATGCCACCGACGGCACTCCGAACCGCAGGAGCCGGGCGAGGGATTCGAGGCGGAGCTCGCCCTCCGAGGGGTCGAACCACGCGGAGAGGGTCGTGCCGACCCAGAGGTTCCCCAGGGCGGCGGCCCACGCCAGCATCTCGTCCGAAGGTCTCACTTGGTGGCTGCAGACCGCGAGGAACCGCTTGTCGGGGTTCCACTCGGACCAGGACTGGACGATCCCGAGGCCCAGGCTCATGGCCCCGTCCGCCGACTCGGCGTCCACACGCCACAGGAGCTGGGGGTACCGGGACAGGTCTGGGCGTCCGTCCGATGGCAGCCGGACGTGCATGTGCGGGTTCACCAGGCCGTTGCGGGACACGTCCCAGGTCGGGTCGATCGCCCTCATCTTGTTGGCGTGGCGGGTCCAGTTCGCGTAGCAGGCGGCGGTCTTCCCGTCCGGCACCGTGAAGCAGGCCTCGTCACACCTGGGCAGGCCGACGGCGGCACGCAGGCAGCCGTGCACGATGCCGTCGATGACCCCGAACGCACCCGCCGTCTTGGTGGTGCCCTGCGGCTGGACGAGACCGCCTCCGGAGCGTGGGACCCGCTCCACCGGCAGGTGCAGGATCGGCGTGCTGTCCTTGAGGACCTGCACCAGGTCGGGGCTCACCCACCTCGCCTCGAGCTGCCCCGGGGGTAGCTGCAGCACCTCGTCCAGGGGCATCGGGGGCGGCACCTCGACCACGTCCCCGGCCGTCGCCCTCCGCCACGCCGACTTGGCCACGGCGATGGCCCTCGTCACGCGTCCCGCCGTCGTCAGGGCGGCGGCGGCCCGGCCCGCGTCCCCCGTCGCGATGGCGAAGGTGAACCCCGATCCCCCGGGTCCCGAGCGGGTGATCCGCACCCCCGCGGTCGGGGCACGGGAGGACCGTCCCCGCATGGCCGCCTCGATCGCACCGCCGAGCACGGTCTGAGGCCGGTCGTCATACGACCGCCTCCGTCGCCGGGCACCGAACCGACCGATGGCCGCCCGCAGCTCACGCACGTTCATGTCGGCCGGACCCGGGCCGCCGCAGCCCTCCACGAACCGGTCCCGGTCCGCCTCGCCCAGGCGGGCGAGCTCCCCCAGCCTGCTGAGCCCCCACTCCCGCCTCGGATCGCCGGGCCCGGAGAGCACCGCCGCCGCACGAACCCACCGCATCACGGTCGCATAGTCCGGCCGGTCCAGCCCGACCAGCAGCCCGCCCTGGAGGAGGTCGGTGAGGGACCCGTGGCCGAGGGCCTCCAGCTCGTCCTGCGTCAGGGCCTGGAGGGCCAGGCCGATGCCCAGGGGGTCGGCCTGCGGGTCGGTCAGTAGGCGTCGGAGTTCTTCGGCACTCATGTTCCTCATGGTGTCATCTGGTCTGCCATACGACACTTCGCCACGCAGGCACGCGAGTCCTCGGGGGGCCACCGGCCTCAGGGGCCGATGGCGAGCTCTCCTGGACCCTGAAGCGGGCACCAGCCGAGACGTCTCAACCGGACAGGCCATCCAGAATATCGCACGTGCGATACCACTTGACATTTGCCACACGACACATTATCATGTGTGCGTGTCTATGCAGGTCTGATGTTATAGACCCAGGTAGGGAGCCAGGCCAAGTGGACGCCCAAGTCCCAGAGGAGTACCCAGAGCGGCTGCGATCACTCAGGAGCAGGTTGGGCCTCACGCAGACCCAACTCGCCAACCTGCTGGGGGTCTCGTTCGCGACGGTCAACCGCTGGGAGAACCGCAAGGCGAAGCCGACCCTGGTCGCCTGGCTTCAGGTGGTGCGGGCCGAGCAGGAGGGCGTCGGTGCCTTCAGGAGCCCAGTCCAGGCCTTGGTCCTTAAGCCGGAACCGGAGCCGACGCCGGTGCCGGGCAGCCTGCCCACCGACTTCACCGCCGACCCCGAGATCATCCGTGCCGTGGCCGAGGGCGAGAGGATGGCCTTCGGGCACCTGTTCAGCCCGGCGTTCGCCACCGAGGTCTCCCTGGTCGACCCGCTCCCCCACCAGCTCATCGCGGTCTACGACCACATGCTCGGCAAGGCTCCCCTGCGGTTCCTGAACGCGGACGACGCCGGTGCCGGGAAGACCATCATGTGTGGGCTATACGTCCGGGAGATGCTCACCCGACGGCTCCTGCGTCGCGTCCTCATCGTCCCTCCCGCCGGTCTCGTGGGCAACTGGCTCCGGGAGATGGACACGCTTTTCCGGCTGCCCTTCGGAATCGCGAGGGGAGCGGACGCGAGGGCGGGCAACCCCTTCAAGGGTCCCAACAGCGACCTCGTGATCGTGAGCGTCGACACGCTCGCGGCGGACCGCATGTTCGGCCGCCTGGCCGAGCCGGGCGTCGAGCCCTACGACCTCGTCGTGTTCGACGAGGCCCACAAGCTCTCGGCCGACCGGGATCCCGATGGCACGATCCGCCGGACCGAGCGGTACCAGCTCGCAGAGGCCCTCTGCGGCACCGGGGGAACACGGGACGACCGCCGCCTCGCGTGGAGCTGCCCCAACGTCCTCCTGCTGACCGCCACGCCGCACATGGGCAAGCCCTATCCGTACTACTGCCTGTGGCGGCTGCTTGAGCCGGAGGTACTCTCGACCGAGCGGGCCTTCGAGAGCTATCCGCAGGACGCCCGGCAGCGGCGCTTCATCCGCCGCACCAAGGAGGAGATGGTGCGGTTCGACGGTGAGCCGCTCTATCCCCAACGGGTGTGCGACACACTCAGCTACGAGCTCACGCAGGGCTCTCCGAGTGAGCAGCAGCTCTACGACCGGACCACCGAGTACATCGAGCACTTCTACAACCAGGCCCGCATCATGAACCGGTCCGCCGCACGGTTCGCCATGAGCATCTTCCAGCGGCGGCTGGCCAGCTCCACGTATGCCCTCCTCCGCTCCTTCGAGCGACGCACCGCCAAGCTCGATGCTCTGATCGAGGACATCCGGTCGGGCAAGATCACCGAGGAGCAGCTCCAGCGGTACCAGGCGTCGCTCGACCGCGAAGTCCACGACACGCTCGATGAGAAGACGGCGGACGAGGAGGACGTGGAGAACGGGCAGGAGGAGAACGAAGCCTCCGAGGAACTGGCCCTCGGGGGCGTCGTCGCCGTGTCGCTGGCCGAGCTCGAGGACGAGCGGCGGAGGGTGCAGGGGCTCCTCGACCTCGCACGACAGGTCTACGACCTCGGCGAGGAGTCCAAGTTCGAGAAGCTGCGGGAGGTGCTGCTGGACGACCGTTTCCGTGGCGAGAAGCTCATCGTCTTCAGCGAGCACCGTGATACGCTCCAGTTCCTGGTCGGCCGCCTCGAGGGCCTCGGTTACACCGGCCAGATCGCCCAGATCCACGGCGGCATGGATTACCAGGAGCGGGAGAGGCAGATCGAGTTCTTCCGCAAGCCAGCCGCCGAGGGCGGGGCCGTCTGCCTGGTGGCCACGGACGCCGCGGGCGAGGGCATCAACCTCCAGTTTTGCTGGCTGATGGTGAACTATGACATCCCGTGGAATCCGGCCCGCCTCGAACAGCGGATGGGCCGCATCCACCGCTATGGCCAGAAGCACGATCCGGTGCACATCATCAACCTCGTGGCGGGCAAGACGCGGGAGGGTCGCGTCCTCAAGACGCTGCTCGACAAGCTCGAGCTGATCCGCAAGGAGATGCGATCCGACAAGGTCTTCGATGTGGTCGGTCGGCTCTTCGAGGGCGTCTCGCTCAAGCAGTACATGGAGCAGGTGGTGGTCTCCGGCGGGGCGGAGGACGTGGAGCGACGCATCGAGGGGATGCTCACAAAGGAGCAGGTCGAGGCACTGAAGGAGAGGGAGCGTCGGCTGTACGGCGACGGCGGCGACGTGAAGTCTCAGCTCCCGGTCCTGGCCGACCGCGTGAAGGTAAGCGAGCTGCGGCGGCTGCTCCCCGGCTACGTCCGCCGCTTCGTGGAGAGGGCCGCCCCGCTGCTCGACATGGAGGTCGTCGGCGACCTCGACGGCGTCTTCTTCCTGCGTGCCACGCGGGAGGGAGCCCTCGACCGCCTGTGGCCCGTGCTGGAGACGTACCAGCCCTACCAGCGGAACTGCCTCACGGTCCACCGACCCGACCGGAACGGCGAGTGCATCTTCCTGCATCCGGGGGAGCCCGTATTCGACGCCCTCCGGGATCAGGTCTGCTCACGCTTCGCCGCCGACGCGGTACGCGGGGCGGTGTTCGTCGACCCGACGGCCTCGGAGCCGTACCTGTTCCACCTGCTGCAGGCGTCGGTGATCCGGCAGGCCGATCCCGCCTTCCCATCTCTGGCCCGTGACGAGACGACGGGCTGTCGCCTCGTCGGGCTGCGTCAGATCCTCGGCCGAGACCACATCGAGGAGTGCCCCGTGGAGCACCTCCTCCTGCTGCGGGGCGGAAGTGCCCACTCGCCCATCGTGCGGGCCGCGGCCGCTGGCAGTCGTGACGCCGTCGAGCGTGCCCGTGAGTACGCCGTCGAACGGGTCGCCCGCAGCCTCGCCGACCAGCAGATCGCCACGATGCTGGAGACCCTCGCCGAACGGCGGGAGGCCATCACCAAGGGCTACGACTTCCTCGAAGCCGACCTGGCGGCACGGCGGGCCCGCTTCTCCGAGAAGGCCCGATCTGGCGACGCCCGTGCACGGGGCGAACTGACCATCATCCGCAGCGAGCAGCAGGCCCTGACCAGCCGCAGGGCCACGGCCCTGGCCGCCCTCGAGCGTGAGCCGGAGCTCGTCGTGCCCGGCGACGTCACCTTCATCGCCCACGCCCTGGTGCTCCCCTCCAGCGACCCGGAGGACCAGAAACGTCACGACGCCGAGGTCGAGGCCATCGCCATGCAGTTCGCCATCGCCCACGAGGAGGGTCTCGGTGCCGTCGTGAAGGACGTGTCCACTCCGGAGCTCGCACGGCGGGCGGGGCTGGGGGACTGGCCCGGCTTCGACCTGCACTCCCGTCGCCCGGACGGTACGGAGCTGTGCATCGAGGTCAAGGGGCGGGCGGGCATCGGCGACATCGAGCTGACCGAGAACGAATGGCCCAAGGCCTGCAACCTGCGGGATCGCTACTGGCTCTACGTGGTCTTCGAGTGTGCCAGTGCCCACCCCCGGTTGCTGCGAGTGCAGGACCCCTTTGCCAAGCTGTTGGCGAAGGCGAAGGGCGGAGTCGTCATCGACGGACAGGCCATATTCGAGCACGCTGAAACGGCGTAGGGAACAGGATGGACAGGATGGGAAGCGTGGCAAGGACGGGAAGGACGATGCTGGGTGCTGCATGAGGAGCTGACGGGTGAGATCCTGGGGGCTTGCTTCGAGGTGGGCAAGGAGTTGGGCCATGGGTTCCTGGAGACGGTGTACGAGCGGGCTCTCGCTGTCGTTCTTCGCCAGCGGGGCCTGGAGGTGGCGACGCAGGTTCCGCTGGCGGTCCTGTTCCGGGGCCAGGTGGTCGGGGAGTACGTGGCTGACATGGTCGTGGAAGGTCAGGTACTCGTGGAGTTGAAGGCCGTGAAGGCCCTGCTGCCCGAGCACCAGGCCCAAGTCATCAACTACCTGAAGACCACCGGGCTGACCATTGGCCTGCTGGTCAACTTCGGCACGCCGCGAGTGGAGTACAAGCGATGCTACTGGACGGAACAGGAAGAACAAGATAGGCAGGATGGGTAGGATGGGTACGGCTCGGATCACTGCAGGGCGAGAGGCCGAAGCCGTTGCCCGTTGTGCTGCCCTGCCGTCCCTATCCTATTTATCCTGCCCATCCTGTTCCCATTGCCGTCCCCATCCCGTCTCGCATAGGAGCCCCCATGACTGAAGATCATCCACGCCTCATCGAGGCTGCGTTCCCGATCAAGCAGGCGTCGCTGGATAGCGTCCACGAGAAGAACGTGCGGCATGGGCACATCTCGACGCTGCACATCTGGCCGGCGAGGCGGCCCTTGGCGGCGTGCCGGGCGGCGTTGATCGCCACGCTACTGCCCGACCCCGGCACGCCCGAGGAGCGGCAGAAGCTCGTCGAGAAGATCGGCGGCAAAGTCGTGCAGGTCACTCAGAAGAAGAAGATGCCCAATGGCCGTGTCGAGGAGGTCGTCAAGGAGGAGACCGTCGGCGGCGTCCTGCACTGGGGGCGGGAGAGCAGCCCGGAGATGGACTGGTTCCGGGAGGAGATCCGCAAGGCGTATGGCGGGCGGGCCCCGAAGGTGCTGGACCCCTTCGCCGG
>JAKPQA010000020.1 GCA_029547025.1 Armatimonadota bacterium
ACCGGCCGGACAGGGACCAGACGCTCGAGGCGCTGTTCTCCGACCGCGTCGTGGTGTTCGACGGTCACGGGGCGAAAGCCGTGATCGGTAACCAGATGGGGGACGAAGCGACCATGCCCGCTTCCATCGGCGCTCTGCACGACCAGTACGGCTTCACCTCGGCGGCCAAGTTCGTGCTGCTGGAGTGTTGCCTGTCCGCACTCAATACGCCGGCCAGCGTCGCCAACGCGCTCGAGTACGTCGGCGTCGACTGCATCATCGGCTGGACGATCAACTGCCCGGGCTCGGACCCAGGCTACTTCGAGCTCCTGGACCTGATGTGCAACCAGGGGAAGAGCGCCTACCGGGCGTACCTGCAGGTGTGCATGGATCACCTCGACACCTGGGGGCCCGAGAACACGCGGATCATCGGCAACGCCGAGCTCTGGGGGGAGCCACTGTGAAGCATTCCGCGCCGTTGCTGCTGCTCGTAGTGCTGCAAGTCGGGGGTCTGGCATTGGCGGCCATCGGCGCCGTGACCGAGGATGAGGCCGCGCAGATCGCGCTTCAGACCGTCAAGAGAGCCGCTGGTAGCGCCGCGCGAATCACCGAGCGCGACCTCGGCCAGCGCAGTTGGACGTTTACCGTGGACGACCGGTGGTGGGTTGGTGTCGTGCCAGCCACGGGCAGCGTGCCCATCATGGCGGACCTAGACCTCCGTGAGTCGGAGGACCCGGAGGGCGCGCTGGATGCTCCGCTCAGCTCTACCGAGATCGAGGCTGCAGCACTGGAGCTCCTGCGCAAGGTCTTCCCTGGCTTCGACATGGCGGAGTTCGTGCTGAAGTCGGCGAAGCCAGTGGGTCAGCGTGCCCGCGTGAGCGCCTACTGGCGCCGCATCATCCCGGGGTGTGGGTTCCCCGGCCCCGGCCAGTGCCACGTCGAGTTCCGTTGGTCCGACCGCGCTATCGCCGAGATCGGCGCTGAGTGCCCGCCGATCCCGGACGAGTGGCGCAGGCCCGCCACCGTCACGGCCGAGCGAGCCGAGGCGATCGGCAAGGCGGCCCTGGGCGACCTGCAGGGCGGATGGCTCGAGACCACCAAGGACCTGTGCGTGTGGGATGAGCCGAATCCTCCGCGCCCAGCCTGGAATGTGCTGTTGCGCTCCGGGCCGCGCGACAAGCCCGAGGAGTGCATGTCCATCCGCAGCGTATTCGTCGATCCGTGGACCGGCGAGATCGTCCACACCACCACGTGGAAGAGCGCCGCGGCTGGGCCTGCGGAGCCACAGGCGAAGCCAAACGGCACAGCCACCATGCCAACGGCGCAACCGCCGACGGACGCGGAGGCCGAGCGCTCGGCGCATGGCCGGTGGCTGTTTGCTGCCGGCGCCGCAGTGCTGGCGATCGCGCTCGGAGCGGCCATGGTGTGCGTGCGGCGAAGGAGGAGCTGAGGCCGCGCCCGGCGCTCTACCCGGCCCTGCGGAGCGGCCTGGGAGCGAAAGACAGCAGGAGGCCGGTGAGACCCGATCGTCCCGCTCGACACCTGATGGGCGACCGAGACGGTCGCCCTATGCGGCCAGCCGGGCTCATTGGGGGCCCCTCCGAAGACCGTACGAACCACCATGGAAGGGGCCCGCGAAGCGGGGCCTGCGGGATGGGGCGAGGTCGCGGCGCCCTTCGTCACGCCGGGCGGGCGCGACGGCTCGGGAACGGCGGGGTTGGGGGTCTTCGGGTGGTGGGCTCTGGGGCGACATGCCGGTCGCCCTTGCGCCCGGCACGAGAGCAGGCCGTCGGGCCGGCCGAGATCGCCTACTTCCGTGCCACGGTTGAGAGCATGAGGTTACCCTGGTCCTCGAAAGCCAGGTTGGCACCGTCTGAGGCCCAGGCGAGGCCGTAGGCGTATTTCCGGACCGGAACGTCGCCCATGCTCGCGACCTGTCCGTTCTCGAGGTCGATGCACCACAGGCTAGACTTGCCGGCGTACTCGACGGTCACGGCCATGAGACGGCCGCCGGGGGCGACGGCAGGTTGCTGCACGGATCCGGCGATGGGGACCTCGGCGGCGGTGGCCCCGGGCTCGGTCGAGGCCCACAGCATGACGCGGTCCGACTTGTCGAAGTACTGGCCGTCACCGCTGACGTCTCGTCCTGCGGCGGCGCGCGCGTAGATGCGGCCGCCATCGGGCGAGAAGTGGACCGCGCCGAAGTCCCATCCCTCGGCCGCCTTGCCCTGCATGGCGATCCAGTCCTTGCCTGTGACCAGTGAGCGGACGTGAACCGCCTCGGCGGTGCCCGTGGGCGCCTCGGAGATGTAGGCCAGGAGCTGGCCGTCGGGCGACCACGAGAAGTCGCGAGCCGCCTCAGCCACGGGCCAGGACCCGCCACCCACCTCTATGACGTGAATCTCACCCGCGTCGGATAGAGCTGCGAGCAGATCGCCGTTGGGCGACCAAGCGAACCGCGTGATGGAGACGGAGAGCGCCTCGGAAGGAGACTCATCGGGGACCACCCACCACAGGCTGTCGCCGTCAACGGTCTTGGAGGGGGCGAGGAAGGCCACGCGACTGCCGTCGGGCGACCACGCGAAATCGCCGAAGGGCGAGGCGCTGGCGGCGAGCTGGCGGGGCTCGAGTCTCTGGAGATCCGCCAACCACAGGGAGGCATCCTCCTCGTCGCCCTGGCGAAAGACCACTCGGCCACCATCGGGCGACAACTTGGGGTCCGTGCCACGGATCTGGATCGATGCACCCGTGGGGCCCGGTTGCTCCGGGGCGGCGTTGGCGGGGGTCTTGAACTCGGGGGAGCACAGGAGCGGAGTGTGGTCGCCCAGCCAGACGAATGAGCGCGACAGCGCGGGTCCGGCCTTGGTGGTCAGCATGAGGGATCGGTTCTGACCCGTTCGCTGCAGGAGGTAGACGTAGTAGCGGTGCATGCGCGCTTTGTCGGGTATGGCGTCCAACACGAATGCCAACCAGTTGCCGTCAGGCGAGAATGAGATGTCGTAGAGGTACTCGATCTGTCGGAAGATCCCTTCGGCCATGAGATCGGGGATGGCGGCCACAGCGCGTGTGTCGGTGATCTGCAATGCCGCCGGTTCGGCCCCGGCCAGCCGTTCGGGTTCGGGCCCGGTCAGCGCGCCCCAGGCGATCGGTATGACGATGGACACCATGAATGCGACAGACAGTGCTAGGGGTCGCATAGGGTCTCCTCTCAAGTCCTCGAGGGTTGGCATTTGGACGCACGAGCTGGCCGGGCGTTTCCTTGACACCCGACCGGGGCGCTTTTATACTGCGGTTGGATGAGAAGCGGCCCTCGACGTGGTCTTACGGCTGGATGGCATCGACCTTCGGTTGGCTTCTCGGCTCACCTGCCGGCGCCCGCATATCCTGGGCCCGCCCCTCCCGATCCCGCTGATCCGCTACGCGATTCATCCCCTCGTTCATTGGGCCTGCGGCGAGACGAGGCGATAGGGTATTCAACATGGACTTGCGATCCGGCCTGACGATCGAGAGCGACCTGGAGCTGTTCATCAGCGCTCTTCCGAGTGACCTGCAGGAGTCCCTCCGGGGCGATCCGAGGGGCGACGCATTGCTCGAGGTGGTCATGGATCTGGGACGACTCCCCGAGGCGCGCTATCCGGATCGTATCGTAGCGCTGCGCGCGACGCCAGTGACGGAGGACGACCTGCGGTATGTGGCGTCCAGCGTGAGCGCCTTTGGCGGCGACAATCGGGCGGGCATTGAGCGCACCCTTCACCGCATCTCGGCCATCCGCAACCGAGGGGGCCAGATCGTCGGGCTCACCTGCCGCGTCGGGCGAGCGGTGTACGGCACCATCGATATCATCCAGGACATCGTTGAGACCGGCAAGTCCATCCTGCTACTGGGTCGGCCTGGTATCGGGAAGACGACGAAACTGCGTGAGATCGCCCGGGTTCTGGCGGACACGGTGAATCGCCGAGTCGTGGTGGTCGATACTTCGAATGAGATTGGTGGGGATGGGGACATCCCTCACAGCGCCATTGGCCGGGCGCGCCGCATGCAGGTTCCGGTGCCGGCGGCGCAACATGCGGTGATGATCGAGGCGGTGGAGAACCACATGCCGGAGGTCATTATCGTGGATGAGATCGGGACCGAGGAGGAGGCACGGGCGGCCCGGACGATTGCGGAGCGCGGTGTCCAGTTGGTGGCCACGGCGCATGGCAACACGCTCGAGAACGTGCTGATGAACCCGACACTTTCTGATCTGGTCGGTGGTGTTCAGGCGGTGACCCTGGGTGATGACGAGGCGCGTCGGCGCGGCACCCAGAAGACGGTGTTGGAGCGGCGGGCGCCGCCGACCTTCGACATCGTCATCGAGATGGTCGAGATGGACGAGCTGGTGGTGCACGAGGATGTGGCTCAGGCGGTGGATGCCCTTCTGCGGGGCATGGAACCGCCGAGGGAGTGCCGCAGGCGGGCCGCAGATGGGTCGGTGGAGCGCGAGCGCGTTGTGGCCACTTCGGAGCCCACGATGCTGAAGGGCACGGCGATTGCGGGCCGGTGGGCCGACGCGACGCCGGTGGCTCCGGATGAGGGCCGCCGGACGGCGCATGTGTATGCGTATGGTATCAGCCGGGATCGGCTGGACCAGGCGATCCGGGAGCTGGGAGTGGCGGCTCGGGTCACCAAGGATTGGAAGGAGGCGGACCTGGTCGTGTCGCTGCGGGCCCATCAGAAGCGTTTCCGGGCGAAACTGCGGACGCTTGGGCCGGACACGGCGGTGCGCTTCTTACGGGGCAACACCTACGCCCAGGTGTATGGATGCCTGCGTGAGTTCTTCTCGCTGTCGAGGGAGAGCACGGAGGAGCAGGCCATCGAGGAGGCCCGGACGGCCATCGAGCGGGCCATCGCGGGAGAGAGCGACATCGAGCTGACCCCACGGAACTCGTATTTGAGGAAGCTCCAGCACGAGTTGGCCAGCGCCTACCAGATCGAGTCGCGGAGTGTGGGCGAGGAGCCGCGCCGTCGCGTGGTGATCGCGGGCGGGAGCGGGCGATGAGGCCGGCGGGCCGGGGTCTGTTCGTGGCTTTCGAGGGAGGGGACGGGACGGGCAAGACGACCCAGTGCCGTCTGCTCGTGGATGCGTTACGCGCTCGAGGTGTCGCCGTCGTTGCGACGAGGGAACCCGGGGGCACAGCCCTCGGGGATCGGGTTCGGGATCTTCTTTTGCATTCGGGGATCGACATCGGTCCCATGGCGGAGGCCCTGCTCTTCGCGGCGGCCCGCGCCCAGCACGTGACCGAGGTGATTGCGCCCGCCCTGGCGCGGGGCGAGACGGTGGTGTGCGATCGGTTTCTGGGGTCGAGCCTGGTCTATCAGGGCATTGGGCTGGGGCTCGGTATGGAGACGGTACGCGCCGTGAACGAGCTGGCCACGGCTGGGGTGCTGCCGGATGTCACGGTGGTTCTCGATGTCCCTGTCGAGGAGAGTCTTCGACGCAAACATGCGGACGGGGAGCTGCCGGACACGGTGGAGTCGCGCGGCAGCCGGTTTCACGAACGGGTGCGCGAGGGGTACCGGGGCCTGGGCAGTCAGTTGCCGGGCCGCGTGGCCGTGCTGGATGGCACCGGGCCCGTCGGCGAGGTGCACGGGCGGGTATGCGCGATCATCGACGCGGCGCTGAGGGGCTATGGCACCGATGCTTGAGGGGTTCGCCGGGCAGGAGGTTGCGCTTCGGCTGGTTGCCAACGCCCTGCAGCGCGACGAGGTGCCCCATGCGTACCTTGTGGCGGGACCTCGGTGGCTGGGCAAGCGGCGGGCGGCGCTGAGCCTCGGCCGCCTGTTGGCGTGCCACGCTCCTCGGCTTGAGTCCACCGACGGTCCGACCCCTTGCGGCGAGTGCCGCTCGTGCGTCCTGCCGTTCGGCCCGGGGACGCACCATGATCTGGTGGTCATCGAGCCGGAGGCCCCTCCTGCGAAGACGGCGGCCACGGACGAGGCCAGTGGCGAGGCCAGCGCCGAGTCGGTCATCGCGGTGGCCTCGGGCGTGATCCGTGTGGAGCAGATCCGCGATGCCGAACGCCGGTTGAGCCGCAGCCTGGTGGCCGGGAGGCGTCGGGTGTGTGTGGTGCCGGACGCGGAGCGGATGTGCCGGGTGGCGTCCGCGGGGAATGCTTTCCTGAAGACTCTGGAGGAACCTCCTCCCCATACGGCGATTGTGCTTACCGCAAGCAACCCGGCGGACCTGCTACCGACGATCGTCTCCCGCTGCCTCATGCTGCCATTCCATCCCCTGAGCGCGGAACAACTGGCGCGGGCGATGTGTTGGGTCGAGGGTGGCGCAGGGGTGGCGGAGAGCGAGGCGGCGCTGGCGGCGGCCCTTTCGTGCGGGCGGCTGGGGCTCGCGGAGCTGATGGTTCGAGAGCCGGGTCTTCGCCAGGTGCGGGACCGCGTTCTGACGATCCTCCGCGAGAGCTGGCTGGGAGGCGGCCTTGGGTCACTGCGGGGGCCGGAGGAGGTCCACAGCCTGTGTGTCGAATGGTGGACGCGGACGGCTGGGGCTGGTGCAGCGGGGGAACTCGGGGCCACGGGACGCGAGCGAGCGGTGCGGGCGGCGGCTCCCGAGCTGCTGGCGTTCATGGAGGGGTATATTCGGGATGTGATGGCCTTCCGCGTGGGGGCCCGTTCGGGCCTTCAGAATCCCGACCGGGCCGAGGACGTGGCCGCAGATGCCCAGCGTTTCAGCCCGGAGGGGCTCATCGCGCGGCTTCGGGCGTTGGCCCGTACGCGGCGGGCTCTTGCGGCAAACGCGAGCTCTCGGCTGGCACTGGAGGTAGCCCTTGCCCGCATGCGCAATCTTCCCCGGTGATCGGGTGTACCTAGAAAGAGGAGATCGATGATGGCCAAGCCAACCGATGTGACGTCCGCCACCTTCGAGGCCGAAGTGCTGCAGAGTGATCTACCGGTTCTGGTCGATTTCTGGGCCGCCTGGTGCGGACCGTGTCGTGCCGTGGCGCCGGTGGTGGCGTCCATAGCGGAGCGGTACAGCGGCCGCCTGAAGGTATGCAAGGTCGACGTCGACGCGAACCGGGACATCGCCGAGAAGTATGAGATCCGTGGCATCCCCACGTTGCTGTTCTTCCGGGGAGGAGAGACTGCGGCTCAGCACGTGGGTCTGCTTTCGGAGTCCGACTTGGCGGCCAAGGTGGACGAGGTTCTGGCCTAGGCTCTCGGGTGGGTGCGGAGGGTCGCGACCTGGCGGGCCAACCATTTGCCGCCGGGATCGTCCTAACGGGTTGAGCTGTGGGACGAGGACCGGTTTCTTGTGCCGCCGGCCGGCGGCGCAAGCCCGATGGTGAGGTGGCAAGGATCGAAGGAGGGATCAGCATGCGTGTGGTTCCCGGTTCGGGCCCCTGGCGGGTCCGAGCTGTTCTCCCGGTTGGGTTGGCTCTGGTTCTGGTGGTGGCGGCGTGGTTGCCCGCGTCGGCGGCGGAGTCGGTCATCGAGGCCCTTCAGAACGAGTACATCCGGATCGCGGACTCAGCGCGTCCGAGCGTGGTGGTGGTGGAGGCTGAGGGGAAGGCCGTGAAGGTGCCGAACGTCGATGACCTGGAGATCCCCGAGCCGTTCCGCGACCTGATTCCGAAGAACCGCGTGCCCAATGTGCCGAATGTGTCCAGTGGCTCGGGTTTCATTATTGACCCGGATGGCTGGGTGTTGACCAACTCACACGTGGTTCGGGGTGCGCGTAAGATCACCGTGACGACGATTGGTGGGAAGAAGTTCACGGTGGAGAAGCACCACATCGACCCGCTGACCGATGTGGCCGTTTTGAAGGTCGACCCCGGTACGGAGAAGCTGACTCCCGCCACCCTGGGGGACTCGGCGGGTGTCAAAGTCGGGCAGATCGTGGTGGCCATCGGGAACCCCTTTGGGGTGGGCGTGAGCTTCACGACGGGTGTCGTGAGCCAGCTCGGGATCGATATGCCGGCCCCTCAGACCGATGAGCAGGGGCGGGCCATCCGCGCCATCCGCAACCTGATTCAGACGGACGCGGCGATCAACCCGGGCAACAGCGGCGGCCCCCTCCTGGACATCAGTGGCCAAGTGGTGGGGATCACGACGGCCATCGTGTCGCGTTCGACGGGCAGCGAGGGAGTCGGGTTCGCCATCCCGATCAACACGGCCCGCCGCATTGCTGACCAGCTCATGCAGACTGGCAAGGTGAGCCGGGCCTGGGTGGGCATCATGATGGAGGCCAAGAGCAAGGAGGAGCTGGCGGCACTGGGGGCGCCCGAGGGCGGGGCGTTCGTGTCACAGATTCGCGCCGATGGTCCGGCGGCCGGCTCGGGCCTCCAGGAGGGCGACATCATCGTCGGCTACAGCACCAAAGCTGGAGCCAGTGACGATGAGTTGACGCCGATCCGTTCGTCCGATGACCTGGTCTCGGAGGTGGAGGCTTCGACCCCGGGCTCTGAGGTCACTCTGAAGGTGCTGCGCTTCAAGGAGCCGGTTCGGATCGCGGTGAAGCTTGGCGAGTTCCCCGCAGAACTGGCGGGCACGGCGGAACCGCAGGTGACGAAGGCCGAGGCGGGGGCCCTTGGGTTGACCGTGTCCGAGGTCACGGACGACACGGTCAAGGAGATGGGTCTTCCGAAGAAGGCCGGGGTGGTGGTACAGGAGGTCAGTGCGGACAGCCCGGCGGCGGGGGCTCTGCAGCCGGGGGACGTGATCCTGGGCATCGACGGCCAGCCGGTGACTTCGGTGGCGGACTTCCATGACCTCATTGGCAAACTCGAGGGCAAGCCGGTCACGGTTCTGACCATCAAGCGCAAGGAAGGGGACCGAACCATGGCAGACACGGTCATGGTCCCCCTGGGTGAGGGGCGGTAGGCACCGTCCGCGGTGCCGCGGTCGCCATGAGAGGACGGTACGAGTGCGTGGCGGCCTTGGTGTGGATGGCCGCCACGCTCCACAGCGCCATTGCGCAGCATGTGTCGGTGCAGGCCACGGTTCGGCCCGAGCGGCCCCGCGCCCGCGAGGCATTCGCCCTCATCGTGACGATCACGAGCGCGGCCAACGCGCCGGGGGCGATCGTTCTGAGCGCGCCATCGGTCGCGTGGCCCGACTTCGCCCAGCTGGGGCTGGAACAGCTGCCGGGGGCAGGGTCCAGTACGCGAATGAGTTCGGTGAATGGCCGAACGCAAGTGGTGGCCGAGACCCAGGTTCAGCTGCGGGCCGCGCAGCCAGGACGCTATGAGATTCCCCCCATGGTGGTCACACATGCGGGAGGGCAGAGCCGGACTCCTCCCGTGGTCATCGAGGTGGGGCCGGCCGGGGCCGGCTCGGGCGTGTCCGACCCGGGGTCAGATGGCGGCGTTCTCCGCCCAGCCATTCGTGTTCCCATGCGGGCGCGTGGCGACTTGCGCTGGCTGCGGACGGTGGTGGTGGCGGGCGCCGTGGCACTGGTCACGGGGGCGATCGTGGTGGCAGCAGTCGCCCTGGGGCTACGGATGCGCGGGGCGGACACGCGGGAGAGTGAGCCGGTACGGCCGAGCGACTCGCCGGAGCAGACCTATGCCCGGCTGCAGCAGCTGGCCCGCCAGGCGGATGCTCGCCCGTTCTACTCGGCACTGGACTCATGGCTCCGTCGGACGCTATCGCGGTGCTATGGCGTGGACGGCGCGGGCCTGACTTCGGCCGAACTGCTGCGGGCGTGCCGGGCCATGCAGCCGTCCGAGGTCACCAGCCTGGATGCGGCGGCCGAGTGCCTGGCGGCGGCGGAGCGCGTGAAGTTCGCGGCCTATGCCCCGACGGCCGAGGAGATGCAGCAGCATCTGGCCCTGACCTGGGGCGTGGTCCATCGGTGCGGTGCCCAGACGCTCCGCAGTGGGCAGGAGCGGACCCCATAGGTCGGTGCTGTTTGGAGGGAACGATCGGCTTTGGAGCATGCCGAGGTGGAAGCGATCGGCCGGCAGGCCGCTGCGGCAGCGGGCAGGATGGAGCGGCTGTCGCAGGAGATTGGCAAGGTCATCGTGGGTCAATCTCAGCTGGTGCGCAGTCTGCTGATCGCCATGCTTACCAATGGGCATGTGCTTCTGGAAGGTGTGCCGGGGTTAGCGAAGACGCTGGCGGTTCGAACGTTGGCGGATGCGATCTCGGCGCGTTTCCAGCGCATACAGTTCACTCCGGACCTGCTCCCGAGTGACCTGATTGGGTCGGTGATCTACAACCAACAGGCGGCGGAGTTCGTGGTTCGGCGCGGCCCCATCTTCGCCAATCTGGTGTTGGCCGACGAGATCAACCGGGCACCCGCCAAGGTTCAGAGCGCGCTGCTGGAAGCGATGCAGGAGCGACAAGTGACCATCGGGCAGCAGACACACGCCCTGCCCGACCCGTTTGTGGTGTTGGCGACCCAGAACCCGATCGAGCAGGAGGGCACGTACCCGCTGCCCGAGGCACAGGTCGACCGGTTCATGCTGAAGGTGGTTGTGGGCTACCCGAGCCGGGCCGAGGAGATCGCGATTGTGACGCGTATGGCGGGGCCTTCGGAGCCCAAGGCGGAGCCGGTGGTCGACCTGGGGTTCATCGCCGAGGCGCGGGACACGGTCCGGCGAATCTACGTAGACGAGCGAGTCACGGCCTATGTGGTGGACATCGTGACGGCGACGCGGTCGGTGCAGGGCGACCGGGGCGCCGAACTGGTGGAGTATGGGGCGTCGCCGCGGGCCTCGATTTGGCTCACCCACGCGGCCAAGGCCGTGGCGTTCCTGAACCAGCGCGGCTATGTGGTGCCCGCTGACGTCAAGGAGGTCGCGCGCGATGTCCTGCGCCATCGTGTCATCGTGACCTATGAGGCGGAGGCGGAGGGGATCACGAGTGACCAGATCATCCACCGGGCTCTGGCGTCGGTCAAGGTCCCGTGAGCCGGACTCAGGCCGGGGGACGTCGGGTCCGGGCACGCCCCAGCTCTCAGACATCCTCGATCGTGTTCGGCGCCTCGAACTGAAGACACAGCGCCTGGTGGACAGTTTGTTCGCGGGGCAGTACCGGAGTGCGTTTCGCGGCCATGGGCTCGAGTTCCGAGACGTGCGGGAGTATGACTACGCGGACGACGTGCGGCTCATCGACTGGCGGGTGACGGCACGGACCGGGGTAGCGCACGTACGGCAGTATGACGAGGAGCGCGAGCTCACCATTGTGTGCTGTGTCGACATCAGTCCATCGTCGGCGTTTGGGACCACTCGGGGTTTGAAGCGAGACGTGGCGGCGGAGTTGGCTGCCTACATTGGGTTCTCGGCGGCGCGCAGCAACGACCGGTTCGGGTGTCTGCTGTTCTCCGACCGGGTGGAGGAGCTGGTGCCACCTCGCAAGGGACGGCGGCACGTGCTCCGCATCGTGCGCGATGCCTTGGCGTTCGAGCCTACGGGCCGAGGCACCTCGATCTCGGCGGCCCTGCGGGCGGTACACCAGGCGGTTCACAAGCGGTGTGTGCTGATCGTCGTGTCCGATTTCATGGACCGGGACTTCGAACACGATCTGCGCGTGGCGTCGCTCCGCCATGACGCGGTCGCTGTGGAGCTGGTGGACCCGCGCGAGTACGAGCTGCCCAGCGTGGGGCTCGTCGAACTGGTCGACCCGGAGACCGGTGCGACGCAGATCGTGGACTCGTCGGATGGCGCGGTCCGCTCGGCCTTCGCAGCGTCGGCAGTTGAGGCCCGACAACGTCGGCTGGATCTTCTGCGTTCGGCGGGTGTGGATGTGCTTTCGCTGCGCACCGACCAGGAGATGTTTGGGCCGCTCATGCGCTTCTTCCGTTCGCGACGGAGGTGGACCCGTCGATGACTCGCGATCGCATCGCGGCGGTCATCGTCCTCGCGGCTGTGGTCTGTGTGCTGGGGGTGGGTCTCGCGCAGGACCCGCACCCCGGGCCGCCCAGGGACCTGGATAGCCAGCTCCGAGACATACGGGGTCCGGTGCAGTATGTGGGGCCCGTGCCGTGGGGTCGTATCGTGCTGATCGCGGCCGGTCTGCTGGCGCTGGCGGCACTGGTGGGGCTTCTGGCCGTCGTTCCAGCGCGTCGGCGCGCGTCGCGCCCGGTGCCTACCGCGAAGGCGCCGGAGACGGCGGGCGACCGTGCCGTGCGCCGGCTCCAGGTGCTGGCGACGTCGGGTCTGTGGGAGCGGGGCGAGTACGCGCGTTTCGCGGATCAGTTGTCCAGTATCCTCCGGGAGTTCGTTGCGCGGACGTTCGACACTGGAGCCGCTCGCCTGACCACCGACGAGTTGGTCCAGCAGTTGCGGCGCTCGGGCGAGGCAGAGTCGGCCGATGGGCTTCAGGACCTGCTGGGGCGGTGTGACCTCGCCAAGTTCGCACGGTCTGACGGGTTTGTGGCGAGTCCGGTAGGGCCCGCGATCGAGTGGGTCCGAGGGGTGGCGGCCTCGCACCCGCCGACCGGCTCGGAGGGACCATCGTGACGTGGCCGACCTTCCACAGCCCCTGGGCCTTGGTGCTGCTGGCCGCGATCCCGTTGGCCCTGGTGTGGCGGGCCCGTCGGCGGGTGGGGCGGGGCATCCCTCTGCCGGGGCTCTCGGAACTCCAGGTGCCGCGGGGCTGGCGCGCCCGGGTTTTGGGTGCCCGGCTGCCGCTGCGCGTGGCGGTGCTGGTGCTCCTCACGGGAGCACTGGCGCGGCCGCAACTGGGGCTGGAGACCACCGAGGAGAAGCGCAAGGGCGTGGACATCATGCTGGCGCTGGACACGTCGTTCAGTATGTTGGCGAGGGACTACAAACCGAACCGCATTGCCGGCGTCCGGCAACTCGCGACCCAGTTCGTTGACCAGCTGCAGAGCGACCGTGTGGGGCTCGTGGTGTTCTCGGGCGCCAGTTTCACCCAATCGCCCCTGACGTTTGACTACGAGGGACTCAAGGACATCATCAGCAAGGTCGACATCGGGATGGTGGAGGCATCCGGCACGGCCATCGGCGATGCGCTGGCCAACTGCGTGTACCGCTTCACCCAGGAAGCAGACCGAACGAGGGTGATCGTGCTACTGACGGATGGGGAGCAGACGGCCGGGCATCTTCCCGCCATCGATGGTGCGCGGATCGCTCAGTCGCGAGGCATCCGGGTGTATGCGGTGGGAGTGGGCTCTCCACAGGGGGCCCCTATCCCCCTTCCGCCTCCGCACGAGGACCAGCTAGCCACCGATCAGTTCGGGAGGCCCATCTTCACGCGTCTGGACGAAGCGACGCTCACGGAGATTGCGCGGATCACGGGCGGACAGTACTACCGAGCGGAGACCAACGAGAGACTGAGTCAGGTTCTGGCAACCATCGCGCAGCTCGAGAAGTCTGAGGTTGTGGTCAAGAGGTCAAAGGTAATGAAGGAGCAGGCGCAGTGGCTAGTGGTTCCCGCGGTGCTGCTCCTGGCGATCGAGTTCGCCGCGTTCTGCGGTTGGCTGCGCGTGATGGGGTAGGGCGATGGGTTTCGGCCAGCCACAGTGGCTCTGGGGACTGATCGCGGCACCGATTGGGGTGGCGGCCTCACTTCTGTGGTGGTTTGCGGACCGCCGTCGCGGCGCGGCTTTCGCCGATCCCGCCCTGCTCGCCCGGGTCATGGGGGGGCGACGGTCGCGGGCGACGCTGAAGACGGTGATGGTGCTGGTGGCGCTGCTGCTCACCGTGGCCGCCGCGGCGCGGCCCCAGGTGGGGCATGAGTGGCAGACGGCTCTGGGCTCGGGAGTCGACGTGGTGGTGGCCATCGATGTATCCACGAGCATGAGGGCGGCGGACGCGGGTTTCGCGCGCAGCCGTCTGTACGGGGCGCTTGCCATCGTGGACCGCCTGGTATCGCGCCTGGAGTATGACCGCGTTGCGCT
Organism: Armatimonadota bacterium; assembly: GCA_029547025.1. Classification (GTDB taxonomy): domain Bacteria; phylum Armatimonadota; class Zipacnadia; order UBA1398; family JAKPQA01; genus JAKPQA01. The sequence continues at coordinate 13,838 of JAKPQA010000020.1, forward strand.
GGTGACCTTCACTGATGAGGCGACCACGATATGCCCGATGACGGCAGACATGGGAGCCGTGCTCACCATGCTCGATGGAGTGGACTACGAGTCGGTGGGCGAAGGGGGCACGGCGCTAGCGGCGGCAGTCCGTGAGGCCTGTGAGCGGTTCGATCCCAAGGAGAGCCGCGGCCGGGTGGTGATCATCCTCAGCGACGGCGAGGACCAGGAGCAAGGCGTTGAGGAGGCCGTGGCGGAAGCGAAGCGGCTCGGCGCGGTTGTGCATACGGTCGGCATCGGCACAACGGAAGGGGCTCGGATTCCACTGGGTTCGGGGCTCTTTGGCGGGACGGTGTATAAGGAGTACCAGGGCCAGACGGTAGTGACCCGGCTGGACGAGGCCGCTCTGAAGCGAGTGGCTGAGGGCACGGGTGGAACGTACCGCCATGCGACCGCAGAGAGCACGGCGGACGGCTTGGTTGGGGTCATCCGGGCGGCCGCCGGCAAGGGCCGAACCGTCCGGACGGTGACGACGGCCCGCGAGGCATTCCAGCCCTTGATTGCCCTCGCCCTGGTGCTGCTGATCGTAGAGGCGCTGGTGCCGAGCCGTTCGGTCGGGAGGAGGCCGGTGGCGCCATGATGAAGTGCGGTGCAGGGTTGATCAGTGCCTTGTTCTTGTTGGGTTTCGCTCCGGCCGACCTGTTCAAGTCGCGGGCCCAGGTGCTTGCAGAGCGGGCATCGGGAGAGTATGCGAGCGGCGACTACCGGGCGGCGCTGGATGGGTACAGCCAAGCCGCTCAGGCGGCTCCTCAGTCTCCGGAGCTCGAGTTCAACCGCGGCGCTGCGGCGTACAAGGCGGGCGACTACGCGACGGCGAACGCAGCCTTCGCCCACGCCGCTAAGCTGGCCGGCAGTACCTCGGGCCTGGCCGTGAAGGCCCACTTCAACTCGGGGAACGCCTACTTCAAACAGGGCCAGTATGAGCAGGCCATACGGGAGTATGACGCCGTACTCCAGTCCGCCCCCGGCGACGAGGACGCGGCGTTCAACAAGAAGCTGGCCGAAGAGGCCCTCAAGCGCCAGAGGCAGCAGCCCCAGCAGCAACAACAACAACAGCAACAACAACAGCAGCAGCAACAGCAGCAACAACAACAACAGCAGGAAGAGAAGCAACAGAAGGGCCAGGAGCCGCGTGGGCAGCAGCGGGAGGAGCAGAGCCAGCCAGACCAGTCGGCTGGCGATGCGTCACGCCAACAGCCGGAATCGCGACGACACCCACAGCAGCAATCGGAACCACAGGAACAGCAGCAGGGCCGGCGGGCCTATTCGAATCCAGTCCAGCCGCCCCCCGCGGCGGGCCGCCAGTACCCGCAACTCGATCCGGCCGACGTGGACCGGGCGCTGAAGCAGCTTGAGCAGCTGGAGCGCTATGGCCGGAGACGGCTCAACCCCGACCCCAAGAGACCGAGGCAGTCGCCGTCGATCTTCGACGACCTGGACCAGCTGCTTCCGCCTGGGTTCTTCCAGGGGCCCTTTGACGACCCGTTTGTGCAGCGCCAGGATCCGCCGAGCGCTTCGGGCAAGCGGGACTGGTAGGGGGGCGGGGCGCTACTTCCAGTAGGCTACCTCGGGTGCATGTCGCTCGACGGCCGGGGGCCATGCGGCCGGCTTGCCGAGGATGATGGGCGCGACGACGTTGCACTCGACGGGCACGCCGAGCTCGGCTTTCACTTCGGCAGTGGCAAGCAGGCCGTGCGCCAGACCGATCCAGCATGTTCCCAGGCCCATGCCGTATGCGGCGAGCATCAGGTTTTGGGCCGCGAGGCAGCCGTCGATCTGCGAGGTGACCGCCGGCTTGGCGTACACCACGATCAACGCGGGCGCGCCGTAGAACAGGTCCGTCTCGGGGTTCTCGAGGTTGGCGCGATAGCCGGCCAGGGGCGAGGCATCGTCGATGGTGCTCAGCAGATGCGCTTTGGCCCGCCTGTTGAGGTCGCGGAGCAGCGCCGGGTCCTGTATGACACCGAACACCCAGGGCTGGGTGTTCATCCCAGTGGGTGCGAGGACGGCCGCCTCGAGCAGTCTCTGGATCTGGTCCCGGGTCAGCGATTCGCTGGTGTAGGCGCGCACCGACCGGCGTCCCGCGATGGCTTCCATTAGCTCCATGGGTGTGTATCCCCTCTCTTGTGGACCTGGGATCCGCCGTCTGCCGGCCACTTCGCCCGGCGACGCGAACGGGACCAGCCTGACAAGGACCATGCAGGGACTTCGCCGGTGGGGCCGTGGTGGCCTCCGAGTGGGTGCCTAGGCTATGGGGCCCGTGGGCTTTGTGTCCAACACTTGTCGTACCTTGGCCGTGAAGTCGCGCAGCGCAAAGGGTTTGGGGATGAACTGGACTCCCGGATCGATCACTCCATGATGGGTGATGACGTTGCTCGGGTAGCCCGACATGTAGAGCACCTTGAGCTCTGGCCGTTTGGAGAGCAGGCTCTGGTACACCTGTCGGCCGTTCATGCCACGCATGATCACATCCGTCACGAGGAGATGAATGGGGCCTTTCCAGCCCTCACTGAGCTCGACGGCCTCTGCTCCATCGGCGGCGGAGAGCACGGTGTACCCGCTCTGCTCGAGCATCGCGCCAACCAGGTCACGCACTTGGGCTTGGTCCTCCACGACCATCACGGTCTCATTGCCCGCAGCAGGGCCCTCGGGCGTCCCGGAGACGTTGGACTCGGGTGCCTCAGCGGCCTGAGGGAGATAGACGCGGATAACGGTGCCCTTGCCGACCTCACTCTGGGCCGCGACATGGCCGCCGTGCTGGGTGGCGATGCCGTAGACCGTCGACAGTCCGAGACCGGTGCCGCGGCCGGTGGCCTTGGTCGTGAAGAACGGCTCGAAGGCCCGGCTGAGAGTGGCTTCGTCCATGCCCACGCCGTTGTCGCGCACGGTCAGCAAGGCGTATCGGCCGGGCGCGATGCCGGCTGGGCAGTCGGGGCCGGCCCCTTCGACGACGGCCGCTGATGTCCCGATGGCGAGAACGCCCCCGTCCGGCATGGCATCCTGGGCGTTCACGGCGAGGTTGAGGATGATTTGCTCGATCTGGCCGGCGTCGCCCTGGACTGACGGCAGGGCCGGATCGAGGTCCAGAGCGATGTCCACATTCTCCCGGATGGTCCGGCGGAGCATGGGTTCCAGGTCGACCACTACCTTGTTGAGGTCGATGGGGCGCACGTTGAGGGTCTGGCGCCGGGCGAAGGCGAGAAGCTGCCGCACGAGATCGCGGGCCCGCTGCGCGGCCTTGATGATCTCCTGCAGGGCCGACTGCTGGCGCGGGTCTGCCGCCGGGTCGCCTGCCAGTAGCTCCGCATAGCCCAGGATCGGCGCCAGCATGTTGTTCAGGTCGTGGGCCACCCCGCCCGCCAGCTGCCCAATGGATTCGAGCTTGCGAGCGTCGGCCAGCTGTGTCTCGAGCAACTCGCGCTCGCGCTCGGCGCGCTTCGGCTCGGTGATGTCGGTGACCATGGCGAACGACCCAGTGAACCGCCCACCATCGTCGATGATCGGGGTGGACGAGATCGCGACCCAGACCTCGTGGCCGTCACTGTGGCGGAGACGCCGCTCGTACTGGGCAGAGACGCCGGTTGCGCGTTCAGCCATCCGGCGCGCGTGATCCGCGGCCTCTTCGGGGTCCATGAACTCGGCCGCGTTACGGCCGATCAACTGCGCGAGCTGATGACCCACGATCTCGGCCATTCGCGGGTTGGCGAAGCGAATGACACCCCGGGGGTCGGTGGGCAGGATGCCCTCATTGGATGTCTCGACGATGAGGCGGTACTGCTCCTCTCGCGCGCGGAGTGCCTCCTCGGCCCGGCGACGTTCGGTGATGTCGCGAATCGCCTCGATCGCCCCCGTGATGCGACCGTCCCTGTCGCGAAGCGGTGTGGCCTTCGCCCAGACTGCCATGTCGCGGCCCCGGGGACACACCGATGGTATCTCAGCGACGAGCGCGCCCCCCTCACGCCGGATCCCGGGGTAGTACTCCTCGGCGACGTCATCGTACCGGAGCACAAGATCGGCAAGGCACTTGCGGCGGTAGCCATAGAAGGGCACGGTGTACTCGTGGTCGCCCTTGCCCAGGATCTCGTGTGCGGGGATGCCCGTCATTTCCTCGATGGCCCGGTTCCATGCGACCACGCGGCCGTGGGTGTCGATGACGAAGGTGGCGTCGGGGAGGAAGTCGATGATGTCGGCCAACTGGCGTTCGCTGTCGCGCAGGGCCTCCTCGGCGCGGCGCCGCTCGGTGACATCGCGGATGGTCTCGATCGCGCCGACCACAGCACCACGATCGTCATGGAGCAGAACGGCCCTGGCCCAGAGGTCGCGCATCCCCCTACCGGTCATCGGCACAGTGGCCTCGGCGACCACGACGCCGCCTTCGCGACTGATCATCCGGTACCGGTCGGGGGCGGGCTCGAGTCCCTGAAGGAGGAGATCGGCGAGAGACGGTCTGGGCTCGCCGTAGAAAGGGATGGCGTGCTGATAACCACCTTGGCCCACAACCGCCTCCGCGGGGACACCGGTCATGTCCTGGATGGCCCTGTTCCAGGCGGTCACACGGCCGGACGCATCGAGCACGAAGGTCGCATCGGGAAGGGAGTCGATAATGTCCATGAGCCGCCGCTGGCTCTCGCGGAGGGCCGCTTCGGCCCGGTGCCGGTCGGTGACATCGCGCACCGCGGCCAGAACGACGGTCTGGCCCTGCAGGTCGATCAGGCGTGCGCTCACCTCGACGGGTACACGTCGGCCGTCTTTCGTGAGGTGCTCGGTCTCGAACACCGCACTCCCGGTGTCGCGGAGTCTGGCGATGATGCCGGGCACATGGGCCAACTGCTCCGGGACGTCGACATCCGTGATGCTCATCGACAGCAGCTCCGCGCGGGAGTATCCCAGGAGTCGGACTGCCTGGTCGTTCGCGTCGATGAACTGGCCCGGGCCCGCGTCGGTCAATGCCAACACGAACAGGGCGTCGCTGGCCTCTTGCAGCATGGTCCGGTAGCGCGACTCGCTTTCGCGGAGCGAGCACTGGGCCGCCACGCGGGCCAGAGCCTGCCCTGCGAGGGCGACCACGGCCTCCAGATGCTCCCGCGCCTCCGGAGGGAAGCGGTCGAATGCCCGCGATGCCACGTGGAGTGACGCGAGAAGGTGGTCGGGCTGTCCCAGGGGCGCTGCGGCGAAGCAACGGACGCCCTGGGCGGCCAATGCGTCACGGACCTCCGGGTATGCGTCCAGTTGGCTGGTGGCCATGTGGATCGTCCGCAGTTGGCCCTCACCGAGAGTAGAGAAGCCGGCCAAGGGCAAGCGCGGTGGCGGAGACAGGCTGACGGCCTCGTAGAGAGACAGCGACTCAGAGGCCGGATCGGCCAAGTATGCCGCTCCACCGTCGGCTCCGGTTCCCTCGATGGCGGCTCGGAGCGCATCGGAGAGAGCGGCCTCGATGGTCTCGGCCGACAGAAGGCGGACGGCCAGCTCCTTCTGGATGCGCAGACGTTCGGCCGCTTGCTGTTGGGGGTTGAGCTCGCGGGTCACCCCTACGAGGCCGAATCCGCCATGGGGCAGGGGGACCCGGGCTTCCGTCTCGGAGTACCAGTGCTGTTGGCCTTGGGCGTCGGTGTGAGAGTAGACGCAGTCCTCGAGGGGCACACCGGTCTCGAGTATCCGTGCCTCTTGCTGGCACCGGGAGGCAGCATCACGGTCAGGCAGCAGATCGGAAAGGTTCCGGCCGATGATGTCGCCCGGCGGCTTACCGATCGCCTCTACCATTGCCCGGTTGACCATGAGAAACCGGCCTTGGGCGTCCTTGAGGTAGACCTGGTAGGGCAGGCTGTCGATCATGCTTTGGAGCCATGCCTCGCCCTGCGCGGCCGCCCCGAGAAGCGGGCCGCGGCTGCGTGTTCCCTCGCTCCCCTTCGGTGCCTCCACGGCCACAGACCTCCCGGCACCCCATCCGCGGCGCTCCCGCCGACCCGGCTGGCGGGCACTCTTGTGTTAGCGCTTGCAGACGTAGTCTTTCCTCGGTGGCTTCGCATCTCCTGCCAGTGCCGGCGGAGCACCCGGTGCCCCTGGAGCCACGGCCCGGGGCTGAGCCTGGAGTCGCCGAGGCTGCGGTCTGGTCCCTCGCCACCAATGGGTGGCGGGGCGAGCCCGGCTGCAGGTTGCCGGGTGGTGGCTTGAGAAGGGACGCCCGACACCACAAAGGGGACGGGCAAGCATGTCGGATCAGCCGGAATCTCCTGGCGCACTGATCGCCAATCGCTACCGTCTCATACGGCTGATCGGTCGGGGCAGCTTCGGGTCGGTGTATGAAGCGCGCGAGTACCTCGTGGGGAAGTACGTAGGTCGCGTGGCCGTGAAGCTCATCCCGCCGCCCAAGAACCCGGACCTGGTGGCGGAGCATCAGGAGCGCGTCATTCGCGAGGTTCAGGCCATGGCCCGGCTCGCGCATCCGAACCTGGTGAGCTATCGGACGTGCGACTTACTCACGGAGCCGCAGCTTTCCGGGTGCTTCTGCATCGCCATGGAGCTGGCCGAGACGGCCCTGCACCGGCTGCTGCGTCAGACGGGGACACTCTCGGAGTCCGAGGCACTCGAGTGCATCTCGCAGATCGCGCAGGCGCTGGCGCACATCCACTCGCAGGGCGCCATCCATCGCGACGTGAAGCCGGGTAACATCCTCAAGTGCGGCGAGCACTGGAAGCTGGGCGATCTTGGACTCACTGGAGCCGCCCAGGCCCTGCTGGGCAGCGGGGGCTTCCATGGGACGCCGAGCTACATGGCACCGGAGCAGTATGATGGGCGGATCGGGCCGGAGTCCGACGTCTACGCTCTGGCGGTGGTGGCCCAGCAGTGTCTGACGGGGCGGGTGCCTTTCTACGCTCCGACGCCCGCTCAGCTGATGAAGAAGGTCCTGACCGAGGCACCTGACATCCCGCCCGACCTTCCTGCACCATGGGGCACGCTCATCCCCCGGATGCTGGCGCGGGACCCGGACGAGCGGCCTGATGCGGCCACGGTGGCGGCAGAGCTCATGGCGGGCGGCGCGGGGGGTCACGCGCCGGGGGCCGTCGTTTCCACTGGGGCGCAGCCGCTGCCGGCGGGCCTGGGGCGAGACCTGGCACGGGCTGCTCATGCGCCCCCGCACGGGAGCTATCTGCCACGCAACTGGGTTGTCAACGAGCCGGACGGCACGATCCTGGTGCCCGTTCCGGCTGGCAGGGCGCTGTTCGGGGCTCGCGACGAAGCGAGACGGGTCAACGAAGGCCTGCCGGTCGGGTTCGAAGCGGAGATCCCGGGCTACTACATCGGTGCCGGGTGTGTCACGAATGCGCAGTACGCGCGTTTCCTGACCGCCGTACAGCCTGACGTGGCCGAGCGGAAGAAGTGGATCCTACTCAACGACGACTGCCACGTCGTCCGTGTCGGCTCGGGCTACGCGGTCGACAACGAGCGCTATGCCGACCACCCCGTGGTTCAGGTGAGCTGGCATGGCGCGGAGGCCTACTGCCGTTGGGCTGGGCTTCGGCTACCCACCGAGCTCGAGTGGGAGAAGGCGGCGCGGGGCACGGACGGCCGAGCGTTCCCCTGGGGGGACGAGTGGGATCCCGAACGCTGCCGGCATTTCCTCAACCGGGGCGACGAGACCACCTGCTCCATCTGGAGCCACCCCACGGGACGGAGCCCGTGGTTCGCGTACAACCTGGTGGGGAACGTCTGGGAGTGGTGCGCCGATGCTTACGACGAGGGCGCCTACGGCCGCTATGCGCTGGGTGACCTCACTGCCCCCAACGGCATGCGCGCCATGGTACTCCGCGGGGGCTCGTGGCTGAGCCCCAACTGGATCCTGTTCCACTGCGCCCGCCGGGGCGAGGCCGAGGCCCCGACCTACCGCAACGACGACGTGGGTTTCCGCTGCGCGCGGTCGATGTAGGGTCCCTCAGGACGTCGCGCTCCACCGCACAGGGCGTCAGGGGCCAGCGTCCCGCCCGATGAAGATCCCGTTGCCGCCCGTCCCCACAGCAAGGAGCCTGGGATCGTGGGGGGAGATGGTGACCGACGCGATGTGGCTTGACGTGAGTCCGTCCATCTCCGGCGACCATGTGGCCCCTGCGTCACGGCTCACGAGGAAGCCCGGGGTCACGTTCCCATCGTGGAATGGGTGATCGTTCAGCCCGAGGTAGAGGATCGACGGGTTCCGGGGGCTCACGGCGATGCACTGGGCGAAGTGGTAATCGTATAGGCAGTCGAATGTCCGCCCGCCATCCGTACTCCGCCAGAGCCCGCCCGGGGTGTGGGCCGTCTCGCGGAGGCAGACGTAGAGGGTGGACGAGTCGCCCGGATCGCCCACGAGCTGCTGGCAGTCGCCGAAGATGGGCTGGGTGCTGACTCTGGTCCAGCTGGAGCCGCCGTCGGTACTCTCATACAGGCCGCTTCCGTCATCGGGCTTGCCGCCGAGGAGACATCGGAGGGTGCGCGAGTCGCCGGCGGCGAAGACCAGACCCGCAACGCCGCCGCGCACGGCTTCGGGCAGGCCCTCGCACGCGGCTTGCCAGGAGTCCCCGCCGTCGTCGCTCACGTAGACGCCGTGTCCCTTCACGGTCGCCAGGAGCCTCCGCGCCTCCAGCGGGCTATCAGGATCGAGCAGCAGCGTGCAGACCTGACCATCCGGCAGGCCAGTCTCGGGCTTGCCGACGACGCGCCACGTCAGACCGCCGTCGACAGAGCGGCAGATGTCGCCCACATTCGTGTCCCACTCGCCGGTGCTGGCCCAGAGCCTGCCGGGCATCTGGGGATCGGCCCGTATCGTGAACGTGTTCCCCTCGTTCTCCATGCCCTGGGTCTGTCTGCGGAACGAGCGGCCCAGATCGTCACTGATCAGTAGGCCGATGTCGAAGTAGCAGGCATAGAGCCGTTCGCGTTGGAGGGGATCGAAGGCGACGTTGTTGAGACAGGTCACCTCAAGGCCGTTGCCCGAGACCCGGCCATCGGGCGTCTCGGAGCAGTAGGCCTGCCGCCACGTGGCGGCGCCGTCGCGCGTCACGAACACGTGTCCGGAGGTCCCGCACACCAGCGTGTTGGGCTCGATGGGCGAGATGGCGAGGCACTCGATGGTCGGGCCCCAGAAGCGGATCCACCCCATGTCGTCTCCGGCCCGGTCGGCCGACGGCCCGGCGAAGCTCCAGCTCGCGCCGCCATCGGTAGTCTTGTACACGCCTGGCGAGACCCAGGCCGTCGAGCCGATGTAGACAGTGTCTGGGTCTTCGGGCGACACGGCCATCTCGCGGTACCCCGAGCAGAGCTGATAGGCGCCCCCTTCGGGCCCGACGCGGTCCGGCAAGCCGTCGGAACACCTCTCCCAGGTCACTCCGCCATCGCTGCTGCGGTATACGCCGCCATCGAAGGGTGCCTCGCCTCGCGCGAGAGTCTCGAGGGTCAGATAGCAGATCGCCGGGTCAGATGGGCTGATGGCGACGTCGACGCAGCGCCGGTGGGCAAGGCCGGTCCCGCTGTCGACCCATGTCTGCCCGCCATCGCCGGAGCGATAGAGCCCCTGGTTCGTCGCTGCGAGGATGAACGAGCCGTTGGGGGACACGTCGAGCGCCATGACAATGGCCTCGGGCGGGATTTCCCCGCGCGGGCAGAGGCGCCAAGTCCTGCCCCGATCGTCACTCCGGTAGACCGACCCAGTGCCGCCCTTGCCCCAGCGGGGTCGGCCGATACCCGCGTAGACGACGCCGGGCCGCGACGGGTCGAAGACCAGGGACCCGATCGGCGCGCCAAACGCCCATCGATCGGGCGCCGGGAACCCGTCTCGGCAGAGCTCCCAGGTGGCTCCGCCGTCCACTGATCGGTGGACGCCCCCCTCGCAACCGAGGAGGATCACCGCAGGATCATCGGGGCACACAGCCACGCACTGAACGAAGTAGTCGGTGAGGCCCGCGTTGCGGATCGCCCACCGGCCGCCCATGTCGTCGCTGCGGTAGTACCCGCCCACGTCGCACCCGAGGTGGATGCGGTTCGGGTCTGCGGGATCGAGACAGATGGCCTGGATCCAACCTCCACCGCCCGGGCCGACATTGGTCCACGTGATGTCGGCGGCCGGGCAGACGGCAGCAAGCAGAGTCAGAGTGAGGGGCATGAGGACAGCACGCATCGCGGCTCCTCTCTCGGCGGGAGTGTGGGTGCACGCTTCGCCGCGGCCGCCGGCAGAGCCTACGCCGGCACGTGGTCTCATGGAGTCCGGGGTGCAGCCGCACGCACTCACGGCACCGGTCACCGGCTGGATCCACGGGCTCCTCCTGGTGGCGCGGCACCCGGTGCGCAACACACGTACGCGCGCGGCGTCCAATCGGAGATACGCCCGGGCGGCGCCGAGAGGCACCCGCTGGGGCGCGCTGCTGCTTGAGGGGGACTGCAGGGGATGCGTTTCCCATGGGCAGTTGTCGCAGTGCTCGCCACGGTTTGGCCGGTCTGGTCGCAGGGATGGGAAGAGGGCTTCGACGCGGGGGCGCTCGGCGCGCGTTGGGAGTGGCGCGTGCCGGTCGAGGGGCCCACGGTCTCACTTGCGGACGCGCCCGGCTGGCTGCGGATCCGTATCCCTGAACGCGAGCAGGCGTTCAACCATTGGGATAGCCCACAGCCGGTCGACGATGCCCCTCAGCTGCGCGCCGCCGCTCCCGAGGGCGACTGGATGGTGGAGGCCCGCATCCGCCTGCATGAGTTCGATCCGGCAGGCCAGTTCCAGGCGGGGCTCATGATCGGAGCCAGTGACACATGGTTGGCCACCATGGGCCCGCTCCAGGCTCCCGCGCTGAGCAACGGCACAAAGACACCCGAGGTGTGGCTCGAGCCCACGGGTTCGAGCGGATTCGTCCGCGTGCCCGGTGAGGCCCGAGATGTGTGGCTGCGCCTTGTGCGTGCCGGGAGCATCTGCCGGGGGCAGGTGAGCCGCGATGGCAACGAGTGGGCCGATGCCGGCGCCTGCATCCTGGCGCGAGCTCCGCGATTCGTTGGGGTCATCGGCAAGACGTTCTCGTCGCACGCGCTGGCCTTCGATGTGGACTATGTCCGCATCACCCCCGTAGACAGTCCGGCCGAGTGTCTGCGGGTCGGCATCGCCGGGGACTATCCCACGGGCTACCACGGCCTTTTGGCACGGCAGGGCCTTCCGCACGAGGTGCTCGTCGACTACCAGCTCGCCGACCCCCGAGTCCTCGGGCGCTTCGATCTCTTGTTCGTCGGGGCGGTGAGTGGCGGCCTCAGGGACCGGGCCCAGGAGGCCTTGGCGGGGTTTGTCGAGAGCGGAGGCATCGCTGTTCTGGACACGAGTGCCTACCCGCTGCCCCGCCTGGTGCCGGGCAAGGGCGGGTACACCGACCAGCTTGCAGCGATCGTCATGGGTGGGACCGACAATCCGCTGTCCGCACTGATGGGTGAAGGAACACGGCTCGAGCCCGGCGAGACGCGGTTCCACTTCGAGCCCGCGTCGGAGGTTGGTCTCCAGGTGCTGGCGCGGTACGATGGCCGCATCGTCGTGGGCGGGGCGCCGAGCCCTGTGGAGGGCTACACTGGCAGCCCTGCGGTATGGGCACGCCCGCTCGGGCGGGGCCTCATCATCTACTCGGCGCCGGCGATAGGGGCATCGCTGTCGTGGGGGCCGGTGTTGGACCCTCTGGCGGATGCCCTGGTGCGCCTCCTGGGCGGCTCGCGGTACGTCCCACAGCTCGTGGCTGAAGGGGTACGGCTTGGCCGCAAGGAGGTGGCGTCGGGAGACTCGGCCCAGCCCGCGCCAGCGGAGGCCGAGCCCGAGGAGAGCACGCTCGAACCCGCCGGCCCTCGCGACGCCCCCCTGCCAGACGGTGCCACGCTGGTCGAGGGCGGCGAGGCCGCCGAGTTCAACCTGACGGGGACCTACTACTCGGACCGAGGGGACGCGTCACTGCTGCTCCATTACCGCAGCCGATCGAGTCTGGTTCGCGTGGATTTCCAGCGGGCGCGGGCGGCCGTGACGCTCATCCGCGACGGCCAGACAGCGGACGCGGCCGAGATCCCCCTCGAACGCGGGACGTCGGCGTTCCTGGTGAAGGCACGCTCGGGTCGCGTCGGCCTATCTGTCGGCTCGAGACAGGCAGTGGTGGGCGACGGTCCTCTGTGGGAGGGGCGCGTCGCGTCGACGGGCTCGGCCCTGGCCGACCTCGTTTTGCAGCCCGTGGAGCCCGTGCGGTTCGATGACGACTTCATGCGGGGCGAGGACCAGGAGGGCCCCTGGGAGGTCGTCTCGGGCGAGTGGGCGACGAAGGCCGAGGGTGACCCCAAGATGGGTGTGAACCCGTTCAACTATCAGGGCCAAGCCCGGGGCGTCGGTCTGGCGACAGCAGGCTGGCCCTTCTGGGACGAGTACGAGTTCAGCGTCTCGGCGCGCCCCACGCAGGCGGGCACCGTCGGCCAGGCGCTCTACTACCAGGACGCGGCGAACCACCTGCTGTTCCGCGCCCGGGTGAGTGACACGCCGAACGACGCGGCGGGCGGCCTCGAGCTGGTGCGAGTGAAAGGCGGCCAGGAGCGCATCGTGGCGCAGGGCGACGGCTGTCTCGTGACCGGTCACTGGTATCGGCTTACCGCCAGGGTCTTGGGTGGTACGGTCTCGGCAGCCCTCGACGGCCAGTGGGTCCTGTGGGCGGACGAGAACTCGTTTCCCGGCGGCCGGGTTGCTCTGTATCTGAAGGACTGCCGATCCGAGTTCGATGACGTCGAGGTGCGCGCCGCGACGGGCGAAGAGGCGCCGGCCCTGGTGGAGCTCGATGGCAGTGTCCCGCCCTTTGCGGGTACGCTCGACCGCGACACGTGGGCCGGGACGGCCCTGCAGTGGCGACCCGTGCGAGAGGAACCAGGGCTCTTCTGGCGCCGAGGCCGCTTCCACGGCGACTTCGAGCTCTCGTTCCAGTGCAACTTCGGCGAAGCACGGGCGGCCGATCCCTCGCTGACACTGTTACTGACCTCGGAACTGGAGGCACCCGGTGACGGCTTCGCGATTGCCGTGGCGCCCCGGCGCGGGGAACGCGAGTGCTCCGTGGAGCTGACAGGGCGCGGCCGTAGGAGGCGCACGACGGTGACCGCGTCAGCCTCGCCCGTGGTGACCGTGAGGCGCACGGGCGGGGCGCTCACCGCGCTCCTTGATGGTCGCCCGTTGCCGGACATCCCCGCGGACGAGGCCGCGGGCGAGTTGTCATGCCTCGGGTTCCGGGCCCAGGGTTTCCGGCCCCGGCTCTCCGGGCTCGAGCTGCGTGCCGGGAACGTGCTGGACGACTGTTTCGACCGTGCGCCCACCCCGTGGTGGGTCTCCAGTGGCGAGTGGGCCATCTCGAGTCGATGGCCGTGTACCGCCGAGTGGTCCTGGTTCGGTGGCCGGAGCAAGGAGGTGGCCGCCATCTGGCATAAGCGCCGGTTCGAGGGTGACATCATCGTGGACTCGCACATCGGCCCGTGGGAGATCGACCATGGCGATGGCACTCCGCGCGAGATCTGCCGGGCGTTCAACCTGGTACTCTGCGGTGACGGCGAGGACGCCAATAGTGGCTACAGCTTCGTGCTGGGAGCCGACGAAGCCGGGTCGGGCGCGACGCTGTCTCGAGCCGGGCGGGTCGTGGCGCGGAACGATGAGTACCGCATCTACAGCGACGCACACAACCAGTGGCTCAACATCCGGGCCGAGAAGCGCGGGCGCCAAGTGGGCATCTGGATCGCGGACCAGCCGATACTCGTGTGGGAGGACCCCGAGCCGCTACCCTCTGGCCGGGTGGGGATCTGGACGCGCGACAACGGCATCATGATCCCGAGGGTAACGATCTACTACCAGGCGATGCCGTGAGCCACTGAGAGCCGGGCAGATCAGGGCGGCGCCTGCCGCTGTTGGGACGGAGAAGCCGCTGCTGTCAGGGGCCAAGCCCCTTGGCCGAGTCCTGAGCCATGAGCCTGGCGCGGCCGAAGTCGCCGCGTCGGTAGCCCTCCATGGCTCTGCCGAAGAGCTCCACAGATGGCGCCGGTGTCGCACCCGACAAGGCGGCCTCCTGCAGCAGCTGATACGCGCGCGACAGGGCGTTGCGTGCCTGCTTGCACGCCGCAATCCGGTCTCGCGCTTCGGCGCTATCCTCGCGATGGAGCGTCAGGGGGGCCCAGGCGCGGGCGGCGAGCCGGATGGGTACCCCCGTCCCCAGCTCGTCCGACGAGTGTTGCGCGGTGGACGGCGCAGCGCCCTCGACGGTCAGCGCGTAGACGCCCGCCGGGAGCCCAGGGAACGTGACATCAACGTCTCTTGGCTCGGGCGTCGGGTTGTACAGGTACACATGGCGTTCATGGCCGGCAAGGGCCTCCTCGAAGCCCTCGTGCACGTCCAGGTTGAGGACCAGCACGTCCGGATCCGTCGACCGGGCCAGCGCCTCGTAGAGCCAGTAGCACCAGACGGCGGAGCCGGCCATGTAGGCCGCAGGCGCGCCTCGGTGTCCCCCTCCCTCGAGGGAGTAGAACGGTTCAGTGGGCAGGTAGGGCCAGGCTTCGTGGGTGGCGCCCGGGTCGAGCTCGCGCACGGCATCCGGCCAAGTTGGCGGGTAGAACAGGAGGGCGCTGCGGCGATGGAGGTTCGATAGGCGGAGCAGCAGCTCTCGCACGTCGTCTGGCATCTGTGTGTCGTGCTTGAGGATCCAGGCCAGGGCCAAGTGGGCCTCGCAGGTCTCCCACGGCGTAGCGCTGCACGCACCGCCAAAGGGCAGGAAGAGCCCCAGGTTGCTCAGGGACCGGCTCGGCGCGTCCGTCTGGTCGTCATACCAGAAGGTCATGCGCAGCAGGCTGTTCAGGAAAGCCCTCGAGTACTGTGCGAAGACGGCGTTCCCGGTCTGCTCGTAGAGGCGGTAGGCCGCGACGATGCCGAGCGCGTTGCCGTGTATCTCAGTGATGGGGAAGTCCGCCGGATCGGCGTAGGTTCGCTCGTAACGGTCGTTGCTGATGGAGTAGCTCATCGGCTCGAACAAGGCCCGGAGGGACGCCTGGGCCTCGGCCAAGTACGCGGGGTCGCCCGACACCTCGTGAGCCCGCAGCATGAGGTGGGCGTACGTGCCCACTTGCCATGGTTCCCTCACGGCCCCGAGCTCCGGCACGTCGTGCTGGACCGATGGCACCTTCCGTTCCGGGTCAAACCACTGGGGGATCACGTACTGGGTGTTGTGGGCCAGCGCCGTCAGCCCGCGCGTCGCCATGAGGAAACGGCCGGCGATGGCCGGGCTGAACGCCTCGGGCGGGAGCGCATCGTACACCCGCATGGTCTCGTGGTGGAAGAACAGGCACTGCCACGCCATGTCGGGTCCCGCCACGTGGGGAGGCGTCCGCGTCCCCCAACGTATGAGACGCGTCTCAGGGTCGTAGAACAGCGGCAGCGCGTCCTTCTTGCGGAGCACCAGCTCCGGCCCCAGTGGTTCGTCCGGGCGGAGCCGGTTGTAGAGGATCCACGCCGACAGGTGGTTGTTGACGGTGGAGAAGTCCCATGGCATGGGGCCTTCCGCACTGGGCGGCCGCGGCCGATCCGGGTGGACCACCATCCGGTCGACGGGAGGCACGAGCTCAAGAGGGGCGTCCCGCCATCCGGCCTCCTGCTCTTCGTAGGTCACGCCCGGGATCATGAGATCGCGTAGCGTCCCGGCCGCGATCTGGCCCCATGGAGGAGGCGAACCGCCCGGCCACGCGATCGAGGGCGCCGATGCCGGATGAAGAGGAGCACAGGCACGCGCCAGGGTGTCGAGCGCCTCCAGCTTGGTGGGCCTGGCCGGACGCCGTGCCTCGTAGAGATAGAGGCTGAGAACCATGTCTCCCGGCGGGATCGTGTTGCCAGTGAGCTTCCATGTGTGCAGCCCGAGCCCCAGGCTCCCATCGCGCTCGCGCCCATCGACCCGGCAGTCGAGGAAGCGATCGACGCCGCCGCGAGACATCCATGTCATGGGCGTCATGTCGAAGAAGACGACGGCCTCGGCCCCCGCGTGCCAGAGGTAGGCTGCGGGGAATCCGAGGATCGGGGCGTCCGGGCCGTAGATGCTCTCAGGGCCCTGCCCGACGGTCACGGCATCGGCCGCCCCGGGCATCCACATCGCCACGGTCGGTTGGGGCTCGGGGAGCGACAGGCCGTCCGGCAGATGGATGGTGATGACGAAGTGGAGCAGTGGCGTCGCATCGCTCGCCTCGACGCGGCACTCCCACTCGTAGCCGTGGAGCGCGCTCCGGCCGCGCAGGCTGAGGGCCTTGCGCCACGGCGTGTCGTCGCTGATCCGGCACTCGGTGGGCGCCAGGTCGAAAACCGAGCCGACGACAAGCGGCAGCGTGCCGCCAAAGACCGGCTGCCGTGCGTCAGCGGGGCCGACGTAGGTTACCGGAGCCAGAACCGCGCCCGTCGCGTTGAGGCGGAACTCGACCCGCTGGTCTCCCGCCTCGATGGCAGCCAGACGGTCGTCGAGTTCGATAGCGAGCTCGGCATGGCTTGGGCCGACCGTCAGACTGAGGAGCGGCATCACGAGGGGCAAGCAGCGCCAGAGTGCCATGGCCCGCGCATTCGCGCGCCTCGGGGCGCGCACCTACGCGAGGGGCGCTGCGGGGGCCGCCGCCAGGGCAATCTGGAGGCACGCCGTGCTCGGATGCCGAACGGGCCTGCGGCACTGTCTATCCCCTGTGGGAGGTGTCTGGCCATGCCCAGGCCCGTGACTGTGGCAGCGGCGCTACTGGCTCTGACTGGCCTTGCCCTGGCTGCCCCAGAGACCATCATCGATACTGACTTCGGCGCGCCCGGCAGGGCGTTCGAGATCATCGATGCCGCGAAAGGTAACCGCATCGTCGGCTCTCTGCCCGAGGGGTGGTCGGACAACTCCGGGTGGAAGAGCGACGTGGTGGCCGAGTACCGGACTACGACAGAGGACGGCCGGACCTTCCTGCGCATCACGCAGACCTCTGGCGATGGCCTTCAGTTCATGCACGACCTGCCGGGCATCGGGAAGGGGGGCGGCTACTACCGCCTCACCGTCACGGCGCGCGGGCGCACGGGCTGCAGTCTGGCCCTGCGTTTCAACGGCCCGCCCTACACGTCCCCGTGGACGGCCTCCCCGGCCACCGGTGATGAGTGGCGCGACTTCTCGTACGACTTCCGCCTGCCCGAACAGCCACAACCGCTAGGTCTGTATTGCTACCTCCCGGCGAACGGCAGCCTAGATCTGCAGAGCCTGAAGCTCGTTCGCCTCTCTGACGAGGACCTGATCGCGGAGGTGAAGGCCAAGTACCCGGAGGGCGGCCAGGGCAACCTGCTGCGGACCACGCGCTTTCCTCTCGGGCTGCAGAGCGGATGGTCCATCGCTCGCGAGTACTCCGATGGCGACCAGGTGCAGGTCCACACCGATGCGCAGGTCATCGGCCCGAGTGGCTGCCCCGCGCTACGGATCGACGCCCCGCTCGGCATCACCATCTATGGCGAGCCTTTCCTCGTTCCGTGGAGCTTCGAGCCGCACGTGGCCAGCGTGTACGTGCGGGGCAACTGGGACGGGAGGCTGGTCGCCATCGGCGGCCAGGTCGAGTACTGCGGCGAGTGCCCGATCCCGATCGACACGACCGAATGGCAGCGCGTGCAGGTTGCTTTCAAGCCCATACTCCTCGCACGGAGCCATAGTCTCATGTTCGAGGGCAGAGGCACGCTCTGGATCGACGGCCTGCAGGTCGAGCGGGGGGCCGAGGCGAGTCCCTACGCCCCACGCCGCGCCGCCGAGGTCTCGCTGGCGCTGCCGGAGTCGGATGCCTCGGCCGCTCGAGTGCAGTTCGACGACGAGCCCGCGGAGGTGCGGTTCTGCGCTGTCGGCGCGCCCGCCGGGTCTGCACTGGTCGGTCGGCTGGTGACCATCTATGGCGACGAAGTGGCGCTGGCTCCGGTCGCCCTCGATGAGGGTTTCGTCAGCGCCGGCATGCTCACGTACGCGCCGGTCGCGGAGCATCCGCTTGGGCCGTACCGCATCGAGGCGTGGGTGGAGGACGGCGCGGGGAAGCGCATCAGCCCCGAGAACGAAGTCGTCCTTTACCGGCTCCATCGGCCGCGCCACTGGGATGAGGATGCACCCGATTCGTTCTTCGGTACCCACACGCTCTCGACGACGCGACATCTGACCATGGCCAAAGCGATCGGCTGCAACTGGGTGCGGCTCCACGATGCGGGCACCGAGTACATCGGCTGGTCGTTCCTCGAGCCCGAGCAGGGCAAGTGGCAGTTCCGCGATGGCGACCTGAAGCGCTACCGCGACCATCATCTGAAGATTCTCGGCCTGCTCTCGACCAGCCCCGGCTGGGCCAGCAACTGGGGCAAGCCCTGCACCGGCTACTTCGAGCGGTACATGGAGCCGCTGAGGATGGACGATTGGGCCAACGCCGTGCGGACCATCGTCGACCACCACCGTGATCTCATCGACACATATGAGGTGTGGAACGAGCCCTGGGGCAGCGCCTTCTGGAGCCTGACCTTCGACGAGAAGCATGGCTCCGCGTGGCAGGAGCACTTCATCCCGAGCGAGACGGCGCCGCGGGACTACGCCCGGCTGCAGGCTACGGCCTATGAGGCGGCCCATGGCACGATGCCGGAGGTGACCATCGTCGGCTTCAACACCTACGCCTCACCCGAGGGTGCGAAGTGGACCCGGGGAGTGCTCGACGCTGGCGGCCTGGACACCTGCGACGCCATCTCATACCACCACTACGAGACCGCCCTGACTGGTATGCCCGGCGACGCGGTGGAGAAGGGCTATGCATCGGCCATGGCGCCCATCACCGAGCAGCAGGGGCAGGTGCCCAAGCCGGTGTGGATGAGTGAGGGCGCGCCGCTATCAGGAGACCCATCGAACGGCTTCTACCGCCACACGCTCCCGTACGAGAACGACGAGGATGCCTGGCGGATCGCCGACCGGCTGGTCCGGTACGTGATCAGTCGCCATTCCACAGGCGAGAAGCACGCCTTTCTCTACACGATGCATGGCCACAGCACCTTCGGCGGCCGGATGGACTGGAGCACGCTCATCACCGCTGATGGCTATCTGCACCCCTCCGCCGCTGCGCACAGCGCTTGTGCATGGTTCGTCGAGGACACCCGGTTCGTCCGACTGGTCTCCCTGGCCGAGGGCGTGTTCGGGTATCTCTTCGAGGGCCCCGACCGCGCAGTGGCGGCCATCACGACCGCACCGGGGCATGCGGACTATGCCCTGCCGGCATCGGCCGACGTGCAGTACTTCGACCTGTTCGGGAACCCGGTGGCTGCCGGATCGGCCATCGATGACCACGTGCACTATGTGACCACTGACGAAGGACTGGCCGCACTCGAGGCGGCGCTGAGTGCCAGGTGACCTCTCGGCCGGCGAGATGAACGAGGGAGCATATGAGCCTGAACCTGTTCGATGCGCATAGCTACATCGGCCGGTGGAGGAACTACCAGGCGGGCTACTTCCACTCGAAGGCCGACCTGCTCGCCGAGATGGACCATCTTGGCATTGCCGAGGCGCTGGTGCTGGACACGCTCTCGCGCGAACTGGACCCGCGTGCCGGCAACCCGCGCGTCGTGTCCCAGTGCCAGGACGAGCCGCGGCTGCACCCAGCCTGGTCACTGGCGCCGCCGGTGCCGTCGCTCCCGTACCCGCTCGACGAGCTGCCGTCGCGCATGGCGGAAGCCGGCGTCCGGGCCGTGTGGATGTTCCCCGGCCACCTGACGTTCTCGCTCGAGGACTGGAGTTTGCGTCCCGTCCTCGAGGTGCTTGAGGCCGAGCGAGTTCCGCTGTTTGTCGACCCGTCGTCATCCATGGTCGTCGGCGAGCGCGACCTCACCGACTGGAACGCGCTGGTGCGCATCTGTCGGGACCACCCCGGCCTGCCAGTCATCGCCACCAAGGCCCGAATGTACTGGAAGACGCGCCAGTCGCTGACCGTGCTCGAGGACGCGCGCCACCTACACATCGAGCTGAGCCGCTTCTGGCTGTTTGGCGGCATCGAGCTCGTCTGCCGTGAGTTCGGCGCCGACCGGCTGGTGTTCGGCACACGGCTGCCGGTGCGCGACGCGGCAGCAACGGTCGCCCAGCTCCAGTACGCCGACATCTCCGAGGACGACCGGCATGCGATAGCCGGCGGCAACCTGCAGCGCTTGCTGTCCGAGGCGCTCCCGGGACGGCCGGCGCCGGCCGCGGTGCCTGAGCCGGTCGCGCCGCCACCCGATCCGGCCAGGGGCCGCCCATACGCTGCGGTCCGTGCGGCTGAGGAGCCGTTCGCCGGCGAGGTGCTTATCGACATGCACAGCCATGTCGGCTTCGGGGCGCCGTACTTCATCCCCGGCTCATCGCCGCGCCAGGTGGCTCGGGAGCTCCGCCGGTACGGCTTCAGCAGACTCCTGACCTTCGCCTTCGCCGGACTGAACGCGGACTGGGCGTGGGGGAACGATGTGGCCTTCGAGGCCGCCTGCGAGGACCCCGACCTGGCGTTGCCTTTGGCTGCGGTGAACCTGTAAGATACCGCGGAGGTGCAGGCGGAGATGGCGCGCGGCTGCGACGGGCTGGGCTTCTGGGACGTGAAGCTCCCCCCGTGGTGGAACGGCTACCCCGAGGAGAGAATTGGCGGCAACATAGGGCCCTGGGCCGGGCGGCTGGGTCTCGCGAAGGTCGCGCGGAACGCCCGCTTGGTCTTTCGGAGGGGCCGCACAGGGGTGCGCCCAGAGGGCGCGGGGCCCCTGACCGGCCCAGTCGGCCGGACGACCACAGAGCGGCCCGGGATGCGGCTTCCTGCCGCATCCCGGCCTCCAGATCGGGCGCGTTGGGGGCCCACCACGCACAGCCCGCGTGGTTCCCCCCATGGCGCCCCTCCGCAACCAGGCCCATGGGCCGCTGGAGCCCTAAGTTACCGCCAATGCCCCCATGGCGCCCCTCCGCAACCAGGCGGATGGGCCACTGGAACCCTAAGTTGCCGCCAATGCCCGAGGACGGCCCCAACATCCGCCTGGCGTGCGAGTTCTGCCACGAGCGAGGGCTGATCCTGACGAACCACTCCTGGGGCGCCGCATGCCTGCTGGGCCGGCTGCCCGAGAGTACCCGAACGCCACGCTCATCACGGGCCATCTAGCCACCGATGACGAGTACTGCCGCGTGGTGAATGAGCATCCGAACGTCTACATGGGCACGTGTCTGCCGATCCACCGGCCCGATCTCGCGACAACGCTGCGGAAGCTCGATGGCGACAATCTGCTGTTCGGCTCCGTGGCCCCGAACGTGCGGCCGGCGGCTCCCCAGCCTGATAGGAGGTCCTCATGAGAATCGCCTCTGTCCTGTGCCTCTCGGCCTGCTCGTGCGTCACCGCGGCCTGGTCCCAGGCCCCGCGCAACATGGGGGTCACGCTCAACGGCGAGGCCGAATTGGCGGAGCCGCTGGCATACGACGTATGGCACACCATCGTGGCCTCGTACCGCTACCCGGGTGCCATCGACCTACTGACCAACACCTACGTGGTCATCGCCAGGGGCGGCGACCAGCGAAGCGGGTTCTACATCGGCTACCACCTGCCGCGGAACGAGCTGGCCATCGTCAAGCACGGGTTCTGGAACGAGGCGGAGGCCACCGGCGCGCCCGGCGAGGCCGGCAAGATCATCGAGAACGACCAGGGCTTCCTGGACTGCGAGCACACCACGGTGACCCGGACGGCTGACGACATCACGGTCTCCTACCGCATCCGCCTCAAGCCCGGTGTCCTCAAGGGAACGTGCAATGTGTTCCAGTATGTGGAGGACAAGGACGTCCGGTACGATGGATTCACCATCGTGGGCTCCGTGACCGTGGGGGAGGATGCCGGAGTGCACCGCACCGACATGCCCGACAGGTGGCGG
The DNA here is from genome assembly GCA_029547025.1 of Armatimonadota bacterium. Taxonomy (GTDB): domain Bacteria; phylum Armatimonadota; class Zipacnadia; order UBA1398; family JAKPQA01; genus JAKPQA01. Next base: position 35,784 of record JAKPQA010000020.1, read on the forward strand.
AACTCGCTGAAGCCCGATGGCAAGCCCTCGGAGCCGCTGCTGCTGGCCGAAGGGGGCAAGGCCCGGTACGCGCTCGTCGTTCCGGCGGACGCCCAGCGGATCGAGCAGAAGGCCGCGGCTGACCTCCGCGCCAACCTTCAGATGATCTGCAATGCGGAGTTTCAGATCGTCAGCGAAGCAGAGGCCGTGGCGGACGCCGGCCCCTTTGTCAGCGTGGGCCGAACGGCCTTGCTGGCCGGGTCCCGCTGCAAGTGGAAGGACGCGGACTTGGCCGCCGAGGGCTATGCCATCGAGGTCGCGGGGGACAACGTGTACCTCTACGGCGGCACCGGCCGCGGCCTGATGAACGCGGCCTACTCGCTGCTCGAGGAGGACCTGGGCTGCCGATGGTACTCGACCACCTCGGTCGACACGCCTCGGATGGACCGACTCGAGGTGCGCCTGGTACCACGGAAGTACGTGCCCGTGCTCGAGCTCCGCGACCCCTACATCCTGAAGATGCACGACCCCACGTGGTCGCTGCGGAACAAGACGAACACGCCGCACGCACGGGTCCCGATGTCGTGGGGTGGCAGCATCCGGTACCACCACATGGGCCACACCTACGCCAGGTACTTCCCGACGGAGCAGTACTTCGCCGAGCACCCCGAGTACTACGCATTGGTCAACGGCAAGCGTCAGCCCAGCCAGCTCTGCCACACCAACGAGGATGTCATCCGGCTGAGCATCGAGAAGACGCTGGACATCTTCCGCACGTACCCCGAGGTGACCGTGACAGCCATCGGCCCCAACGACGGCCGGGGCTTCTGCGATTGCCCGAACTGCCGGAAGCTCGACGAGGAGAACGGAGGCCGGTCGGGCAGCTTCTTCTACATGGTCAACCGGATCGCTGAGGGCGTGAAGCGCGAGTTCCCGAACAACCATCTGATCTGCCTGGCGTATCTCGACTACGCCAGGCCGCCCACGAACTTCCGAGTGGACGACTACGTCATCGTGCAGCTCTGCACCGACTCGCACGCCTGGAAGTACCAGTTCTGCTTCTTCGAGGAGTCCGACGAGTTCCAAGCCATCGAGAAGGCCTGGCAAGCCGCGGGCGCCAACGTGTTCGTCTGGGACTACACAACCGACTACGTCCACTACCTGGTCCCGATGGCGAACTGGCCGGTGGTGGCGGAGAACACGCGGTTCCACATCCGGCATGGCGTCAAGGGCATCATGTATGAGTCGGAGTGCAACGACATCGACGAGATGCGGGCCTGGGTCTGGGCCAAGCAGCTCTGGGACCCCGAGCTGGACACGAAGGAGCTGATGGAAGACTTCGTGTTCGGCTACTACAAGGAGGCCGCGCAGCCCATCTGGGACTACCAGATGCGGATGTGGGACTACTGGGAGCGCTGGCACAAGGTGCCGCACGAGTGCGGCGTGGCTTCGGACAACCCACTGCTCAACAACCTGCAGTGCTCCTATGCGCCCGATGGGCCCATGTTCGGCTCCGAGTTCATGCGGGCCATGCGGCGCGACTTCACCGAGGCCGAACGGCTCGCCCAGAGCGATGAGATCCGCGCACGGGTTCGGCGGGCGAAGCTTCCACTGCTCTACCTCGAGCTCTGCCAGGGCCTCGGCTACTACACCGAGTTCGGCGACTTCGTCGACGGCGCGGCACTACATCGGCCCAAGGCTGCCAAGGCGTCCTTTCAGCTCGTGCTCGACGAGTTCGTCGCGAGCTGCAAGGCGAGCGAGCTGACAACACTGGGCATCCCGACCACGGTCGACCGCATCAGCACCAAGTGGCAGGCGTGCATCGACTCCGACAGCCCTCCACTGGAGCGCGTCTACCTGCCGGCGGAGTGGGCGTTCGCCGCGGACCGCGAGGATCGTGGGGTCGTCGAGAAGTGGTTCGCCGAGCCGCGGTACTACGAGGCGGCAGCCGGGTTCACCATCGCGACCGACCCCGACCACTACTCGCCGCCCCATCTGCCGAAGGGCATCGCGCGGCTGCACATCAACCGCGGCTTCGGGTGGGAGCAGCAGGGCTTCCCTGGCCTCGACGGGTATGGCTGGTACTTCCAGACCATCACGGTCCCCGAGGAGCTGGCCGCGAAGCCACACCTCTACCTGTACCTGCGCGGCGTGAACGAAGAGGCATGGGTGTACGTCAACGGAGAACTCGCCTTCGAGCGCACGCTGGCCGCAACGAGCAGGAGCCCGGGCGACCTCGCCGGGGCGCCATTTGGCTTCGACGCGAAGCGTTGGCTGAAGCCGGGCGATGGCAACCAGATCGCGATCCGCGTCATGCACTCAACCGGCCTGGGCGGCATCTGCGCGCCGGCCATGCTCGTCGGCACGGAGGAAGAGCGGACCACAGAGCAGCTGGACGCCTACCGGCTGTAGCGGCCAGGCAGTAGTCGCACAGGGCGATGGTGCTTCGAGAGGGCCGAGCTGAATCCGACGGGGGAAGCGCGGCGCGCTTCCCCCGCTCGCTCGTTCTCTCGCGATGAACCGGTGCTACATGTCGACCCAGGCGCCGGCCTTCGATGCGCTCTCGACGGACTTCTCGACGAACAGGATGCCCATGTGCCCGTCGGCCACGGTGGCATACTTCGAGCCGTCGGCCTCGGTGTAGGTGCCGGCCTGATAGGCTCGCACGTCGGCCTCGAAACAGCGGTGGAGCCGGGCGAACGCGTCGTGGAAGGCCTCCGGGTGGCCCGAGGGGATCGTGGGCTCAGCCATCAAGTCGGCAGGTAGGTCGCCCAGGAAGCCGTCATTGGGCTGGACCTCGCCGCGCCAGTAGACCCGATCGGGCTGACCCTTGAGGTGGATCGTCAGGCTCTCCGGCTCCTCCTGGACCCATCGCAAGGTGCCCTTGGTGCCATTCACCTCGATGCCGAGGTCGTTCTTGTGGCCGATGGCGATCTGAGAGGCGCGGACCAGCGCCCGTCCCCCATTCGAGAGCTGGCAGTAGACGGTGAAGTGGTCATCGAGCTGCCGCCCGGCGACGAAGGTCTCAAGCTGAGCCGACAACTTCACCACGTCGAGACCGGTGACGAAGCGCAGCTGCATCAGTGCATGAGTGCCAATGTCCCCTCCGCAGCAGCTCTTGCCGGCGCGCTTGGGGTCGACGCGCCACTCGGCCTGCATGGAGCCCTGATCCTCGGTCCGGCCGGCCAGCCAGCCCTGCAGATAGTAGGAGTCCACCCAGCGGACGTCGCCGATCAGTCCACTTCTCACGATGTGGCGCGCCAGGCGGCTCGTCCAGTGCCCGAGGTACGTGTGCGAGACGCCGAAGGGGATCCTCTTCGCCTTGACGGCCTCCACCAGCTGGGCCGCTTCGTCGAGTGTCACCGTCAGAGGCTTCTCGCAGAACACGGGAATGCCCGCCTGGATGCACTTCATGGCTGGATCGAAGTGAACATGGTTCGGCGTCACGATCAGCGCGTAGTCGATGCCCTCTCCCCTGGGCTTGGCTGACTCCTGAGCGATCAGGTCGTTGTAGTTCGTGTAGCCCTGGATCGGGTATGCCCAGTTCTCGGCCTCCTGCATCGCGATGGCCGGGTCCGGGTGCAGCGCGGCGCACGTCACGCGGCGCGTCCCGTCAAAGTGAATGGCTTTCTGATGCGGCTGGACGATGAACGCGCCGCCACCACCACCGATGAGACCGACATTCAGCGGCCGTTGTGCCATGGGATCTCCCTTCCTGGGATGCCGATGTAGTGGCCGCGGGACCGCGGTGGACAGGGCATTGCCCACCGCGGGCTTCCACGACCACGTCGGGTCTTCTTCTCCTCAAGGCCCGAGGACTCCTGGTGCGCGCCCCGAAAGGGCACTCAGACTGAGCCCGTCTCGGGAGGTGTTGCCCCGTGGGGCATGTGCACTGGTGGCCGCTCATCGCGTTCGTGTCTGCGAGTCCCGCGTTCGCGGCCTACCTGACGCCCGCCCAGGCCGGATTCCGGGACTGCGCGCTGATCTACGAGCGGCCCCAGCGGACGGTTGAGGACCTCACGCCCCTGGTGGCGCGTCTCGATCCGGACGGCAAGCCGGTGGGGTGGCTCTTTGACTCCTTCCTCTTCCTCCGCTACAGCGCGGGGCCGTTCACGGGCGCGAGCTACTACAACGGTCCGACGAACCAGGCGGACTGGGCCGCGTCGCTCGACACCTGGTTCGAGCCCGGCCGAGACCTGGCGGCCCTCGATGAGGCCGTTCGGGTGGCTTCCGCCGCCCTGGGGCCCCCCGCCGGGCCGCGGCAGGTCATCATCAGCATCCACTATCCGTCCCGGGGGCAGAAGAACTTCGGCGATGTCGACGGCGACGGAGTCAGCGAGGATCTGTCGAGCCAGAACGGCCGCGAGAGGGTGGTGCGTTGGTATATCGACGAGGCCCGAGAGCGGTTCGAGCGCGCCCACTTGCCGAACTTGGCCCTCTGGGGCTTCTACTGGATGAACGAGGACACCCAGCCTACGGATGCGGCCGTCATTCGGGCGGCGTCGGCACTCATCCACGAGCGCGGGCTGCGGTTCGCCTGGATACCCTACTACCGTGCCTCTGGGTTCGACCGATGCACGGAACTCGGGTTCGACGCCGCCTTCCATCAGCCCAACTATGCCTTCGTCTCCGACCACAGAGGGCGCGTGCGGTCCGACCGGCTGGTGGAAGCCTCGGCACTGGCGGAGCGACTCGGGATGGGCGTCGAGATCGAGATCGGGTACTCGCCCGATACCGACTTGCGGACTCGCGAGATCTTCTACGACTACCTGGCCTTCGGCGCGCCCGAGCTGTGTGGCTACCAGGAGGGAGCCAAGGCCTACTACTTCAGCCTCGACGTCTTTCCGCGCCTGGCGCGAGCAGTCGACCCGGGTGCTCGCGCGACCTACGATGCGCTCTGCGACTTCATCGAGGGCAAGCGAGTCGCGCCGCTGACCACTCTCGGACGGGCCCGAACAGTGGCTGGGGAGGCCGATGGTCTTCGCGAGGCACCTCTCCTGACGGACGGACTCGTGTCCACTGCGCAGCGGCCCGAGGGGCGTACCGTACGGGTACCGGGTCAGGGCGGCATGGTGCTCGCTGAGTTCGACGAGCCCAGCCCGCTGGCCGAGATCGAGATCGGCGTCCAGCGCCCGAGGGACGCCGCGTGGACTGGCCTCGTCGTCGCCGAGATCCGTCGCGCCGGCGACCGCCCGTGGGAGCCCGGCGGCTGGGTCCGCGCTCTGGTACCGCAGCAGACCACAATCGAGAAGGTGCGCTCGGTCATCGCGGTCCCTCTGGCGGGTGAGTTGGCTCAGGCGGTGCGGTTGAGGTTCGACGGCGCGCCCGGTGCGGCGCCCCTTGAGGTCGACGAGATCACGCGAACGACGCCGTTCGTCCCCCACGTCGCCACGGGTGGGTCCCTCGCCCTCAACTGCCCCTACACGATCACGCCGCCCCCCGCTCAGCATTACCCCGACCGCGGAGGTCAGCTCACCGACGGCGAGGTCTCGACTGAAGGATTCGGGCAGGGACGGAGCGTGGGGTGGCAGGGCCAGGACGTGACCCTGCTTATTGACCTGGGGGCACCACGGACGATCGACAGTATCGTCGTCCACTGCGACGGAGGCGGCTATGCGGCGGTCAACTTCCCTACGGCCGTCGAGGCGGCTTTCTACACTCGACGACCTCCGGCGTGCCACAGGGACGGGGGGGTGGGAGCGGCTCCGGCGTTCGCCGGTAGCCCGCTGGTGGCCGATGCGCCCCAGTTCGTGGTGGACCACCGCGGGCCGGGCGGCGAGAACACCGAGAACCTCCAGGGCCACCTCGCACTGGCCCCGGTTCGGGCCGTGGAGGGGGCACGATGGGTCTCCATTCGGCTTCAGGCGCACGGCTGGCTCATGGTGAGTGAGGTGGAGGTGCTGAGCGGCGGTCGCAACGTGGCCCGGGGTGCGGCGTACGAGTTCTGGCCGCGGCCCAGTCCGCCGCCGGGCATACGCTATGCCGACGACGGGATCCGGCTCACCGATGGCATCATCGCCCAGGGATTCGACCCCGCGCTCATCGCCGGATGGTCGGACGTGCCAGAGGCGGAAGTCACCGTGGACCTGGGTGGGCCACACACCATCCGCCAGGTCACCATTCACACGTTGGGCGGAGGGCGGTACGGTATCGTGGCGCCCGGTAGGGTGCTGCTCGAGACCTCGACGGACGGCGAGGCGTGGACCGAGGCCGGCGCCCAGGACCTGTCAGACCCCCATGATGATACCCTCGCCTCGATGGCGACGGCTCTGCCCGTGGCCGATGGCACGATGGCCCGCTACGTCCGGGTGCGCTTGCAGGGCCTGGCGGGATGGGCCATGCTGAGCGAGGTCGAGGTGCGATAGCGGACCTCGGCCCATCGGCCTGGACGGGCTTGGCCGGGTCGCATGTTTTGCCGTGGCTATGGTTATGGACAGGGGGATCGATCCCATGCTCCAACGCAGACACGCCCACTTCGCTTGGTTGGCGGCGCTGTTGGTTGTCTGGGCCGTGCCGGCATCCGCACTGGAGCTGCTCGGGCGCGACGGTCCGGTGGTCTGGCAGGCCGAGGATGCGAAACCGTCGGGTCAGTGGCAGCGCATCTCGCGATCGGACGCGGACGGCGGTGCGTTCGTCCAGGTGGACGGCGAGGGCACGCTCGAGTTTCGCTTCGCCACGACATCGCCGACCACGCTCCGCGTGTGGCCCGTCTGGTGGCAGCACGGGCCGTGCCGGGCTGCGTGGCGCTTTCCCTATCCTTTGGAGCGCGCGCTGGGACCCGACGCCGTCGACACCATGGGCGGGCTCGTGTGTTTCACGGCCCCCTGCGCGGGCCGGGTCGGCGTGGTCGACGGCGCTGACGAGAAGCTCGTTCGGTCGATCGATGTGGGAGGCTATCTGGCCGATCTGGTGGCCGATCCAGATCGGGGAGTGGTCTGGGTCGCCGATGCCCTGGGGGCACGCGTGGTCGCCATCGATCCGCAGAACGGCACCCAGCGGGCTGAGGTCACGGTCCCCCAGGAGCCCTGGTCGCTGCTCCTGCACGAAGGCCAGCTGCTCGTGGCGTGCCGTGAAGGCAAGAGCATCGCGACGGTGGACCCGGCCTCCGCCCGGGTCGTGCGCCTGGTGCAGACCCCGGCATGCCCCACGAACCTGAGCCTCGCCCCGGGTGATGATGGCCGCGTCGTGGTGCGCTTCGAGCCGGCCATCTTCACCATGGCTGACGGCACGCCGCAGGCCGTGGACCGGCTCGAGTGCCCGGCTGGCGAGAACCGCGCCAAGGCGAAGGCGGGGCGGACAACCTTCGAGGCCCCGGAGGCCGACACCCTACGGGCCACGGCCGGTGGCAAGACCACCGAGATCCGGTTCGCCGAGTCGCTGGGCACCGGGAGAGCAACGGGGCTGGTTCCGGTGGGGCAGACGCTGTTCTTCACGGTGCCGGAGACCGGGAGAGTCGGGGTGATCGAAGCCGAGGGCACCGCGGTCGCGGCCGCCATTGACGTGGGAGGTAGCCCGGCCGATATGTGCCTCGACGCCGGGCGGGGCCAGCTCTGGGTGGCGGACTCCGCGAGCGACCGAGTCGTCGTGATCGACGCCAAGACCCGGGCAGTTGCGGCCGAGGTGCGGGGGGTAGGGCAGGGGCCCCGCTCGATCACGTACGTCAACGAGGTCGCCATTCAACGGCCCTACCTGCTCCCTCCCACTCGTATCGACCGCGTGTTCGTGGTGAGTGGTGAGGGCCGCAGCCTGACTGTGATCGATGCGGGGGAGCGGCGAGTCATCGCCCGCCAGAGCCTGGACGGCCCGGGCCGCCGGGTGGCCGCCATTCCCACCCCTCCCAACGGCTGGTGGCCCAACATGGCCGACGACCGCATGGCCTTCGCTCTCACGCCCCGCGTGGCGGCGGAGCTCGACCCGGCGCTGCTGTCGGGAGCCGATCTGGCTCCGGCCGCGTCCACCATGGCCCTGCCGAGTTCGCTCCAGCGGCGAGGGAAGACCGTGGCACGTTTCGGGGCCGCGGCCCGTGAGAAGACCTTCACGGCCGACAACCAGCTTGTTCTGGGTGTCGATGGCCGCCGGTGGGTCGACGTCTCGGCAGTGACCGACCCGCAGCTCGCCCCGGCGCGGGCTCTGACCGAGGAGGATCAGCCCGGCTCGATCACCGTGAGCCTCGATGGCGGCCCGGAGTTCGACTGGACGCGCCAGGTCTGGATGGCGCCAACCAACGAGGCGTTCCTGGTCAACGGGTCGGAGAGCTTCGCGCAGTGGAACGCGCCGGCGTTCGAGATCGAGCCGGGCGAGCACGTGATCCGCGTGCGCGCCACCGAGAATGGCGTGGCGCTCGATGCCCTGCGGGCGTGGCGCTCGGGGGAGGGGGTGTGCGATGTTCGCCTCACGCCTCTCCCCGAGGCGGCCCATGCGGGCGTCACTCTCCCCGGCTACTACGGCGTCTTCTACGACAACGAGAGCCCCGAGTTCCGGCTGACGCTGAGCAGTCTGACCGATGGGGCCACGACCGTCGGCGGCACGTATGAGCTACGCAACTATATGGGCGAGGTGGTCGACGGTGGCACGCTCGAACCGGTGACCTTGCGGCCGGGCAGTCCACGGGATGTGAACCTGCGCTTCACGCCCACGGAGACGGGACGGTTCCATCTGACGGTGCACGTGAACACCGAGCAGGGCCCGATCGCGAGGACATTCGACTTCGCGCGCCTCCCGAAGCTCGAACACCCGCGGCTCATCTACCGAGCGGACCAGAAGGAGGCCATTCGGCGGCGCATCGCCGAGCACCCGCGCCTGTTCGCCCGTTACACCGCATGGCTGCGGCGCAAGTCGGCCGAGACGGGCGGACGGTTCCCGGAGCGGTTCATGCCACCGGGACTCACTGCGGCCGATCTCGTCACGGCGCGACCCGAAGGCATGTCCGCCGATGACGCGGGGAACGCCTACGCGTGGCGCATGTACGAGCTGGGTTGGCGGATCCTGGCATGTCAGTTCGCCTCGGAGTTCCTCGAGCCAGAGGGCGAGCGCGTCCTGGGCCAACGCGTGGACGAGCTCCTGGGCAAGGGGAAGACGGACTACTACTGCGAGTTCCACCACCATGGGCCCTTCTTCCCGGGGGCCGTCGCGGGGGCGTGGGACATGGCCCCCGCGAGTACCCGGAACAGCACCAAGCTCAAGGAGACCTTCGAGGACCGGCTGGGCGACATGAACGTCTATCCGTGGACACTGGTCACCCTGGAGGAGCCCATCACGCCCCAGACACGGGCCACGGTTGCCAAGATCATGCAGTGGGAGAACAACCTCGAGAACTACTTCGCCGTGCACCAGGGCACCCGCGGCGGGTCATGGTGGCAGAATCCGTGGACCGGGTGCAACTGCCCGGTGCATGGCCAGGTGCTCGGCTTCCTGTTCTCGAGCAACCTGCTCGGCGAGACCCGCCTCTTTGAGAAGCAGCTGTTCACGGGCTTCCTGACCTTCACCCGGCTGGTGGATCCGCTCTCCGACCGACGCGGTGTGCTCCCAGCCACACGGGGGCCTCAGGGGGAGCCGTGGCGCTTCATCTCGTGTGCGCTGCCCAGGCATCCGCTCGAGGCCACTCTCTACCAGTGGGATGAATGGTATCGGAAGCTCGATGGCGACCTGCCGCAGCCCGAGGACGAGGCCGTCGACCGCCTGATGGAGCTCGAAGGTATGGAGCTCGACGGGCAACTGGTCGGCGGCAGCAGCCGTTTCGTGACCGGTGTCTTCGCTCCCATCGCACTGGCCCTCGGCTGGTATGACCCGGCCCAGCCCCGCGTGGAGCGCAGCGAACTGCCCGAGACGACCCTGTTCGATGTCGAGGGCTGGGCCACCATGCGGTCGGATTGGGGACCCGATGCCACCGAGGTGTCATTCATATCGGGCGTCCGGGATCACACATACCGGCATCAGCCGAACCACTTCATGATCGTCCGGGGCGGGCAGTTCCTGGTGGGCACGCCCTCGACCTGGAGCGACGACGGCAACTGCAACCCGGCGTGGGGCAACGTGGTGGTCACGGGCGACAAGTGGCTGGACCGATGGAGCATGAGTCTCGAGGCCCCGCGCTACACCGAGAAGGCCCTGATCAACCGCTTCTCGGCCGAGACCTGGGCCTACATCGGGCGGGACCGGCGGTTGACCGGGTTCTCACCCGCCGAGAACGGGTTTGGGGGAGGGATCGACCTCCACGGGCACACCCAGACCCTGCTGACTCAGGAGGGCCGCGTCGTCGCCTACGAGACCAGCCCGGCATTCGACTACGTGGCCGGCGACGCGGCGGGCGCTTGGCCCACGATCGAGGTGCGGCAGGCTCTGCGGCAGCTTGTGTTCGTGAAGCCGGACCTGGTGATCATCTACGACCGCCTGGTGCCCTCCGACCCCGAAGCCCCGGCCCGCTGGCTCGCGTGTGTGGGCACGCGCGTCAGCACCGATGGGGCTCGGTTCCGCGTCTCGGCCGGCGGCGCGCGGCTCCTGGGCGAGTTCGTCCTCCCGCCGCGTGCCATGGTGACGACGCCGGCGCCCATCGGGCCGTTTGCGTGGAAGGACCAGACCCCCATCGCGGTCGAGGCCTCGGCCGAGGGCGGGCAGGTCGAGTTCCTGACCGTCCTCAGGGTGGGTGGGGCCAATCTGACCCGGCCCCGGGTCACGCCGCTGCGGTCGGGGGACCGAGTGGGCGCCCGAGTCGTGGCCGGCGAGTCGTCGGTAGAGGTGCTCTTCGACCGCCAAGGGCCCGCCGGGGGGGCCATCCGCCTCCGTACGCCCAAGGGGGCTGTCGCCAGGGATCTGGCTTCGGGCGTCGAGGACACCTACGCGAAATGGCGCGACGACCCCCGCTACACCCGGTGGGTCTCGGAGCCGCGGTTTGCCTTCATCATTCCCCAATGCGACCGCAGGCGATAGCTCGGCAGCCAGCCGTCACATCGATTGCCAAGCCGAGCGCCGGGAGAGAGTGCTCCCGGCGCTCGGTGCATCGGCATGATTGCCTGCGACTACTCCCCAGCAGGCGCTGACCCCGCGTCGGGCCCGGTGGGTCCGCCCTTCTTCTGCTGGTTCATCATGTCCATCATCTTGCTCTTCATCTCGGCCTTGTTCTGCTCGATCTGTGCATCAGTCCGCTTGGGGGTGTCAGCCCCTGGACCCTTCTTCGCACACGCACCAC
>JAKPQA010000048.1 GCA_029547025.1 Armatimonadota bacterium
CCCGCCCTGGAGGCCTACAGCAAGCATCCTGTCGTGAAGAAGGCCAACGAGCCCGACCAGCTCATGACCGTGTCCGAGTTCCTGCGGCACGTCCGTCGGATCGTGGTGGACTTCGTCGTTGGCCGCGTGCTGTCGGGCAACGGCGACGTCGAGGACGTCAGCAGCCTCGACGACGTGACCACCTACTACCTGCTGCACCGCCACGACTTCGGCATGAACGACGCCCCCGTGGGAGCCTGCATCCTCTACGCCATCTCCTGCAACCTGTCCGATGGTGCCCTGGCAGACCAGTACGACATCCTGGCCCGCAGCGGGCGGTCGTCCTCCGCCGCCGAGGAAGAGGAGGACGAGGAAGCGGACGAGGCGGAGGAGACGGGCGAGGTGTCCGACGAGGGCTCGGGCAGCATGGTGAAGCTGAAGCCGTGGCACCAGCGGAAGCGGAAGAGCATGGGGTACGGCTCCGCAGCGGAGATGGCCCTGCGGCGATCGGCCCCGACGACTGAGAGCCTGCTCCCGGAGCTGGACAAGCCCGCCCCGCCCACGAGGATGGTGCCGCTGATCGACCGCGTCCACCGCCTGATGCACCTGTGGAAGGAGGGCGACGTGGTCAAGGTGGACGAGTATCTGGAGACCAGCGGGATGCGGCACGAGGGCGTGTTCCCGCATTTGCTGCAGGCCCTGATCGAGCTGGCCCCGGCGGGCAGCGAGGAGCGGGCAATCCTGGAGAGCATCAGTAATCACGCCGCGAGTCGGGGGATGCGGGCGGACCGGGCCCAGAAAGAGCTTCTGGGGCAGCAGACTTCTACCAATGGCGGAACGGAGGAGTAGGCCATGAACGGACTTCCCTGGACCCCGTGGCACGAGGTCGTGAAGCTGAGAGACGACCTGCGGTCGGGCGAGCTACCGCTCTCGATGTTCGCCGCCGACCTGTACGACGTGGCGATGGGTCGGGCACAGGCTGTCTACCAACAGCCTGAGGAGTTCTTCGCCCTGACCTACCCCACGTACAACCTGCGGCAGCTCATGAAGGACGTGCTGCTCCGCCTGGCCGGGAAGAGCGACAAGGCGGTGCGGCAGCTCGAGCTGACCTACGGTGGCGGCAAGACCCACACGCTCATCACCGCCTACCACCTCGTGCGTGACCCCGCTAGTCTGCCGGACCTCCCGGCGGTCAGGGAGTTCGTGGAGCACGCGGGCGTGCAGCCGCCGCAGGCGAGGGTGGCGATCCTGGCCTGCGACAAGCTGGACGTGGAGAAGGGGATGGAGATCGTCTCGCCGGACGGCACGAAGCGGTGGCTGCGGCACCCCTGGAGCGTGCTGGCCTGGCAGATCGCCGGGCCCGAGGGGCTGCAGGTCCTCCACCCGGACAGCAAGCCGGAGGAGCGGGACAGCGTCCCCGCCGAGAACCTGATGGACGAGCTGATGCGGCTGCCCCAGCGGGACGGCCTGGCGACGCTCGTCCTGATAGACGAAGTGCTGATGTACGCCCGCGAGAAGGTGCGGCTGGACCCGGCGTGGCGGGACGCCCTGACGAGCTTTTTCCAGTACCTGACCCAGGCGGCGGCGAAGCCGGGAATGCCGTGCTGCGTCGTGGCGTCGCTGCTCGCCACCGACCCGGCCAAGAGCGATGAGCTGGGTAAGGCGATCACGGCGGACCTGTACGCCGTCTTCCGCCGCGAGAACGAAGAGGGCATCCAGCCGGTTGAGAAGACGGATGTGGCCGAGGTGCTCAGGAGGCGGTTCTTCAAGCCGGAGTCCATCGCCGACCCCGGTGCGTTCCGGCCTTACGTGTCGGCGGCCCTGCGGGGCATCTGCGACCTGGACGAGCAGACGAAGAAGGGGGGGGCCGACGCCGAGGAGCGGTTCCTGGCGAGCTACCCGTTCCACCCCGATCTGACCGAAGTGCTCTACTCCAAGTGGACGAACCTGGAGGGCTTCCAGCGTACCCGAGGTGTCCTGCGGACCTTCGCCCTGGCCCTGCGTGACGCCGAGCGGTGGGACCAGAGTCCACTGGTGAGCTGCAACGTGTTCTTGACCGAATCGGGCCGGCCCGGCATCTCGCACGGGCTGCAGGAGCTGACGAAGATCGCCACGACCGAGGAGTACGAGGGTAAGCGTCAGGACTGGTCGGCCATCATCGAGGGCGAGCTGGACAAGGCCCGAGGAGCCCAGGCGGACTACCCCGGCGTCAAGCACCGCGAGGTGGAGCAGGCGGTCGTCGCCACGTTCCTGCACTCGCAGCCCGTCGGGCAGCGGGCCTCCACTGCCGAGGTGATGGTGCTGGTCGGCCACACCCGCCCCGACCGCATCGAGATCGGCAAGGCCATGCTGCGGTGGGGGCGGGAGTCGTGGTTCCTCGACGAGCAGATGTTCAGCGAGGCGGAGGGCGACAGACTGCCGCAGTATTGGCGGCTGGGCTCCAAGCCGAACCTCAAGCAGATGCACAGCGACGCCTGCCGCCGCGTGAGCAGCGAGGCGGTTGGGAGGTACCTCCTAGAGGCGATCCCAAAGCAGAAGAGCCTGACGGCCGGAGCCTCGGCAGCCGGAGCCCGCGTGCACACGCTGCCCCTCAAGCCCAGCGACATCGACGATGACGGCGAGTTCCACTATGCGGTGCTGGGACCGTCGGCCGCCTCCATGTCAGGCAACCCGAGTGCCGAGGCGAGGCGGTTCATCGACGAGACCACGAGCCCCGACCGCCCGAGGGTCTACCGCAACGCTGTCGTGTTGGCAGTGCCGTCCCGTGACGGTTTGGGGATGGCCCGCGATCGGGTCCGGGAATACCTGGGATGGGAAGACGTACGGGCCACGCTGAAGCAACAGCACGGCGAGGAGGCCGACCCCGCCCGCACGGCCCTGCTGGCGGGCTACCTGAAGGCTGCCGCTGACCGGGTCTCAGAGACCATTCAGCAGGCCTACTGCATCGTGGTCACGGTCTCTGAGAAGAACGAGGTGCAGGCGTTCAAGATTGCCATCGGCGGCGAGCCACTGTTCAATCTCATCAAGAACGATCCCCGGTCTCGCATCCAGGACCAGGCGATCAACGCCGAGGCATTGCTGCCTGAGGGGCCCTACAACCTGTGGCGAGAGGGCGAGCAGAGCCGACTGGCCAAGGACCTCGTCGGGGCATTCGCTCAGCTTCCGCACCTGCCGAAGATGCTGCGACGGCAGGACATCGTGGCGACCCTGTCGCTGGGTGCGAAGCAGGGGCTGTTCGTGCTGCGGCTGACGCGACCGGACCGTTCGGTGCGAACGCTGTGGCGTCAGGAGCCCAGCGAGGCGGACCTGAAGGACCCCGGGCTGGAGGTCGTGCTGCCCGAGCACGCTGAGCTGGCCGAGATTCCCCCGCACCTGCTGAAGCCCGGCATGCTCCCTGAGCTGTGGCCAGCGGAGCAGGAGCTGGCTGTGGCCGATGCCTATGCCTACTTCGGCGGCGGCAAGGTGGTGCAGGTGCCAAGGGAGGGCTACACGGAGCCGCTGGTCATCCCGAAGGCCGAGCCGCCGGTGGTCGAGGCGGCGATCCGGCTGGCGGTCGATCAGGGGATCGTCTGGCTCGTGTCGGGCCCCGCGAGCCTGTACAAGGAGCCGATCCCGCCCGGTGTGCTCTCCGACGCCTCGACCCTCCTGCCGCCCCCCGCGAGCGTGCCCGTTACCGACGTCCTACCTGACGCCCTGCCCGAGGCCTGGGACGGCGGCGAGGCCAACGCCCTGGGCATCCTCGTGGCTCTGTCCAGCAAGGCGGGACGCACGCTGCCCTGGGTGACGGTGCGGGACGCCATCGAGGGTGCGGTGCGGACGAGGTACCTGGAGCGGCCGGCCGACTCCGGCCCGTGGCCGTGCGAGATCGACGCCGCCCGCAACGCCAAGTTTCGGCTACCATCGGAGAAGCCGCCCATCGTCCCGCCCCCCCCGCCGCCAAAGCCTGGCATCCGGCGGGCCGAAGCGGAGCTGTCGGTCGGCCAGCTACAGGACCTTGCAGATGTGGTGGGGGATGTGAAGCAGGCGGCCGTCGGACACGAGATCACGTTCCGGCTGATCGTCGAGCTCGGCGGCGAGAAGCCCGCACCG
Source organism: Armatimonadota bacterium (assembly GCA_029547025.1). Taxonomy (GTDB): domain Bacteria; phylum Armatimonadota; class Zipacnadia; order UBA1398; family JAKPQA01; genus JAKPQA01. The sequence continues at coordinate 4,069 of JAKPQA010000048.1, forward strand.
AACGAGGTCGTAGCGAAGGTGAACGAGCTGCTGAAGGGCGTGTCGGAGGGGCTGGAGATGAAGTAGCCGCGTCGCAGACAGACGCCGCAGAAACCGAGGCAGCCAACTGGAGGTGCCGACGATGGGCGTTGATGAGTTCTTCACTCGCGAGGGATGGGATGTCGTCGAGACGCTCCGCATACCTGCGAGGGAGGGCGTGCTCCGCCCCTATGGCGACATGTCGCTGAGTCCCGCCACCATCCGACTGCTTGATGCCCAAGTGCCTAACGGGATCTACGAGCACCAGCAGCAAGCCATCGCCCAGTTGGCTCTCGGGCGGAACGTCTGCATGGCCACCGGTACGGCATCTGGGAAGAGCCTCGTCTTCCACGCAGCCGCTACGGAGCTGCTGACCAAGACCCCCTCAGCGACCGTGATCGCAATCTACCCTCTGAAGGCCCTTGGTCGGGAGCAGGAGCAGCGGTGGCGGACGGCCCTCCGTAAGTCGGGCATCAACGCCGAGGTCGGCCGCATCGACGGTGAGGTGCCCGTCAGCAGCCGTCCCAATGTGGTCCGACAGTCCCGGGTCCTTGTGCTGACGCCGGACATCATGCACGCATGGCTGTTGCCGAACTCCTCCCAGGCGGCGGTCCGCACGTTCCTCAGGAACCTGGGGCTCATCATCATAGACGAGGTCCACAGCTACACGGGGGTCTTCGGCTCCAACTCCGCGTTCCTGTTTCGTCGCCTTCAGCACCTATTGGCGATGCTTGGGGGTCGCCCCCGCTTTATCTGTGCATCTGCCACCATCGCCAACCCTCCCGAGCATCTCAGGAAGCTCTTAGGACTCGACTTCGAACTGATCGGCCCTGAGGCGGATACATCGCCAAGGCATAGCCTCGACGTCCTGTTTGTGAAGCCGCCAGGCGACGCTTGGTCTGAGATGCCCAAGCTGCTGGAGTATCTGGCAGCTCAGAGTGGTTCAAAGTTCATCGCCTTCGTGGACAGCCGCAAGCAGACCGAACAGCTTGCCTCCATCGTGGCCAGGTCGCAGGAGCACGAGGAGCAACTCGAACAGGTCGCTCGGGATCACCTGCAGCGGCTTCACGTGTTGCCATACCGAGCTGGGTATGAAGAGCGTGACCGTGAAGTCATACAGGATCGGCTCGCGACTGGCTCCCTCAGCGGGGTAGTGAGCACCAGTGCACTCGAGCTGGGCATTGACATCCCACACGTCGACACGGGGGTGCTGTTTGGCGTCCCAGCATCATCAACGAATCTATGGCAACGCATCGGACGAGTGGGACGTCACAGGCCCGGAACCGTAATCGTCGTAAACACCGGAGGCTTGTACGACGAGGCCATATTCCGCGATCCCAGGATGCTTCTTGACCGCCCGCCTGCGGAGGGAGCCCTCTACCTTCAGAACCCACGCATCCAGTACATACACGCCCTATGCCTCGCCCGTCACGGGGGCGAGCATGACCAGTTGGCCGCAGCGGCGAACCTGCCAGCCTTCGAGGGACTTGACGCGTCGGTCGACTGGCCCGGCGGGTTCGCGGAACTGTGCCAAGCCGAGCGACTGGGGGAGATCCCTCCTGACCTGCAGAGCATGAAGCTGGAGGGCGGGGACGACCCGTCGCACGCGTTTCCCCTTAGGGACGTAGAGACGCAGTTTAGGGTCGAGTACAAGCACGGCCCGCAGACGGAGTCACTGGGCTCCCTTTCTCATAGCCAGCTAATGCGAGAGGCCTACCCCGGAGCGGTCTACTACTACACAACGCGGCCGTACCGGGTCGCCAGGGTCTACACGCGGTCCAAACTGGTGCAGGTGAGAACCGAGAAGCGGTATACCACCCGTCCGCAGAACCTGCCGACCCTTGTCTTCCCCAACCTTACCGAGGGGAACATTCACGCTTGCCGCAGGCACGGCGAGTTGATCGTGGTAGACTGCAACCTCCAAGTGCGGGAGACGCTGTGCGGGTTCCGAGAGCGGCGTGGCCCCAATGAGTTCACCTGCAGCTACCCCACTGACCCCGCACAGACGGGGGTCTACTTCGACCTGCCCAGGTTCACCAGGAACTACTTCACGACTGGGGTCGTGGTGACCCATCCCAGTCTCGGTGAAGCGGGGCTGAATCTGGAGTCGGTTGCAGCGATGCTCTACGAGGCCCTTCTCATGCTCATTCCGTTCGAGAGGGCCGACATCGGCTTCGCGGTGGACCGGTTCCGGGTGCAGCGTGGCCCTGTTCACGAGGGTGCACGGTTCATGGCCATCTACGACCAGACCTACGGAAGCCTCCGTTTGTCGAGCCGTGTCATGGAGGAGATGACCCTGCGGTCCGTCATAGACCACGCCTTGGGGATAGCACAGTCCGAGGAGTCTGATGACAACGTGCAGGGATTGGTTGCTGTGCTTGGGGCCCTCTGCCGGTCAGCTTCCCTGCCTGTTACCGAGTGCCTCAACGAGTTCGTAGCCTCTTCGGCACCGGTCCGCTCAACAGAGCGACAGAAGGTGATCTGTCCCGGCAGCACCGGGCTCTCCCTGATCCACGACAACCAGACTTATGAGGTGGAGGGCGTCTTCTTCAACCCCCAGCAGAACGAGCTGTACTATCGGGGGCGGCTGGCGTCCGATAAGGCTGAGAAGAGACTGCTGCCCGTGGCAAAGGTGGTCGAAGTGCCAGGCGAGAGCGACATCGGGTTCTACGACTTCGAGACCGGCGAGGTCACTGCGGGGAACGGATAGCCGGACTGGCCCTCGGCTGGGGTTCATCTGACCCGATGGCCGTCGCGGGCAGATGCTTGCTCGCCTGGGCGACCTACCTCGGGCCCGGACAGGCCGCATCCCTATCGTTCTGAGGGGAACGACCTGGGCAATGTGACCCCCAAGCTCACAGACCGCCAGGCCATCGAACTGGCCCTGGAGGTGCTGGACGTCGCCCGCACCCAGTGCGAGCCGGGACACCCGGCCTACGCGGACTTCGTGCTGATCGCACACACGGTCCTGCACGGGCACCCGCACCCGCCCGTCGTGCTCAGCGAGGACGACGAGGACCAGAGGGCCACCATCGACATGCTGCGGGCGGGGTTCCCGCCGGGCCACCCCGTCTGGGGCTTCGTGAGTGTGGAGTAGCGACCCCTCCGCAGGATCACACCGGACTCGGCCGCGGACGCCGGTACGTGCCGACATCGCGTCGGCACGTCACCCGTTGGTGACGGTTCAGCCCTCGCCCGGCGAGCCAATCCCAACCGACCGCAACCACGCCCCTCACAACGTCGACGCTGCCACCCTCAGCCGCCTCGGCGGGCCGCCGGGGATGATGGCCTTCATCGCCCGGCCCTCCAGCTCGATGCGGAAGAGCCACGGTGTCTCGTCGTCGCCCTCGGCGTACCCCTCCATCCGGTCGATACGCATGTAGGCAGCCAGGCAGGCCAGCGGCGGGAAGTCGGCGAGCTCCTCGTCCCCGAACAGGGCCCTGCAGAGGGCTCGGGACCTTGGCCGGTCCGCCCTCGCCTGGTGTTTCAGCTCGGACAGCAAGTGCCGCTCGGGCGGTCCCTCGATGTCTGCGGTCATGTGGTTCACCCCTCTCCGGTCCGTCCCCGACTCGGTTGTCACCACAGGGAGATCACACCTACTGCCTCGCGGGGCACGCAGATGATCGCGGTCGCATCGCCACTTCGTGCGACGCTCGGACCGCGATGACCCGGTTCACCCAACGCTAGATCGGGCCCCCGCCCGTCCGTCCCTCGGCTTCCACGTTCCCGTCGCAGTCTGGCACGAGGACGCCCGCAGCCCGAGCCCTGGATGTCCCTCCGGGGCCAGCGACGGGCCATACGCCGGGCCTCTGGGGTCGTCAGCCGCGTGGAACCCTCGGCCATCCCTCGGGTCACCCTCGCCCATCCTCGGCTTAGGCCGAGGGGTGTTCCTCAGGTGCCGACTCGCCAGGCATAACCCTCGTCACGTAATGCCCGCCTCGGATCGCGACCTGCCTTCGGAGACGCACCCGCCGCGGCACCGTCACCCGGAGGTGAGGACCGACCATGACCGCCCGCGTGACGCTCCCGGACCGCGACAGCCGTGCCTCTCGGGTGCGGATTCACGTGGGGGCCGTGGCGAGGCCCATCGTCGAGGACCACGGCGGCGGACGCCCTGCCCCGACGATGTTCGTACGACCTGCCTTCGGGACCCACACCCGGGGGCCCACCGTGCACCGGAGGTGGCTCACGTGCCGCACATGACATTCCTGGTCCGGCTCACCCTCACGATGCCCGACGCCGAGGCCCGCAGCGTCCGCTCCACCGCCCGCGACGACTTCTGCGTCGACGGGGCGGCGGACATGCCGCTGGCCGAGGTGCTGGCGGGCATCGTCCGCAACACGCTGATCGCCCAGTTCATCGTCTACGGCATGGACGTGGCCGTCTCGGAGGCGACGGGCGAGCAGGCCGAGGGCTGACGGGCCCGAGGGCCGACGGACGACCGGAGGACCGACATGAGACTGCTGCCCTGGGACGAGGCGGCCCGCCTCCTCCCGCTGATCGAGTCGGCCGAGGACCCCATGCAACCGCTGCGGGATGCTGGCCTGCCCGTCGGCCCGCTGCCCCCGGCGACCCCGGCACTCCGGCCCGACGTGCCGCAGGAGGTGCTGGACGGATGGCGGGAGCGACTCCGCACCGTGCTGTTCGCCGACCACCCCACGTGGGACGACGCCGAGGAGGCCATCATGGGGCTGGTGGACCAGATGGTCGAGGTGGCCGGTCCGATGGCCATGTTCTACCCGGCCCAGCTCGCCCTGGGGCTGGGGCCGCTGGTCGCCGCGATCGCACTCGGGCACGGCGTGGCGGGGCACCCGTCGCTGCTCGTGCCCGAAAGCGAATGGGACCTGGAGCCGCACGAGCCGGGACCCGGCACCCGGGCGTGACGACGCCGCCCGGCCCGGCGGGGAGCGTGGACGGACGTGGCGGACCCGGACGAGAGGGAGTCGGAGGTCGAGCAGCTGGCCAGGGGGATCACCGAGGCCGCTGAGGTCGTGAGCGAGGGGATCGGGTGCCTGCTCAAGGGCTGTGGGCTCGTGGTCGTCGGCTTCATCGCCATCGAGGTCATCTTCACGTTGGTCGGCGGCTCGTTCGAATCCGTCGCCGGACGCGTGGGCCCGTGGGTCGCCCTCCTGATCTTCGTCGCCCTCGGCTGGCTGGCCGTCGGTGCTTGGCGTCGGCACCGGTCCGGCCGGGGCGGCGGGTCGGGGTGATTTCGGACCGCACCTCCCCCTGTTCGCCGTCCCCGCACGCCGCCAGCGACTCCAAGTCCGTCATGTCGAACTCGATGGGCCCGAACAGGGACGCCAGACCGCCCGGGCGGCTGCGGCCCCGAGCTCGACCACCGGCGGGTCGACCGTCATGTCGATCACCTCCGCCGACGGTGCCGCTCGGGGGCGACTCCCGGGGGCGGGTCGCCCGCCCTCCCCGCCGTTCCGGCGGCGGCCGGAACGGCGGGGCCGCTGCGGGGCCGCCGGAGGGAGTCGGGAGACGGTAGGGAGTCAGCATTCCGAAAATACTGACTCACCCGGAATCGGCCCCTGAGGGCCGTGTACGGCCACTTCCGGGCCCCGGGAGTCAGGAGACAGCATTTCCTCCGACTCTCTATAGGGAGGGGAAGGAAGGGGGAAGTACAAGGAGGGAGTGCTCGATTCTACTGTCTCTACTGTCTCCTGACTCCCCTCGGGCCGTGGGCCCGGGCCCGTTCCGTCGGCGGCGGCGGGCGGCGTGAACCGGCGGCCGCCCCGACGTCCCGACGCTCACGTCGCCACGTCGTGCCCGATCCCCACCGTTCCCTCGATCCCTGGAGCTCCCCCCGCCGTGGGCACGCGAGTGCCCACGGCGGAGGGGCGGTGACCCCCTGTCGTACGACCTGCCTTCGGGGACCCCGCCCCACGAGGCACCTCACCCGATAGCCCCAGACTGTGTGGGGAAGGCGGTGGAAACCGGGTAAACATCCCATCCCTCCGACCGCACAAGGCCCCGGACTCGCCACACGACATCTCTTCCGAGGGGTGCCCACGATGGAATCCGACAGCAAGTCCCTCATGGCCCTGCGTGGGCGGCTCGCAGAGACCGACACCTTGCCCTCGAGTCAGGAGCGGGTGATCCTGGACTGCCGCCAACTGGAGGAGTGGTTCGTCGGCACCTACGGCACGGGGATCGACCCCGACGACGTGGCCATGACCTCCGCCGACCTGGCGGACTTCCGCAACTGGGTCCTCCGCCGGGTCCAGGCGTCCACGTGCTCCCGCAAGCTGGCGTCGATCCGCTCGATGCTCAAGCTGCTGGCACCGCAGGTGCTGACGACCATCAGGATGCCGAAGCTCCCGGCGTGCCCCAAGCCAGCTCCCTCTGGATTCACGAGGCGGGAGAGGTTGGCCATCGCTCGCGGCATCTCCCGCCTCAACGTCCGGGATCGTGCCATCTGCACCGTGGCCCTCTGGACCGGGGCTCGTGCCTCCTCCATCGCCGAGCTGAAGCTGAGCAACGTGGACCTGCGTCCCCGCTCCGGCTCGGTGACCTTCGACGTGCTCAAGGGTTCGAGGGGAGGCAGGACCGTCACCGTGCCCGCCAACGTGGAGCTGAGGGATGCGTTGGCTGCCTGGGTCGCCATCAGGCCCCCGGTGGAGCATGACCACCTCTTCTGCTCCGAGCGGTACCCCTTCGAGGGGATCACGAGGTGGACGGTCCACGACATCTGCCATCGCAGGCTGGCGAGGGAGCTGCCGAGGGAGCTGGCCGACAAGCTGAAGGGGACTCATCAGGCGAGGCACTCACTGGCGAGGCTCTTGATTCAGCAGGGAGTCCCGCTCCCCGACGTCGCCGCCATCCTCGGACATTCGAGCGTGGCCACGACCGCCAACATCTACATGAGGCCCAGCGAGTCCGACCTGCGGAACCACCTGGAGCGGGCCGTGGGCGAGAAGCCACAGGAGTGATGGCCGCCGGAATCCCGCCGCCGTCGCGGCGGGACTCCGGCGGTGGGTCCCATCTGGGACTCCACCCGGCTCTGCGGCGGAAGGGGGGGTGGGCTGGAGCCAAAGAGGACCCGAGGAAGGGGGTTCCACCGCGACCGGTACACCTGACGCATGGGATCCCTGGATCCACCCACGTGCCCATCCTGGGGCCGTGCCCCTCGCCGCCCGCAGGGCGGCGAGGGGGCGACGGGAACCCCGGACGAGGGCCTGCAGTCACCTACGAGAAGTACCTTCTCGCAACCGGGAATCCGGGGCTCAGGAGGCTCTCAGATGGATGACCTGGAGAGGTTCGGCGGCGACGACCTGGTGCCCGTGACGGGGCCACAGGACCGCTCACCGTCATTGGTGTACCTGAGTTCCCTCGCCGCCAGCGGCCGGAGGACGATGGCGGGGAAGCTGCTGCGGGTGGCGAGGATGCTGGGCTACCCCGACGTCGTCACCCCGCCGTGGCACCTGATGCGGTTCCAGCATGTGGTGGCATCCGCACCAGGCTGCAGGAGGAGGGGCTGGCCCCGTCCACCGTCAACTCGACGCTCTTCGCCCTGCGGGGCGTGGCCAGGGCGGCGTTCAACCTCGAGCTGATCACGGCCGACGAGCTGGTCAGGATCCGGGATGTCCAGCCCATCCGCCACGAGCGGTTGCCCGCCGGGAGGGCGGTGACGGCGGGAGAACTGGGAGCGATGATGGACGCCTGTGCGGCGGACGAGCCCGCCGCGGGCGTGCGGGACGCCGCGATCATCGCCCTGCTCTACGCCGCCGGGCTGCGGAGGGCGGAGCTCGTGGCGTTGGACGTGGAGTCCTACGACCCCGAGACGGGGGAAGCCGCAATCAGCGGGAAGGGGAGTCGCCAACGGAAGGGCTTCATCGACAATGGGGCCGCCGACGCCCTGGCGGACTGGCTCCTGGTCCTGGGCGAGTCCACCGGCCCCCTCTTCAGGCCCATCACGAAGGGGGGACACCTCATCAGGGAGCGACGCCTGTCATCCCAGGCCGTCTACGACGCCCTGAAGCGTAGGGCCAGGGAGGCGGGCGTCAGGGACGTCCGCTGCCACGACCTGAGGAGGTCTTTCGTGTCGGACCTGCTCGATGCCGGAGTCGACATCTCGGTGACGGCGAAGCTGGCGGGGCATGGCATAGAGGTCTGCAGCCGCTACGATCGCCGTGGCGACGAGGCCAAGAGGAAGGCCGTGGCCCTGCTCCATGTCCCCTACCGCCGCAGGGCGGCCCTGCCGCCGGACTGAGCGTGGGTCCCATAGGGACTCCGCACTCGATTCCCGGCGAGGGGGGGTGTGGGTAGAAGGAAGAGGACCCGACGCAACCCCTGTGTCGACGCCGGTGGACCTTTTCGGTGGGCCCCAGGATCGACCCACGTGGGGCCCCGCTCCCTCGCGGCGTCCGTCAGGACGCCGCGAGGGGGGCCTCCACGGCCGCCCTACCGAGCACCTTGGAGATCCACGCCCTCGAACAGCCCAGCCTCCTCGCCAGCTCGGCCCGGTTGCGGACCTCGCCGGATTCGATCATCCGCCGGAACCGCTCGACCCGCTCCGCCGGGCACTCCCTGGGCCGTGCGGCCCGCCGCACGGCGGGCGGCGGGTAGGTCCTGCCGAACCTCACCCGCATCGGGCAGCGGAGGGCCCAACGCATCCGACGCTGGCTCGTGACAGCGGAGCCCCAACCCGCACCACCCAAGCCCCCGCCCCGGCGGGGGCCTCTTCGTGTGTGCCCCCACCAGCCGACCCGCGCCCTTCCCGCTGCGCGGGCCCCCTCCATACGGCCCCTCCTCGGTGGCTCCAATGCCTTTCGGAGGGGCCGAATAGGGGGAACCAGCCGCAGGCTGGTGGGACCCTATCCGGCCCGCAGTTCAGGCGTGCCACCCCGGGGACACGGGTAACACCTGGATCCGGGCTAGAGGAACCACACAATGTACTGGCGGACCCACTCGGGGGCATGGAGGCCAGCCAAACTCCAGACTCCCACCGACAGGAAGTGCCCGAGGGTGAACGCGAGGAAGCCTCGCGACAGGCGGCGGTAGAGCCGAACGCCCCCGAGGCGAACGGTGATGCCCTTCATGGCCCACAGCAGCAGGGCGGGAAACCACATGTACGAGCCGTCATGGCTGAAGGCGAGGGCATAGCCCGCCGGGTGGAAGGGGAACCGGAGCCATGTGCGTCGCCCGAGGATCATCCCCAGGGCCAGAACGGCGCCGCCCACGGTGAAGCCGATGTACTCCCGGTGGGGCGGCACCGGCTCATCGATCCACCTCGAGACCATGGTGAACTGGCCCAAGACCTCCTGGGTCATCTGGCCCCCCTCGATGCCACCCGAGCTGGAGAGCACCAGGCCTCCGTACTCGTAATAGGCCGACAGGTTAGCCAGAAAGGCGGTGACGATGCCGAAGGCGAGCGCCGCCATGACCACTCCGGTGGCCGTGCGCCGGCCGAGCCCCAAGCGGTCCGCCGCCACATACGCCTCCTGACCCGTGCTGGTGATGGCCTGGTTCACGCTGCGCTGGAGCCATGAGAACATGGTCAGCAGCGTGAACGACCGTGTCCGGCCCGGCGACACGAAGGCCGCGCTGCCCAGGAAGTCCACCATGGACTGCCGCTGCTGGTAGAGCGGGTACCCCCACACGATCGGGAAGCCCATCTCGGCCCGGTTCCGGCAGTAGACCAGGAGCACCACGAACATGAGCCCGAAGTACATCAGCGAGACCCACCACGCCACACCGGCCACGATGGGCATGGTAATGACAATGGCCATGCCGGACAGAGCGCCGAGCAGCGCGGCCCGCGATGTCAGTGGCTCCTCGGACTCGTCCGGCCCCCGGCCACTCGTCAGAGCCTGGCGGACCGCCGCCGTCAGCTGTCGCCGAGCCTGGTAGACGAAGTAGAACCCCAGCACCACGAAGGCCCCCATGGACTGCCGGGTGCGGAACGGGAAACCCGGAGGGCTATAGCCGGCCACCTTGGCGACCGGGCACGCCAACCAGCTCACCAGGGTGAAGAACCAGATCGAGAACAGCACATCGGACGGCACCAGATAGCCCAGCCCGAGGATCTCGGGCTTGTAGAAGATGGCGAGGCCCTGCATCGCGTCCCAGGGCGCCTCGGTGAACAGACTGCCCAGGGGGAAGTGGATCATGAGGGCCGGCACGTTCGGCTGAAACACGTGGAGGACGTTCATGCCATTGTAGATCGCGGCCAGGCTCAGCCCGACCCACACGACCGGGTCGCGGAAGAAGCCCGCGTGGTCCGAGAGGCCCGATCCGGAGCGGATCATCTCGACGGGCAGGTTGGCCACGGGGAACCCGAGGCGTTCGTCGTCCTCCCAAGCCCGGCGGAACAGGGTAACCAGGCAGAAGGCGGCGGCGAAATAGGCGAACAGATAGCATGACCAGAAAGCAAAGGGGACGCGCCAGTAGCGCCAGGGCACGATGCTGGGCCCGGCCAGGAACCTTACGGCTCCCTCGAGCAGGCCCCCCACCAGCGGCACGGCGCTGAGCCCGAAGGCCGGAACGTCCCGATCGCCGCCCTCCCAGAACACGCGGGCGGCCTCGGGATCGGTAACGGCCCAGGCGGGGGGAATGGCGCGAGCCATCTCGGCGAGGTGATCCGACGGCGTGCCGAAGTAGCTCGGCACCATGAGGCAGGGCATCACCTGGCGGAACAACCCCACGCCCGGCATCGCCGCGGTGATCGCCACGAAGACAAACACCACAAGGAGCTCGCCCCGGCTCAGCACCAACCGCCGGCACCGCCGCGCCAGACCGAGGAAGACGCCGCGTGCCTCGCACCACTGCGCGAACTGGGTCGCCAGGCCGCCCACACCCAGGAGCAGCAGCAGGCTCAGGATGGACGCGATGGGCGGCGTGCTCTCCGAGACCTGGCTGATGAGCGTGACGAGTTCCGACTGCCGGTTCCAGGCGGTCACCGCCAGCGAGAGGAAGACGGCCACCAGCACCGCTCGGACCGTGGCCGAGCGGTACGGCCGGGCGTCGTCGACTGGGGGCTCCTCCGCCATAGACGCACCTCAGCGGGCCAGCGCCGGGCCATCGCCCGGGCGTCTCCTTCTGCGCCGTTCGGCGCCGCCCTTCGCCCAGCGCCCTTCCCGCTGCGCGGGCCTCCTCCGCAGTTCGCAGGTCTTCGGAGGAGCCGAATAGGGGTGGACCAGCCGCAGGCTGGTGGGACCCTAATCGGCCCGGCGCTCGGCGGCCCTCGACGGGCCAGAGAGCGCATCCAGGCGGCGCGATCCGCCTTCGGTCGACCCGGGCCCATTGGGGGCCCACCATCCGGCTTCGCCGGACGGTCCTCCCCATGTGGCCCCTCCGCACCACGCCAAGACCCGCCCGGCCCTTCCCCCGGTGGGACCCTATCCGGCCCAAGGGCCACCGGAGCCCTAAGTGACCGCTGATGCTCCGCGCCCCTCCCCTTCGAGCATGTCGAGCAGGCGGCGAAGCTCCTTGATGTCGTCGAACTGCGTGCTCCGGAGGTTGGGGTTGTGGAGTGCGGCCGCGGGATGATAGAGGGGCAGCAGCCGGTAGTGTCTCTTCGGGATCACGGTGCCATGCTGGCGGCTGATCGAGTTCTCGGTGCCACCCACGACGGCCAAAGCGGGACCACCCAGCGTGCACAGAACCAGTGGTCGGATGAACTGGATCTGCTTGCCCAGGAAGGGCTTGCAGGCCTCGCGCTCATCCGGCAAGGGAGCACGATTGCGCGGCGGCCGGCATTTGACAATGTTGGTGATGAACACGTCGGCCCGAGCCAGGCCGATGCTGCCCAGCAGCTCGTCGAGCAGCTGCCCTGCCGGGCCCACAAAGGGGCGCCCGGTCTCGTCCTCCACCTGCCCCGGCCCCTCGCCGACGAACATGACGCGCGCACCCGGTGAGCCCTCGCCCGGCACGGCGTTCGTGCGGGTGTCGGCGAGAGGGCAGCGCGAGCAGGCGCGGATCATTCGGGCCAGGGTCTCGAGACGGTCGGCAGCGGATAGCGGAACCTGGGCTTGGGCCATGGTGTGCTCCTGTCGGGCTGTGTGGGCTACAGCAGGCTGAGCTGCAAGGGGGACTCGGGTTCGTCGCACTGGGCGGGGTCTGGCGGTTCCCATTCCCGAGCGGCCGCCGCAAGCTCCGCCGCTTCGGAGATATCGCGGAATGGCCGAGCGAGTTTGCCTTCGACCAGGCTCCGCGTTCCCTCGGACTCGCGCACCTGGCGATCGGTGAGCCACGCAAAAACGAGGCGCTTCTGCTCCACAGCCCGCTTCACGGTCACAACCGAGCCGCCGGTGGTCCCGGATTCGACGACGATCACCGCTCGTGACAGCGCCGCCTGGAGCCGGTTCCGCGCCATCAGTCGAGCAGTTGAGACATGGGTCGTCGGGAACAGCTCGGACAGCAGCACCCCCGACTGGGCGACCTCGCCTGCCAGCTCCTCGCTCTCCTTCGGGCTGATCCGAAGCAGCCCCGAACCGAGAATGGCCGCCGTCAGGCCACCCGCATCGAGCGCCCCCCGATGCCCGGCCGTGTCGATCCCGTCGGCCAGGCCGCTAACGATGGTGACACCAAGCTCCGCCAGTTTCGCCGCAAGCGCGTAAGCCATCCGGCGGCCCTCATCGGTGGGAGACCGGGTGCCAATGACCGCCATCGTGGTCTCCTCCACGGCCCCCGGGTCTCCTCGTGCGTACAGCACGGGAGGAGCAGACCGCAGCCCGCGCAGGAGTGTGGGGTAGTCCGGGCTCTCCCATGTGAGGATGCGAATGCCATCGAAGCTGATCTCGTCGAGGTAATGCTCGAGATGGCCGAGCTGGGCCCGCTGTTTGGCGAGCCGGTCGATCTGCCCGGGTTTGAGGATTCCCGCGCGGGCGTGGTCCTCGGCCGATGCGAGCGCGGCTTCCTCGGCGGAGCCGAAGTAGTCGACGAGGCGACGGAACGCGCCGGGCCCCACCTTCGGCAGCGATGCCAGCATGACCCAGTAGAGCGTACCGGACATCAGTGGGTCCCCTCCGTGACCGTGGCGGCGCAGCACGCCCGGGACAAGGCTAACGGCAACACCGTGGGCGCCAGTCCCTAGAATCCGCGCTGCAGCCGCCACTCGCCGGGGTCGAGCCGAACCGGTCGGCCATCGGCTTCCACCCGGGTGCCGCGGACGACGAACGCGCGAGCGCCATCGCCTATGAAGCTTACCACGGCCAGCTCGGCATCGGTGGTGAGTACGTGCCCCGCAGCCTCCAGGCGAGTCTCGTGCCCGGTCGACCCGCAGACGAGCACGTGGATGGCGCCATCGACCTCGGCGACCGCCCCCTTCTGGCCGTCGTCGATGGGCCGGACGCGAGCAGGCCCGGAAACCGGCACCGGCGCGTCGGTCACCATCTCGACGTCGTCGTACCAGCACTGGCCCTGGCCGAAGAACTGGAGGGCCAGGCACACCTCCTCGGCGCCTTCGGGGACCGTGTCGGTCAGCTCGAATGGTGCCCACTCATCGACGACGGCCGATGGACCCGGCGTGCTCGCGAAGGCTGTCCCGCTCCGCCAGTAGTAGAGCACGCTCGATGCACCCTCGGCGCTCGTGCACCGGGCCCACCATCGGGCCGTGACTTGGGTCCCGGGCGACACGGGGATGTGGCGGGTGTAGTAGTAGCCGCCGTTGTCGATGCGGCCCGACGCGCTGCCCGCGTGGGGAGCCTCGTGGTCGATGACATGGTTCTCGGTGAAACCGGGCATGTCCCGCCGCTGCCAGCCGGTGAAGCCCTGCTCAAACCCACCGTTGACTATGGTCACCGGTGTCCGGCGCGGCACCAGAACGCTCGTGATCGTCATCTGTCGCCCACGCCCGGTCGTTGCCGATGCGTAGGGACCATACTCCTCCGCGCCCGGGTAGGCCCCCGCGGCCAGACGGACGCCGCCGGGCGCGAACACGTGCGCTTCGAGTGACGCCCCGGGGCTGCTGCTCTGGATCACGCCATCCGCTGTCTCGATCTGGCCCTCGGGACCCACATGGAGCAGGAACGAGTAGGTGTGTTCCTGCGGGGCCGCAATGTGATCGCGGATGAAGAACACACTGGGTTTCACGAAGACGATCTGGCGCGTGAACGCATCGAGCAGATGGGCCGCATCGGTGTTGTAGGCGTTCGCCGCGTCGCCGAGGGCGTAGTCAAAGCCGGGGCCGGCATAGAACTCGGTGATCCGCCCGCGGTTGACGTGCAGCTGATCGTGGCCAGGCTGCGCGGCTTCCTGACTGGCCAGGTAGGCATCGTCGAGATCCACGACGATGGTGTTGTGGCCCAACGTACTCGTGGTGTACCGGCGCTTGGGGGGATCGAAGTAGCTGCGGTACCCGGGGTCCCATGCGGGCCACGCGCCCGCGAAGCTGATGACGAAGCTGTTGTGGTCGAAATGGTTGTGGCCGACGTCGGCCTCGGGCGGCCCGCACTTGAGGGCCATGAACGCCGAGTCGCGCGAGTAGCCGTCGCGCAAGATGGCGTATCCGACATCGACGAAGCAGCCCGAGGGCGACCAAGTGGGTTCGGCGGGCCTGATTCGGGCGGGATCCAGTGCCAGGAACCGGCGCACATCCTTGGCGTCGAGTTGGCCAATCTGCTGGCAGTACCAGGCCGCATCGGCACTGCCCCGCAGCGCCAGGATGAGCATGAGCTCGCCAAACCCGGCGGTGGGACCACCATCGCCGAAACAGGGCTGTCTGCGTGTCCCGGGATCGAGCAGGCTGATGCAGTAGCGCGGCATCGACTCGATGTATGGGTGTGCCGCCAGGTCGTTCTCGACGCCGGCCGTCGTCAGTGCCCAGATCATGTCGGCGAACATGCTGGCGGCGTAGGTCCCGTACATGGGGCCCTCCATGGCGCCGCCGTCCTTGCCCTGGGCGTCGAAGTTGAGCTTCGCCCGGGCGATGGCGTGGCTGATCCATGCGTCGGCGCGGGCGTCCTCACCATGCAGCGCGATGGCTCCCACGCACAACCCGGTGGCGATGACGGCGGTGAAGTTGTGGTACGGCTCGGCCATGTCGAGCGTCGCATCGATGGGCGCCAGCGCTTTCTCGGCCAGCGCCGCCCGGATCGTCTGCCTCTCCGCCGCCGTGAGACCGTGATAGCACCAGTCGTAGAACAGACCCACCCATTCGGCAGCATGCCCGGTGTCCAGACACGGTCGGCCACCGCCGTAGCTCTCATCGGTCCAGATCCCGGGCCACGCGCACAGGTGCAGCACCATGGCCTTGGCGGCGTCCAAGTACCTCCCGTCGCCGCTGACCACGTATGCGAAGCTCAGGTACTTGAGCCGCGTGGTGATCGAGTCGGCGCGCTCCTGGAACATGGCCGTCCATGGCGGATAGTGGCCGTACTCGTCGTGCCTCGGCGGACGATGGTCGGTGAGTGTGTACTCCCAGTGCTGGGACGGCCCGCCCTCCTGCCCGGGCATCTCGACCTCGTAGTGGTAGGGCCCCGCCTCAACGAACGCATCGGCTTGGGCCTTGAGAGCCTGCCAGGCCTCGGCGGGGACGTACCCGAGCGACGTGGGCGCCACGGCAGTCACCATGGCCCGAAGGCGCGGCACGTCGGCCTCCGTCAGGAAAGCGCGCGGGTGCTGTGCCGCTAGCGGAGCCGCGGCGAGGGCCAGCAACAAGAGTGACGGTAGGAACGGAGCGTGGCGGACCAAATGGACCACCTCCTACACGCGATATGTTCGGCGCCGGGCGCAACGTTCCGCCTGCCACATGCCGCGCCCGCGCTGCCGGCCGCATCCACAGCTCGACCGTACCCGCCTCCGGACTCAGCACTGCCGCGGCCGGGTAGATGGTCGTGTCGAACCGAATGAAGGCCGAGCAGTCCCAGACGTCGAGGCGGCCGCCGAACCGGCCGTCGGATCTGGTGCGCGTTGGCGACAGCGGCGCCGGCAGGTCCGTCCATGCCTTCGGGTCACCGGCACCGAAATCCGCATCGAGCACGCCAGGCCGGTCGTAGTGCGCCAGCAGCGATGTGGTGCCGCCCTGTTCAGGGGCCGAGGTCAGCACGAAACGCTCTGGCGCCGCGCTCGATAGCCGCAGCTCATCCATCTGCCCGTTGAACGCCCCTCCTCCGATGCGCTTCCGGCCGACGAACAGCGTCTCCGCCGGCGTCCACGGTGTCCACTCGTCCACCTGCGACGCGACCATCCCCCGTCGACCCACAAGCTCGCGCGGAGCTGGTGCCCTCCCGCTGCCACGTTGCCGCGACGTGGTACCACCGGCCCGCGGGCAGTGGCTGCGCGAACGTCGCCGGGTCAGGCAACCGCTTCGCCAGTCCCGGCGTGAGGGCGTCCGATGGGTTGGGTTCGGCCGGGCCCTCCGAAAAGCATCGGAACGACCGGGGAGGGGCCGGATGGAGGGGGTCTGCGAAGGGGGAAGGGCGCCATCCGGCCCGAACTGGAGGCCTCCAGCGTACAGCGAGCTTCGGGCCGGATAGGGTCCCACCAGCCTTCGGCTGGTCCGCCCCTAGTCGGCCCCTCCGAA
>JAKPQA010000066.1 GCA_029547025.1 Armatimonadota bacterium
ACACTGGCTGAAGGTCCGGCTTGAGGGCGATGGGCGCGCGGTGAACCGATGGGCGGTCGGGGCGCAGGCGCGCGTGTCCATCGACGGCGGTATCGTCACTCGTCAGGTCGAGGCCGGAACGGGAGAGGGGAACCAGAACGACCTGACCCTCCACTTCGGGCTGGGCGCATGGGCCGAGCCGGTGACACTGGAGGTCCGGTGGCCGGGTGGCATGGTGCAGCGGGTCGAGAACGTCCTTCCGGACTCCACACGCATCGTGCGGCACGGCGAGGCCAACCGGGGGACCGGGCTAGGTACCTGACATGTCGCCGAGGAAGTCGTGGCTAATCCGCTGCTGGATAGCGGCGATCTGTGCCAGCGACTGGCGCAGGAGGGCTCGGTCGAGGTGCCCCAGGCGCCGGTGGTCGACGAGGTTGTCGGGCGTGTGGCCGGCCTGAATGGCCTCGGCCTGGTTCCGCAGACGAAGGCGGAGGAGGAAGTCGTAGGCCGCCGCGGTCTCCTCGAGGCTGGGCTCCGGCAAGACATTGAGCTCGACCAGCGCCTCGAGGCGTCTGAGTGTATGCGTCTCCTGGACACCGTGACGCAGGGCATAGAGCCTCGCCAGCGTGACGATCGGCATCATCGCGTCTTTGAGGTTCAGATGCCCTGGCCCCTCGCCACCAACCCCGACGATCCGGCCGAACAGCCGGAGTGGCGGCCGGAACATCTGAGCATTCTGCGCGAAGTGGGTGAGGAACGCGGGTGTCGCCTGAACCACCCCGTGGACGTACTGGCGCAGCTCCGTGGCGAGCTCCGCGTCTCCGGCGACCGCCCTGAGGTCGAAGAACACGGCCACATCCAGAAGCTCCTTGGACTCCGCCCGGCGGACCCATTCATGGAACGACCTCCTCCAGACCGGCACGGGCTGGCACCACTCCGGGTTGTTCGCCATCTTGTTCCCCGGGCAGAACGCGAGACCGGCGTCGTTGAGCCATCCGCAGACCATGCGGCCCATGGCGGCGAAGTAGTCACCGGCCTGACGGTCCCGTTCTGCATCGGCGGTCTCCTCATAGGCGATCGCGTTGTCCTGGTCGCTGAACAGCGTCTGCTCCTGCCGTCCATGGCTGCCGAGAGCCAGGAAGACGAAGCGGCCGGGGAGGGGCCCCAGGGCCTGCTGAGCCAGGTCAACGAACCTCTCGACTGCCGCGTCGGTCGCAGCGGCGATCATGCGGGTGACGCTCTGAGGACTGGCGCCGGACCCCAGGAGGGCGCCAGCAAGCTCGGGCACTCTTCGGCACCGCGCGATCACCTCGTCGGCTGACTGGGCCCGCGATATCTCCCGCGTGAGCACCAAGGCGCCGTAGTCGCGGAACTGCAGGAGCTCCTGCCCATGAACGACCCCCACCACCTGCTGGCGCTCATCGGTGACGGCCAGATGATGGACCTGCCGCTCCTCCATGGCCAGGAGCGCCTCATAGACGCGGGCTTGGTCGGTGATCGTCACAATCGGTGCTGTCATGACCCGATGCACCGGGACCTCCGGGTCTAGCGAGGCCGAGAGGACTCGGTCCCGCAGATCGCGGTCAGTAACCAAGCCAACCACCGAGCCACTCTCGGCGCGTACTAGACACACGCTGGACCTCGCGGCCGTCATCAGGGCTGCCACGCGGCGGACCGGAGTGTCGATCGAGCAGGTGGCCGCGCCCCGGCAGAGCCGGCCCACGGGCTCGTGGAGGAACAACAGTGAGCTCTGAAGGCGCTCAATGAGCGCCTCCTGATCGCCGGCCCGGGCCGCGCGTTCGGTGATGTCCTCGACCTGGCCGTCGATCCATCGGGGATGTCCGGATTCGTCGCGGCAGAGCCTGGCACGGAGCCCCACAGTGCGCAGCCGGCCGTCCGCACCTGGGAGGTGTAGAGTGCAGTCGGCAGCGTCTTGGCGCGCTAGGTGCCCCAGGAACGCCTCCCAGAGAGAGGGCTCTGGGAACAGCTCCGCCAAGTGCGAGCCGCTCTGCCCAGCCTCTCGCGACGGCGTGCCCAGCAGCCTTTCGGCCTCGGGATTGGCCTCAACGAGCACGCCGCGCCCTGTCGCTCGAGCACGGAACAAGCCGACATCTGCCGAGTCCGCCAGGGACCCGAGGAGACTGAGGCGCTGGGCCTGCCGCTGCTCGTCGGTCTGGCCGGGCCGCTCGACGTCGCGGACCAGCACGATGACCCCGCGTTCGCCTGCCAGGTCAAAGGAAGTCAGGCCAAGTACACAGTCAATGAGCTGGCCGGCCCGGGTCCGCAGCACGCCCTGGAACCCGCCCTCGGGTTCATGGCCGGCGTCCAGCATCGCGATGCGGTCCCACGCCAGTTGGTTGGCTTCCTCGGGTGGCAGGATGTCCGCCAGGTCATACAGGTTCAGCTCATGTGCGGAGTAGCCCATCAGGTCCAGCAGCGGGGGGTTGGCGTAGCGGCACCGCCCGTTGGCGACCAGGAGAATGCCCTCCTGGGTTGCCTCGACCAACGACCGGTACCGCTCGCCCGAGATGCGCAGAGCCTCCTCGGTCCGCAAGCGCTCTCGCTCAATCGATAGGCTCCCGTGCACCGCAACGAGGAGTAGGACCGCTACCACGGCGCAGATCCCCACCGCGAGAACCACCAGGTGCCGCTGGATCCGACCGATCTCCTGGTGGACGTCTTCGAGGTAGATCCCGGTGCCGATGATCCATCCCCACGGCGCGAACCCTTTGACATAGGACTCCTTGGGTTCGAGCCGAGTGGGATCGTCCTTCCATTGCCATACGTACTGGACGTATCCCTCGTTCTGGCGCCGCACGAGCTCAGCGAACTCAACGAAGACACGGGCGCCGCGCGGATCGGTGAATGCGGAGACATCCTGACCATTCAGGTCTTGGCGGTATGGGTGCATCACCATCCGCGGATGCATGTCCTGGATCCAGAAGTAGTCTTTGCCCTCCCTGCCGTAACGCAGGTTCCCGATTCGCTGCCTGGCCAGGCGCTGAGCTTCGCCGCGGCCGAGCAGGCCGGCCCGCTCCTCGCGCTCATACTCAGCCAGGATGCTCCATGCGGAGTCGGTCAGTTCGCGGATCGTCTCGCGCTTGCGATCGAGAAGGGCTCGTCCGAATGCAGGCAGTACCACAGCGAAGACCGCGATGGCGAACAGCACCATGGCCAGGAGCGTCGGGCACACGATGTGCAGAGCGAAGTGCCTGAGCTTCAGCCGCTGCGGGCGCGCGGCCAGCGAACCGGGGCTGGCAGGTGGGTGGGCGCCCGGCGACACCGAGTCGCGGAAGCGCTTCCAGCGCCACGTGGGCATCATGACACCCGGTCGGCCCCTTCCGTTGGGCGCTGCTTCATGCGCATCGGAGCCGCTGCTCGCCAAGAGGCCCAGCTCGTCCGCCAGAGCCGCTAGATCCGGATCGGTCGGCTCGCCGCGATCATCAAAGCTTAGCTCGACACCGTCCAGGCCCATGTCCTTCAGGCGCCGAAGCACCTGCGCCAAGCGCTCGCGCTCCGGGAACGTCACGGGTGGATGGGCCAGGAAGGCTCTGCCCCCCGAACGGTGTATCAGGTCGATAGCCTCCGCGATCTCAAGTCGCCCCGCAGGGGCTGCACTCGTGGCCTCTCCAGCCACCGAGGGCTCCCGGGCCCCACGCTCGCGCAGGGCTCCCGCGATACTGGCCCGATCGGGTTCGCGGGCCCGCCGCAAGCTCCGGAGAGTCTGTCTGAGTTCCGGGTGGGTCGGATCGATGCCGTATGCGAGCAGATGAGCCTCGGCCTCGCCGCACTGGGCAGTGATCTCGGCGGCTGTGATGAAACCGATCCCCGGCCCGGACAGGGCCCCGCGGAACTCCGCCAGGCCCTCGACCGAGTCGTGATCGGCCAGAGCTGCACAGACGACGCCTGCCTCACCAAGGCGCTCAGCCAGCGCGGCCGGCGAGAGACTACCATCGCTGTAGATCGAGTGCAGGTGGAGATCGACGCGCGTGATAGCTTCCATGTGGTGTCAAGCCGCGGCTCAGCGCTACCGTGCTGGTTCAGCGCCTGTGCCCAAGAGCACTCCGGCCGGCGCGCCCCCCTCCATCCCGCTCGACGGGTCTAGATGGTGCCCGCGCAAAGGCTCAGAAGTGATCCACACGCAGTCATCAGTCCGCCCGGCCGCATGCGTCAGAGGCCGGCACCCGTGCCCGGGACCGGCCTCCCGCAAGTGCCAGATCACGCGCAGCACGCGGCGGCACGAGCGAACCCGCTACGCGGCGCTCTGCTCACGATCGCCGCGGGGGTTGTGCAGCGCATGGAAGGCGGCGTCCAGCCTGTCGCGCACGCTGTCGCCCAGACCACTGTAGGTCAGCTTGGACACTACCACGATGGCGATGAAGGCCGCCGGCACGCTCACTATCGCCGGTTGCTCAATCCACCCGATGCCCAACCTGTCGCCAATCTTCAGCAGCGTCCCGACCACCACCACGGCCGAGATCAGTCCGCCGACCATGATGCCCGCGTAGGCCCCCTGCTCCGTCGTCTTTCGC
>JAKPQA010000221.1 GCA_029547025.1 Armatimonadota bacterium
GCGGAGGGGCGCCATGGGGGGAACCACGCGTCTCCCAGCGTGGTGGGCCCCCAACGCGCCCGATCCGCACGCCTCAACCTCGGGCCGGTCAGGGGCCCCTCCGAAAGACCCGGCGGGCGTTCCGCGCGACCTTCGCGAGACCCAGCCGCCCGGCCCAGGGCCCTATGTTACCGCCAATGGCCGGATAGGGTCCCATCAGCCTAAGGCTGATCCTGCCTATGCGGCCCCTCCGAACACCCTCCGTGATGGCGAGGAGGGGCCGAATGGAAGGGGCCCGCGAAGCGGGAAGGGCGCCATCCGGCCCGCCTCTGGGGTCATCCTGGGCATAGCGGCGGGGGTCGCTCCATCCTCCGCTGTCGAGACCCTGAGGTGTCGAGCGAGGACGCTCGACCTACGCGAGAGACCGCCGGGCGCCGCAGGGCCTTCCGGCCGCCGCCGGGAATACCCTCGCACTCGCCCCGGAGGTGCACCGATGAAGTACGGCGTCAACTTCCTGCTCTGGTCCGCCTCGAACAAGGATGACGCGCGGTGGGTCCGCAAGGCCGCTGCCATGGGCTTCGACATGGTCGAGATCGCCGTGTTCGACCCTGCGGGCGTCGACGTGCCCGCCGTCCGTGCCGCGCTGAAGGACACCGGAGTTGCGCTCTCCCTGTGCAGCATCATGACGCCGGAGCGCGACCTCACC
Organism: Armatimonadota bacterium; assembly: GCA_029547025.1. Classification (GTDB taxonomy): domain Bacteria; phylum Armatimonadota; class Zipacnadia; order UBA1398; family JAKPQA01; genus JAKPQA01. The sequence continues at coordinate 686 of JAKPQA010000221.1, forward strand.
TCCGAGGATCCGGCATTGCGCGAGACGGCCAAGGAGTACATCCGCGGCACGGTGCTTCTCGGCGAGCAGCTCGGCGCAAAGCTCTTCTGCGGCCCCCTGTACGCTCCCGTGGGGAAGCTCGTGGGCCGAGGACGCACGCCCGAGGAGTGGGATCGCGTCGTTGCCGGTCTGCGTGAGGTGGCAGGCTTCGCCCATGATCACGGCATGTGCCTGTGTATTGAGCCGCTGAACCGCTTCGAGACCTACTTCATCAACATCGCCGCCGACGCCCGCCGCATGGTGGACGAGGTCGCCAGCCCCGGCCTGGCCATGCACCTGGACACCTTCCACATGGCCATCGAGGAGAAGAGCTCGGCCGACGCCATCCGCCTGGCTGGCAAGCGGCTCAGGCACGTGCACTTCTGCGAGAACGATCGCGGCGCGCCGGGCACGGGCCAGGTGCGGTGGAGCGAGATCTTCTCGGCGCTGCGTCAGATCGGCTACGACGGTGGGGCGGTCATCGAGTCCTTCGTGCCCGGCATCCCCGAGATAGCGGCCGCGGCCGCCATCTGGCGCGACATCGAGCCCAGCGCCGACGACACCGCGACCAAAGGCCTCGAGTTCATGCGCGCACATGGGTGGTAGTGCGCGGCGTGTGGGTCACGCGGAAGGCGACGCGGTCACGTACGGCGAGATCGGTGGCTGATCCGTCGGCCAGTCACACGGGTCTGTCGCCGACGATCGAGTCGTACTCGGGGCCCCCTCCGCCGTTGAGCACGCATCGCCAGCGCTCACGAAGGGACGCGAGGCAGGCGAACCCCTGGCCATCGGGGCTGAACCACACCGGCGGGTGGACGATCACGTCGTAGGCCGGCCCCTCGACGCCGTCGAAGACCACGCAGCGCCCACCGTCGCGTTTCGCCGCGTGCCCGAAGCGCGAGCCATCGGGGCGGTCATGTTCTCGCCGAGAGCCTGGCTCTGCTCTCGCTGGACCTCGCCGGCGTCGGTGCGCGGAGCGTCACCGGCCTGGCATTCGGCCCGCGACTACGCCGCGTTGGCGCGTCTGGATAGGTTGGGCCATGGCCGCCCTGCGGGGTTGCAAGGGGGCCATTCGCCAGGTTATGCACCGGTTAACCCAACAAGCTCGCCAATTGACAGTCCGGGCAGGTGCGTTGTAGCGTTGCTCTGGCTCCAAGCACTGCTCCGCGTGGGCCGCGAGGCCCAGGGCTGTGGCACTACGCTGGTTCGGTGACCTGCGACCGCGAGGAAACGTGATGGACGAGCGCCCAGATCAGCGCCGGACACGGCGAGTGACTCGAAGGCATATACTGGGATCCGGTAGCCTGGCGGTTGCCGCGGCGCTCGGGCTGGGCTATCGCAGCACCAAACGGCCTGAGACGGAGTTCCTCGATCTCCCGTTGCCCGGGCTGCCCGCGGAGGCGGCGGGGACCACGATCGCCGTTCTCTCCGATACCCACGTCGGTCGCTTCGCGACGCCCGACGATGTGGAGCGCGGCGTGGAGCTCGCCAACCAAGCGAATCCTCACCTGGTCCTTCTCTTGGGTGACTACTGCTACGGACTAGGAGAGAGGACCCAGTCGGCCTTTGATGACGCCATCCGTCCTTTCGCGCGGCTCAGGGCCACCTACGGAGTCGTCGCGATCCCGGGAAATCATGACTACTGGGATGGCATCGATCGGGTCCGCGTCGCGTTCAACCGCGTGGGCATCCCGCTTCTGACGAACCAGCGGTATATGGTGTCCATCCCCGGGGGCGAGCTGGCCATCGTGGGGCTCGACGATCTATGGGAGGGCGAACGGCAGGTCGACAGGGCGTTCGAGGGGATCCCCGCCGGCATGCCACGCATCACCCTGAGCCACAACCCCGACCGGTTTGTCTATGAACGCCACCGCGATCTCTCGCTCATGCTCGCAGGGCATACCCATGGGGGCCAGATCATCCTGCCCGGTGTTGGTCCCCTGTACGTTCCGTGCCGGTATGGATGGCGCTATCCGATGGGGCATTTCCGAGCAGGGCGCAATCAGCTGTACGTCAGCCGTGGCCTCAACTGCACCATCATACCGCTGCGGATCCACTGCCCGCCGGAAGTGACCGTTATCACCCTTGCAGCGCCCGGCGACGTGTCGCCCGAGGCCGCGTAGGGTCTAGGACTCGTCGGCGGCGTCATCCTCCATGTCATCCATAAGGTCGGCAAATTGCGCGTCGTAGGTGGTCTCGACGAGCCCATACCACACTTCTGCGGCGTGTAGCCACAGCCCAATGGCGGCCACGTCGGCGGGCAGGGCGAGGGTCTCCGCAAGGAAGAGCGCTCCGGCGCGCTCCATGTCGCTGGCGGTGTTCGATTCGTCGAGGATGAAGCGGCCAGCGTCTCTCTTCGACGGGAACAGCTGTTCGCGTGTCGTGGCGACGAAGGACCGAATGGCCTCGGGCGTCGCCCGCTCCAGATGAGGCCCGAAACGCCGCTCCACCAACTCGCGGAAGGCCTGCAGGTCCATGGCCTATGGAATCCCCTACTGGGTGTCAGGCACTAACAAGCCATAGTCGCCATCCTGGCGAGCGTACACCACCGCGGGCTGGTTGGTCTCCGTCAAGTAGAAGACAAAGAAGTCATGGCCGAGAAGCTCCATCTGCATGATGGCCTCCTCGACGCTCATGGGCTTCGTCGGGAAAGTCTTGGTCCGGACCACATGCCCGTCCGGCAGCTCCTCGGCCACCGAGTCATCCATCTGCCCGAGGACCTGCTCCGCGGCTTCGTCCGTGGTGCCGGCATCGCGCGCCTGGCGTTTCCGGGCGGACATGCGCCCTTTGAGCCGACGCAGCTGGGCCTCGATCTTCTCCGCGGCGAGGTCCACCGAGACATACAGGTCGTTGGACTTCTCCTCGGCGCGCAGCACGGTGTCACCGAAGTTGATGGTGATCTCAACGATGAACCATGACCGCTGGGCACTGAACGCGATCGAGGCCTCCCGTACGAACCGCGCATAGCGCTCCAGTTTGGCAACTCGCTTCTCTGCATAGTCGCGCACCGCCTGAGGCACGCGGACATTGGTTCCCTTAACGAAAACGCGCATCAATGGACCCCTTTCGCCGCCCGGAATCCCGGGCAGGCCCTCGCCAAGTCCGGGCCCACGCCCGCCCGGCTCTACAGGAGCTCACTCACCGAGTCGTTGCGGCTAATCCGAGCGATCGCGTCACCAAGTAGGCTACTGATGGATATGGTGGTGATCTTCGTCGACTCCAGACCCTCTGGCAGGGGGATGGAGTCGGTCACGATCAGTTCGGCGAGGCTGGACTCCTCGATTCGCTTCACCGCATCGCCGCACAGCACGGGATGCGTGATACACGCGTGCACCGACCGCGCGCCCCGCTCCAACACCATGTCAGCCGCATTCACCAGGGTCGAGCCACCCAAGATCATATCGTCCCAGATCAGGGCACGCTTGCCGTCGATGTCGCCCACGACCTCGACGGTCTGGACCGCCTCAGGAGCGGCCTCCATGTGGCGCTTGAACACCACGGCGATCCCACACCCGAGCAAGCCCGACAGGAGCACCGCTTCCTCGACGGCCCCTTCGTCTGGTGCCACGACGACGAGATCCGGACCGCACAGCCCCCGGTCCGCCAGGAAACGCGAGACATATGGGATCGATGGCAGATGGTCAACGGGAATGTTGAAGAAACCTTGAATAGCACCCTCGTGCAAGTCCATGGTCAGCAGCCGAGTCGCCCCCGCCGATGTGAGCAGGTCAGCCACCAGGCGGGCCGAGATGGGTTCCCGTCCACGGAACTTCTTCTCCTGCTTCGAGTACGGGAAGTACGGCGCGACCACGGTGATGCGCGCCGCCGACGCACGTCGGGCGGCGTCCAGCATGACGAGCAGCTCCATCACACGGTCGTTCACGTTACGTCCGAAGGACTGGAAGATGAACACATCGCGCCCCCGAACGTGCTCGCGGAGCTGGACGCGTATCTCCCCGTTGGTCCAGGTCGAGACCACGGCGTCGCCCACCTTGGTCCCGATATGCTGCGCGACCCGCTCCGCCAGCTGCCGGCATCCGTTGCCGGAGAAGATGAGCAAGTTCGCGCGCCCGTCGTCCATCGTGGTGCCCCCTCAGTCGGTCGTACAACCTCTCGGAAGCGCATTCGCCCCGGGGGTCGGGCTAGTATACCACAACCGGGGCCAAGCGACGGCCCGTCGACCATGCAACGTTCTCGCCATGTTCCCACGCAGGAGGGAGTGGTCGCTGCGCCCGGCAATATACCGTCCAGTCTGGCCAACCATAACATTCCCCCGGACGGAGTGGGCCCCATGTCCGTTATGCCACGCGAACGCGCCATCGCCGCTCTCGAGCTCCGCCCGCCCTATCCGGGGCTTGTGCCCGCCATGGAGCTCGAGTTTCAGCTCACCCTCGAGCGGTTCGGACGGCAGTACCATTCGGCCGCCGAGTATGCCGAGGCCGCATCGCAAAGTGAGCTCAGCCGGCTCACCCGCGAGGACGCCCAGCTGTTCGTCGACACCTGCCGGGCCTATGATCTCTGTGGCGTGCTGCTGCCCAACCATACGGGACCGCCCGGGGTGCCGATCGAGGAGCGCACCAGGCAACTGGTTGGCGCCATTCGCGACATCTCGGGCGACGAGTTCCTCATGATGTGCCACGGTGACGCGACGCTGTCTCTTCCGGACGGCAACGCCATGTGGGACCTTTCGATGCGCATGGCCGAGGACAAGGACGCCCTGCTGGCCGAGTTGGGCCGATGGGTCGATGGCGCGCTGGACGGCGGCGAGAGGCTCTTGGCCGCGGGTATTGAGGCGTTCGCGCTCTGTGCCGACTACTGCTACAACAGCGGCCCCTGGTGCTCTCCCCGCATGTTCGCGGAGTTCGTAACCCCTTTTCTCGCCCGCTTGACCCAGGGCTATCGTGACATGGGAGCCTATGTCATCAAGCACACCGACGGTAACATCATGCCCATCTTGGACCAGCTCGTCTCCACGCGGCCGCACGCACTCCATTCGCTGGACCCGCAGGGCGGTGTCGACATCGCGGAAGTCAAGCGCATCTGCGGTGACCAGGTCTGCCTCATCGGCAATGTGAACTGCGGGCTTGTGCAGACCGGCACCGAGGACGAAGTCATCGCCAGTGCCCGATATGCCCTCGACCACGGGATGCCGGGCGGCGGGTTCATCTTCGCGCTCAGCAACGTGGCCTTCCGCGGCATGCCGCTGGAGCGGTATGAGCTGGTCCAGCGTGTGCGCCACGATCACGGCATCTATGCCGGCTAGCTCGTGGCACAGGAAGGGGCGCGTGCCGCGGTTGGCGCACACTCGGTGGGGGGAGCTACAGCGCGGAGCTTCAGGCCGGCTCGCGCCGGGGACGGCGGGTGCCCGGCCCATGTGATTGAGGAAGTGATTGATTATGTCAACAACAAACAACAGGCTGGGACTCGTGGAGGCGGCTCTCGCAGACGGGGGTGGTATCCTCCGCTGCGATCCGGCTTGGGTGGCCCGCAGCTTCCTGCCTACCGGCTTCCGTCTGGGCCTCAGCGAGGAAGAGGCCACCGTAGGCGAACGGGGCTTCATCTCTGAGCGGTGGCTGTGCTCGACCACCAGAGCCGACAACGAGATCGGCCCGCCGGACGAGGGCCTGAGCTACCTCCGGCTCGATGGCGGCGCCCGCATGACTCTCAAAGAGGCCGTCGAGATTGCTGGACCACTCATTCTCGGCGAGGAGTACGCGGCAACTCATGGGCACACGCTGGGGCGCCTGGCGAAGATCTACGACTTCGGCGCCCGCATCCCCTACCACATCCACCAGCGAGCGTGCGACGCGGCCAAAGTCGGACGGCACCCCAAAGAGGAAGCGTACTACTTCCCCGAGGGCATCGACCTGGGCCCCCACCCTGAGACGTTCTTCGGCGTGCATCCCTACATCGTTCGCGAGGGCAAGCAGGAGCTGCTGCTGCCCTACCTGGTTGAGTGGAACAGCGACCTGATCCTCCGGCACTCGCGCGCCTACTTGCTGGTGCCCGGAGAGGGCTTCCATCTGCCCGCCGGCGTCCTCCATGCTCCCGGAACTGCGGTCACGATCGAGCTCCAGGAGGACTCGGATGTGTTTGCCTTCCTTCAGGCCAAAGTGCACGGGAAGATCGTGTCCAAGGAGCTGCTCTACAAGGACGTGCATCCCGATGAACGGGCCGCCCGCCAGGAGCTCGCTGTCCTGGAGCAGATCGATTGGGTGATCTCGGGGGATCCGTACTTCTATGAGAACCGCCACACGCCGCCCGTTCCGGTCGAGGCGACACGCCAGCCAGGGGCCGAAGAGTGCTGGATCTACTACAACACGCGCAAGTTCAGCGGCAAACGCTTGGTCGTCCAGCCAGGAGCCCAGTTTGTCTCGACCGAGAAGGGCGTCTATTCCATCCTGGTTGAGAAGGGCAAGGGAACCTATGGCGGACTCGAGGTTGAAGCAGGCAACTTCGGCCTCGATGAACTGGTCGTCAGCCATGATCGGGCGACCAAGCCGCTGGAGGTCGTCAACACGGGAACGGAGCCGTTAGCCGTGATCAAATTCTTCGGGCCCGACATCAACCCGGATGTCCCCATGATCCCGCAATATCCGGCATAGGCGGCATCGGGGGCGTCCAAGAGCCGGGCCAGGAGACCCCGCGCCGGTCGTGGGCTCGTCGACGGGCGGGGTGGCGACGGTCTGCCTCGGGTCGGGGTTGCGCGGCATCGCCGAACCGGGCTGCGGAGGAGTGCTATGCCGGCCTTGCGGCTCCGCGCTGTGAGCCTTTGCCTGGTCTTGCTGGCTGGGGGGACGGGCGCTGCCTCGGGCGAGTCGCAGCTGCCCGAGGGCGATGCGCCTCCGGCGCTGTCCAGTGGCTACTTCCCGGACCGGCTCCACGAGTTCGTGTGGCGTAACTGGAGCGCCGTCCCCCCGGCCAGACTGGCCCACGTCCTGCGGTGCTCGGCCCACCAGGTCACCGCGCTGGCCGTGTCGATGGGCCTCCCCGCCGAGCCCGCAGTGCCTGCAGAGATGCGGCAGCGCGGTTATGTCACACTGATCCGGCGCAACTGGCACCTGCTTCCCTACGATCAGCTTCTTGAGCTGCTCGACCTGACACCGGATCGGCTGTCAGTCATGCTGCGGGAGGAGGACTTCCTGTGGCACAAGCTGGGGCGGCTGAAGCCTCGGTGCGAGCCCCTGCGGTACCATGAGCCCAGTGCCGCGGCACGTTGCCGCGCCGCCGAGATCCGCCGCACAGTGGAGCAGGAGTTCGGCGGCGCGATCCGCGGCCCAGCCGAGCCGCGTTTCGCCTTCGTCCGGCACCTCAGCACTCCGCTGCCGACCCGCGCCACGCCCGCTGCCCGCATGCCGGCCAGACTGCTCCGGCTCGTGTACTCGTACGTGGCAGTCTATGGGGACCCACTGATAGACCCGGAGCCCGACCCCTATCCTGATGGCCTGCTGGACCGTCTGTCGCGCGTCGGCGTCAATGGTGTGTGGCTCCACGCTGTGCTGCGCGATCTGGCTCCCGGAGGCGTGGCGTTCCCGGAGTTCGGACACGATCATGAGCGGCGCCTCGCCAACCTCAGATCCCTCGTCAGTCGCGCCCAGCGTTTCGGCATCGGAGTCTACCTCTACTTCAACGAGCCGCGCGCGATGCCCACGCCCTTCTTCGAATCACGCCCAGAGGTTGCCGGCGTGGAGGAGGGCGGGCTCACCGCTCTGTGCACGTCGAACGCCACGGTGCGCCAGTGGATGTCGGATGCGTTGACCCACGTCTTCCGGGAGGTTCCCGGTCTTGGCGGCATCTATGCCATCACTGCGTCGGAGAATCTGACGAACTGCGCGTCCCATGGCGCCTGGAGTGCGTGCCCGCGGTGCCAGACGCGCAGCGACACCGAGATCATTGCCGAGGTTGTGCGGACCCTCGAGGAGGGCGTCCACCGCGGTAGTCCTCAGGCCGAGGTGATCGTCTCGGACTGGGGCTGGAAGGGCCACGGTGATGCCCGGGAGATCATCGCGCAGTTGCCCGCCTCGGTCATGCTCATGTCGGTCAGCGAGTGGGCCAAGCCCATTGAGCGTGGCGGGATTGCCAGTGAAGTGGGTGAGTATTCGATCTCATCGGTTGGGCCGGGGCCGCGGGCCCTCCGCCACTGGGAGGCCGCCCGGCAGGCCGGTGTGAGGACGGCGGCCGAGGTCCAGCTCAACAACACCTGCGAGCTCGCCAGTTTGCCTTACCTGCCGGTCATGGACCTCATCGCCGAGCACTGCCACAACCTGGCCTATGCGGGGCTTAGCGGGATGCTTGTTGGCTGGACCATGGGCGGCTATCCGTCGCCGAGCTTCGACCTCGCTCGGCGCTTCGATCGCACCCCGGTGCCCGAGACTGAGGTCGCACTCGATGAGGTGGCTCGCGACCGGTTCGGTCCTGACGGGGCGCCCCATGCCCGCAAGGCATGGACGCGGTTCAGCCGAGCCTACCGGGAGTACCCGTTTCACATCAGCGTGGTCTACACGGCCCCAGTCCAGGTGGGCCCGGCGAACCCTCTGTACGCCATCCAGACAGGCTACCGGGCCACCATGTGGGGTATCCCATACGACGACCTGGATACCTGGCGGGGGCCGTACCCTCCAGAGGTTCTCGCCTCGCAGTTTGGCCGACTTGCGGCCGGCTGGGAGTTCGGTGTGCACGCACTCGAGGCCGCGGTTCGCGCGACGCCTCCGGACCGGCGGCCGGAGGCCGAAGGGGACCTGCGCCTGGCCCGGGCGGCCGGGCTGTACTTTCGCTCCGTGGCCAACCAGATTCGCTTCGTCATGGCCCGCGATGCGTTGGCGTCCGGCGGCCAGACGCTGCCTCCGGAGCGGCGCCGTGGGCTCCAGATGGAGATCCGGCGCTGTCTCGAATCCGAGATCCGGCTGGCGCGCCAGCTCTTTGCGCTGGCGCAAGAGGACTCGCGCATCGGCTTCGAGCCCACGTGCCACTACTTCTACCTGCCACTCGACCTGGTTGAGAAGGTCATCAACTGCCGGTGGCTTCTCAACCACTGGGATGTAGCCGGCCGCTAATGGGTGCTGCGTCCCTGTTGCACCAGTGGTATACTTGGGAATGGGGGGGGAGGACATCGTTCCTGGTTCGCGCCGCCGTCCGCTGAGAGCGGAGGCCGGCCTGGGGTCGCCGCAGACGCAGGGCCAGGCACGGGCTGTTTCCTGGGGGGCATCCGCTGACACGCGCCAAACGGTCTCCCTGGAGGTGTGCGCGAATGCCCGATGAAGAGTGGACTCCCCAGCGCATCGCCGAACTGATGTCCGCTGCCCCTCCTCCGCGAGTGGCGGCCATTCTGGCGGACCTGGCTGACCTCGTCGCGTCGTATGTGGCGACCGGGGACGGCTCCGAGGCCGATCGCATCTGTGCGGCCTACCGGGCGCTTGAGGCGCAGCTTCCCCCCGAGTGGCGTCCCGGTCGGCCGGCCGTGGGGCTCCCGAAGGAGCCACCCTGTCCGCCACAAAGGCGTCGAGAACGGCCCCGGCTCGTGTGAGAGACACTGAACCGGCCACTTCATGCTTGAGTTGGTGTTGTGACTATTATTGCAACACTTATGGCTAGTGGCCACGGATGCTCACCGAATCGACTGCTGGTGCTACCGCCCAGGCCGCGGGGTACGCCCGCCCCTCGCCGACTCGGCCGGCCAGGGGCCGCGCGCGGAGCCCCGCGGTGTTCGATCGTTACCGGGCCCTTGCGGCGGGCGACCTGCCGGTCGCCCCTACTCCACCCGCTCGTATACGAGCACGGCCGACCCCGGCTGGGCGGTGATGTCCATCCGAAGGCCGGGGTCCATGAGCTCGGCGCCTGACAGCGTCTTGGCGCCTCCCTGGTCCAGGTCACGCACGCGGTAGCGCGCCTCGGGATCCAGGCCGCGCAGCTTGAGGCGCAGTGCCTCGTAGGGGCTGTCTGCCCGCCGGAACACCTGGATGGCGCCCTGGCCGGTCTCCGGCCGGTCGAACTGCCACGCCATCCACGCGTCGGCGCCCGTGCTATACGGCGTCAGCGGCCAGAAGTCGCCCGTGCAGTACCGAGCGACCTGCTGCCACTGCGACGTGAGCCGCCGGAGCAGGTCGTAGTCGAGCTTGCTGTTGCGGATGTCGAGCAGGCAGTTCGTGAACGGCGCCATGTTGCTGCGGAACGTGTAGGCGTCTACGTCCTGCGCGCCCGTGCCCGACAGTGGGATCCACATCGAGATGCCGTACGTGCAGCATTGCGTGCCCACCGGCTCGCAGCGGTAGTCCGTCCGCCACAGCGGGATGGCCCGCCGCATCGTCTCCAGGTCGTTGCGGCGCCCGCCTGATGCGCACGAGTCGATGAACATCCGCGGGTGGCGCTCAAGCAGCGCGTCCCAGTAGGCCAGGTAGCCCTCGACATAGCGGATCTCGGTCATGCCCTGCCGATCGGCCGCATCGTTGCCGCGCCAGTAGTCCAGCGGGTCCATGTTGAAGTCCTGGCGGTAGAGATCGATGCCCTCGTCGGTCATCAGCCGGTCGACGTGGTCGGTGAGCCACTCCCGGGCTTCCGCGTTGCCCAGGTTCAGCAGCTTCTGCCCGCCGTCAGCCCCAAGCAGCCACTCGGGATGCTGGTCGTAGAGCCACGTGTCCGGGTGGACTCGCTCGGGCTCGAACCAGACGATGGTCTTCACACCGCGCTCGTGCGCGTGGTCGCTGACGGCCCGCAACCCGCGCGGGAACCGACGCGTGTCCACCTCCCACGTACCCGTCTTCGGCCAGCCCACGCCATCGCACGGGTACCAGCCCGCGTCCATCCACCAGTGGCGGATCGGGATGCGCTCCTCGAGGTACCGGTCGATGCACCCGATCTGGTTCTCCTCGTTCGCCTCGACCATCTCGTTGAAGAGGTGCGAGCTGCAGCCGAACAGCTCGGGCTCTGGCAACCGGCCCATCGGCTTGGGCACGTTGTGAGCCAGCATCCACCGGCGCCAGACGTTCTGGGCGCGAACCCAGTCGCCATGCCAGAACTGGAGGACAACCAGCGGCGTGCGGATCGACTCCCCCGGGTGCAGAGCCAGGTGCGTGCGTTCCTGCCCGGCCCGCACGCGCAGCCCGGTGTCACCGTCGCGGGCCCACTCGGAGGCCCACTGCCCCGGCCAACCCACAGCCACGATGAGTCCCTGTCGGACTGGCGACTCGAGGCTGAAGTAGGGCATGTCGCTGTTCGATGGCCGCCCGCCTGCCGCACCGATGCGCGTGACGCTCCCCGGCGCAAGAGATGATGTCAGAGGCCCGTAGTCGTCGACCCGGCACGGGCTGCCCACCGCGTGGTGCAGCGTGAACTCGCCGTAGTGCCCTCGCTGCAGACCCAGGTCGAGGGCCTGGATGCCCTCGAGGATCGGCGTGTCCGCGGCGCCGGTGTTCCGCAGGTAGACCGTCCACTCGACGGTGGGGAAGTCGCGGTACTCGACCGCCACGAGCTCGACGACCAGGCCCGTCTGCGGATCGGTGTACGTCAGTGTGTGCCGGACGCGCTTGCGGTCGAGCTCACTGGAGGCACGCTCCAGGCGCCAGGTCGGCAGCAGCTCGGCCGATGGCGTCCCGCCGTAGGTGAACGAGAAGGGCGGCTCGGCATCGAGCAAGGCGGGAGTGTCAGCCAGGGGCAGGTCCGCCAGCCACACCGTGCTCCCATCGGCCATCGCGATGCGCGCATCGGCCCAGTCAGCCTGGTCGCACGAGATGCCATCGCCCGAGTCGTTCACCTCGAGAGCGAACTCCCGCGCGCCGCCGAGAGCGACATCGACGGCCACGGAGTCCATGCCCTCGCGCACAATGGGCGAGCGGAATGCCTCGGCGTCGCCGACGTTGACCGAGAAGACCACGCTGCCCCTGCCTCCGACCGTCTGCTCGTTGCTGTCGACCCCAACGCGAGCCGTGAATGCCTTGCCTGGGCCTGGCAGTCGCACCACGATGCGGCTGTTGGCGTGGCAGAAGAGCCCGTGCGTGTAGGCCTTGCCCCCGAGCCTGAGCGGATTGCCGAACCGGGCGTTCTTCTGCACCGAGTCGTAGTTCTCCAGGACCTCCAGCCCAGGGTCGGGGGCCGGTAGCCTCACGCCCTCTAGCCTGGCCGAGACCCATGATCGGGCTGTGGCCATCTCGTCTCGCGTCACCGTCACAGCGTCGCACCGCCGAGCGCTTGCCACCGCCACGAGCACCCCCAGAGCTACTGCCAGCCGAGCCATGGGTCTATCCGCCCCATCCAGGACTGCGTTGCTGAGCGCCGCCTTCGGTGACGGGCAGGGCGGCGCCTGCACGGTTGAGCGTCCGAGGGCCCTGCGTGTAGGCGCGCCGCGTGCCGCGCCCCGTCCGTCACGGTCGCACAGAGGCCCGGCCCCAGATCCCTCCTGTCCTGAGGGGCCGGGTTCGCGCGGCGTCTCGCCCTTCGACAGGCTCAGGAGGTGGCGAGGCACCGACCTCTGCTGCTGCGGGGCGGGCGCTCCGCGCTCCGGAGCCGCCTTGTGCGTGCGCTGCCGTGGAGGCCGAGGGCGGCCACCGGCACTGGGCATGGCTGTTCGTGCCTGCGGGCCTCCTGGCCCGCGACTTCGCCGTGCCTTGCCTGCGCGTGGTCACTGCGCCCGCCGTCTACTCCTTCAGCTTCGCGATGTGCGGCCGGAACGCGGCTTCGAAGCGTACCATGGCGTCGATCATCCGGTCCTGGATCTCGGGCCACCTCTCCTCGGCGTCCTTGTAGCCCGCGCCGGGTAGGTCGTGCTTGATGCGGCAGGCGCGCTTGCCCTCCAGGCGCTGCCAGACGAGGGGGCACCCGAAGGCGGCCTCAACCTGCTCCCGGCTCGCAAGGAGCGCGTCGTACCTCGCTTCAGTCTCTTTCTCTGAGCCCTTGCCGAGGTCGATGTAGAGCCCAACCCGCGCGTCGTGTTGCATAACAACGTAGTTGTAGCTCAGGCCACTCACCCCGGCGCCCGCAGAGATCGACGCCTCATGGCTCGGACCCACTCCCGCGAACAGCTTCGTCTTCCCCCTCGCCCGGTCGAGGAGCTGGGTCCAGAACCGCCTGCGGATCAGGTGCCGCTCGGCCAGCTCCCGTTTGGAGGTGCCGCCGCGAGCGGCCTCCTCCGGGGGCCCCACGATAACGGTCAGTAGCGGAGCCGGTTCGGAGTCGCCGATCCGGACGGCCTCTACCTTGACGAGGTAGAACGCGACGGCGTCGCACTCGTTGAGCCACGAGACCGCCTGCACGTGCTCGGGGCGGGGGTCGGACACGATCCAGACAGCGGTCTTCGCCTGCAATGTGGCCGTGTACGTGATGAGCTTGCCGAGGTGGTCGTGGTCGCTCTTCTCGAGCTGGTTCTCGATGATGACGACATTGCCCGACTCGTCCTCGGCCACGATGTCGACGCTAAAGTCGCCGGCGTTCTGTTCCCGTTCGGCGCTGGCGAAGGTGCGGTGCAGCTCCTCGTTGAGCGCATCGATGTTCTGCTCGAGCCACTTCGTGAAGTCGAGGGCCTCGTGCTTCCAGACCTCGCGCAGCGGCACTCGCTCGATCCTGCCCACCGTCATCAGCTATCGCTTCCGTTCGCGCATATTTGGCCGGCCCAGGCGCCGATCGGCCGACCAAGAGCCTGGTTCGGGCGCGGCAAGCAGCGTCCCTGCACTCGGGCAACGGATGGCGAGGGGACGGCCGGTCGAGGGGCTGACGCCTTCGCTGGTGGCATCTGCACGCGACTCAGATCCAGCGCAGAGGTGTCGGACGCGGACGCCCAACCCCCGTACCGATCTGCGGGGCCGCCACGCCGGCGACCCAGAGCGGCTGCCGTCCGGGCGGTACCCGGGTGGGGTCCAGGGGACTGGTCCCCTGGCGGAGTTCGGGGCGGAGCCCCGGGGTGTCCGGCGGTCTACCGCCGAGCGATCACCACGAGGTCCTCCGACACGGACTCGAGCACGCACGGCTCCTGGCCATGCCCCTGCCAGATCACTTCGCCCGTCGAGGCGCTCCGCACCTCGACCTCCCACGAGCGCGGGACATCGGCCTCGATGGTCAGGGGAGTCGGCGCCGGGTCACGGTACTCGAGCGGGCCGCCGTAGCCCGACCACTGGCGCACCGAGGCGCGGTTGCACAGGTAGGCGACGACGATGCGCCGGGAAGCATACGTCAGCCCGCCGTAGGCACCGGTGACGCGGAACGGATCTCTTCCCGTCGGCGAGGGCAGAGCGAGGCCACGGAGCAGCGGGTGCTCGGCGAGGTGGCCGGAGGGGACGGGCTGGAAGCTCAGAGCCGCGTCGAACAGGCGGACGGCCTCGCGCCGCGCTTCGTCCGCACTCCCCCAGGGCTCGGCGATGGGCAGCAAGCGAGCGGGCGGCAAGGCTTCCTCGTCGAGCCAGTGGTACCGCTTGAGCAACGCGGCGGGCAGGCGGAACTCCTCGGGGACGACCCAGTCCTGGTGCCAGCCAACGCACCCCGCGGCGCCGGAGAGCAGCGACAGCCACACGCAGTCGCGCGTGATACGCGCCTCGCACTCATCCGACTCCCGCGATGTGCCGAACTCGCCCGCAAGGAACGGTCGCCCGCTGAGCTGGCCGTACCGTAGTTGGGCGCCAAACTCGCCGCCCACCGAGTAGTGGAACTGGAAGAAGTCGCAGTCGAGCTCGCGGGCCCACAACAGGGGGTCGACATCCGCCCCGGAGCCCCACGGGAGGTAGCTGATGCCGATGGGGTGATTGGCGTCGCCGTCCCGCAGCGCGTCCCGCATCGCGTGCACCCATTCGGTGCGCGGACGCTCGCTGGCCATGTCGCCGCTGACCCCGAGCTCGTTCTGGATCTCCCAGGCGATGATCCGGTCGTCGGCCGCGAAGAGCCGCGTCAGGTCGCCGATGAACCGGAGCTGCTTGCGGCGGCTTCTTGGTCCGGCCAGCCAGTCGTCGGCTTCGGCGTAGCCGGGCGCCGTCCGTGAGTTGAAGCCGTACGACCCAAACGGGCCCCAGTAGAGCACCAGTTGCGCACGTAGGCCATGCCGCCCGAGCGCGGCGAGGAATCTCGCCAGCCGTGCGGCCAGCGGGAAGCTCACGCCCTCGCCGGTGTCAAGGCAGCCCTCGGCCAGGTTGAGCCCCACCCGCAGTACGTTGATGCCACACGAGGCCAGGTACGCGCAGTGCGCATCGAGCATGGCATCGTCGGCCACAGGCCAGGCGGTGAATGAGCTCCAGCGCGGCTGCTTCCCGTCGCGGATCGACCCTCCGCCCTCGACCCCCAGAGCAGCGAACACAGCGCCGTGCGCGTCGACGAAGCGCGTGCCGTGCGCCCGGATGAAGTCGCCGCGCGACACGTAGATCGGCGCAGAGAGCGCCACCTGGTCGGCCGTGGCCGTGAGCGAGTGCACGCCCGGGCAGAGCCGCCGTGGCGCCAGTCGCCATCGCCCTCGCCCGATGGCTGTGGCGCGCACCCGCCGGCCGTCGAGGACAGCCTCCAGCCGGGTTGCGGTTCTGGGCTGACCGTGGGCATCCGACAGCGACAGCTCGATGCCAGACGGGCTCGTCTGGTAGGCGAGGCGGTCCACCGCTAGTACGGGCGCCCGCACGCGCACCCATCGGCGCTCGTGCCGCTCGGGCTCGCCCGGCAGCGTGAAGTCGATGGCGTATATGGCCGGTGGCAGGCCGCGCGGGAGCTCGAACGCGTAGCGCCCCGGCGCCTGCCGAGCCGCGCCCAACGCCTCCGGTCTGTCGGCCACTCCGGCCAACAGCATGCCGTCGTACGGCCTGCCGTCAGGCAGCTCGATGTCGACGGTTAGCGACGCGCCGGCCGAGAGATCCACGTCGCTGGCACCGATGGTCAGCGACGGCTTTGGGTGTAGAGACAGGTTCCGCACCACGACCGACGCGCGCGAAGGGCCCGAAGCGCCCACATGGACGTTCAGCGTGGCCGGGCCCTCGACCGACCCATCGGCGCCAGGGTCCACCGTCGCTGTGCCAGCACCTCTTCCCTCAGCAACGGTGGCGAAGCCGACCTCGTCCCCCGAGAGGGCCACGTACCAGCCACCCGTTGACGAAGCGATCTCCACGGTCAGCAGGAAGCGGGTCCAGTCGGCCGTCACCGCCAGTGACGCGTTGCCGTAGGAGCGTGCGGGGTCGGTGACCTCCAGACGGACTCCTTCGGGCACCGCCGTGGCCGTCACGCTCTCGATGCTGTGCCAGCTCGCCGCGGTACGCGCGGCCGTCACGTCCAGGGCGCCAGCCATCGCGCCCCAGCCGGCGGAACGGCCGAGGGGGAGCAAGAGGAACAGGACGGCGATGGCAGCGCCCCTCCCGGCGCGGCGCGATCCGCCCCTCCGGGGGCTTGAACGGAGGCGTGGCAGGCACGGCCCGTAGGCGGTCACACAGTCAGGGGAGGCGGATCCCGGGGCCACAAGCGGCTGGTCACTGCCGGACTGCTCGCACAGACCTGCTGCTCGGCAGCCCGCGAGGCTAGGCAGGCGTCTCCTTTGGTTGGCGTCCGTCGACACGTGCGACGAGCCGTTCGTGGAGGCGTACGCGAATGCCCGATGATGAGCTGACCCCACTGCGTATCGGGGAGCTGCTATCTGGCGCCCCTCCCCCCAGAGTCGCGGCAACCGTGGCTGACCTGGCCGACCTGGTGGCCGCCTGCGTTGCGGCCCAGGACGGCACGGAGGCGCTGCGGATCCTCGCCGAGTACCGAGCGCTCGAGTCCCAACTGCCTACGGAATGGCGCCCGCAATGCGGTGCCTCCGGGGCGCCGGCCGCCGGGGTGTCTTCGCCGGGACCAGGCAGGCGCCCGTTGGAGCGCGTCTGAGCCCAGCCGAACCAGACGCTCAGTCGCACCGTTGGTGTTGTGACTATCACTACAACACCTGGGGTGTCACCCAATGGAACAGTACCGTACTGACTGCTGGTACTACCGCCCCGGGCGCCGGGTACGCCCGCCCCTCGCCGACTCGGCCGGCCAGGCGCCGCAGTTGCCTGTTTGCCGTCTGGGGCACCTCGAGGGCCGACGACCAGGCACCCGCGCAACGGGATGTGCCGACTGCCCCGACTACGTGCCGGTGGGGGACAAGGCTGTCGTCGCCTAGGGCCAGATGGCAGGCTGCCGGAGGCCGGCGGTCTCGTCGAACCCGCAGCACACGTTCATGCACTGCACGGCGGCACTGCTGAGCCCCTTGCCCAGGTTGTCGAGTGAGGCCAGTGCCACAGCCATCCCCGTTCGGCTGTCGGCCCGCACCCCGACGTCGCAGTAGTTCGTCCCTTGTATCGGCTTGAGAGACACCGACTCGGACTCGCCCCTCACACGGACGAAGGGCTCGCCCCGGTAGAACTCTCGGTAGGCTTCGAGCAGATCGGCGGTCGTGCACTCCCGCCGCAGCGGTGCGTACGCTGTGGTGACAATCCCTCGGCTCACCGGGATCAGGTGCGGGACGAAGAGCACCTTCAGGGGCTCGGATGTGAGCCTGCCCAGCTCCTGCTCCATCTCCGGCGTGTGCCGGTGGATGCCGATACCGTACGCGCGAGCGTCCTCGTTGCACTCGGGGAAGTGCCCGGGCAGAGATGGCTTGCGGCCCATACCCGAAACCCCTGAGGCACTGTTCACGACCAAGCAGTTCGTGTCAACCAGCCCGTTGGCCACGAGCGGCGCCAGAGCCAGTGTGCCGGAAGTCGGGTAGCACCCGGGAACCGCAACGAGCCGGGTGTTTGCAAGCGCCTTGCGGTGCAGCTCGGGTAGGCCGTAGACGGCTTTCGAGAGTAACGCCGGCTGCCGATGGGTTTCGTAGTAGGCTTCATAGCGCTCGCGGTCCTTCAGACGGAAATCAGCCGAGAAATCCAGCACCACTCGGCCCGCATCGAGTGCTTCGGCCACCATGTCCATCGCGATGCCTGGGTGAAGGCAGAAGAAGATCACGTCGGCACACTCGACGGCTCTGGGGACTGACGGAGCCTCGAAGTGCAGTTCTACCGAACCGGTCAGGTGCGGGAACACCTCGGGCACGCGCTTGCCCTCGAAAGCCGGATCGGCCAGATAGACGAGCTCCACCTCGGGATGTCCCTGAAGCAGTCGGACGAGCTCGATTCCCCCGTACCCCGCGGCGCCAAACACCGCAGCACGCATTCCATACCCCTCCTGGTAGATCGGTCTTGCTCGCGCACAGTGTCACACATGCACCCACCCCGGGCAAGGCGCCGAGTCTCGCGCGACACGACTCACATGCGGGTCATATGGCTGGAGCAGTCGATGGCGTGAGTGCTCCTATCGCGGCTCTGGTATGGACCCGAGGTCGGTGGAGGGCTGTGTCCAGCCACTGCATTAGCCCCCGAGCCCCCGCCAGAGTGCGCGGGTGACCCACGGGCCCTGACCACCGGGCGCAAGGAGCGGCTCGGAGTGGTTCAGGCCGGCCGGCCGGGGGTTGGCCTCGAGGAAGACAGCCCGCGCGCTGTCGCCATGGTTCTCGAGGACGAGGTCGAGGCCGATGACACCGGAGCCGGGTCCGAGCGCGGCGGCGGCGCATTCGGACGCCTCGGCGAGTGCGACCGCGGTGTCCGGTGGCAGAGCCTGCCGCAGGCTGACGATGCTCCCACCACGCCCTCGGCTGGCGACGGGGTCCTCGGAGCTGGGTGCCACTTGGGCGAACCCCGATTCCGCCTCCCAACGCGTCCCGTCCCAGGCCACGTGGACACGCAGGGCCATGGCCCGTGGCGGGCTGCCGAAGCGGATATTGCCTCGAGGTTGCCGGAGCAGCACCGGGCCACTGCGGAGCAGTCTGGCCGCGTGGTCGGCCGCGGCGCGCTCCTGTCCGGGAGCGAAACGCTCCACCTCCCGTCCCTCGGTGGCATCGTTCGGGAGGATGAACGCCCCGCCCCAGCGGCCGACGGCATCGGCGACCATGGTCGCAGCGGCGACCGAACTCGTGCCGAAGGGCAGCAGCGTCCAGTCGGGGGTCTCAACCCCGGCGGTCCGCCACAGGCGGTGAGTCTCGGCCTTGTCGTCCAGGCGCTGGGACGTCTGGTAGGGGTTCAGTACCCGCACGCCGGCCCGATCGAGCCGCGCGGACAGTTCGCGGTGTGTCTCGTGCTCCGGCGGAGCCAGGTGCAGGATCCAGGCGGCGGCCATGGCCGCGGGCGACGAGAAGCGGACGTCCGCTGGACCTCCGGGATCATGCACGATAGCACGCAACGCCCGACCGCGCTCGTCGAGCCATGTGTCGCGCACGGCCACAACGGCGAGCCCGGAGGGTGCGGCATCCTCGGCGAGAGCCGAGACCGTGTCGATGATCAGGACGGCCTCGGCCGTGAAGACGACAGCGACGATGGGCTGAGGCGCGCCGGAGGGCTCCGGCCGGATGCGCATGGCGGGCGCGTCCGGTCCGATGCGGGCACGTTCGGCGATGTACTCGGCCAGAAACGGGGTCAGGGCCCCTTCCCCTGGCTCTGCGTGGGAAACGGGTCCCGATCCCACTTTCGACAGGCCCATCTCCCGCACGAACTGGTCCAGAAGCCCTGGCTGGGCAAGCTCTCGGGCCACGAACTCCTCGAGGCGACCCGAGCCGATGGCGACGTCGAGTCCCGGCCTGCGCTCGAAATAGTGCTGGAGGGCAACGGCGAGATCGTCAGCGACGAAGCTCATGGTGCGCTCGCTCCACGGCCTCGCGAACTGCAGGGGCTGCGGGAGTCGATGCGGGCACATGGC
Source organism: Armatimonadota bacterium (assembly GCA_029547025.1). Classification (GTDB taxonomy): domain Bacteria; phylum Armatimonadota; class Zipacnadia; order UBA1398; family JAKPQA01; genus JAKPQA01. Next base: position 20,393 of record JAKPQA010000221.1, read on the forward strand.
GCCCACCCGCAGGCACCCGGCTTGCCGGCTTGGTGGGCGGGATCCGCTCGGCCAAGGCTGCCTTGTAGGCCTCGGCCCTCTGCCCGAGGGCGGTGAACAGTATGCGGACGCCCTCTCCACGGCGCTCGGGCGGGAGCTGGTCGTTGTGCGGCCGCCAGAGTCCTGCCCCCGGGTTGGCCTCGATCTTGTAGCACACCAACGTGCGGACACGTCGACCGCGGTGGTCGACATAGGGGATGGGCAGACCGTAAGGATCGGATGTGGGCAGGGACAGCGGCCGGCCGGATCCATCGAAGCGTCGCACTGGTTTGCCACCGATCGTGAATAGCCGGAAATCCGTGGGCATGCCCTTGCGGTCGAACAGCGGGACCAGCTCCTCGCGATCGAAGTCGAAGGCGCGGACCAGGTTGTCGTTCGCATCGACCAACCAGACGGGCATGAAATCGCCCATCTCATAGGGGATGTCGCAGTCGGAGAACCCGGTCAGGTCCTCGCCGATCTCTCGGGGCACGCTGCCAAAGTACTCCGGATGGACGGCCAGGTACTCATCGAGGATCTCGCGCCAGTGCTCGCGCAGATAGCGGCGCTGTGCCTGCATGGCTCCGCGAGCCGCCTCGGTCAGGGCGTTACGCAGGTCCCGACGGTAGCGCGGTTCGATGATGTCGTCGGTGTACTCGCACAGCAGCCCCCCTTGGCCGACGTTGGCGATGCCCCGGGTGCTGACCACCGTGATGTGGTGTGAGATGCGGTAGTCCTCGCCCCCGCGCACCAGCACCTGACGGAAGTAGGAGAACAGCGGTGTCGGGGGGTCGCGATCGAGCAGCACGGGCACTCCGATGCGTGCGAAGCGGTCGACCAGGCCTTCGAGGAACTCGCGCGTGTACAGGCGGCGGACGTCGGACTTGATGACTTCCTGTATTGCGACGTTGTCGGTCTTCGAGATCTCGTAGGTGAGGTCGCGCAACTCGATGATGTGGTCATCGATCACGCGGCCATCCTCGCGGACGGGGCGCATGCGCGCATTGCGCCCTCCCGACTCCTTCTCGGGTTTGACGATGAGCGCGTCGTGCGACCTCGCCATCTTGCGGAGCGCTGCCTCGATTCTGGCTTTGGCCTCGGCTTCGGTCATGGATTCCGAGTCGGCCCTGAGCCAGTTCGTCTGCGGCGCTGTGCGGGTGCCGCTGCCGCGCAGCATCTCGGGCAGCCGGCACTTGAGGTGTGTGGCCGCCTCCCAGATGATGGGCTGGATCAGCGGCGCGCGCACGCTGCCGATGCGGGGACGCAGCGGATGGGTGAAGTGGAAGAAGATGCCATGAGCCGTGACAGGCCGCGAGAACCGCGCGGCAATGAGCACACCATCGGTACCGGCCGCCTTGGCTCGTGCCTTTGCTTCGGCACGGTCGACTCCGGTGGCGATCAGCGCCCGTTCGAAGTCTCGCGGGCAGATGTACCCAAACGCATCCCTGAGCTGCAGCACGGGCAGTGGGCCGGCGTCGACGATGGCCGGCCACGCGCAGAGGAACAGGTTGACGCCTTCCTCTTCCGCCAGCCGCCCGCCTTGCTCGAGTGCCACGGGCACCGTGGTGTTGCCGTGGGGGTACACGATCACGACGTTGGCCCGCTGGTCGCAGCGAAGCACAGCGGGATCGACATCGAGCAGGAGCTCGGGCGCGGGATACCCCTCGTGGCGGAGGACGGACGCGTCACGGAGCCGGGCATAGGAGAACCACCGCGCCTCGGCGCCGTCGCCGTAGACTCCGAGCGGCAGTAGCCCCCGATCGGCATCGCCCAGCCACGCGTCGGCGTACTCGGCCCCGAGGGGGGCCAGGTCGCTATCGGCGGCCAGGAGGCCCCGCAGATAGGTGTACAGCCAGCGATGGCGGCGCTCGGCCAGGGCGATCTTCTCCAGCCGATCGAGGCGCTGGAAGCCGGCCCCGCGCTCTGCGTGGTAATGGTAGGGAATGCAGTCGAAGATGTGGTTGTTCAGGGTCACATCGAAGAACCGCGCGATCTCGAGAGTGAGCTCCTCGCCGAAATCCGCGGACTGGGTCTTCTCGATGGCCAAGGCGATATCGAGAAGCTCGAGGGTCATGGCGATCTGTTCGAGCCTGGTCGGGTCGCCCTCGACCCGCTCGGCGGCCTTGGCCAGCGCGGTGGCGAGGGCGTGGTAGGCCTGGATGCCCACCTCGGCGCCCGAGAGAGGGGCGGCGATCAGGGCGCCGAGTGCGGGATCCGTGGCGGGGCCCATGTGGAGCACATCGCGCGCCAGGCACTCGGCTGCGGCCCGCGTCCAGGCAATCATCGTGCCGAAGGCGGTGTCGCCGATGACGTTCGTGGGTGCCCCCAGGGCCGCCATGGCCCCGGCGTACGCGGCGTGGAACCCGCCGGCCCGCGTAGCTTCAGCGATGTGCGCTTGCGCCGCCGCGAAGGCGCGCGACCGCTCCCTCAGCGCGGCGGCGCGGCGCGCCATCCTGCGTCGCGTCTCGCGCTTCTCCAGCCGCGCCGTGCGTTGCTCGACCGCCTTCAAGCTCCCGGCAATCCCGGTCTCGACTTCCTCAAACCGCTCCACTCTGGGAGGCTCATACCGCGGCCGGACGAAGGCAGCCACCATGGCATCCACGGTGGCGCGAGGCAGCGGCTTCGGCCGCGCGCCGTGCGCTGGCAGGGCGGCCACGGCGTGCTCGAAGGCGGCGCGAGCCGTGACTAGCTCCTCGGCCGAGACCTGCCCGTTGAGCACGAAGCAGCCGCCGAGAACCAGCCAGGTCCCGAAATCCAGTCCCTGGAGCGGCAACCCCTGAAGCACGCGTCCCAGCGCAGACGAACGGAGTCGGTACGGCGTCGCATCGACACCCGCGCGGCGTGCGGCCACTTCCTCGTCGACCGCCTCGTCCGCCAGTCGCTCCCGAGCGAGCCGGCGGCACATGACCGCGTAGGTCCGGACGGCCGCCTCGGTTTCTCCGGCAAGGAGGTGGTCCCACAGCTCGTGAGCCTGCCGCCGCGAGACCTCCATCTCCTGCCGCCAGCGGTCAACCATCCCCGCCCCAAGGCCCATGGCGCCGTAGACGGCGTTGGCGTCTAGAGCGAAGAGCTCTTGCACCTTCCGCTTCCCGTTGGCGTAGCGGAATGAGAACGCCCTTCGTCGAGCCCCGGAGGTACCATCGGCGAACACCAGAGCGCTGTTTGGGCGCCCGCGCTTCATCAGGTACACCAGCTTGGGCAGGTTGTCGATGAGGTCCAGCAGCTCGGGGTCGGGGATACCCAGGTCGACGAAGTCGACCCCTTGCAGTGCGTGTTCATAGGTCCGGTACACGCCGCGCCTGGCGACGACGAGCAGATGGATGCGCGGGCCAATGTCGGTGATTAGCCGTTCGCGCTCGTTCTCCGGGAGATCCTTGATGCCACTCCAGCGCGCCAGGTCGCCGCCGTAGACGGCGCAGTTGGCGTCGATGAGCGACTCATCGAGACCCGTGTCGAGCAATCGCTGGAGCACGTTCTCCATGATGGGTGTCAGGCCCGACTCGGGCACGTGGGTCAGCAGATCCGACCCGGTGCACGTGCCGACGATGCGGATATCGGCGGGGCTGGTGAATCCCTCGAACAGGCGAGTGACGATCTCGCGGCCCTCGGGGTCGATGTCCTTCAGGATGTGCTGGGCGGCCGTGCCTGCATAGATCTCGAGCTTCCGCGCGCCGGCCGAGAAGCGAACGTCAGTGATGGGCACCTCGCGCCCGTTCTTGCGTTCGCCCTCCTTGTAGGAGGCGGTCATCACACCAATGAGCTGTCCATCGGGCGCCACCAATGGGTTGCGCTTCCGGGCTTCGGCCACGAGCTCGCGGATCAGGTTGACCTTGCGGAACGGCCCCACGCGGTTGATCTCTTCGAGCCCCAGGGCCTTCTTGTTGATCCAGTGAGTGAGTTCGAATGCCAGGGCACGCCGCTCCTGGCCCTCTCCTCCCAACACGCCCGCGGCGTCCATGGTCCTGGCGAGCTGGGTGAGCCGGACGATGGCAGTGGGACGGTCCAGCGCGGCGAAGTAGTCGCCATAGCGCGTGGCAAGGAACTCGCCCGCACGCATCTCCCACTCGAGCTCATCGGCGCAATCGAGCCGCATGGCTAGGACCCGGCGCAGATCGGCCACGACGGTGGCGTGGAGCGTCTCGGGCACGCCAAAGGCCGCGAGCAAGCGCCCCGAAGACTCAGGGCTCACAGCCGTGGTGATGATCGCATAAAGAAGCGAGAACTCCTTGGGGACACAGAACCCGCCGTAGGTCTCGCCGGGCGGCAGTACCATCCGGTCGCCTCGGCGATTCCATTGGTCCCGGAACAGCTCGCCATCGCCGAAACCGAGGGCATCCACGTTGGCCCCGGCCGCCAGGGAGAGGTAGAACACGCCGCCCCGGGAGAAGAAGTTCTCGCCGACTTTGAGGAACTCGGCCAGCTTGGGCGAGGGCAGTGCCACCGGACCTGCCACGTTGTAGAGCGAGTAGAGCGCGGCCCCGGCGCTGGCCGATTCGCTGTCGACGCCGCCCACCCACTTGGGCACATCACGGACCGAGCGGACCTCCTCGGCACCGAGATCGACGCGGCTGGGTGTGTACAGCAGGTTGTACTTCTTGAACGGGCCGGTCGAATCGTACCGATACCGCGGGTCGTTGAGCGCCTGTGACAAGCCGCGCTCGGCCACGATCTCGCGCCGGGCAAGGTAGACGGCCCACGAGCGGTCGAGCCGCCGGCGCACGTACTGCGCTACTTGGTCGGCCAGCCCCACGGACGCCACCACGGCACCCCGAGCCATCGAGAGCCGTGTGCTTCGCAGCTCGGCGGCCAGGGCGGGGTCGGCCTCGACGGCCGCCCGGCCCTCGTCCAGGGACAGTGCGAGTCCATTCGACGAGAGCACCCGCCGCAACGCCTCGTCCTCGATCTCCGGATGCGAGTCCAGCCAGGCGCCCACACACTCGGGCTCATCGGCCACGTCCGCGGGAGCCCCTTCGTGCTCGAGCAACAGCGCCAGGCGACCCGCCTCGGCGCCCACCTCGGGGTACGAAGCCAGAACACGCAGGATCCCTTGCTCGGCGTCGGACTCGCTCTCGGGATCCATACCCTCCTCCTGCATCAGCGCATAGAGGTCGCCCTGCAGGTCGAGTTCATCGATAACGCGCCGCCCGACGGCGATGAGCCGGCGCTGGTACTCCGCGGCCCGTCGCTCGACGGCATCCACCAGACCCTCACCGCGGCAGACGTTGAACAGAGCCATGGACTCCTCGAGCCAGTTGGCGATGTTCAGCTCGGTCTCGCCGGGTCCGAGTGTGGTCAGAACGTGGGCCGATGGCACCGGGCGGCGGCGCTCCCCGGCCAAGGGAAGCAGCGCGGCCGCCCGGTCGCCCAGCCCCGCTAGAGCCACGGCGTCCTGAAGGGCCGTGCGCAGCGCGGCCACCCCTGAGCCGGCAGAGGCCAGCACTCGCTTCACCGGCGAACCGGGTTCCGCCAGGACCACGCTGAGGGCCTCATACCGGCTCAGCTCGTCCCGGACCCGACGGGCCGCGACGGCGACGCAGAGGTCGGTATGGGCCCGTTCGACCATCGCCGCAAGAGCGGCCACGCAGTCGGCCAGCCCCCTGTCGCGTACCGCCCGGCGAATGGCCTCCTCGCCGTCCGCCGCGATGCCCAGACGCTCGACGATGAGCGCCCGGGCGATGGCCACGTGCTCGAGTGCCATGACCTCCTCGATGTTCAGCGCCCAGTCGTCGGCGTGACGGCGGTACATGTCCTCGAGGATGCCCCGCTGGACCCAGGCCCGGACGTCATAGGAGCCGCCGTCGCGGGGGATGATGGTGTAGGAAGCATAGGCCGGAAGCGCCTCGATCCAGTCGTCGCAGTGGCGCAGCCAGCCGGACAAGTTGGGCGTTACGGTGAAGTTGTGCCCTCCCTCGCGCAGGAGAGCATGAATCTCCTCATCCTCGCCGTAGAAGGGGTCCATCAGCTCGTTGAGCAGACCCATGTTCACGGCGTCGAGGGGAAAGAGGCGCTGGAAGAAGACCACGAACGCGGGGTCACCGAACGGGGCTTCCGCGGCGGCCGTCTCGACGCGCACCAGCGCCTGGCGGACGGCACCAAGGCCCGCTGCCGCCACCGAGCGGTCGGCATCGAGCCGTGCGAACTCGTCCGCGCCGGCCCCTCGGCGCACGGCGGCCGACACGGCAGAGTCTAGCTCTCCGGCCAGCGACGCCTCCAGAGCCCGCACCGCCGAGGCTGTCGAGCGAATGGCCCCCTCGACCGCCGCGCGGGACACGCGCCCCTCCACCATCAGGTTTGCCAGGCGCTGCACCTCGCCACCCAGTTCGACCAGGCGGCCCCGGCTGGACTGCATCGACGGGTGGGCAAACTCGAGCGTTCGGGCCGCCGATGCCTGGAGGTCGGCTACCGGTCTGCGGAGCGCGTCGACGGGCAGCATCTGAGCACACGCCATGAGCATGGCGTCGACATAGAGCGCCCGGCTGAAACGTCCCCCGATGAGGCGTCGGCCCTCCTCCCGGCACCATGCTGCGGTCCGCTCCGCGTTGGCGTTGTCAACGCCGACATCGTAGTGAGCATTGATGGCAGCGAACACGCCGGCTCGGAGGCTGTCCAGGTCCGTCGCCGCGCGCGCCGCCGCCAGGACGGGGCCGCTCAGGTAGGGCAGATCCACCCGGAGGCGCTGCCGAAGCCACGCCACGACCCGCTGCCGCTCGTGGTCGTCCTGTCCTCGTCCGTCGGTGAGGAACCGTGCCAGTATGCCCCCGGCATCCAGGCCCGGGCGGCCCAGAGCATCGAGCACGGCGCTTCGCTCCTCGGGGGCAAGCCGATCGTAGGAGTCCAGTATGGCCAGGAGCCCATCAGTTTCGGATGCCGTCCGCAGGTACACGGCTGCGGATGCGAAGCCGACGGCCAGCAGGGGCCCCAAGCCGGCATGCCCCGCCAGAGTCCGCAGCATGCCCAGGTCGAGCCGCACCGTGGCGCTGGGGCCATCGCCCATCACGTCGAGCAGGACGTCGTTTCCCGAGACGAAGGTGATCTTCGCGTTGGCACCACCGGACCGGGTGAACCATCGGCGCCGGGCATCGGCCGCAGCTCCGAGCCCTCGGGCCTCGAGGGCCTCGAGCATCTCCAGCGCTGTCTGCAGCACGGGTGTGGCCATGGGGGGGCGCGGCCGACCGCGTCCCGTACCTCTCTGGCGTATGGGGACAACGCCCTGGGGGCCGTAGCCCTCGAGCGCGGTGAGCGGAAACTCGAATCGGTGCGACATTCACACAGCCTCTCTCACGGTGCATCAATCAGTCCGGACCACTCCGGCGCCTTCTACCGACACGCACGGCTCGGCGGCCATGGGGAGTCCACGGGCAGTGTAGTACTCCTTCTCCAGCACCGCCAGGAGGAACGGCGTCTGCTCGCGCGCAACCAGTGCCAGCACGCAGCCGCCCAGCCCGGCGCCGGTGAGCCCGGCCCCGTACACTCCTGGCTGTCGCTTGCAGATGTCCACCAGCGCGTCCAGCTCCTCACAGCTACAGCCGTAGCCACCTGGCTGCCACATGAGCTCTGCGCGCATGGCGCAGGCCCTGTCCTCGCCCTCGAGGTCAGCCACGAGGCCATCGAGGTACGCGTCGGACACGCGGGACCTCTCGTTATCCCAAGGCCGCACGCGTCCGGCATCGTCGTGCACCACGACGCGGTCACCGTCGTGCGAGATGTACATGAGCTCACCGAAACCTCGCATGTCGCCGTGGCGCAGCATCTCGACGCAGCCCGCCCCCCGGGCAATCTCGGCCAGTCCAAACATGGCGACGGCACGCACTCGGTATCCCTCGGGCGGCGCGTCGTGCGTGCGGAACATTCGCTCGAGCGCCTCGCGGGATTCCGGCAGCCTCTCGAGGAGCTGTGCGCGCGACAGCCGCTCGGGGATCTGTTTCAGAGCCCGGTACAGCAGGGCATCCGGATACCGTCGTGCGTGCAGCCGGAAGTCGCCCAGGTGCTCGATCTCGTCATCGAGCCTGGACGGATCGACGCCCAAGTCCTTCACGAGCACCTGCTTGAGGACCAGCAGTGCGGCACCATAGGCCGCGATGGTCGCATTGTAGGCACTCAATTCGGCTGCGGACTTGGCCGCCATGCGCAGGGAGTTGCAGAGGACCACGTCGCACCCGGCCGGCGCCGGGACGTAGCGCAACAGACGACAGGGGAAGAAGCCCACGTGGGCGATCAGACCTCGGCGGCCGAAGATCATGGCCGAGTGGTCGCCCGCCCCGCCACGCGTGCCCACCAGCCACTCGCCCTCGCCGCAGAGGTCGACCAGGTGCGCGGGCGCGATATCGAGCCCGTTGGCGGCCACTGCGGCTATGGCAGTCGCCACAACCAGAGCCGACGACGAACTCAGGCCCGCCGCCATGGGTATGTCGCCCCACACCGTGAGGTCGAGCCCGTGCAGCGGGTGATCGCTGGCGAAGTGCTGCAGCCGGAGCACGGCCGCCTTCACGTAGTTCTGCCAGTCCCCTTGGCTCTCTCGCACCTGATCCGCCACGTGGGGGCTCTCGATGAGCGTGACCCAATCGGGCCACGGCCGGGGGCCCAGGGCTTCGGTGATGGAGAACTCGCGCGGGGGGAATGTGTCGGCGCGCATGTTGCGCAGTCTTACCACGTCATCGGCTCGAGGCGTAGCGACCATCAGTGTCTCGCGCCGGTGGGTCATATAGTTGACCTCGCCCTTGCGGTGGTCGATGTGGACGCCCATGACGTTCACGCGCGACGGAGACCGGGCCAGCAGGGCTGGCGCCCCAGTCCCACCGTCACGGGCGTGGCGCCGCAAGACCGCCAGCCACGCCTGCCGACGGTCCTCCAGCAGGGTCTCGTCGCTGCCGTATATCCCGCGCAGCACTCGCCTCCACGCACGGGGGTCCTCAAAACGCCGGATCCACTCCCCCACCGGCCAGACGCATGACATGCCCGGTCGCGGGTATCCTGGCAGATTCGTCGGCCGGAGGCCTCGGGCCATTGGGTCCTCCCCATCCATCGTAGCCGGGAGCGGCACTCAGTCGGCGAGCAGGGGCAAGGCGACCGGTTTCCCCGTCTCGGCGGCCTGCGCGGCGCCGAAGCAGATCTCGTGCGTCCGGACCGCGTCATCCAGGTCGGGCAGCGCCCGGTGGTCCAGCCGGATGGCGTCAACCAGAGCAGCGATCTCCGCCACGAATGGATGATGGGTGACGTCCCGCGTCGTCGGCTGGATGGTCGGTACGGATGCGTAGTCCGTCTGCTGCGGGAACAGCCGGGTTGAGAAGACCCGTTCGTTGCGGATGGCACCCTCGGAACCCAGCAGGTTGATGTTGAACGAGTATGGGATCAGCGTGTCGAGACATGCCGAGACTTTGCCCACGGCCCCGTTCGCGAAGCGCACGGTCAACACCATGGTCGGGTCGTACTCCCAGGGCGTGTCGCTGGTGGCCGGCACCGAATACGCCGACACCTCAACGGCCTCGCTGCCCACAAAGTACCGCAGCGCGTCGACCGCGTGGCATCCGGCGGCGAGCAGGGCGCTCCCGCCCTGCTTGCGCGTGATGATCCACGAATAGCCCGCGTACGACGGCGTGATCCCGTTCCAGTAGTCCACCTCGGCGTAGAAGACGCGACCAATGGCCCCTTGGTCCAGCAGGCACCGGATGTTGTGAAACAGCGGGTTCCAGCGGAGGCAGAAGCTGACCAGGGTCTTCACGCCGGCCGCGCGCACCGCATCGCGCATGGCCCGCATGTCATCGACCGTCGTGCACAACGGCTTCTCGATCAGCACATGCTTGCCTGCCCTCGCAGCCTGGATGGTCTCGGACGCGTGGCGATCGTGAGGTGTGCAGATGGAGACCACATCGACGCGATCGTCCGCCAGTAGGTCGTCCAGTGATGTGTAGATCGCGGCTTCGCCACAGCCGGCGTAGGCGGCGCATTGACGGGCCCCCTCGGCCCTGCGGCTGCTGACCGCCACGACCTCGCAGTGCGGGTTGGCGCGGTAAGCCTTCAGGTGCTCGCCAGCCACCCAGCCGGCGCCATGAATCGCGCACCCCAGCTTTCTGGGCATCGAGATGATCCTCCGGTGTAGAGACGTCTTGGATCACGGGGTTCGGCAAGTGAGGCCAGGAGGCCTGCGGACAGGCGAGGCCGGCAAACGTGCGCGCATGGTGGGCAACGTCAGAGATCGCTACCGGAACGTTCCCGCCTCGACGAACGCCTCGTAGGCCCAGTGCTGCCACAGGGGATCGACTCCGATGGAGAAGTTGTCCCCGTAGTCCTTGGCGATGAACCCGCCGCCTCGGCCGAGCTTCTCGACCATCTCCCGTGCTTTAGCCTTGATGGTGCCCTCGTCGCCGCTCTGCAGTGTGGTCTGGATGTCCACGGGGCACCAGAAGGTTGCCCGGTCGGCGAACTGGGCCAGGAAGTCGATGGTGTGTAGATCGGGCTGGTCGAACTGGAACACGTCCACGCCAATACCGACGAGGTCGGGGATGATATCGCGCACGTACCCGCACGAGTGCATCCACACGGTGAGGTCCCTCCGGTGGGCGTGGGAGACCAACCTCTCGAAGTAGGGCCGGAACAGCGACCGCCACATGGCGGGAGAGACCAGCAGGCGCTCCTGCGTCCCCCAGTCCTCGCAGAACACCAGGCCGTCGGCCCCCAGGTCAGCGTAGATGTCGACCTGGGCCAGGACGATGTCGCTGACGAGATCGTTGAGGCGCCGGACGAGGCCCGGATCGCCGGCGCAGTCGGCCAGGTAGTTCTCGAGGATGCGCAGATACCGCGCGCGGTCGAACGCGCATGCCACGATCCCACCGAGGCAGTAGAGGTCCGGGTTTCGGTCGCGCACCTCCGCCGCATGGCGGTACCGCTCGGGGTTGGCCAGCGTCGGGGGCCGGTAGGTGTCGAGGTCGGCCGCCGACTTGATCGGGGCCTCGATGGTCTCGCCGCCGATGGTCTTGCCGACCAGCCGGCGCCAGACGCAGCCCCACTCATCGGTCCAGCACTCGCCGCCGTGGTCGTCGTTCCAGCGGCGCTCCGCGAACGCCGGATCGGGTGATGGCCCCAGCCAGCCCACGTCGTTCATCCGGGGCATGTCCTTGTAGGGGCTGAAGGTCAGGCCGATGCGGGGCGGGTCGTCGTGGGCCAACACGGCCCGGATCACGTCGCGTGAGGTCATGCCACTCTCCTCGTGCCTCTACCGATTCGCGACCCTGGCCAGAAGACCGGGCGCCTCTTGGTACCCCGCGATGGCCAACAGTGTCCGGCGGACCTTCTGCGCAAGTTGCTCTGTGCCGCCACTGATCTCCATTGCCAGGCGCTTCGCGAAAGCCTCGACCTGTCGCGGCCGCTCTTCGTCGGACAGAGCCATGAACTCCTCGACGATCGGCTGCGCCGCCTCGATGGCCCAAGGCTCGGCCTCTGGATCCTCGAATGCGAGTGCGCGGATGACCTCGTTGGTGCAGGTGAGGATCGGGTCGGTGGGCTCCGCCACCTCCATCGCCGTGTGCGGGCCTGCCATCGGCGGGTCATCGGCAGGCAGTTCATCACCGGCGCCTTGCTCGTCCCGCCCTGCGTCATCGATCACGACTTCATCCGCCGGCATGGCGCCGTGAGCGTACATGGTGAGAACACGCTCCACCCCCTCGGCGATGCCTGCCACAGCCACCCTCTGCTCGCCATCCATGGTGGCCAGGATCGCTTCGACGGCCGCCGCGTGCTTGTCCAGCACGGGCCCGATGCCCGCACCCTCGCCTTCGGGCGCGAACATGCCGAAGATGCGCTCAGCAAAGGCGTCGACGGGCTGCGCGCCGGGCGGCCCCTCCGTTGCTCCAGGCAGCGCCCCGGGAGTGGCCATCAGCTCTAGCATGGCATTGCCTAGCACATCTTCTGGATCCTCCGCCACCACTACCCTCTCGGCCACGTCGGATAGCTTGGCGGCGGCCTGGTTGGCCTCGGCCAGCGTGGCGTCCACGTCAGCACGGATCGCCGGGCCCTCCCGTCCCGCCACCTCGGCCAGGGCTCGCGCCTGAGCCGGTGTGAAGCGGCATTCGGCGATCTTCACCGCCATACCGAGCTTTATGAAAGCGAGGAATGCCTGCGGATTCCGCAACGCCTGATCCGCTGCCAGCATGCCCGGGGCGTTCTGGTCCTCACCAGTGCAGCCCGGGAGCAGCAGGAGCACGAGGCCGAGGGCAGGCCAGCGGGTAGCGTGGAACCAGCCGCTCCGCTCGCGTGTAATACTGCGGGGGTGGAGCTGCATTCCCATCACCTCGGCGCGGATGTTCTGAGCCTGCAGGAGACAAGTTCGGGCAGCGGCGCCTGGCGCCCTGCCCGCGCCCAGCGGAGGTGCCCGGTCAGCGTGAACCACCTGCTGCTCATTGGCTTCAAGGGGTGCGGCAAATCGACGGTCGGGAGGCTCGTTGCTCGCCGGCTCGGCCGTCGCTTCATCGATCTCGACACCGTGATCGAGCGCCTCTTCCATGAGCGCGGCCTTCAGCGCATGGGCTTCCGGGACGTGTTCTGCCAGGTGGGGGAGGCCGAGTTCCGCCGGCTGGAGCGTGAGGCCGCACGCATCGTCGCGCGATGGGCGCGGGAGGCGCCGGCGCCCATGGTGATCGCCCTCGGCGGCGGAAGCCTGGTCGATGATGAGACCCGATCCCTACTACTGCCGCTCGGCCGATTCGTCTACCTGCGGGTTCCACGCAACGAGGCTGTCGAGCGGGCACTCTCCGCCGACACACCAGCCTTCCTGCCCGGTCGCAACCCCGTAGAGGAGCTGTCGGAGGTATACTCGCTGCGCGAGCCGATCTACCGTGCGTGTGCCCACATAACCGTCGACATCGGTGGCCTGGGACGCCGGGCGGCCGCGGACCGGGTGGTCGGCGAATTCGACCGGTTGGCGACCTCGGGGGGTGCCTGATGGGCGGAAGCATCTTCGGCAAGGCGTTCCGCATCACCACCTTCGGTGAGTCCCATGGCAAGGCCGTCGGGGTAGTTGTGGAGGGCGTCACGCCAGGCCTGCCGCTCACCGAGGCCGACATCCAGATTGAGCTCGACCGCCGCAAGCCTGGGCAGAGCGAAGTGGCCACGCCCCGCCAGGAGTCCGATACCGTCCACATCCTCTCGGGCGTGTTCGAGGGCCGGGCCACTGGCTGCCCCATCGCCTTGGTCATCTGGAATGCGGATGCCAGGCCTGAAGCCTATCGCGATCTGGCCGAGGTGTTTCGTCCCGGCCATGCGGACTACACCTACCACGCCAAGTATGGCATCCGTGACCACCGCGGATCAGGCCGGGCCTCCGGCCGGGAGACGGCCGCCCGCGTGGCCGCCGGAGCCATCGCCAAGAAGGTGCTTGCCCCAGCCGGGGTCACTATCCGAGCCTACACGTTGCAGGTCGGCGCCATCGGCGCGGAGCGGGTCGATCTCGACGAGGTCGACCGCAACCCCGTGCGCTGCCCGGATCCCAGCGCTGCCGCTCGAATGGTCGAGGCCATCCGCGAGGCGAGGGACCAGAAGGACTCGCTCGGCGGCATCGTCGAGTGCCGGGCCACCGGCGTCCCCGCAGGCCTCGGCGAACCGGTCTTCGACAAGCTCGACGCTGATCTCGCCAAGGCCATGCTGTCGCTCGGGGCGGTGAAGGGGATCGAGTTCGGCGCTGGTTTCGGTGCGGTGACCATGCGAGGCTCGGAGCACAACGACGCGCTCACGGCTGAGGGGTTCGCAACGAACCATGCCGGCGGCGTTTTGGGAGGCATCTCGACCGGGGCTGAGCTCGTGTTCCGCATCGCCGTCAAGCCGACGTCGTCCATCGGGCGGGAGCAGGTCACGGTGGATCTCGACGGCCGCGAGCGGCGCATCGCCATCGGGGGCCGGCACGATCCCTGCATCTGCCCTCGAATCGTCCCGGTGGTTGAGGCCATGGCCGCACTGGTGCTGGTGGACCACCTCAAGCGTCAGTCTGCCCTGCGGGGGGGCGCGTGATCCCGCCCCGAAGGGAGGGCCGCCTGACGGGTCCGAGGAACATGCCCACAACAGACTCGGACCGATTGGAGACCCGGATGGCCTACGATTGTCCCTCGCTGAAGAAGAACATGGAGAGGTGCAACTGCTCCGCCGACGGCTGCCCGCGCAAGGGCAACTGCTGCGAGTGTCTGCACTACCATCTGTCGAACCGCCAACTGCCGGCCTGTGCGTTCACGAATGACATCGAGAAGACCTACGACCGCTCCTTCGAGCGCTTCGCCAAGATGGTGCTGGGGTAGGTGTGCGCCGAGCTCGGCGCCCCAGAACCGGGGACAGGTCTGGGTCTTCGGCACTTGGCGGGAACCCAGGCCTGCCCCCGTTCTCCGGGTTGCCCCGCGTCGGGCTCTACGCCTCCGCCCCACTCCACTCGCGCCAGGCGTTGAGCATCGCGAGGTAGTTCTCGACCGGGATGTAGTTCGCGATGCTGTTCCCCGAGCCCAGCACATAGCCGCCCCCCGACGCGCAGGCGTCGAGGATGTCCAGCGTGTACCGCCGTACCCCCTCGGGCGTCAGCCGGCACAGCGCATCGACATCGACGCCGCCGATGATGCCGATCCGGCTGCCCCACCGGCTCTTTACCTCGGCGACGGGCATGATGACATCCTCATACGAGTGCTTCGCGTCGATGCGCACGTCGTCGATCAGGTCATCCATGATCGACTCGAGATTCCCGCACGAATGGAGCAGCACGGGGATGCCCGCGTCGTGAGCGACCCGTGCCAGGTCGCGCTGCGTCGCCAAAACGTACTGACGCATGGCGTCAGGCGCCAGGAAGGTCCCGGTCTTGTGCCCCATGTCGTCCGAGATCCAGATGGCGCCCACGCGGTCCATCGTCACCAACTGCCGCCAGATGGCGACCATCTGGTCCCGGATGCGCCGGACGATCTCCCGCACCAGTTCCGGGTCGTCAGCCAGCAGGTAGCATAGGGGCTCGTAACCCACAATCCACATGAGCCACTCGCACGGACCGCCCGCGCTGGCGAGCAGGCCCATGCCGTCCGGCAGGAGCCGCGCCATGTGCTCGACGGGGCCGTAATCGACTTGTTCCGGTGTGGGCCAAGCGTAGGCATCGAACGAGGCGCGATCCCAGATGCGGCTGGCGGCAGCCGTCACATAGGCACTCCGCCCGGACGCGAGCGCAGTGCTCTGAATCGCCGTTGTGTGGTGAGTATGCACGGGGGGCTCGGAGTCAATAGTCATTGTGCAGATTCCGTGCGCTAAGATTCCGGCGCACAGCCACACACCAGTGTCCGGATGCTTGTTCATGTGAGTTGGTCGAGCCCAACGTAGCCGTGCGTGGGGCTCACGCCGTGGCCCGTGGGTTCGCTTCGGGCCCGTGGCCGTACGCCGCGCGGCGTGCGCAATGGTTCAGCTGCGTCAGCTCGGTCAGGCCTCGGCACACCATGTCCGGGCCCCCCACCGGGTCACTTGGCCCGTCGGGCGCGTGCCATAACGTCCGCCACCAGGGCGTCCTGCAGCGTGCGCCGTTCCTCGGGCGTGCCCGTGTACCACGGCTCATCCATGCGGTACACGAGCTTCGAGATGTCGGTGTCGAGCCAGTCCTTGGTCGTGCCCATGTTGCGGCCGCTGCGCTCAAACGCATCCACCACGCTGGTCGGCAGCAGCGCCCTGACATCGGGCAAGATCGCCACAATCGTGCCCATAGGGAACCACTTCGCCAGCTCCTCGTCGCTGAGCGGCAGCCTGGTCGCCCGCAGGGTCCCCTCCACCAGCGTCGCTGCCTCTGCCGAATCCAGCTCCGGCAGACCCGACGCCCCGGTCGAGAACGAGGAGCACCGGTACTCGGATGGCACCCAGGTGCCGTCCGGCGCTTCGACGTACCCCTCCCACAGGGCGAACACACGGACTACCATCTGGCGGCCGCCTTCTTCCGAGATGCCCGTAACTTCGGCAAGGTACGGCGCATAGCCCCCCAGCCTGACGAACCCACACCGGAGCTGACGAACGAAGCCCGGCGCCGTCTCGCCAGTCAGGGTCAGCAGAACGGCCTCGCGGCCGTCGTGCTCGGTCAGCTCGGCCGCCACGTCACCCCCGCCTTGGAGCATCGCTTCGAGCTCGCGCCGCAGCGCGCCCACGCGGCGCACGTATAGGCCGAGGTAGGCCGCGCAGGGCGAGGACTCCTGCTGCCAGTCGACCTCCTGGGCCAGCACTCGGCCGATGGGGAACGACGGCGTGGGGCCGCGGTGGAAGTCGATCCGGTAGGCGGGGCGGTCCAGCCTCTTCATGTGGAGGTCGCCGACCCGGTCGGGGGCACGACTGACGTCGGCCGGGAACAGCCGGTCGGACCCACCCCAGTGCCGCACTTGGGCCTCGACTTCCCACTCCTGGGGAGTGAGACGATAGCGCTCGACGAGTCGAGTGCGCGTGGCCCCGTTCTGCCTGCCATCTGCGAAGGTCTCGATGGCCTTGCTGAGCGCAGCGGGGTCTCCGTCGGTCGCGAGGCCGAGCTTCCACGCCCCGACGAACCGCTCGGCAAGTACCGTGAACTCGACACCCGCACCAGCCTGCTCGCGGGCGCGGCAGCCCTCGATGACGGCCTCGGCTATCGCCCGCGGGTCGGCTGGGCCCGGTCTTGCGGGCTGGCCCAGCACCGCCGCCGTGGCAAGCCCTGCGATGCACAGCACAGCACGGCCGCTGTGCCGACGCAGCACTTGGATCAGTCGCGCCATCGGTCGCCCCTCCTCGCTTCCGGGAAGCGGGTCAGGCCGGACGACTCGCGTCGCGGTACCGGCCCGCATGTACGTGTGGCAGCCACCGGCGCCGGCGTTGTTGGGGTGGCGGCAACCCGGGCCAGGCGGAGGGCCGAGGGGCCACTGGTGCTAGCCCAGGACGCCGGCTGCCAACTGCGGTCGCCCCACCACACAGCCCGCATCGTTGCCGTGCCCTGCTCTCGCGGAGCAGGCGCTCCGCGCTCCGGGAATGGCCTGTGCGTACGGCGGGGCGGGGACGGCACCACCGGGCTCTGCTGAGGCGCCCCGCCGAGCCCACGAGCGTCCGTCCCGCGCGGTACCCCCACGACGCCCCAGGTATGCTAAGCTGGCTGCCGCCGGAGGCGGCGCCACCCGCCCCGTCCAGAAGGAGGATCTGATGCCCGAACCCCTGACGCTGCCGGTCGTGCACATCGTGGCCGATACCCTCCCCGCCGCTTGGGAGCAGGCCGTGGTCGAGACCTGGGAGCGCGGCGCGCGCATTCCCACCCAGTATGATCAAGACGGTGATCCCGCCAGCCGCGATGTCAGCCTCTTCCTCGCCGTTCGCGACCCATTCGCCGAGCCCCGCATCCACCGTGCTTTCCCCGGCGGCATCGAGGACCTGGAGGTCTACCGGCAGGAGGTCGCCGACGGCATTCACGACCACTGGATCGATCCTGCCGCCGGCAAGTGGGAGTATACGTACCACGAGCGATTGAGGGCCTACGGGGTGCCGGGTCTCCCCGAGCCGGTCGACCAGATCGCCTACGTCGTCGATGCACTAGCCAAGGCCCCGCACACCCGTCGCGCCCAGGCTGTGCTGTGGAAGTGCTGGGAGGATGCGGGTATCGCGGACCCCGCCTGTCTCCAGCGCCTCTGGTTTCGCGTCTACGGCGAGGAGCTCGTGCTCGCCGCCCACATGCGCAGCAACGATGCGTTCAAAGCGGCGTATATGAACATGTACGCTTTCACTGACCTGCAGCGTGCTGTGGCGGAGGCACTCTCGGCGAAACTGGGGCGCCAGATCCGCGTCGGTCAGTACAATCACGTGGTGGACTCGTTCCACATCTACGGGTCCTACTTCGACGAGTTTGAGGGGTTCCTGCGCACCCTACAGGCCCGGCCGTTCGAGGACCGCGTCTGGACGACGGAACAGGTGCAGCCCATCATCGACGAGGCGCGCGAGCGCATCGCCAAGTCGATGGACCAGGAGCGGCTGACGGGGCGCAAGGGGCTGTAGTCCGCCGCCACGGTCGGAGGAGGCATGACGCGGTGCTGTTGCTGCTGGGCAAGATCCTGCTGGTCGCGCTGCTCCTCTGCGGGTTCCTGGCGACGCTCCTCGGTCTCCCGGGGACCATCATCGTGGCGGCTCTGGCTACGGTCTGGGGTCTATGCACGGGCTTCGCGGCGGTGAAGTGGCCCCTCATCGCCGTGCTGTGGCTGGTGGCGATAGCCTCCGAGGTGCTCGACCAGGTACTGGGGGCCTGGGGCGTTCGGAAGTACCAGGGCTCGGCGCGCGGCATGTGGGGGGCTTGGGGCGGCGGCGTGGCCGGCGCCATCGGCGGCGGCGCCCTGGCTCCGCTCGCGGGTATCGGTGGGCCCGGGGGGTTCGTCCTCGGTGCCATGATCCTGCCGATGCTCGGCGGGCTGGTCGGTGGTTTCGCCGGAGCCCTTCTGTTCGAGATGACCCACGCGAGCAAGGGCTTCGGCGAGGCCGCGAGGGCTGGCTACGGCGCCTTCCTCGGCCGCACCGTGGGCATGGTGGCGAAGATCGGCGTCTGCGCCGGCATGGTCGTCGCGGTGCTCCTGGCCGTCCTCGGGGGGTGACGGCGGCTAGCCAGTACACGGAGGGCTGCCTCCCCGGTGCATAGAACCCTGCGAGCCGGGTGTCGAATGCGTGAGTGCGAGTGGAGAGGCGGCCCTCTGTTGACCGTGTGTGATGTCTTGCGCAACACCGCGACCCGGGTCCCTGGCCGAACTGCCGTGATCTTCCGTGACCGGCATCTGACCTACGCCCAGTTGTCGGGGGCCGTCCACCGGCTCGCTGGCGGGCTATCGACCCTGGGGATCGGACACGGCGACCGCGTGGCCCTCATGGCGCCCAACTGCGATGCCTTTGCCATCTGCTACCACGGCATCATGCGTGCTGGGGCCAGCGTGGTGCCCATTAACCCCATGTTCAAGGCACCCGAGATCGCTTTCATCCTCAAAGACAGCGAGGCCAAAGCCGCCCTCGTGCACGCCGCGTTGGCCCCGACACTGCGCGAGGCCGCCGACCTGGCCGCCGTCGAGCCGGCGCTCCTCTCGATCGGTGGCGAGGTCGAGGATGCCCTGGCGATGGAGGCCATCCTCGATGTCGACCACGAAGCATTCGACCCTCCGGCTGTGGCGCCTGGCGACATTGCCGCCGTCCTCTACACCTCGGGGACCACGGGCCGTCCCAAAGGCGCCATGCTGTCCCACGATAACCTGGTGTTCGACGCTCGGGCCTCGGTCGACCACTTCGGGTTCTCGCCCGATGACCGCATCTTGGTCGTGCTGCCCATGTTCCACGCCTTCGCGGCCACCGTCGGGCTTGTGATCCCCGCATGCATCGGCGCATCCATCGTGGCTCTGGAGCGCTTCACACCGCAGGGCGTGTTCGACGCCATCTCCGACCACGCGGTGACCATCTTCCCCGGGGTGCCGACCATGTTTGCTGCCCTCCTGAAGGCGGCCGATGCGCTTCAGTGGGACTTCGCCAGCCTCCGAGCATGTGTGTCCGGCGGCGCGCCTATGCCCCCAGCCCTCATGGAGCAGTTCGAGGCGAAGTTTGGAGTACCGGTCTGCGAGGGAGACGGGCCCACCGAGTGCTCACCCATCACGTCGGTGAACGTCCTCCACAAGCCCCGCAAACCGGGCACGGTGGGCCTGCCGCTCCCCGGTGTCGAGGTCCGTGCCGTCGATGACCACGATGAGCCCGTCCCGTGTGGGGAGATCGGCGAGCTCGTCGTTCGCGGCCGCAACGTGATGGTGGGGTATCTGAACCAACCCGAGGCCACGGCCGAGGCGCTTCGGGGTGGATGGTTCCACACCGGTGACCTGGGGACGGTGGATGAGGATGGCTATGTCGCCATTCTCGACCGTAAGAAAGATATGATCATCGTCGGCGGGCTGAACGTGTATCCGCGCGAGGTTGAGGACGTTCTCTATGAGCATCCCGCCATCCAGGCGGCCGCTGTCATCGGGGTCCTTGACCCCCTCCGCGGCGAACGGGTGAAGGCTGTGATCGTCCGCCGTCCCGGCCACGAGCTCTCCGAGAGCGACGTGCTGGCCCACTGCCGCGGTCGACTGGCCAACTACAAGCTGCCGAAGCTCATCGAGTTTGCCGAGTCCCTTCCCCTCTCCCCCACCGGCAAAGTGCTGCGCCGCGAGCTCCGCGACCCGCACGGATAGCCGGCGGGCCATTCGCCATGCGGCGCTGACGCGGAGCCGTGCGGAACATGCGGGAATGTGGCATGCTATAAGGGTAAGGGGGCGGGCGGCTGCCTACTCGTCGCCTCCGCGTGTCTGTCGTCGATCGAGGGGGGTTGGGTATGGCCGAGATCCGACCTCAACCGGTGGGGCTGACCCGTTCGCGAATGGATCGTCAGATCTCGCACGAGCCGACTCCGGCGGAGATCGCGCGGGAGAGAGCGACGGACAAGGCCCGGCTGGAAGCGCGTCGGGCCAGCCTGGAGGAGAACCGCCGGATCCAGGCCAAGGACCGCGAGGAGGCCCGAGCGGCCTCCCGGGCCGAGCGAACGGCGAATCGGCGAGGAGAAGTTGGCGCGAACCTTGACGTCTTCGCCTAGACGCGCGCCGCTTGCGGCGCGCCGAGCCCTACCTCCGTGGGCCGCTGTGCTGGTCGTGCTCGCAGGCCTGTCGGTGTCGGCAAGCCTGGGCGAGCCCCCCGCTACGCCCGCCAGCCTGGTCGCTCAGGCCCAACGTGCTCTGCGCACCTATGATGACACCGAGGGCGAGCGGCTGCTGCGGCTCGCCCTCGAGCGTGATTCCGGTCTCGCCTCGGCCCACCGCGAGTTGGGACTGCTGCTGGCGAGGCAGTACCGGTACGAGGACGCCGAGCGGCACCTCTCTCTGTTCCTCGATGGGCGGCGCGAGCCGGATCCTCTGGCTCTGGCGGCGCGAGCCCGCATGAGGTTCGCGCTCCTGCAATGGGATGGGGCGCTGTCCGACGCGCTGGACGTGCTCGCAGTGCCGCCCAGCGAGGTCGACGCGTCGCTCGTTGCCGAGATGCGCGGACTCTCGGTCGCCCTCGGGGATGCCACGCCCCGGTACACCATCGAGGTCCGCGACTCGGCCGGACGGCTTCAGTGCGTGCTGCGGGCGCCCGGGGATACTGACCAAGTACGCTGGTACGCCCGATCGGCCGCCACCGCCTTGGCTCAGGTGGAGTCGCTGGCGGGACAGGAACTCCCGCCGGTGGGGCTCATCCTCCTGCGTGACGGCAAGGCGATGAACCGGTGGAGCCGAGCGTTCACCGGCCGGAAGGCACCCGGCTGCGCGTTCTGTGATCACCGAGTCATCGTGCTCGAACTGGAGGCCAACCGCTACCGGCGCGGTGACCGGGCCGCCGAGGAGCGCGCGCGCATGACCGTCCTGCGGCATGAGCTGATTCACCACATGGTCGACGCCCTTGCGGGCGCGCGGGCGACTCCCAAGTGGCTGAACGAGGGGATTGCCGAGTGGTTCTGCCGCCAGTTCGAGCCGGCGGAACCAGCCCCGGAAGCCCAGCGTAACTTCGAATGGGCCTCGCGCGTCAGTCCCGAATGGTACTTTGTGGCCAGCCAGCCGGAGCAGATGGACGAGCGCTACTATGCATTCGCGGCTCTGTTCGTCCGTCTCGCGTCTGAAAGGGCTCCCGCCGGTGACGGATGGGTGCGCGCGTTCCTTGCTGACCGCGGCGCCGGTCTGCCAACCGACGAAGCGTTCTCGCGTTCGGTGGGTGCGGCCAAGGAGGACGTCTTTGGGGCCCTCGTCGAGGCCGCCCGGGCCGTGCGGTGATGGCGCACGCTTCGGGCAGGCCGACTCCTGTGGGCTCCCGAATACCGTGCTGGCCTGGTCCTCCAGAGCCCCTGCGGGACAGAGCCTGCGCGAGAGGGTGGCTGTCGTGTCGCGGAACACCACACGCATGTTCACCGAGCGTGCCGAGGCCGCGTTGAGGGCCGCCCGACAGGAGGCGGCTCGCGGGGAGACAGGTGTCGTCACCACAGGCGACGCCCTGATTGGCCTCGCCGGCTCGGGGGCCGGGACCGGGTACGAGCTAGTGCGGGCGGCACGGATCACGCCGGACGGGGCGCGCCAGAGGATGCGTGGGGCGCCTCCGGCCATGGATGCCGCGCCGGGCAGCGGCGGTTTCTCCCGTGGCCTCGAGCTCGCCATCGAGCGGGCGCATCGGGAGGCTCGCATGGAGGGGTGCTCGCGCATAGGTAGTGAGCACTTGCTCCTGGGCCTCATTGATACTGCCGATACCCAGGCCTCGGCACTGCTCAACCAGTGCGGGCTTACCCTTATGTACTTCCGGCAGTACCTGGATCAGGCTCGCGAGCTCTCCCAGGCGACCTCCGCGCCGGGCGCGGTCCGTCGAGGAGGCGTGCTCGTCCCTGGCTCGGCCGGCGACGCAGTCTCGGCGGCCCAGTCTGTTTGTGGGACGGCAGCGGAGTCGCCGCGCGCCCCGTCCCTTCTGGAGCCGTCGGTTCCCGAGACGCCCCCCCCGGTCACTGGGCCGGCCGCGGAGCCGCCGGTGTCCCCACAGCCTCCGGAATCCCCCGACCCCCTGGCCGACGGGGCGGGCTCGCCGCTGTTGACCAGGATCCTTGCCAGCAACAAGGACTTCCTTCGCGTCGCACGAAGGGATGAGCCGTTGGCGCGACACCCTGCATTGGGCCTTGCGGTGGTTACGTGCATGGACTGCCGACTCACCGACTGGTTCATGCGGGCCATGGGTCTTAGGCGAGGCGACGCCGCGGTGATCCGAAACGCTGGCGCCTGGCCCGCCGGTCGCGATGATGTCATCCGGTCGCTGGCGGTGGCCGTGTACCTGCAGGGCGTGCGCGAGGTGATCGTGCTCGGGCATACCGACTGTGGGATGTGCAGCTTCTCTGCCGCTGAGTTTGCCGATGCTCTGAGCCGCGCAGGGGTCGGACGGTCGGCGATCGAGAGCCCGGACCTGCGAGGTTGGGTTGGGGCCGCGGCGCCGGATGTCGAGGTACACGTGCGGCGGTCGGTGCAGGACTTGAGAGCCGCCGCGGTGTTGCCGCCGGGGCTGTTGGTTCATGGTCTCTGCCTGGATACGAACACCGGAGAGATCCGCCGCGTTACCTAGCCAGGACTAGCCGGCAGTGACCGCTGATGTGATATGATGCGCTCGGATGCCGTGTGTCGGCGTGTGGTTGGTGGTGTGGCCCTTGGTGACGGGGCCTGCACCATTTTGGTGTGTACACGTGCCAGAATGGGGACTCGGGGGTTCAGACTAGGTCCTGGGACCTAGCCCCTCAGCTCCTGATCGCCAAGGACAAGGGCATGTTGCGCTTGGGACGGTCTCTTATGCAGCGGTGGGTTGTGGCGCTCGGTCTATCGGTGCTGTGCTGGGGGGCCGCGATGGCCCAGGATGGGGGAGTCCCCGGTACGCCGGCGGTCCCGCCCACCCCACCCGTGACGCCGGCCGTGCCCTCGGCGGCCCGTGACACCGAGATGCCCATTCTGCCGGGTGACGTGTTGGCCGTTCGTGTCCTGGGCGAGCCCGAACTCACTGGTAGCTATCCGGTCTGGCCCGATGGCACGATCGAGATGCCATGGGTGGACCCCATCACCGTTCAGAACCTCCTGCCCCGGCAGATCCGCGACAAGATCGTGGAGGCCTATAAGCCGGATCTGCTGCTCGATCCCAAGGTTATCGTTGACATCGCCACATATGGGCCTCGGCCCGTTTGGGTCTATGGCGCCGTCGCCAAACCCGGCCCTATCGAGTGGCACCTGGCAAGAACCATCACCAAGGCACTCGTGCAGGCGGGGCAGTTCCTCCCCAATGCCGACATGGGCCGAGTAGTCCTCCGCCGCGAGGGCGAGACGGTGGCCGTTCTCGATCTCGAAGGCTGGTTCCGCCACGGCGAGCCGATCAACAATGTGGATCTGCTGCCCCACGATGAGATCCTCGTGCCCGAGAAGGGCATGGTCTACCTGGTGGGCCGCGTCTCCCGGCCGGGCCCGCTGTCGCGGGCCCTGGCCCCCACCCTTCGCGAGGCCATCATCGCTGGAGGCGGGGTGTCGGAGGCCGCCGGTCTCAATCGGACCGTGATCATCCGCGGTGAAGAGACCATCACCACGGACCTCGGGGCTCTACTCGATGGACGCGACCTCACCGGCAACATCGCGCTGGTCGATGGGGATGTCATCGTGGTGCCGCCCAACCGCGTCACCGTCGTGGGCGACGTTCAGAAGCAGGGAATCATGGAGCTCCCTCCCGGCTCGTGCCTGCGGGACGCCGTTATGGGGGCGGGCGGCGTGCAGCCTTCGGCCGTGCTGTCGAGGGTCCGCCTGGTTCGCGGCGACCAAGAGATTGCCGTCGATGCCCGCGGGCTGTTCGGCGAGGAGTCCGGTCCGGCACAGAACCCGGAGCTCCAGCCCCAGGACATCATCATCGTGCCCCGCGGCGTGGTCTATGTCGCCGGGGAGGTCCAGTCCCAGGGAATCGTGCCCGCCAGCCAGGCCACCTCGCTTCTTCGCTTGGTCGAGATGGCCCGGCCGCTGGAGACGGCCGACAAGGAGAGCGTCGTCATCCTCCGTGGCGGGCAGGAGACGGTGGTGTCCGTCGCTGACCTACTGCAACCGGGCGGAAAGGGGCTCGACGTTCCGCTTCTTCCTGATGACCATGTGATCTTCCCGCGCCGCGAACGCGAAGTCGTCTACCTCGTCGGCGCTTGGCGCCGCCCGGGCCCGGTCGAATACGAGCAGGCCAAGACGCTCCTCCAGGCGTTGGCCTATGTGGGAGAGGACCTCGAATGGCAGTCGGTTGACCTGACAGCCGTGACGTTGGTCCGCGATGGAACCCCCACCACGCTCAACCTGGAGCCCCTGATCTACAAGGCGGACTTGAGCAAGGACATCGATCTCCTGCCCAATGACATCCTCGTGGCGCCCGCCAATCGCGACAACTTCGTCTACGTCGTAGGCGAGGTCAACAAGCCGGGGCCCGTGCCCTACGAGATGGACATGACGCTGAGCGACGCGCTCATGAAGGCCGGTGGCTACCGGGAGTACGCCGACATCGAGTCGATCCGCGTGACCCGGGCTCGGGCCGAGAAGCCCGAGGGCTTCCACGTGAACTTCCGCCAGTGGGTGGCGCACGGCGATGCGGCCAACAACCCGGTGCTCCAGCCGGGCGACATCGTTCGTGTGGTGCGCAAGGACTCGATCCGAGCGCGTGAGTGGCTGGGGAGCTTGGGCATTTTCCTGAGCGGAATCGATGTCGTCAGCCGGATCGGAAACCTGTTCTAGTGTCGTCGGGGCACGCCGGCTGTGTGGCGTGTGAACTCGTCCTGTGGTGCCGGGTGCGCCAAATGAACCGGCGGAGGGGCGGAGGTCTGTAGGTTGGAGTTCTGGCGGCTCTATCGGTTGCTGCGCCAGCGGGCATGGTTGCTGGCACTGGTGTTGGTGGCTTCGGCCAGCGGCGTGGTGATCCGCCACCTGACCCAGCGCGGCACCTATCAGGCCTCGGCCATCCTCTACCCGTCTCCCAATGCCATCTCCTTCGGAGCCGGTCAGGGCACGACGACGGGCGGCGTGGTCGGCGCGCCCCGGCCGCGGACGACCGCCGAGATTCTGGGGGACATGGCGGCCATCATCATGTCCCGCACGGTCCTCGACTATGTGAACGAGAGCCGAGGCCTCCGTCTCACCCCGCGCATGTACTCCCAGCTCGTCAACGTGCGGCAGAAGCGCGACACGGATCTACTCGAAATCACGGCGTTGGGGACGACGCCCCAAGCGGCCGCCGACTTGGCCAACGCTGTTGCCGAGCAGTTCCAGGCTCACTACAAAGTGCTGTGCTCCACCGCTGCCACCAACACCCGTGAGGTGCTCGAGGGTGAGGTGGAGTCGGCTCGGCGCCGTCTCGACCAGGCACAGCGCGCTCTGGTCACTTTTCTTAAAGATACCGGCTTTGAGTCCGTCGACCTGATCCAGGCGGCCTCCGCCGTCAACACGGGACAAGGCACACCCGACGTGCTACTCCGGGACGCCGAGCGACGCGTTCGGTCGGCGGCCGCGCAGCTCGCCGAGATCGAGCGCCAGCTCGCCGCAACGCCGGAGGAGATCGACACCGGCCAGTCTCAGGAGCGTAACCCCGTCAAGGACACGCTCAAGCAACAGCTGACCGATGCACAGGCCAAGCTCGATCAGGAGCTCCAGCTCCGCGGCGCCCGTCACCCGAGCGTTCAGAAGCTGCAGGCGCAGGTCGAGCAACTGCGCCAGCAGTACGAACAGGAACCCGAGTTCGTCGGCTCCGTCAAAGAGCGGGAGCGTTCCACCGAACGCCAGAACCTTCTCCTGGAACGTACTCGGGTGTCCGCCGAGTTGCGTGGCGCTCAGGCTGAACTGCCCTACTTGCGTGAGCAGGCCTCCAAGTACGCCAGCTCCTCCAGAGTGCTCCCCGAGCAGGTCGAGGCCTATAAGCGCCTCCAGCGCGATATCGACCTGGCCCAGGCCGAGTATGATCGGGGCTTCCAGGCGCTCTACGAAGCGCGCCGTGCGGAGACCATCGCCCGCAACCAGGGCACGGTCGAGATCCTGGAGCGCGCGGTGGCCAGCGATGACGCCGTGCGCGCCTCCTTGGGTCGGAGCATGGCGCTGGGTCTCATGGGTGGGCTGGTGATGACCATCATCCTGGTTCAGCTCATCGAGTACCTGGATAACCGTGTCAAGACGCCTGAGGATGTCGAACGCCTTGTGGGGCTTCCGGTCATCGCGACGATTCCCCTGACCGCCGCAGAGACCCGTGAATCCAGCCGGCGAGGCCAGGAACCCGGTACGGCCGGCAACTAGATTTGGCCGTGGATTGGACGACCCGTGGATCAACGAATGCGACAGCAGCGCCGGTCCGAAGCCGCCTTCGATGAGGCATTCCGCTCCTTGCGGACACGGATCCTACTGGGGGCCCGGGAGAGTCAGCTTCGCACCATCCTGATCACGGGCGCCACCGGCGGATCGGGCAAGACTACGGTCGCACTCCACCTGGCTGAATCCCTCGCTCAGAGCGGACGGCGCGTGATCCTGGTCGACAGCGACATGCGCCGCCCGAGCCTGCACACCTTCTACAACGCGCCCAACGACATCGGCCTCTCGTCGATCCTGGCCGAAGGCGTCTCCGACGACGATGCCCTACACCAGACCGAGATCGAGGGCCTGTTCCTCCTCTTCGCCGGCCCCTCGGTCGGCGATGTGCCGAGGTTCCTCCAGTCTGAGGCGATGCTCGCGCTCGTGCAGCGGCTGCGGGAGAGAGTTGACTTCGTTATCTTCGACTCGCCGCCCGTGGCGGCGTGTGCTGATGGCGTCATCCTGGGCGAGCTCGTCGACGGGGTCGTGTTGGTCGTCAGCGCTGGGCGCATCCCCCGCGGCACTGAGAAGGCCACCGTCCGACAGCTACAGGCGGCCGGCGCCAACATCCTCGGCGTCTGCCTGAACCGCGTTCAGCCCGAGCACTCGGACGAGATCTACCACTATTCGCGGTACTACTCGGAGACAGAGGTCACCCCTGCCGGTTAGCCGTGACCTCCGGTGCCCATTGGCGGTGACTTGGGGCTCCAGCGGCTTGCGGGCATGGTTGCGGAGCGACGCCATGGGGCGAACCACGCGGGCTGGGTCCCCAACGCGCCCATTCCGGGGCCCCGAATGCGGCGCGAAGCCGGGTTCGGACGCGATCCATCACCCATCTGGCCCCCCCAACACGGTTGGACAGTGCGGTGTACGGGCCTTCCGCATGCCGCTTGAGCCTGGGTTGCCGCCAATGCCTCCGGTGCCCCCGGTGGCCTCATCCTGATGCCCATGGCCCAGAGCGCCTCCTCAGCTCCGGGTCGCTTGTCGGGGCGGTTCCCCTACCCCACGTTGAGGCGTTCCACCGTGATCCGCGCCGGATCATCGACACCCAGGCCACGCTGCGCCGCCGTGGCGATGTGCTTCGCCGGCCTACCCGCCTCGGCGAGAGTCGGTAGCCCGACTTCCTTCCGCCGCGCCTCGATGACCTGAGTGCCGATGGTGTCGTGTGCGACCGGGTCGAGTGCCGCCATGAGCATGTTCGGGTGCCAGAGGTAATCGGCGTTGAACCCGGGTCCGTCCTGGCACACAGCCCGGGTCGCGTCGCAGAGGATCAGCCGCTGCTTGTCCCGGATCGACGGGATCGTGTTCAGGTCGGCAATGTAGGGGTCGCAGTTGTTGTCATGGTGGTCCCACGGGTTCTCATGGGTTCCATAGTGCTGCTTCAGAGCGAGGGTCACCCCAGATAGCCCGTGGTCTTTCATGATCGGCAGGTTCACGAAGCAGTCCACGCGCTTCGTGACGATGGTGGTGATCCGCCCCCGGAACTTGCCGGCCTCCACTGGGGCGTCCGTCCACTCGATGTTGACGGGCACGATGTTCGTGCCCCACTCCTTCGAGTCGACAATGAGGCCGCAATTCCTCAGGAACTCGGGGTTCTGGTCCCAGATGGTGATCCGCTCCGCCTTCACCCCCACCTGGAGCAGGCGAGAGACCACTGCCGCAGTCAAGTGCCGGCTCGTCGAGATGAACGGTCCGCCCAGGCCGTTAACCTTCACCCCGACGGACTCATCCGAGCTGAACAGCTTGTTCCAGGCCGCCTGGGCAGTCTTCTCACCAGTCAGAGCGACCACGGCGGCGTCCACGAGCTTCTCGACGGCCTCCGGCTGCACCTCACCCTCGAGGGTCGCCCTGCTGTGCGTGGCCATGACGACCTTGGGCCCGGGCCCGCCCGGGGCAGCGCTGGCTACTGGAGTTGGGGCCGCCCGCGTCGCGCCGTCAGCCTCTTCCCTGGAGCCCGCCGGGCACCCCGCGGTGACGCCTGCCGCAATGCCCGCAGCTCCGGCCGCGACTCTCTTCAGGAACTCCCGACGGGGGTACACGCATCTGTCTCCCATCATCTACCTCCCGGGGCGGCGTGTGCCGCTTTCCGATCTCAGGCACTCCACAGCTCGCGTACATAGGCCATGTTGGCCCGCGTGTCCGCGACTAGGCTATTGGGGGCGGAGGTCTCCAGCACGATCCACCCGTCGTATCCGACATCCTTCAACGCCTGGACAACCGCGGCGAAATCCACGTCTCGCCTCTGAGATAGCAGAAGGTCTCCGTTCTTGAGGTGCACCTGGCACAGCCGCCCGCGGCCCAGTTGGCGGATCTCCGTAACAGGGTCGTGTCGCCGGTGCGCCGCGTTCTTGCAGTCATAGTAGACCTGCACCGAGTCATGCCCGACGCGATCGAGAAGCACCAGGTGTTCCTCGGCGGTGAGGTAGCTCTCGAGCCCCAGCACCACCCCGGCTTTGCGTGCGTCCGGTGCCATGTCCTTGAGCACGCCCACCACGCGGTCAACGCCCGCCGCATCCTCCATCGAGAGTTCACCGCGTCCAAAGAACGCCAGTAGGATGACCTTGGCACCCAGTGCCTGGGCCGCCGGGATCGCGTCGGCCACCCACCGCGCCGCGCGCTCCTCTGACTTGAGCGGCACTTCATTCAGCACACCCAGGGCAATGGAGGGGATGCGAATACCCTTCTCTCCAGCAGAGGCCAGGTACTGCTCTCGCACCTCCGCGCGCTGGAGCCACTCCGGCATCGCTGGTGTGCACAGGCTCACCTCGGCGCCATCCAGCCCGATCTCCGCCGCCAGGTTGATGGCGCCGACGGACGCCATTTGACCCAGGCTCCAGTCGCACATCCCGATGGGCGGCGAGCCCGGCTCGGCTCCGGCAGGGCCAAGCGTGATGGCACCCAGAGCTCCCACCGCCCTCCCGATGAACTCACGTCGGCCCACGCGCATGCCACACCTCGCATTCCGGGAGTTCCCACTGGTCCTCCCCTATTCGCCGTCATGTGCCGGTACGCCTTGCTTGTGCCGCCGGGCAGGCCAGCGCTTCCCCATCGCGAACATGGCCCCTGACTGCTAGTGTCCGTATCGTGTGGAGGGTGCGATGAACTTCGGGTTGGGTTCGCGAGTCCGCCTGGCATCACTACCGTGTCTCGTCGCCGTACTGGTCACGGGCTTGCAGGTCGCTGGCCATGCCGAGAGCTTCGGTGATTCAGCGCGTGCGGTCACTCGGCTCTGTGAGCGTTTCAGCCACTGGGATGAGAACCGGGATGGGACGGTCGAAGTCGACCGTCTCTCGCCGCTCGGCGTGCCCCGCGCTGCCACGACCGCGCTGCGGGGCACCGTGCTGGTCTTGGTCGAGGACCGCCTCCTCTCAAGCGGTCCCGAGCTCCCGGATTTGCGTGAGGAGCTCGACGGGTACGCCGTGCAGCTCGCGGCCGACGGCTGGAACGTCCTGTGCGTGGCCGCTCGCGTCTACGCCGGGCCGAGGCACCAGGATGGGCGGACCCTACTGGCGCTCCGGCGTTTCTTCACAGCGGTGAAGCACCGCGTGCCCAGCTTCTCTGGAGCCGTGCTGGTGGGCAGCTTCCCGGAAGCCTACCTCGTTCGGCAGTACAACTGGCGGCAGCACAACCCCTTCACCATTAACGCGGGTACGTCCCGCGAGAAGGTCTTCTCGGAGCCCGTCCACCTCATCCGATCGCGAGCGGAACCGGTGGCGACGCGCTGCGAGCTGGTGCTCGCCGACCTGGACGGCCGTTGGGATCGAGCCTACTTCGAGAAGCCCACTGCTCTTCCATCGGCCATCGCCGTCTACGGCACCGAGGAACGCCCCGCGGGAGGCCCCACAGGGGACTATGAGTTGGGGAGCGACACATTCGAGGATTTCTTCTTCGTCAACGACGGCCGCTACTCGCTGACGATGAGGCAGGACGGGCAGATCGACTTCCGTGCCCTACCCACCGAGAACCGCGAGTGCTCGCCGCGGGACCTCAGACTGCCTAACCCCATGGCGCGCCCGGACATTTGTGTGTCGCGGATCAACCCGAGGGGTGTCGCCCTGCGCCCGAAGACCGATGTCCGCGGGACCGCCGGCGAGGGTCTCCTCGGCGCCGACGGGCTGCCTCAGAGCGTCACCTTCGCCTCCAAGGAGGAGAGACCCAGGTGGACCGCCGTCTGGGAGCCCGACCCGGCTCTCGAACGACGGCTCATCATCGAGTTCCTTCGGCGGGACCGACGCTATCGCAGGGGCGAGTTCGCGGCTGCGTGCAAACCCGCGTCGATCTCGACCGAGTTCGGCTCATCGCTCGAGGAGTTCAGAACCGCCTTTCCGGCATGGCGTGATTTCAGCGAGGAGGGCTACGACATCGATGGCCGCGAGGCCACGGTCGTGGCTGCCATCGAGTGGCTCAGACGCCCGGCCCTTCTGCGGGCATTCAAGGCCCATAGCAGCCCGTGGGGCAGTGACTTCTTCCCCACCGAGGATGTCACCCAGATCGAGCGGGCTGTTGGCGGCCGGGCTTGGAGTTGGCAGGAGGGCGAGGCGGTGCTGACCCCGGGGCTGAAGCACTCCACCAGCCGGCTCGACTTCGCCGTCTACCGCAGCCTCTATGAGAACCACGCCCTACCCGACGCGGCCAACCTCTTCATCCACACCGGGTGTGAGTCCATCGCTCCACCGGGAGCCCACAACCGACCCTACTCGGCACCTGAGTACGGCAGTTGGCAGGGGGCTGAGGCCCTGATGTTCTACTGCAACGGTCTGGCGCTCATCGGCCGCGCGAAGGTGTTCTACGACGAGCCCAGGGAGTTCGCGGCCCAGCTCGGCAAGGGACGAACCTGGGGTGAAGCATGGCGTCACTACTTCGAGATAGAAGCCCGAGCCGCTTCCGAGGACGAGGTCGGGGGCGGCATTGGCCGCAAACGCGCCTATTTCTGGAGCCCGCTGGGCGACTGGACCATCTGCCTCCCGGGTGCCGCAATGTAGGCGAGGCAGACCCGCTTCTCGCTCCGTGGAACGAGGCGTGCCCTGAAGTATCCGTTCCCATGGGGGTGAAACATGGCAGAGGATGAGCACGATCTCCGGAGGATCTACTGCCCATCGTTGGGCATGATGGTCGAGTTCGCGTACTGCCGCGCTGCCGGCAGGCAACTCGAGACCGGCACGTCAGGCAGCAGGCGCCTGCCCTGCCAGCGCCTCCTCGGTTGCTGGAGCGCCCGGCTGGACGTCGGTGCTTTCCTGGCCCGCACCTATTCGCCCGAGGAGTTGGCTGAGTTCGCCAGCCCAACTACGACACGACTCGAGCGCCTCTACGCGGCCGCCTCGCGTGCGTCCGAGGGCGGTGAGACCGGGTGAGGCGCGTCCGAGTGGCGGCGGTGGGGTGGATCCTTGGGTGCGTCGTCATGATCGGGCCCGTGGCTGCCCAGCATGACTGGTCGGGCGGCCAGATCGAGCGAGCGCGCGAGCTCATGCGCAAGTTCAGCGAGGGCGCCGTCGTCCGGGTGGCTTTCCTTGGCGACTCGCTGACGGCCGGATGGTCGGCCTGGAGCGACACCGAAACCTATGCGCGAGTCTTCTGCGACGCCGTTGCCCTCCAGTTTCCCGCTGCACGCATCGAGCCCGTCGTGGCCGGCGTGCCGGGGTGCACGTCTGCCCAGGCACTCTCGCGCATGCACAACGACGTCATACAGCGCGAGCCCGATCTGCTCATCGTCCAGTTGGGCGGAAATGACAAGGGCACAGGCCGCACCGGCGCAGACCTCCACAGCGATCTCGTCGCCATACTGCAGACCGCTCGCGAGAAGACCCACGCCCCCGTGATTGTCTGCACGCCCCCCATCGTTAGCGACGCGAGAGGCGAGCCCTTCCTGCATGCCGTCCGATCCGCGGCCCAGGAGCAGCGTGTCGCCCTGGCTGACTTCGATGCGGCTCTGAGGGCATGGGACCATGATTACCGGGGCATCTACCCCTGGGAACGTCATCCTGGGAGCGACGTGCACCTGGTCATGGCGAAAGAGCTCCACAGCGCGTTCTGCACCATGTTGGCCGTGCCCCAGACCCTTCGGGTCACCATCGAGCCCCTGTGTGAGGCCGTGGCTCCCGGAGAGCAGTTCGGCACTCGAATCCGGGTCATGAACGAGGGACTCGAGCGGTTCCGGGGAACGGCCACCATCGCCTACGGTACGGCAGTCACGTGCACGACCGTCGAACTGCCTCCCGGAGACGAGACCGAGTTGCCCGTCGATCTCACGGCCCCCGTGAGGCTGCCCGGCAACCGGACTGCCCGCACAAGGCTGTCGGCTGTGGTGGCGGGCGATGGTATGGCTGCCTTCGATGCTCGCTGGCTGGCGCTGGCGCCGCTGGCTCTGGTCCACTCCGCGCCCCAGGCTCTGCCGGTTGCTCCTCCTGAGATGCCCACAGGGTGGCGGCAGACGATCGGCGGCGATGGCGTGGTGCTCGGCTACGCGAGCTGGGGCGGGCCCTGGGACCTCTCCGCCCGTTTTGGGCTCGCCTGCAGCGCCTCCGAGCTTGTTGTTCGTGTTGAGGTCCGAGACGATGAAGTCCAAGCGAATGGCTTCTACGCGCCCACGTTGGCGGATCTGGTTGAGGTATGGTTCGATGGCCGGCCGCCGATGACTCAGGGCCGCGCCCCCCATTCCCCCGCCGTCTTCGCGGCGTTGCTGGCCCCTCCTGATCGCCGGAAAGGGTCTCCAACCTCTTGGCGCACCCTCGATGCTCCTCCGGCCGGCGCCGGCACGACCGCGGCCTCGGCCGCGTACATGGAGGGTGGCTACAGCGTTCTGGCACACATACCTCTCGAAGTGTTGGGGTGCCAGGCTCGCGGAGACCTCGAGCTCAAGGGCATCGAGATCGCGCTCGATGATGCCGATAGCGGGACCCGCGAGACTCAGGCCATGTGGGCCGGTGGACCCGATGCCTTTGTGGATGCCTCGATGTTCGGAGCCATGACCCTGCGCCCCGAGCGAGTGGGTTGGTACCGCGCGATCCTGCGCTGAGCGCCGACTGGAGGGATCTCAGATGGATCTCACGCGACGAGGGTTCCTCGCCGCGGCGGGTCTCGCCGCCGTGGCTCCGATGGCTGCAGACGGCGTCGCCGGTCTCGAGGGTGACCCCACACCTCCCGAGGTCCCGCCCTTCACCGGCGAGCCGTATGTCCTGGCAGGGCGCCGCCTCGTCTTCACCAACTGGCACTTCATCCGCCCGGGCAGCTTCGGCTGGTATGACGCCGCCGGCAACAACGTGACCGTCGGCGGCTCCGAGGGCCCCATGGGCGCCCAACTGCGAACCCACGATATGCCCGTCGGAATCCGCCTGATGGCGAAGCCCGCCCAGCGCCGCGGGCCGCTCATCGAACCCGGGAAGCCATGGGAGACCGTAGGGATCTCCCTCTCGACCATCATTCGCGACGGTGCCGTCTTCCGCGCTTGGGGCACCTGTCAGGGGGAGAAGGGCCGCTTCCAGTGTGTCTTCGAGTCCGATGACGGCCTCGACTGGCGGCGTCCGGAGGCCGGCGTCGTCGAGGTCGACGGCAGCACGGCCAACAACCTCATCGGCCCCCCCTGGTGGGGCGGCACCGTCTTCATCGATCCCTCGGCTCCGGAGAACGAGCGGTACAAGGCCGTCACCGAGGGCAGGATCTCGGCCAACGACTTCGAGGCCTATCGCGAGCGGAGGCCCGGCGCCTGGGAGCGTCGTGCCCAGCGGGCCGACGTGGGTCAGATCTTCGCTGTCCTCGGCTCGATCTCGCCCGATGGCCTGCACTGGACCAACCAGCCCGAGCCCCTCGTCGTCGAGCACAGCGACACCCAGATTGTCGCCCACTACGACACTCGCCTTCGGCAGTACGTTATCTACACTCGCAACTGGTCGGTGGGCGAGCGGGACCCCTCCGCGCCCGATGACCGGGGGCTCAGCTGGCTCAGCGTGGGTCGCCGCTCCATCGGCCGGACCGCGGCCGCCCAGTTCGCCGACTTCCCCCTGTCTCAGATCCTGCTCGAACCCGGGCCAGAGATGGCGCCTTCGGATGTGCTCTACACCAACTGCCGGACCGAGATCCCCGGAGCGCCCGACCATCACCTCATGTTTCCGACCGTCTGGCATACGGGCAGCGATTCGACCAGCGTGGTCCTGGCATCGAGCCGGAACGGCCTCCACTGGCACTACCTGCCCGGCGGGCCCGTTCTGACGACGGCCGCCTTCGGCGAGTTCGATGGCGGATGCGTCTTCGCTCACCCCAACCTGCTCGAGCTGCCCAACGGCGATTTCGCCCTTCCCTACACGGGTTATCTCTTTCCCCACAAGTACCCGCGCGGACAGTGGCGATTCTCACCCGGCTACGCCGTCTGGCCCAAGGGCCGGCTCGTGGCCCTCGAGGCCCTTGAGCATGGCGAGTTCGCCACCGTCGCGCTGCGGGTAAAAGGGACCAAGCTCCGCCTCAACGTCTCCACCAAGCGTGGTGGTAGGGTCCTGGTCGAGGCCGCCCGCGGCAACGGCGAGCCGCTGCCCGGCCGGGACTTCGCTCACGCAGTGCCCATCATCGGTGACCACCAGGCCGCCCCCGTGGTGTGGGACGGCCAGGAGGAGCTGGGTGCCGGCGCCGAAGAGGCTATCATCCTGCGCTTCCGACTTCACATGGCGGCGCTCTACGCCATCGACTTCGTCTGACACCGGCCGGGCCGGCGCCCGACGTCATTGGGAGTGATCCGCATGACCCACAGCCGATGGTGCGCTCTGGCGGCACTGAGCGTCTCGGCGGCCGGTGCCCAGGTCACGCCGGTGGCGCACTACCCCTTCGACGACCCGGCCGCGCTGGGGCGGGATGCCTCCGGCATGGGCCTCGAAGCCCGCGTCAACGGGCACAGCGGTGAGGGCAAGATTGGTCGAGGTCTCATCCTCGATGGCACCGGTGGCGTCGAGATCCCCAGCTTGCCCGAGCTGCAGGCCGGTCATGCTCTCAGCTTCGAGCTCTGGCTGCGGTTCGACGACCTGGCACACAGCTACGGCGTCGTCGCCAAGGAGGACGAGTACCTACTGCGCCTCGATCCGCCGGGCGAGGGCAGCACACTCTCGCTCTTCGTGCGCGCCGATGACACTTGGGAACCGCGCGTGCGAAGCATCGTCCCGCGCCCGAACACCTGGTACCATGTCGTCGCCTCCTGGGATCAGGCCATCCTCCGCCTCATCATCGACGGGCAGGAGTACAGCGCCGCCCGCTCCGGCACCGTGGCCACAACCGGCAACCCCGTGCTTGTGGGGGGAGCGTCGACCTTCGGGCCCTCGCCGCTCAGGGGAGCGATCGACGAGGTCCGCTTCTACCGCGGCGTCGTGCGCGGCGCCGACGTGGCCGCGGCGCTGTACGGCATCGAGGAACGTCTCGGCACCCCAGCCGTCGAACGGACACGCTTCCGCTTCACCGATGGGCTGGCCGGTTGGACCACGACACTGGGGGGAACCGCCACTGCCGAAGCCGGCGCGTTGCACTTGACCACGGCCGGACCGCACTCGACCCTGCTGAGCCCGCCATTGCGGGTCCCGGAGGGCGACCGCTGCTTCGTGTCGGTGCTGTTGTCTGCATCGGCAGGCACCAAGGGGCACGTCTGGCTCTTCGGGAACGGCACGGCTGAGCGTCTTTCCTTCGCGCTGCGGGCCGACGGCAGGCCACATCACTACGCGCTGGACGTCAGGAACAGCCCCGTCTGGGGCCGGGGGGCAGTGGTCCTCGGCCTACTGCCCTCAGACGCCGAGACCCAGGTGGAGGTGTACGAGGTGTCTATCGCCGGCGAGCCCCTCGGCCACGCCGAGATCGAAGTCCGGAGCATCGAGCCGAACAAGCCCATCTGTCGCGCCGGCCGACCCGCTGAAGTGGTCGCCACGCTCCGGAACATCGGTGGCCAACAAGCGGGCCTCACAGCCACACTCACGGTGCCCGAGGGCGTGCGGGTCCACGCCGAAGCCACGCAGCCCGTGCCGGCCCTCGACCACGGCCAGCAAGTCGCTCTGCGATGGCCCATCGAGGCTTCCCAGGCGCTTGGTGGCGATGTCACACTCACCGTGAACGGCGAGGGACTCGCACCCGTGACCGCTACGCTGCGCATGGACTTCCTGCCCCCCGTGCCCATCACCACCGGCGGCTACATCCCGGAGCCCGAGCCCGTCAAGACGCCCATCCTCATCGGAGCACACCACTGCCCGCTGTGGGAACACGACAAGCCGGGCATGTGGACCCAGATCATCAAGCATCCCGAGCGAACTCCCGCCCTCGGTTTCTACGCCCAGGAGAACCCCGAGGTCGCCGATTGGGAGACCAAGTGGGCCACGGAGCACGGCGTGGGCTTCTTCGTCTACTGCTGGTACCGCACCAGCCAGGGCGGTCCGGTCACCACCCAGTTCGCCACGGCCATCGAGGACGCGCTCTTCAAGTCCCGCTTCCAGGACAAGATGCGCTTCACCATCATGTGGGAGAACCAGTCGCGCGGCCGTGCGGGCGTCTCGGACGAGAACGACCTGATGACCAACCTCATGCCCTACTGGATCGACAACTACTTCAAGCACCCAAGCTACCTCAAGCTTGACAACAAGCCCCTGCTGTTCGTCTACCGCCCCGAGTTCCTGGTCGACGATCTGGGCAGTGTCGAGAACGTCCGCAAAGCCTTCGACAAGATGCGCCAGGCGTGCATCGAGGCCGGTTTCGATGGCCTGTACATCCTCGGCGAGTACCGCGGGCTCGATACGAAGCACCTGCAGCTCATGAAGGACCTCGGCCTCGACTATACCTTCGCCTACTGCTGGTATGTGGCCGATAGCCCC
Organism: Armatimonadota bacterium; assembly: GCA_029547025.1. GTDB lineage: Bacteria > Armatimonadota > Zipacnadia > UBA1398 > JAKPQA01 > JAKPQA01. The sequence continues at coordinate 58,113 of JAKPQA010000221.1, forward strand.
GAGCCCGACCGCGCGATCAGCACTCAACTCGAGTACATCAACAGAACCAGGGAACTCGGCATCCTGCCCCAGGTCGTCACCGTCTCGCAGGGCTGGAGCGGCTGGCAGGACGAAGGCAGCATCTGGCACCTGCCGCCCGCCGACTACAGGCGGCTGCTCGAGGAGGCCAAGCGCATCGTCGAGTCCTACCCGGCGTCGGAGCTGGGCGGCCGGTTGCTCTTGCTCGACAACTGGAACGAGTGGGGCGAGGGCCACTACATCGCGCCCTACCGCGAGTACGGTTTCGGCTACCTCGACGCCGTGCGAGAGGTCTTTGCCCCACATGCTGGGCCGCATGTCGACCTCATTCCGGAGGACCTCGGCCTCGGCCCTTACGATACAGCCATCCGATCCTACTATGAGACGCGCGAACGCCTCGCAACCCGGGCCGCTGAGCGCGTCACCAAGCGTGAAGTACGCGATCCGTCGCTCATCGCCTGGTGGTCCTTCGATGAGGAGCCCGATGACCCGGTGGCGCTAGACGTCTCCGGCAGTGGCTTGGGCGGCCTTCTTGAGAACGCGAAGCGCACCGATGGGATGGACGGCCGCGCCCTGGTCTGTGACGGCGGCTGCAGCCTCGTCGGGCCCGACCGCCGCCTCGCCCCGGCGCAGGCGATGACCCTCGAGGGCTGGATCCGCACCGATGTCCCCGGCCAGACCGATCGCTGGTTCGCCAACTGCATCTATGGCAGCAACCCCGCCGCCGGCTATCGCATGGGTCTATCGGGCGGGAGGTTGTGCTTCGCGATCCCACTGACTCCATGGAGCCACCACCTGCTGGCCGACGCCCCTCTGCCCACCGGACGGTGGGTGCATGTGGCGGCGACTTACGATGGTGAGGTAATCCGCATCTACATGGACGGCCGCGAATGCGGCAGCCTGGCGCGATCCGGCGATGTAGGCTGCCCCTCGGAAGCGCTGTGTATCGGCAACTATGCCGCCGGCCATCAGGCGCACTTCGAGGGCGCTCTCGACGAGCTCAAGCTCTATCGCCGCGCCCTCTCGGCCGACGAGATCCGGGCGATCAGCGAGCAGGGCCACGACTGACGTCTGAGCGCGAACTTGGTATACCTGTCATATGCGCTGACCGCTGGAATGGGCATTCGTTGCCGCTGACACCCTCAAAGACTCCCAGAGTCCGGTCTCTTCCGCCGCAGGGGTGAGCATTCTCTCTGGCGAATCACACGCAAATCCACTATGGAGGTCCTCCGATGAGCCGAGCACGCGCTTTGGTTGCCATGGCCTTCCTTCCCGCGTGCGTCGTCGCCAGCCCTGTTTCCGCCCAAGAGGCCGGCGGCCTCGGGGCGGCCATCGCTCACGAGGCCACGGCGAAGGTGCTCTGGCAGAACCCCAGCCAGATCCTGTTCGCCATCGAAGCCCTGATGGATCGGGGCATGATCGCGTCGACGCGCTCCCTCGGCGTCCCCGGCCAGGCCACCGCCCTCGACCTCATGGCTCTCAAAGATGGCAAGGTGCTCTGGACCGCCCAACTCCCCTCGGGCGTCGACGCCATGAACGTGTGCGCCGACACACTGGTGGTCGCCATATCCGGTGCCGTGCAGGGCCTCTCCCTCAAGGACGGCAGTCTTCTGTGGGAGCAACCGCTGCAAGGCCGCCTGGAGACCGGCTGGGAGCCCAGCCCCGCCTTCGCGCAGGCGTCCTGGTTCGCCGAGAAGGCCATGAAGGCACAGGGCATCGGCGGGGCGTTCTTCGACGGCGGTGGGAAGCTATATACCTGTGTGTCGGGTATCGCCTACCGGCTCGATCCCGCAACGGGCGATGTGGTCTGGGAACGCCCCATCGGCTTCTCGATCCACTCGCCGCTGATCACCTACAAGGACATGCTGATCGTCCCCTCCGACAAGGGCCTCCTCGCACTCGACCAGGAGACGGGACAGCCCAGGTGGGGGAATCCGCTCGGCTGGATCGGCCAGGTGCGCGTGGTCGATGACTGCATCTACGGCGTGCCCCATATGCAGGGCCTGTGCCGCTTCGACCCCGAGACCGGCGACGTGCTCTGGCAACTCGAGAAGCTGGCACCGTCACCCGGTGACACGCTCTTCCACTGCGGCGACCGGACTGTTGTGATCAGCAACCGGACGCCCATGATCATCCACACCGAGACCGGCGAGTTGCTGTGGTCGGTGGACGCCGGCGGCCGCTGGGCCGACACGGATGGCCAGAACATCTACTACTCACCGAACGGCACCAAGCAGATCCACGCCATGTCCATCGCCGACCTCAAGGAGAAGTGGGTGGCCGAGTTTACCGGCTTCTTCTTCTCCCGCATATCGAGCGTGAAGCCCGCAGTGATGGGGCTCGGCTGGGGCGAGGTCGAGGCCTTCAACGCCGACACCGGGGCCGCCATCTGGAGCTGGAAGGCGCCCATGATCGGTGGCACCATCAATGACGTGACCATGACCGCCGACGACCGGGCCTACTACATCCAGACCAAAGACGGCATCATCGGCTTCGATGTCGCCACGGGCATGCCAGTCCTCGAGTACCCCGGAGAGTTCTTCTTCTGTCACTGGATGAGCCAGCGGAACGGGACGCTCTACTTCCACGTCTCGCCACCGACCAACGGCTACGTGGCCGCCATACCGCTGACGGGGGCCCAGGCCGCTCAGTAGGCCCTGCGGCCCACACAGGAGAACGGCAGGCGGCTGACGCATATCTCCTCGTGACCTTGCCGGAGGAGTGTGTTTCAATGTGCCGTGTTGCCTGTGCCGTTGTGTGCTGCCTCGTTCTGTGCGCGCCGGCCAGCCTTCTCGCGCCGGCTAGCGCCGCCGACGCAGTCTCCGAGTGGTCTGTGCAGATCGTCCAACCCACAGCGGGGACCACACTCTCGGCCGTGGCCCGGGTCAGCGTCTGCGCTCGTCCGTCGGAACAAGCGCCCGATCGGCTCTTCGTGGGCCTGGAGGGCGGCCCGTGGGTCGACATGAAACCCGGCCTCGGCCGCGGCCAGTGGGTGGCCGACCTCGACACCACCCTCGTACCCAACGGCAAGGTGAGGCTCTCGTGCGTCGGGCTCGCGAGCTGGTCGAAGAAGCCCAAAGCCAAAGCGGACCTGATCGTCGGGGTCAACAACCCCCTGCACCACTATTTCGGCGACATCCATGCCCACAGCTCCTACTCCGACGGCGTGCTGCTGCCGCACGACGCCTACGCGTACGCGCGCGACGTGTCGAAACTGGACTTCTTCTGCCTGACCGACCACATGGAGCTGGTCACCGAGGCCGAGTGGGCTGACATGCGCAAGGAGGCGTGGGCGGCGAACCAGGAAGGGCGATTCGTGACGCTGGAAGGGCTGGAGTGGACGAAGAAGGAGGGCCACGCGTGCGTCTACGAGGGCGCCGGGCGTCTCCTGCCGCCCGACATCGCTGGCTTCTACGACACCGTGTCGCGCCAGGGCGCCCTGGGTATGTTCAACCATCCGGGCCAGGGAGACACGGTGTGGAACGGTCTGGCCTTCGACCTGTTCGCCGACCAGGTCATGCAGCTGATGGAAGTACGGACTGATGACGAACTGACGGCCTACGTCCGCGCGCTCAAGGCAGGCTGGCACCTGGCGGCCGCAGGCACCGACGACACGCATGGTCCCGACTGGGGCGCCGGATTCGCCTGGACCGGCATCGTGGCCCCCTCGCTCACCCGGACGAATGTGATGTGGGCGCTGCGCGAGCGCCACTGCTACATGACCCGCGACCGCAACTGCCGACTGCTGTTCACGGCCAACGGCACCCCGATGGGCACCATCATCGCCGAGCCGGTTGAGCATCTATCGCTCACCGTGAGCGTCGAGGATCCCGACGCGACCGATGGGATTGCCTCGATCGAGCTGTACGAGGACGGCATGGTCGTGGCCTCCACCACCCCGGAGGGCCCCAAGTGCGAGTGGACCAGCCGGCCGACGCCCAGCAGGGGAAGCCACTTCTACTTCGTCCGCGTGAAGCAGAAGGACGACGACGCCCTCGTCTCAGCGCCCGTGTGGGTGACGGTGAGGTAGGACGGGAGCGCCAGCGGTGGCCTCGGCCGCGCCGGAACTCGGCAGCCGGAATGGACGGGATCACGCCGCCACCCGGAGGCGGATGTCTGCGTCGCCCGATGGCTCCGGCCGAGCACCGGCTCGTGGCTGAGTGTGAATCCGGTGCCCGGTGGCACCGGGCCGGTCCGCGGGAATAGCCTCCTCAGGTCAGACGAGATGCCGCCGGGCTACGACTGGATCCAGCCTCCGCAGCCCCCGCCGCCTCCGGGGCCTGGTCCGATCCAGCGGATCATCGACCTGATCGCGAGGACGTGGTACGACCAGATATCGCGGGCATCGACAGCAGTGCTCGTGGGGCCAAGGAGCACCAGAGGAGGCACAGATGCGGCCCGGACTGATGACATTCCCGTCTTGGGAATGACGGCACGGAGTGGGCCTGTCTGGTGCATGTGTGCATGGCCAAGCTACCGAAAGACCCACGGAAGACGGCGGTGGCGCTGGAAGCCCGTCGCATGGAAGCAGTGCGGCTGCTCGAGGCCGGCTGTCCAGTGGCGAGGTGGCTCGGAGACTGGGCGTGAGTGCCCAAGCCGCGTGAGTGTGACGGAAGAAGTGGCCGGAGGGCCGGGTCGGGGCACTGCGGAGCGTTGGATCGCGGGGCTCCCGGCCCGCTCCGGGTCCCGATGGGCTGCGCAGACCGCAGCACATGGGTCTCCGTTGCCAGAAGCCCGCGCGGCGAGCCAAGCATGGCCTGAGCTCTGTAAAGTACTGTGGACTCCTGGGTCTCAAGGCCATCAGCGTAAAGGGAAAAGGTCATTAGTGGGTGGGCACGTAGTCTTTGGGCCGCGGCCCCAGACCCAGGTGATGAAGCGTCGCGTCAAGCACGCGGTCGGCGCAGGCACCGTCCCCGTAGGGGCTTTCGTGGCTCTGCATCTCGGCGTAGGCCACGGGGTCGTCCAGGAGCTGCGTCGCTGCACGAACGATGTCCTCGGTCCGGGTCCCGACAAGCCGCGCCACGCCGGCGGCCACACCCTCGGGGCGCTCGGTGGTCTCGCGGACCACGAGCACCGGACGGCGCAATGCCGGCGCTTCCTCCTGAACGCCTCCCGAGTCGGTGATCAGGAATGTGCACCCGGCCATGAGGCCGGCGAATGTGAGGTAGTCGGGTGGCTCGATGAGGACCACCGACGGCACCAGGCCCAGCATCGGCTGCACGATCTCCCGCACCGCCGGGTTCGGGTGGACGGCGAACACAATGCCAATCGACGGTCGCCCGGCAAGTTCTGCCAAGGCCGCGCAGATCCGCGTCAGCCGGTCGGGGATGTTCTCTCTCCGGTGGGCCGTGACGACCACGTACCGGTCTGGCAGGCCTAACGACGCGAAAGCCACTGGCTCGCCCGAACCCAGCGGAGTGATCCGCAGCGCTCCAGGCTCGCGCACACGTTCGGCAGCCCACTGGATCGCATCGGTCACGGTGTTCCCGGTGATGTAGATCGCCTCGGGGGGAATGCCCTCCCGCAGCAGGTGCTCGCGTGACCGCGGTGTCGGCGCGCAGTGGACCGAGCAGAGCTGCCCCGCCAGCCGACGGTTCATCTCCTCAGGAAACGGGTCGTGGATGTTCCCAGTCCTCAGTCCGGCCTCGACATGCACCGCGGGGACCTGTTGGAAAAAGGCGGCGAGCGCCCCCGCGGCCACCGCCAGCGTATCGCCCTGAACGAGCACGGCATCAGGCCGATGCTCGCGGATCACGCCGTCCAGCCCCGCGAGCGAGCGGCATGTGACATCGGCCAACGATTGCCGTTCCTGCATGATGTCCAGGTCGATGTCCGGCACCAGGCCGAAGACGCCGAGGGCCTGCCGCGTCATCTCGCGGTGCTGCCCGGTGGCGACCAGGGAGACCCGGATCGCCGATGGCCGACGGCGCGCGGCCAGAACGATGGGAGCCAGCTTGGTTGCCTCGGGCCGGGTGCCCGCCACGATCATGAGGTGCGCCTGTCTTGGCGCGCGGCCACTCACCGGTCGAGCGCTCCCATGCTCGAGGGCGCTTCAGCAGGAACGACCGCCCCGAAGGACTCCTTGCCCTCGGCGATGCTCTGCTGCACGCGCTGAACGAACGCGTCGAGCCGGTTGAGAAGGGCCAGGGCGTACTCGTCGGCCCCTGCGCGGATCTGAGCGGCCTGGCTCTCGGCTTCGGCCAGGATCTCCCTGGCACGCTCTTCGGCCGCAAGCGCCACCGCATCCTGGCTCACCATTTCGGCCACCTGCCGATCCACGGCCTCCAGGCGGATCTGCGCCTCGCGCTGGGCCTGTTCGACGATCTCCTGTGCCTGCCGGGTGGCGCCCGCCAGGACCTCATCGCGCGTGGTCATGATCGCCGTGGCCTGGGCCAGCTCCTGGGGCAGTAGACGCCGAATCTCTTCGGTCAACCGGTAGAACTCCTCATAGGCAACCGCGCGGCGTCCAGGCCACGGGAACACCGAGGAGTGTTCCACCAGGTCCTGAAGCTGCTCGATGAGTCGGTGTACTTCCATATCACACGCCACCGGCCGCTGGCCGTGGGCACTGCGCCCTACTGCCGCAACTTGGCGATCAGCCGGTCCTCCACCCCCGGGGGGACCAGCCCGGCGACGCTCCCCCCCAGCATTACCACTTCGCGAACGAGGCTCGAACTCAGATACGCGTAGCACGCCTCCGTCGCCAGGAACACCGTGTCGACGCGCGAGTCGAGCCGCCGGTTGATATGGGCCTGCTGTAGCTCACACTCGAAGTCCGACACCGCCCGAAGACCCTTGATCAGGATATGAGCGCCCCGCTGGCACGCGTAGTCGACCAAGAGCCCCTCGAAGCTGTCCACCTCCACGTTGGGCATGTCCCGGCACACTTCCTCGAGCATCTCCACCCGTTCGCCGATGGTGAACAGTGGGTTCTTAGACGGATTCCGAAGGACCGCCACGATCAAGCGGTCACACATGGTGGCCGCCCGGCGCGCGATGTCCAGGTGCCCCATGGTCACCGGGTCGAAGCTACCCGGGTAGACGGCAGTCCGCACGGCTAGCTCGGCCTCCGCAGGATCGTGATCATCTTGTCCCCATAGCGCCGCTCAGTGACCAACTCCAGCGTATTCAGGAGCGCAGCGTCTTGGTCCTCCGTCCCGCACTTCCACCCGCCCGGTCCCGTCGCCCATCGTCCGTCGTGTTCGAGCGCGACCAACCCTTCCTCTCCCAGCACGTTCGAGTGGGTGGCAACCTCGCGGACGATCCGCGGAGGCAAGTCCGACGCGTACGGTGGGTCCGCAAAGATGATGTCGAACGGCTCGCCCTCTGACCGAAGCCGGATCTCGCGGATGGCATCGGCGACGCGTATTTCCGCCCGCTGCTCGAGGCCCAAGGCGTGCAGGTTCGTCGCAATGGCTCGCGCGCACGGAACTGACACCTCGACGAATACGGCGTGGACCGCACCCCGGCTCAGCGCCTCAATGCCGATCGTTCCGATGCCCGCACACAGGTCCAGAAAGCGGGCGCCGGCCACGTATGGAGTCAACATCGAGAACAGCGATTCCTTGACCCGGTCGCTCGTCGGGCGCAGACGCAGCCCCTTGGGTATCGTGATCCGCCGCCCCCGGTACTCGCCCCCGACGACGCGACACGAGGGCCCTGCCGCCCTCATCGCCCATCCCCCCTACCCCACCAGCGCCGCGTGGGCCCGGCCACGCATCCGGAGCTCGACCTCCCACGCCAATGCCCGGTGCTCCGGCGCCATGAGGCCAGGATCGGCCTCGACCAGCGCGAAGGCGTCCTCGCGAGCTGCAGCAACGAGTTCGGCATCGCGAATCACATCGGCGACCTGGAGGTCCGGCAGCCCGCTCTGTCTCGTGCCAAAGTACTCGCCGGGACCGCGAAGCCGGAGGTCTTCCTCCGCAATGGCGAAACCATCATTGGTTCGGCACAGCGCAGCCACCCGTTGATGCGCCGCCGCCGTACGCGCGGCGCAGACCAAGGCGCAGTACGACGCGTGCTGCCCCCGCCCGATGCGCCCGCGCAACTGATGGAGCTGCGCCAGCCCGAACCGCTCAGCGTTCTCCACGACCATCACGGTGGCGTTGGGCACGTCCACACCCACCTCAATCACGGTGGTGCTCACCAGAACCGACAGGCGACCGGCTACGAACTCCCCCATCACATGGTCCTTCTCGTCCGGGGACAGCCGGCCATGAAGCAAGCCCAGCGGGATACCCGCCAACTCGCCGTGCCGTAGGCGTTCGGCCAGGGCGACCGCCGCCTCGGCGTCGAGGGTCTCCGACTCCTCGATCAGCGGGCAGACCACATAGGCCTGACGGCCTCGGGACACCTCCCGCCGAACGAGGGCATATGCCTGTCGGGGCCCCATGGTCCTTGTCGACACCGGCTGCCGCCCCGGCGGCATCTCGTCGAGGACCGAGACGTCAAGGTCGCCATAGAGGGTCATCGCCAGTGTGCGAGGGATGGGCGTGGCCGTCATCACGAGCGTATGAGGGTGCACCCCCTTGGTCATCAGCCGCGCCCGCTGCATGACGCCGAACCGGTGTTGTTCGTCGATCACAGCCAGACCCAACCGGCTGAAATCGACCCCCTCTTGGATCAGCGCATGAGTCCCCACCACGACCTGCGCCTGGTGCCGCGCGATCTCGTGCTGGGTCCGCCGCTTCGCGACGGACCTCTGGGCGCCGGTCAGCAGAACCACACTCACTCCGAGGGGGCCCAGCGTCTCCGTCAGGGTTCGTAGATGCTGCTCAGCGAGGATCTCGGTGGGCGCCATCAGTGCGGCCTGATAGCCCGATCGCACCGCCATCAGAATGGCGGCCATCGCTACTGCCGTTTTCCCCGATCCCACGTCGCCATGCAGCAACCTCTGCATGGGGCTGGGCCGAGTCACCTCGTTCGCGATCCGCATGATCACCCGCTTCTGGGCGCCAGTGAGCTCATAGGGCAGGGCCCGGGCCAGCTCCCGGACCGCTTCGGCCGCGTGCTCCAGCCGGGGCGCCTGGCGACGTGTCATACCAAAACGGCGCGAGGCCAACTCCGTCTCCAGCACCAACAGCTCCTCATAGGCCAGCCTATGATGCGAGGCCTCCAGGTCCTCGGGAGCCGTGGGGTAGTGCGCCGCGTGGAGGGCCTCAGCGTAGCTCAGAAGGCGCCGACGCGAGCGGATCGCCGCTGGGAGGGGGTCGAAATCACTGGTGATGAACTGGTCCAGCGCCCGGCGGACCGCGCGGCGAAGGTTGTTCTGATACAGGCCACTGGTGAGGCCGTAGATGGGGACGATGCGCCCGGACCCCAGCGAGTCACCCTCCGGCGGTTCGACCTCATACTCCGTCACGGCGATCTCGGAGCTGCCCAGGCGCGTGGACACCCGTCCGCTGACGATCAGCACGTCGCCATCACGCAAGCGCTCGGCGACCCAGTGCTGGTTGAACCACACGAGCGTTGTCATGCCCGTATCGTCACGCGCCAGGGCCTTCACAACCGGCATACGCCGAGTCTGCCGCGCGGCAGGCGGCCCCAGCAAACGCACACGCACGCCGGCGACCTCGCCATCGACCAGCTCCCTGACTCGTGGCGGAGAGCGCCGGTCCTCATGCGCCCGCGGGAGGTAGTGCAGCAGGTCGTACACCGTGCGGATGCCCAGCGCTGCCAGCTTCTCTGCCACCGCCGGGCCCACGCCCTTCAGCCACTGCACGTCTGTCTGCGCCGCATCCTTGAGGGTGAGGCCTCGATGGGGCGAGTCCGTCCGAAGCGTCCCCTGAGGTTCCGGAATCGCGTCAGGCGCACGGATGATCTCCTCGGTCTGGCGCACCAACGACTCCGCCAGCGACACCGCCGCCTCGCGGCCCGCCGCATCGAGGCTTGAGTAGCCGGCGAGTGCCTCGCGCACCTCCCCGACGGCGGCGGACACGTTCGGCCGTCCCATGCGGAGCGAGACCTCGCCCGCCCACCGCGCCACGTAGGCCGCCAGCCCACCCTCAGCCACGGAATCGCGGTACCCGGCCCGACGCTCCCACTCCAGCGGCTTGGCAAGCCGTCTCAGTGCATCGAGTGCCGCTTCAACGGTCTGTGCCTCGTCACGACCGCTCGCCATGTTCGCCCCCGGGCGCCCGGTTCCGCCGGGCACCTCTAGACAAAGGTGTCCTCCTCCCGCCTGAGCGCGCACAAGCCCGCGTCAAGGATCGCCCACGCATAGAGGCCCATGTCGAGCCCCCCGAGCACCCCGATCTGCCACAGGCGCCCCTGGCGCTTCAGCTCCTGAACCGCCGTGCTCAGACCGCCCGTCATGGTCGGCTGCCGCTGATAGGGCGACCTCGGCGCCGAGCGGATCTCCACGCGATGCTCCGCCTGTCCCTGGCGGACGGCGTCCATCACCACATGGAATCCCAAGAGAATCAGGCACAGATGTGCCGCGGCCATGCACAGAGCCTTCCAATAGTGGCGATTGAGCAGCTGGCCGAAGCCCGGGAAAAGAATGGACAGTGAGGTGGCGATCTGCGAGGCCTTCTTCAGGTCAGCCTGAGCCCCGCGATCCAGCAGGCGCTGGCCGTAGTCCATCTGGCGTTGGAACCCGAGCTGACTCAGACTCGCCCGTGCCAGCTTCTCTTCGACGCCCGGCCGGCTTGGATCTCGCTGGAGCACCTTGCGGTAGGACTCCATGGCCGCACTGAAGTGCCCGGCCCCCACGTGTATGTCGCCGAGGGTCTCCAGCACCTCCAGCGAGTCGGGGGCCAACTCGAGCGCCTCCTGGCACTTCGCTACCGCGCCCCGGTACCGACCTTGCGCTCTCTCGGTCTTGGCTTCCTTGAGGAGCACCTGCACGCGAAGCCACGTGCGCGCCTCCGGGCCGCCCTCCTGAGTGCTCATCGTCCCGGGCCTCCTGTTGCGTCACACGCATGCGGGCACAGGCCCGCAGTCATTCGGATGCAGGAGAGTGCCGATGGGCCGGGTCGGTGACCCCGATCACCAAACAGCTCACGCCGAGGTCTCAGGAGCCTCCTGGCGGCGCACGATGGGAGCTTTGGCCCACAGGTCCTCCAGCCGATAGAAGGCGCGGGCTTCCTCCGAGAACACGTGGACCACGACTGAGCCGTAGTCCAGCACCACCCACCGGGCATCTTGCTCGCGGTCCTTGTGATGCGGCGTGTGGCCCTGTTCCCCCAGCTTGTCCTCGATCTCCTCCGCGATGGCCTGCACATGGGTGAGGGAGAGCCCGTGAACAATCACAAAGTAATCGCAGACTATGGTCAGCAGACGCACGTCCAGGACAACGACATCCTGGCCCTTGGTCTCATCACATACGTGGAAGATCAGGTCCGCGAGTCGGGCGGAGTCCGTGGGTCGACCGGGCACGCGCCCGGGGCCGCCGGGGTGTTCGGGGACATCCATGCAGTCCGCGTCAACTCGATGGGGGCTGTCCATCGGCCCTAGTGGGTAGATACCCCAACGGAGGAACTCGGACCCCGGGCCACAAGCATGATATCGCGCCCGAGGACGACCTGCACGCGCGCCTCCGGGTCAACCAGCTCCTGCGTCTCCAACAGGGCGTCCTCGCCCACCGAGAGCGCCGCCGCCACACGGCTCGCGGCATCCCGGCACTCCGGCGAGTACTGAACGACCGTCTTGACGTAGCGAAAGCTGTCGGCATTACCGACTTTGGTGACCTCGAATCCTTTGGCCGTCAGTTTGTCAGCCGCTTCCCGAGCGAGTCCGTTGGTCGCGCACCCATTGAGCACGGCCACCTTGGCCACAGCGGCAATGGTCGGCGACTGAGCTACCTGGGTCTGGAGTTCCAGGATGTCCTGCTGCACTCTGGGCAGGTCGAGCACATAATACGACGCCCCGCCGATCATCCGCGCCGTACCGGAGGCCATTCTCGTCTCGACGCCACCCGTGTCGACGTCTTTGACGATCTTCGCCAACGCCTGTAGCTCCGGGAGGCTCAGATCCGTATCGGCATACTTGCGCATCTTCGCCGCCGCGCCGAGCAGCGGAATCACGTCGCCGCGCCCCAGCGAACCAAGACGCGCACTGACGGCCTTCAGAAACTTCTGTTGCCGCTCCACACGCCCCAAATCGCCCCGTTCGTCGTTCCTGAAGCGCACATACTGCATGGCTTTCTTGCCATCCAGCTTCTGCAACCCTGGTTTGAGGTCGATGTAGAGGCCCTGGGACCGGTCCCGGTAATGCATCTTCTTCTCGACGTCCAGCTCCACGCCGCCCAAGCAGTCCACCAGCGACACGAAACCCTCGATGTCCACCCGTGCATACCGGTCAATCGGGATGCCAAGCGACTCCTCGATGACATTGCTGACCGCCGCAACGCCATCCTCGATGCGATCGCTCTTCATCATGGCGTTGGGAAACACCTCAGTCAGCTTGCAGTACCCATGCCCCTTGGTGCGGACGCGGCTGTCCCGAGGGACCGAGAGCAAGCCGACGCGATTGGTCTCGAGGTTCACAAAGGCCACGATCACCGTGTCGCAGAGATTGTTCGTCTGGTCGGTGCCCAGAAGAAGCACCGTCAGGCCCTTGCGTCCCGCCAGCGGATCGTCCATACCCAATACCCGATTGAGCATCGGTGTCTCGGTGATCAGGTTGACGATCCCGCGGCGGGCAACCGACGTGCACACCGCGTGGCTCACGACTACCAAAGTCGTGAAACAGGCGACCCAGATCAGCAGCTCGAGCGCCCGTATTCCATTCAGCCGACCCCAGACCCCACTCCGGCCTCTCGGCGGATGAACCGCTCCGAAACACTCATAGGGGTTCTCTCGTCGGACCTGCGCCATAGATACCACCGTACTCCTTGAGTCGCGCTCGGCAGCAAACTCCGGCCCAGGGGCCATCCGCCCGAGCGCAGTCGAGTGCCGATGCTCCCAGCCTCCCGCACACGCCTCAAGTCGATCGGCAGGCGGACAGAGTCTCGACACCCGGGACGCCGAATCATAGGACGCAATCCGGGCAGTGTCAAACCGTAACGAACGACCTATACACAAAACGAGTCGCCGGCAGCCAACCGCTGAGCGCTCCTCATGAGCTCAAGCGCACAGCGCGCGGGTCAAGTTCACCCCATCTACCGGTACAACCCCTGGTCCCGAATGTACCGTTCCACACCAGCGGGCACCAAGGACTGGACGCTCTCCCCGCGCCGAATTCTTGTTCGGACGTCCGACGCGGACACCTCCACCCCCGGGATGTCCAGATAGTGGACCCGGCTCCCCTCCACGGCGGCCGCCGGACCGCCTCCCGGCGCCGCCCCCGGCCGCCGGACCACCACGAAACTGCAGAGGCGCAGTAGCTCTGCGTACCGGTGCCACGTCCCGATGAGCGAGAACGAATCGGTCCCCGTAATGTAGTAGAGGTCCGGAAGCCCATACTGTTGCAGCAACCCCACCACGGTGTCATACGCGTACGACGGTCCCGGTCGATCCACCTCGATCCGCGACGCAGCCAGGCGAGGGTCTGACTCGGCCGCCAGAACGCACATCGCATACCGGTGCTCCGCCGGCGTGATCCCGTAGGGGTCCTTGTGGGGCGGCTCACCACAGGGCACCAACAGCACCCGGTCCAGCGAGAACGCGTCGGCTGCCGCCGCGGCAGCGAGCACATGCCCGTTGTGTATCGGGTCGAATGTCCCGCCCAGGACACCCAGCCGCCGGGGACTCGCCATCGCGACGCGCCCCCTAGCCTCGAACCTGGCCCTGACCACGCACCACAAACTTGGTCGAAACCAGCTCGTCGATCCCGAAAGGTCCTCGGGCATGGAGCTTCTGTGTGCTGATCCCCACCTCGGCGCCCATACCGAACTCTCCGCCGTCCGTGAAACGTGTCGATGCGTTCACATAGACCGCGGCAGCGTCCACCGAGCGCAGGAACCGCTCGGCATTGCCAAAGTCCTCGGTGACGATAGCCTCCGAGTGGCGCGTACCGTACTGCGTGATGTGGTCAATGGCCTCGTCCAATGAGTCCACCACGCGCACGGCGAGGATGAGGTCCAGGTACTCGGTGGCCCAGTCCTCCTCGGTGGCCGGCAGCACCGCCTCGCCGGCGATGGCGCGGGTACGCCCGCAGCCACGGACCTCGCACTGCCGCAACGTCATCTCACGCACCACTCGCGGCAGGAACGCCTCGGCGATGGCCGAGTGCACCAGTAGGGTCTCCATGGCGTTGCAGACACCGGGCCGCTGTGTCTTCGCGTTCACTGCGATGCGCACAGCCATGTCGACATCGGCCGACGCATCCACGAACGTGTGGCAGTTGCCGACCCCGGTCTCGATGACCGGAACCGTCGACTGCTCGACCACGGTCTGGATCAGCCCCGCCCCGCCCCGAGGAACCAGCAGATCCAGGTACCGATTGCAGCGCATCAGCGCCGTGGCGGAGGCCCGATCGGTGCTGCGTACGATCTGGGCCACATCGGCGGGCAGTCCCGTGCTCTCGATGGCAGGACGCAGAGCGTCGACCAGGGCCGTGCACGAACGTATGGCATCGCTTCCCGACCGCAAGATCACTGCATTTCCGGACTTCAGGCACAACCCGATCGCGTCCACCGTCACGTTCGGGCGCGACTCATAGATCATTCCAATGACACCGATGGGTACCGTGACTTGTTGCAGGTCCAGACCATTGGGCAAGCGGCGGCCCGCCCGCACCACGCCCACGGGGTCCCGCAGCGTGGTGATGTCAACCAGTGCCTGCGCCATGGCGCGGATCCGCTCAGGGCTCAGCGCCAGCCGGTCGATCAGCGACTCGCGCAGGCTTCGCTCACGCGCGCTGGTCACATCAGCCGCATTGGCTTCCAGTACCACATCGGTGCTCCGCACCAACGCCTCGGCGGCGGCCCGCAGTGCTTCGTCCTTCTGGCCCGAAGGCGCCAGCGCCAGCCAACGCGCCGCGGCCTTCGCCCGCTGCCCCAACTGCTCGATCTCCCGCTCTGCCCGGGTGGGATCGCCCTCGGACACTGCCGCTTCCACCTCCCCGCTATGCCTCGCGCACGATGCGCGCCACGCGTCGCTTTCCGACGGCGACGATCAGGCCCTCGCGGACCAAAACTTCGGCGGCTTCATCCTCCACGCGCTCGCCATCGATGCGTACCGCGCCCTGCTGCACCATCCGCCGCGCCTCGCTGTTCGTCTTCACCAGGCCGCAGGCGGACAGGAGCCCCACGATCCACATCGGCTCGGCGAACACCCGTGCAGGTAGCCGAACCTCCTCGGCCACCCGCTCCAGAGCCGAGACGTCTGTGCCCGGCTTGTGGCGGATATCGAACTCGCGCTCCGCCTCGCGAGCCTCCTCGGCCGAGTCATACAGCGTGATGATCTCTCGGGCCAATCGGCGCTTCAGTTGCCCGGGGTGCACCGTGCCATCCGCCAGCCCCCGCCCGAGCTCCTCGATCTCGACCTCCGGCGTGTCGGTGCACAACAACAGGTACTTGGTGAGCAGCGTGTCCGGCAAGGACATCACCTTGCCGAACTTCTCGGCCGGGGTGTCGAGTAGGTCGATGGTGTTCCCCAGCGACTTGCCCATCTTCTCGTGCCCGTCGGTTCCCTCGAGCAGGGGCATGGTGATGAAACATTGGGGCTCCAGGCCATAGGACCTCATCAGCGTCCGGGCCTGGTAGAAGTTGAACGTCTGGTCGGTGCCCCCGGTCTCGATGTAGGCCTCAAGCGCCACCGAGTCATAGCCCTGCACCAGGGGATAGAGCAGCTCGAGTACGCTGATGGGGCGGTTCTCCGCGAACCGAATCGCGAAATCGTCCCGCTCCAGCATCCGCGCGACCGTCGCGCGGGATGCCAGGTTGATGACATCCGCGAACGTCATCTGCCCGAGCCACCGCGAGTTGAACTCCACGCGCGCCCGATCCATGTCGAGGATCTTGGCAGCCTGGGCCGCAAAACGGGCTGCGTTGGCCTCAACCTGCTCCGCCGAAAGCAGGGGCCTCGTCTGCGACTTGCCACTCGGGTCGCCAATCCGGGCGGTGAAGTCGCCGACAAGGAAGATGACCTCATGACCCATCTCCTGAAGCTGTCGGAGCTTCCGTAGCTGCACCGCGTGCCCCAGGTGAAGGCGCGGGCTCGATGCGTCGGCGCCGTGCTTGATGCGAAGCGGACGGCCCAATGCAAGCTTGGCCCGCAGCTCCTCCTCGTTCTCGACCAGCACGGCGCCCCGTCTGATCAGCTCGAGCTGGTCCTCGACTGACATGCATGGCCTCCCAGTCGGCCCCTCATCGCGGGGGCAGTCAGAACTTGATGGAGATGCGCGCGATCCATCCCTTGTTGCGCATGACGAAATTGCCGATGCCCACGCCGAGGATCGCTCCGGCGAGCGCGTCCGATGGATGGTGTTCATCCAGAAGTACCCGGCTGATGGCCGTACCCGCCGCCAACCCGTAGGCCCACCACTTCCACTTGCGGTACTGCTTGCCCACCACGGTCGCGGTCGAGAACATCATCGCCGTGTGGCCGGATGGGAACGCGCCGTCGGCCCACCGGGGTCCGTGGAAGCCCCCCACATGGCCTTGGCCATCGGGACGGTCCCGCCCCGTCAGCGCCTTGATAGACTTCACGGCCCCGTAGCTCAGGATCAGGCCGGCGCCCGCGAGTTTGCCGGTGTCGTGCAGGTCGCCGTGTCCCAAGAGCGTAGCGCCCGCCACGGCGGCGGGCAAGAGGTCAACCAGACGAGTGAAGGCCTGAACCGGCGGCGAGTGCCGCGTCTGTCGCGGAACCGACCCCGCCATCGCGGCGATGATGCCCGGGTCGCCGGCCACCAGCATTCCGGTGGCCAGGATCGCCCCAAGAGCACGCTCCGGATGCGGCTTCCCCAGGTGGAACCCCGTGTCCCGCTCCGGCGCCCCGTCGCTCGGGGCGCGGACGGCCGGCCGCGTTCGCGGTGTCCAGTCCGAAAGCGCCTCGCGGTCCGACACCGAGAGCAGCGGGGCACGAGGCGCCACCGCGAGCACCTCACCCGGGCTCGCAACGAGGCACATCCCCGAGAGCGTGGCATGAGCGGAAGTCGGCGGGGCCGGGGCCAACGCCGATTCGCCTGTCTGTGCAGGTGCCGCGGGAGCCAGAGCCAGCCCCATGGCAAGCCAGGCCCCCACAGCCCGGAGGGCTTGGATGCCCATGAGGCGTTCACCTGTGGGAGGGCGGTCGATAGAGCCTACCTAGATTCGAACGCTCGGGCGGCGAACCCTCCGAAAGCCTAATCCCCCACCCACTTCACCTGCTCGGGTGCCTTCGGTAGCGGCTTCACATGTCCGTCGCCAAAGCCGAAGCTGCACGTGCCCGTGTGGCGGCGCCGGATCCGGCAGGAGCTGTTGGTGCCACCATCGTCAGGATGTGCCGGGCTGACGTGGGTCGGCCACACTGAGGGCAGCACGATCCCCTGGTTGCCGTGGTGGTCGGCATAGATCGGGATGTCGGTCGGCTGGTCGAACTCGTCCAACCGGCGACTGCGATACGGGTTGGGCGATGGGAACCACGCACCGCCAAAGAAGCATGCATTGGCCACATACCCGTTCGGGACCCGGATCGACGGCAGATGACGACCCGTGATGTGATCGCCGCATACCTCGTAGTAGCCGGAATCCGAGGGGCAGCGGAACACGTCCTGGTTCTTGAGGTACGGCTGGATCAGAATCAGGTCGGCGCGGAAATTGGCGCTGGGCGTCTGATCGTCGTAGTCCGACGCGTACATCAGCACCGCCGTGGTCATCTGCCTCAGGTTGCTCTGGCAGTGCGCCTGCCGGGCCTTCTCTCGCGCTCGGGCGAACACGGGAAGCAGAATGGCGGCCAGCACGGCAAGGATCGTGACCGCGACCAGCAACTCGAGGAGGGTGAAGCCATGGTGCGTCCGCTGCGCCATACCAGGCCCTCTGCGGCACTCCTATCGTTGTAGTCACTGAGACACTTCGGCGCCCCGCCCCAGCCAACCTTCGCCACGATACGCCGGCCCATCAGCCCCACCCGGGCGCCGAGACGGCTACGGCGGGAGAATGAAGTAACGTTGGTCGGGGTTTCTCAGCCACCAGCCGACGACGATCCACACCAGGGCCGCCAGCGCGTCGCCGACCACCATACCATACACATACGGCCGCGCTGTGCGCATGGCACGGTACCCGCCCAGCCGCTGAAGTATCGACTTGAGAGCCCACGCAATCAGCATCGAGAACCAGATCCGGTCCCCCGGGTACGTGGCCGCCAGTAGGAAGCCGGCCGGATGCAGGGCCACCCGTAGGGCGCAGGACCGGATGGCCGAGATGCCCAGCACCAACCCGCCGCCGATCAGCAGGTTTCGCAGGTTTGCATGGTCTTCGAAAGTAATACCATCCTTGATGGCTCGCTTCGCGTAGTCGTACGGATACGTCGTGCAGTGGGCATAGGCCCAGCTGTCGGGTAGGACACCCGCGCCCCACGTGTAGCCGATCCGAACCCCGAGAACATAGGCCAACACCGTGACGGCGGCCACCGCCATCATGCACGCGCCGAGCACCTGCCGCCGCCGAACATAGGGCGCTGACGCGCGCGACATGTTCAGCAGGCTCGGTAGCATGATCTCCCGCAGGTCGCGGTGAAAGATCGTCTCGAACAGGGGCATGACGGTCAGTGTCCGAGGGGTAAGGATCCTCTCCGCGAACCGTCCCCTCGTGCCGAGAAGCCCCACGAGCAGGTCGGACGGCGAGAACCGGTTCTGCACCATGATGGTCCCACCGTTGGTGATGAGCCAGCTCATAACGACGCACGAGCCCATCAGCCCCACGATGGCCACCACCGCCGCCGTCACAGTCGCACCCGCTACTTTCAGCCACGCAATGCAGCCCAGCATGCCCACCAGCAGACCGGCAAACGCGAGTCGGTATGGGAGCATCTCGCCGCCATCGTCGACACCATCGCCCCGCCAGACCTTGCGGACCACGACCCGGATGTGCCCTCGCGCGATCCACACACACCAGCACAGCAGGCCGATGTAGCCGCCCATCTGCTGATAGAGCAAGTAGTTCGGCCCCCAGCCGAACACGGCGGTTCCCGGTGGGATGCCCAGGAAACTCGCGACCGCCTCCTGCACACGCCGCAGCAAGTAGAAGAACCAGATCGAGAACGTCACCTCGTTGCGCGCGAAAAAGGCAATACCGACCATCATGGGGTACGTGTCCAGAACCACCCAGCCGAAGTACCTCCACGGCGGCTCCGTGAGGTAGGGCCCCAACTCGAAGTGGAACGGAAACTGGGGTAGGCTCGGGCGAAAACGCTGCAGGCCGTTGAGCGAGTGCAGCGCGATCAGCACCACCACCGTAGCCCAGAAGCCCCCGTGCCGCAGGAAGTCGTGGCCGGCAACTGGCCCCTCGGCGCTCGCCGCCAGCTCGAGCGGCATCTCACACAAGGGAAAGGTGAACCGTTCGTTCGTCTCCCACTGCCGACGGATCAGCGCCGCCGCCGACACCGTGGCCAGGTAGAACAGCAGCACAAACACACCGTACGCCATCGTCGGAGCACGCCACGCCCGCCACGGGATCCCCGCCCCCATCGGGGCGCCCTCGAAGAACCACTCCGACGCGTCGCCCGCCTCGATGACCAACCAGGGCGGCATATGCGGCGCCACATACTGGGCCCACTCGTTGTCGGGTGTGGCGAAGTAATGGAAACCCGCCGGGACGGGGACCAGCAGCCGCATCAGACCGGACGAGGGAATGCCCGACGAAACGACGATCATGCTCCAGACCGTGATCAGCTCGCCCGCACAGAGCGGCGCCGGCTTTCCCGCACGCCGGAGAAGAAGGTTCACCGGCACCGCCAGCGCAAATAGAACGATGAACGCGCCCAGTGGGAAGTGATTCCCGGCAATGAACGTGTTGCCGAGAGCCAGGTCATTCGTCGGGGTCACCGCACCCAGCGCCAAAGCACTGACGAGACCGATGATCACTGAGCGTAACGTGACGGGGCGAGGTCCGGGAGCTCCGCGGCGGCCCTGAGTCGCCGGCGGATCGTCACCTGGAGCTCGTGTACCGCGCATCGCAGACAAGGGCAGTCTCCGCCGGCGTGATCTCCCGGGCAACGCATCCAGCCCGGATGCTTCCCCGCCTCCGGCGCCGGCACCTGCCTGACGCGGCCCCGAGGGGCCACCCGGAGGGAGCTAGTGGTGGTGCAGCAGTCACGCGACTTCATGAAGCAGCTCATCGAAACCCCATCGGTCAGCGGATTCGAGGAACCCGCCCAACGCGTCGTGGCCCGCTACGCGCATGAGTTTGGCGCCAGCGTCCAAGCCGATGTCAGCGGCAACGTGCTGGCCTCGATCCCGGGGGGCAACCAGCCGCGGGTTATGCTCACCGGGCACGTCGATCAGGTCGGGCTAATGGTACGCCACATCAACGATGAGGGCTTCATCTTCACTACCACGGTGGGCGGCGCCATCGTCCAGTACGCTCAGCGCGTGGCCATCCACACCAGGAATGGGCCGGTCCTGGGTGTCGTCGGGAAGAAACCTCGGCAGCACATGAAGCCCGACGAGTACGACAAGCCGACCCCCGTCCACGAATACTGGATCGACATCGGCGCCACGTCGGCCGCCCAAGCCCGCGAGACAGTGAGCATTGGCGACCCCGTCACCTGGCACGGCCCGGTGGAGTGGCTCTCGGATGACCTCGTCTGCGGGTGCGGCATCGACGACAAGATCGGCGTGTTCATCGCCATCGAAGCCCTGCGCCGACTCAAAGCAGACGGTTTCGGCGGTCCCGCGGCGGTGTCGGCTCTCTCTGCCGTGCAAGAGGAAGTCGGGTGCCGCGGCGCCGGTCCGGCCGCGTTCTGGGCCGAGCCCGACGCTGCCATTGCCGTCGATGTCTGGCCCATGGTTACCGATGTACCGGATACCGACAAACGCCTCTATGGTGAGATGAAGCTCGGGGCCGGGCCCATCCTCATCCGCGGGGCGAACATCAGTACCGTGCTCTTCGACCTCCTGGTGGCCACAGCCGAGGAGGAATCGATTCCGATCCAGTTCTGCGGCTGGCCCGGTCCGACACCGACCGACGCGTCCTCCATCTATACCGCACGCGGCGGCATCGCCACCGCCCTGATTGGCCTGCCCCAGCGCTATCTGCACACCCCGAGCGAGGTCGTGCACATGCGGGATGTCGAGCAGATCATCGAGCTCCTCGTGGGCGTCTGCCGGCGCATGACGCCCGAGGTCGACTTCACCCGACGCACCCGCTTGGTGGGATGATCGGGTGCGCGAGACAGGCGCGGGGTTACCCCGTGCTGCGTCTGCAGTCCCGGAAGGGATGGGAGCACTCGATGGATCGCCCCGCGCCCCTGCTGCTCGCCACACTGGTGGCTCTGGTCGCCCTGCCCGCCGCCGCCCAGACGCTAGCATTCGAGCACCACTTCGTGAACGTCGGTCTGCCCATCACCGACGGCTGGATCGGTGACTACGGCCTCTCGGTGCTGATGGACGTCGACGGCAACGGGAAGCTCGACTACGTGGTCGGGCGTCGCGCCCTCAGAGATCGTGGCGTCCGGAGCATCATCTACTGGTTCGAGTACCGGGAGACGGACGAGTGGCCCAAGCACATCCTCGGCTACGATGCCCCCTCGGGCGTCGGCTCGGCAGCCCTCGACATCGATGGCGACGGGCGCACGGACTTGGTCACCAACGGTGCCTGGTACCGCTGTCCCGTCAACCCGCTCCAGCAGCCGTTCGAGCGGCACGTCTACGACGAGAGCTATACCGAGGGGCACGACCTCGTGATCGCCGACCTGGACGGCAACGGCAGGCTCGATGTCGTCTCACTCCGCGAGGGTGAGGACGGCCTCCGTTGGTATGACATCCCGGCCGATCCGACCGAGCCCTGGCACCGCCATATCGTTGGCGACGGCATCCACGGCGCCATCTCCCCGGGTGGCATCGCCGACATGGATGGCGACAAAGACCTCGACATCGCCCGTGGCGACACGTGGTTTGAGAACGTCGATGGCGCCGCTCTGGCCTGGGCACCGCACCCCAACATCCCCTTCGGCCGCCTGGGACCCTACGGCATGTGTGTCCGTTCAGCCTTCTGCGACGTCGAAGGGGACGGCCGGCAGGAGCTCGTCATGCTGGATGCCGACATCGTCGACTCGAAAGCCACTATCCTCCGCAACGTCGACCGCAAAGGCGGCGCCTGGGAGCGCGTCGACCTGCCGCAGAGCTTCACCTACGGCTCCCTCCACTCTCTGGGGGTTGCCGACATGGATGGCGATGGCCGACTGGACATCGTGAGCAGCGAACAGGAGGAGCTTCTGCCCGAGAACCGCGCGAACCCGCGGTTTGTGGTGTGGCGGAACCTGGGAGATGGCCGCTTCGAGGAGTGCATCATCCTTGACAAAGCCCTGGGAGGGCACGAGCTCCAGGTGGGCGATGTCGACGGCGATGGACGCACGGACATCTGCTCCAAGGCCTGGGGTCCCGTGGGGTGGAATGGCGCCCGGGGCCAGATGCACGTGGACTACCTGAGAAACGTGACGGCGGGACCTTGAACGCCCGCCGCGACGAAACAGGGCGCCCGCAGGCCAGCGCCGGCGGGCGCACGTGTGGCGGAGGGTGCCCGCCCCAATCGGGCCCGCGCCCCGCTCCAAGCGTGCGAGGGGGATGACCACCGATGGCATGGCGCATGTTGGCAAGTGTATCGATCGCCGCGTGTCTCGGCGCCGGGCTCGCGGAGGCGACGCCGGCGCGGCTTTATGTGGCGACCAACGGCAACGATGCCTGGTCGGGCAAGCTCGCCCGGCCGAACCGGGCGAGGACGGACGGTCCGTTCGCCACCCTCCAGCGAGCGCGCGATGAAGCGCGCAAGCTGAAGGCCGCCCGCGCCAAGGGCGTCGTCGTACAGATGGCGTCCGGGGTGTACCAGCTCACCGAGCCCGTCCAGTTCGGCCCCGAGGACTCCGGCACGGCCTCGTGCCCCATCGAGTACCGGGCCGAGGCCAAGGGCGCGGCCCGCATCGTGTGCGGGCGCATCGTGCCAAAGTGGAAGCCGGTCACCGATGAGGCCGCGCTCGAACGTCTGCCCGCTGAGGCGCACGGGAAGGTGTTCGTTGCCGACCTGGCTTCCCTGGGCGTCACCGACCTTCAGGGCATCAACAACGCGGAGACGTATGTCTCCGACCCGGGCCTCGAGGTCTTCTTCCAGGACGAGCCCATGACGCTGGCGCGGTACCCCAACACGGGGTACATGCACATTGCCGCGGCGCTGGATGCGGAGGGCAACCCGGCGGCGCCCGGCGCCATCGTGCAGACGCCGGACGCCAAGTTCCGCTGCGATGATCCCCGTCCCGCCAACTGGGCCGGCGAGAAGGATGTCTGGCTGCACGGCTTCTGGGTGTGGGACTGGGCCGACCTCCGCCTGCCAATGCTCAGTATGGACGCCGCGACGAACACCATCGGCCTCGGCGAAGGCGCATCGAAGGGCTACGGCCTCCGCACCGGTCAGTGGTTCTATGCCCAGAACGTCATGCCCGAGCTCGACAGCCCGGGCGAGTGGTATCTCGATCGCGAGACGTCGAAGCTCTACTTCTGGCCCCCCGCCCCGCTCTCCCAGGGCAAGGTGATGATCTCGACGGTGCGCGACCCGATCCGGCTCGACGGCGCGTCGAACGTCGTCTTTCACGGCCTGGTGGTCGAGGCCGGGCGCGGCACGGCGTTCGTCATCAAGGGCGGCGACAACGTCCGCGTGGTGGCCTGCACCATCCGCAACATGGGCAACTGGGCCGTCCGCGTCAACGGCGGCACGAAGCACGGCGTCGTCGGGTGCGACATCTACCAGACCGGCCAGGGCGGCATCTACCTGGAGGGCGGCGACCGGAAGACGCTCACGCCTGCCGGGCACTACGCCGACAACAACCACATCCACCACACGTCACGGTGGGATCCGGTCTACCAGCAGGCCATCGCCCTGCGCGGTGTGGGCAACGGCGCCACGCACAACCTGATCGACAACGTCCCGCACATCGCCATCGGCTTCGCCGACAACGAGATGACCATCGAGTTCAACGAGATCCACAGCGCGGTGTTCCAGTCCAACGATGCCGGAGCCATCTACACCTCGCCGCCCAATGAGACGTGGTCGATGCGCGGCCACAAGATCCGTCAGAACTACCTACATAACATCCACGGGTTCGAAGGCCGGGGCTGCATGGGGGTGTATCTCGATGACTGCTTCTCGTCGGCCGACATCTCGCGGAACGTCTTCTACGATGTCGCCACGGCCATCCTCATCGGCGGCGGCCGCGACAACCTGATGAGCAACAACCTGTTCGTCAACTGCGGCCGGGCGCTCAGCATCGACGCCCGTGGACTCGGTTGGGCCGCCGGCGTCGGCACCTTCGCCACCCAGGAGTTGCACGACCTGAACTATCAGCAGCCACCGTGGTCGACGAAGTACCCCGAGCTGGTCGGCATCCTTGAGGACGACCCCTTGGCGCCCAAAGGCAACGTCGTGGCCCGGAACATCTGCTGGGGCGGCGAGTGGGGCTGGTTCGAGCCCAGTGCCCAGGCGCTGCTCACGTTCGAGGACAACCTGATCGGAGAGGACCCCAAGTTCCTCGGTAAGCCCGAAGACGGCTTCCGGTTGGCGCCCGACTCGCCGGCGCGTGGCATCCGATTCCAACCGGCCCACTTCGACCGCATCGGCGTCTACGAGAGCCCCGACCGGGCGTCGTGGCCCGTGCTATCGGAGCTGCGGACGGAGCGGTAGCCGCGGTCTTCGTGCCGCCGTGGCCGCTCCGCCCCCCAACCCGCCGGCCCTGAGCCGCCGCGCCCACGCGGCGTGACGAAGGGCGGCGGGAGCACCTGAAGTGCGCACCCAGATGGGGGAGTCGCGCGACAGCCGTAAGGGAGCCACGAGGGGCTGGCCCCTCGTGCAGGGTTCAAGGCGAAGCCCCGCAGTCTCCGCCGTCGGCCGCCCCTACCTCAGCATGCTGAGGCCCTCCGGCTCCATGCACCGCGCGCCTGGGTCGAGCCAGGCGCGACCGATACGGCGGATCTCGGCCCAGTTCCCCGCCGCGCCCAGGAGCACGGCGAACACGCGCCTCTCGGTCCAGCGATTCAGCTCCATGTCCTTGCATAGCTCGAAGTAGTCCGGGGAGAACGACCGGATGCGCTGGCCCGGTGGGACGAAGAACTGGCCGACCGACCCAAAGCTGTACGGATAGGGTGACCCGGGTTTCCAGACGTTGGTCTGTGAGTTGAGCCAGCCGATGGGCCAATGGTCCCACAGGCCGGTGCCCCACCCGCACCCGCCCTCGGCGCCGGGAGTGCAGTGATCGACGAGCTGATTGCGGTCGGGCGGGAACCCGCTGGCCTCACCCAGAATGGCGAACAGCAGCTTCTCCCGGAACGGCATCACCAGTGCACAGCCGCGCGAGCGCGAGATGGCGGCGAGCGTGGCGTCATCGCCCCGCCGGCGGACGCCCCCGTTCTCACACCAGTAGATGTCGTACCTCTCGTTGCTGAAGAGATCCAGCACCGTGTGGGTCTGGTAGTCGCCGTGCGCCGGGTCGCGCGGGAACAGGTCGCTGATGGTGGCGCCCACCGGCGCCACGCCGAACAGCTCGACCGGGTCAGTGCTGTAGCCGACCACCTCGCCGGGCATGAGGCTCTCATAGCTCATCCGCCGCAGCACCAGGCCGTTCGGCGCGGCGAAGTAGTCCTCGGTGCCGCGCAGGCGCGGGCGCGTATCGTCGTTCATGTTCACGCAGAAGTAGGTCCAGCGGACCCACACGCGCTCCGGGCCGGCCTTGATAACATCGACGAAGCTGTTCCGCTCGCGCCGGCCGGGGTTGTTGAACAGCTCGGCATCGCCCAGATTGCCCTCGAAGAACTGGTTGCACATGGCGGCGCCACTCGGCAGCTCGAGGAGTGGGCAGTAGCTGGCCTCGTGGCTGAAGATGAGCCGCTCCGCCCGGTCGCGCCAGTAGACGACCACGGCCCTGCGCGCGTTACCATCGGCATGCGGAGGGCTGGGCTCCATGGGTCCGGTGTAGTGGCCGGGTGCGTAGTCGGTGACCTCGGCAACAGAGACGCCCGGCGTCGACCGCTCTGCCAGCTCGGCCAGAGTGATCGGCCCGGGCTGGGCATCGCCGGCACCCATGGAAGCCAGCACGCACGCGCAGATGAGTGCCATGGGGGAACGCCTCCATCATACTCCGTCTCACTCAGGGGCATTGTAGTGCAGTGGAGGCCCCTGGAGGTATGCTCACCCGGGTGGCCATGTGTAGGGAGCGAAGGTGCGAAGGAGCTCGAGGGCGTCGGCAAGGCGCTGCGTCTGCTTGACCACGACCCCCAAAGCGGGGACCGGTCCCTGGGCCTCCAGTCTGAGGAGTTGGGCGACCAGATCGACATCGGCACCGGCATCGTCGGTCGGAATGGTCGGAACCACCTGCGGTGCCGGAGCGATGCGCGCCACGAGGTCTCGAACCATGCGGTAGAGCTCCACCGGCGGGCCGGCCGCGCCGCCAGGCCCCTGCCAGGGCCCTTCGAGGAACACGCCGTCGACCGCGCCGTCGGCGAGCCAGCCCAACCAGTCCTCACAGGCCTGAGCCCGCTCGAGGGGGTCCATCAGGTAGGTCTCCGGCCGGCCCCACGCCCAGATCTCGGCACCGGGCTTGACGGCGCGGTACGCACCAACAAACGCGCGCAGGGCCGCGTCCACCGCGCTTTGTCGCCATGCAGCCACGCGCATGAGAGGGATACGCAGCTTCGGATCGGTACTGGCGCCGCCCAGTCGAACCAAGTCGAGCGGGTCCTGCCGGAGCTCGCGCACACACGCTGCCCGGGTCGATTCTGAGAAGCCGACCCACTCCGTGTGGCTGTAGCAGTGGCGGAGCACGAGCCCGTCGAGGTCGGGCACCGCGGTCCACAGGTCACTGGCCAGACTGCGCATGACCAAAGCCGTGGCCGGGTGCCACACGGACAGGTACCTGCCCGCGTCACCCGGCTCGTCAGGGGAGCCTGGCGGCCTCGTCTCGAACCAGTCCGGGTGCGCGGCTTGCACCCCCGCAGGGAGTGCCACATCGCCCCAGCGGAGTGTGTCGACGCTCCCCAGCACGCGCGCTCCATGCGCGTGGGCGCTCGCCAGAGTGACGCGCCACTGATCGACTGCCGCTGCCTCAGCGGCGGGAACGAGCTCCCGAGGCGCGGGCGCCACATACGACTGCCCCGAGATAGACAGCGGGACGACTATGGCGCAGCCGTCGCCGAGGGGCGCAGCTCGGCCGACGTCAGCCATTGAGCAGAACACGACGCGGACAGGCGGCGCGCCCGCTGCGGTACAGGTCGGCGCGCCGCCCGTCAGCATCAGCACCAGGGATGCAGAAGCGGCCAAGCTGCCTACTCGGTGTCCCCGCAGTGCGCGCCAGCCTTCGTCGCCAGGCCCGGGCACGCTACCCCTCCAGGTCGAGCACGTACGGATCGACCGAGACGCACGGGCAGTCGCGCCCGACCAAGGAGAGGGTGGCGTCGCGGCGGTGGCTGACGTCGAGAACAACAGGCTCGCCCTCGGCTGCCGCCGTGCTGTCGTCGCGAGTTAGGCGCAGTGGCTCCAGCCCGAACTCGAGGTTCAGCCCAAGCCGCACCGGCGTGGCGTCGACAACGGCCGGGGGATGCTCTTGGGCCGCCAGGCAGGCACGGAGCAGGTCCCGCGGCTCGGCCTCAAGCTCACCGAATGGCTTCGCCGGCCGGTCCTCCAGGGCGAGGCAGACCAACTTCAGGTCCTCCCGATGGGGCAGTTGCGCGCTCGCCCACCGAGCCGCGAGCTTCAGCGGCTCTGGCACCGCGCGCCCCTGTGGCTCGGCCAGTCGAAGCCCTTCGCCCTCAGGCTGGATCCACGCCCCGATCGCGAAAGCCAGCCCCTCCAGGGCCGACCCGCCCGGAGCCTTGCCGGAACTCGCCCACACGTGGTTCTCGACGAACGGGCCCGGATCGACCCGGCATGCCGTGAAGCGCTGGCACACGTCGCCGACCCTCATGGTGCCACCGAGGTCGACCGGTAGCTCCTGGAGCGCCTGGAGCCGCTCTCGGGCGAGCAACCAGTCTGTCTGATAGACCCTGACACTGTCGGCGATCTCCTCGGGGGGCTCGCCCAGGAAGTCGGCCCGGAACCGGTCCGGCCCCCAGTCGGCGACGGCCGCCTGCCCCGACGCTGCGTCCAGCCTGATGCGCTTGGGCACGCCCAACGCGCGGCCCACCAGAGGGTTCCGCTCGCGAAGCACCGCGCCGAGTTCGATGGTCCGGCCGGTGCCGTCCGGCAGGAGGATCTCGACGGTGGGCGTGAGGCCCACCGAGATCCCGAGGGGTCCCTCGAGGGAGTGCTGGAGGCCCCGGCCGCGCGGGTTGAGGACGCACGTGCGCTCCAGCGCGGCCTGGGCCTCTTCGGTCAGTTGCTGGGCCAACACTCGCGACCCGGAGAGCAGCCGTGTGGCGACCTCGAGGGGTGCTGTCGCACATGCCAGCGCCATCACGCTGGCGCCAACACCGTCGCGCCCTCGGGTGCTCGTGAGCCCCCACGGCCGGGGCCCTTCGGGGACGACCACCACAAAGTGGCGTGTGGTGATCCCGTAATAGCCATGAGGGCGCACCCAGCCCACGATGCCCCGGAGCGTATCGCACGGGAGACGGAGATCCGCGGGCTGGCTCAGCCACTCAGGCCGCTCGCCGCCCTCGTCACCCACCACAGGCACCAGGCACGGCACGCCCGACCAGCCCGACACCCACTCGAGAGCCGCAGCCACGTCCCCGCCACATGCGGCAAGCTCGACCTCTTTCTGGGCCCAGTCGGGCCAGTACGGGCCCCAGCCATCTGGCGGCGCAGCCCCAGTGCTTACGAGCGCGCAGTACACGAATGCCACCACGCTAGCGGCCGTAGCTCGCACAGGGCCACCTCCCGTCGCGTGTGCCGACCCGAACTACGGGCAGGGCTCACTCACAATGGCCCACGACCAGGCCCTGTCGTGGTTGTCGTACGCGTTGCAGACGCCAACGGGCGTAGGCGGCGTGCCGGGACGCCACATGTGGTGCGCCTGCGCGTCGTATGAGCCGACCGTCTCGGTGTGCTTGCCAAACCACTGCTGGCGAACCGTTTCCTCCCACGTCTGCGACTGCGGAGGAGCAAAGACGCCGAACCAGTTCGTGGGTACCTGTGCGTAGCGGCACATCCATAGGTGGAATACGCAGTCCACTTGCTCGGGATACTGCTCCACCTCGTGTCCGCCGCACTCGATGGTTATCCAGCATGGCATACTCAGGTAAGGGTTACAGGTAGTCATGTCGTGGTCGCAGACAACCGTTGTAGATACGGGGTCGGTCGACCATGGGGGATCAGAGACGATGTAACATGGGTTGCCTTGTGCGCTCACTACACCAGCGCAGCAGAGAACCAGAACAGCGCATCTCAGGCCCATTCGGCCTCTTCCCTTCAGGAACTCGCGAACTGCTGCCCTCATCGAGTCGTCTGACCGATCGAAGGCTCGAACGGCCCGATCCTCGCCAACATGACGTAGTCCCATGAGCTCACGCTGTACCCGTTCACTGGTCCCGTCAGATCCCAATCCTCCTGTGGCCTCGCCACGCGCAGGTCACAATCGACCCGGGCGCTCACCTCCGACACGCTCACGACGTCTCCACCAGGAGCCTCACCGATCGCCTCCATCGCCAGGGCGCGTCCGAGCGCAGACTGCCGGCCCGGCTCGAGGCCGTCCCATGGTTGCCACACCAACGATCGCCAGGTCTCGTCCGCCCACGAAGGGTCGCCACCGGTGCCCACCAACAACGAGCGTGCCGACGGCCGTAAGATATCGTGCAAGACCTGGTTGGCGGTGGCCGTTACCCAGGCGTCGGTCATGACGTCGGCCGGAGCGACGACGACGGTTCCATCCAGACCGCGCATCTCCGCGCCGAGCACGGTCATCAATGCCCCCAGGACGGTCTGGGCCGGCTGCTCCCGCAGTGAGATGAGCACCCGATAACGGTCAAACAGCGCGGAGACGGCTGACCGGCTGCCAGGAGTCGTGCAGGCGCGGACCACCGTCTCGGCACCGGTTGGAGCCACCTCGGCTCCCCGCACTGGTTGCCCGTGGACGATCCGATCGGCGCTCACACCCTCGGGAGCGAAAGCGCTGAGGTCCCACGGCTCGTAAGGCACCGCCTGGACCCTTGCGAGGGCCGCTATGCGGTCACGCCAAGCCGCAGTGCAGAAGGACCGCGGTCCCCCCGCGAGCGGAGAGCCAGTGGCCTCGAGCCGATCTCTCGGCGGGATCACGTCCTCCTTGCCCAGCACGGGACGCTGCACGGCGATGGGGTCACTGGGACCGGCCCGCCGCATCGCCACCGCGAGACAGCACAACCACACGGCCGGTGGGCGCCCCGGGTCCAGCGGCGCGACCTTGCCGCCACCGAAGTTGCGGACCGCGCGCGCGGTGACCCGGGCGAAAGGGTCGTCTCCCGACAGCGGCTGGACCCACTCCCCGGCCAGGAACCGCGCCCGATCCTCGTCGCTCGGGAGGGCCTCCACGAGCTCCCAGAGCGTGCAGAGCGTCGCAAGCATGTCCCGATGAACGCCAGCCCAGGCAACGGGCGTCAGTTGCGTGGGCCTTTCGTACATCAATACGAGGCCCGAGGGGTGACAGAACCAGATCAGGTTGAGCGGCTCGGCGATGGCATCCAGGGCCCGCTCCAGCGATATCTCGGCAGGATGATCCCCCGGCAGAGCCGCCTGCTCGTCAAACCGCTCGGGATTGGGCAGGCCAGCCACGACCTGCGCCTCTGCATGCACGATGCCTTCCCAGACCTCGCGGACTGTCACTTCACCAGCCGGGACCGGTACCACGATGTCATAGGGTGGCGCGGTGGCCGCGGGCATTGCGAGCGCGATGACGGCACCGATAGTGGCGTACACCATCTCTCTAGCCCTCCCCGTCTTTCCCGGCCGAGCAGCTCAGCCGGTCGAAGTAGGATCCGCCAAACGCCGGGCTGTCCTGCGGCGTGTGGCACTCCATGCAGCGTTCCGCTGGCGCACAGCGCGTGACGAAGCGCGGCCGGCGCGTGAGCGCGTGCACCACGCCGTCTCCGTGGCAGGCTGCGCACTCTACGCCGTCGCCCGCACCATACGGCGGCGGAGGCAACTCACCTGTCAGGGCGTATGGGGTCGAGTGGCACCGCAGGCACTCCGGCAGAACGCGATCTCCCGCGGCCAGGGTCTGGAGCGCGCGGGCGTGGCGCGATCCGCGCCAGCGCTCATACGAACGCGGGTGGCAGGAGCCGCACGCCTCCGCCGGCGCGTATGCCACACGAGGATCCAGCCACGGCTTGCTGGGTGTCGGGCTTGGGCCGCCCGGTGAGACGGCGGCCGTCCGGTCGCCTCGCGCCGACGCTCTGCGGCGCGCGTCGTAGTACTCCGTGGCGATCCGCTGCACCTCTGCATCGGGGGCCAGCGCGGCCGAGACGGGCTCGCGCCGTACCGAGATGCGAAAGCCGGCCGCGTCACTCGCGGGCCAGCAATCAATCAGCACAAGCGCACGGCCCCTGTCGGGGAGCTCAGGCACCAGGCAGTGGCCCCGGGCCTGGAGCCACTGGGCCGCCCGGGGAGATGCGCTCGCCAGGAGCACACTGGTGAACCCCTGGTCGCCGAGAGCGCGTGCGAGGCGGTCGCGCGCGGCTGCCGGCATTGGCTCGGCCACGACCAATAGCAGGTCACAGGCTTCTGCCGCAAACCCGCTGCAGAGCGTTGGTTCGTCGGGCCCGATGGGCCCGACCGCGAGCAACTGGATGCGCAGGCCACCTAGCTGGATCTGATGCGGTTCGACCTGGGCTCCGGGGCGACTGCGAGGGACCGCGGGCAGGCCAAGTCGGGCGGCCTCATCCAGAGCGGTCGGGAGGATCCCGAGGTCCGCGCTGTTGGGGATGACGTAGTCATAGCGCATCCGCGAGAGGGCGCTGAGCATGGACGAGACAGCCTCGGCGACCCCGCCGAAATTGCCGCCCGATATCACGACCGACGGCACCTCGGCGCGGAGCCGCTCCACCAGCGTGGCTCGCCGCGCGATGCCGCCCTCGTTCACGCCACCGCAACCACAAGGCTCGAGGTAACCCTCGATGTCGGACGAGTAAATGATGCGTGCAAATGGGACGTCAGGCGCCGACGGCGCCTGACCCGCGCGAGCCGCGCTCGATCCGGAAAGCAACGCGAGCCATAGTAGCCAACTGCGCACCGGCAACGCCCCCGTCCGGGAACCCATGCCATCCGCGCGACCCGGCCGCCCGCACCCATCCGCTTCAGCCAGCTCGTTCCACCGTTCCGGTCCTCACACACCCCTCTGCCCTGCCAGACCCCGAATACCCAAGCCAGAAACTAAGAAAACATTGCATCATTAGTGTATTCGATGTGGTCTCCCCCCCCCTCTTGGTGTGCGAGTTTTTTTTCTGCAACCGGGCCAAGCAGCGTCGGTGCCCTCAGCGCAGGTCCTCGCGTCCCATGCCCGGAACCCGCCCTCTCTGCCCCTGGGGGGCACAGGGAAGAGGGTGCAGCATTGCCATTCAACGACATGCTCGGCCGCCTCGCCCAGCCCATGCAGGGCCGCGCCGGCCGCATCTCCAGCAACGAGCAGCCCGAGTGGAACAACGCCAACTTCGACATGACGTACATCGCGCCCGGCGAGACGTTCGAGCTGCCGGTCATCGAGGGCCCAGCGGTCATCAACCACATCTGGTTCACCTCGCACGCCGGTCACGCCGACACCCTCGACATGCTCGTGCTCCGCATCTACTGGGACGGTTCCCACGAGCCGGCCGTCGAAGTGCCCATGGACAGCTTCTTCGCTTGCGGGCATGGCAAGAAGCTCGTCGTCGATTCCCTGCCCGTTCAGGTCTCCGAGTCCGGTTCCCTGACCTGCTACTGGCGCATGCCCTTCCGCCAGTCGGCTCGAATCACGGTGACGAACGAGCACCCGTCGACCACCACCGGCCTCTACTGGCAGGTCGACTACCTCCAACTCCCGGTCGCGGACGACCAGCCCTACTTCTACGCCCGGTACCGGCAGGAGTACCCTTGCGTCACGGGGCGCGACTACCTCATCTGCCAGGCCCAAGGCAAGGGGCACTACGTCGGCTCCGTGATGAGCATCACCATGTGTCAAGATGGCTGGTTCGGCGAGGGCGACGACTTCTTCTACATCGACGGTGAAGAGATCCCCTCACTTCAGGGAACCGGTTCCGAGGACTACTTCAACGATGCCTGGGGCTTCCGCCCGCGCACGACGCACTCGTTCGGCCAGCCGCTGTGGGAGGGCTACGCCGCCGGCGACCGGGGCGTCGCCTACCGCTGGCACGTGCTCGACCCCATACCATTCGACAAGTCACTCAAGCTCACCATCGAGCACAAGGGCAACATGGAGCCGCCCTGCGAGGGCTGGTACGTCGAACGGCCCGACTACTTTGCCTCAGTCGCCTTCTGGTACCAGACCGGCACACCCGGACCGTGGGAGCCCCTTCGCTCCTACGCCGAGCGCCAGCTCCCATGGACGACCATCGCGCTCACCGACTCGCTGCCCGACGCCAAGGCCAGCGGCGGCGATGTCACCGTGCAGTGGCTCTCCGACCGGCCCATTGTCTTCTGGCAGAACCAGGACCCGGGAGGTTCCATACAGATCCCCTTCACCGTCCCGAAAGCGCTGCGCTGCGCCGCGAAGCTCGGTGTTATCACCTCCTACGACTACGGCGTCTTCGACGTGTACCTCGATGGCGAGAGGATCATCGCCGATGCCGACCTGTACCGGGCCGATACCAGCTTCCACGAGTTGAGCTTCGGCACGCGCGAGATGGCTGCCGGACCGCACACGCTGACGCTGAAGTGCCGCGGAGCCAACGAGCGATCGGTCCGGGCCGGCGGCGCGGGGCACTACCTCGGCCTCGACGCGATCAAGCTCCTCGCCCTGCCCGAATACGTCATGCGGCCCATGGGGAAGCGTGGCCGCGAGGAGCGCCACTGGATCTGGCGGGCCATCTCCGACGGCGTCCGCGCTTTCCGGGCCATTCACCGTCGTACGCCTGAGTCGCTCCAGGCCCTGGTGGACTCAGGTCTTCTGGGCGAGCGCTACCTCAACGACGAGAACCACCAGCCGCTCGAGTCACGGCTCGAGGGCGACAAGCTCGTTGTCGAGAGCGTCGGCATGGATGGCGTCCGGGGCACCGACGATGACTGGCGCAAGGAGTGGTAGCAGGTTCCCGTCACTGGGCGATCGGGACAGTGTTCGGAGGGGCCGAACAGGGAGAACCCGCCGAAGGCTGATGGGACCCTCTCCGGCCATTGGCGGTAACACAGGGCTATTGGCCGGGCGGCTGGGTCTCGGGAAGGTCGCGCGGAACGCCCGCCTGGTCTTGCGGAGGGGCCGCACAGGGGTGCGCCCAGAGGGCGCGGGGCCCCTGACCGGCCCAGTCGGCCGGACGACGACAGAGCGGCCCGGGATGCGGCTTCCTGCCGCATCCCGGCCTCCAGATCCGGCGCGTTGGGGGCCCACCACG
>JAKPQA010000222.1 GCA_029547025.1 Armatimonadota bacterium
GCTCCCGCAGGATCCGCGGGACATAGGCCGCATCGGTGACTCGAGCGTCAGGCAGACGCGAGACGAGGAGCTGCAGGTCTTGAGCCTCGAGCTCATCGAGCACTCCCGCCAGAAGCGGTTCGAACACCAGTGCCCTGGCCGGGTCTTCGCTGAGCAGGAGCGACACGCACCCAAAGCGGCCGGAACGAGTGGCTCGCGCCGACGCATTAGGCCGATACCCGAGCGCACGAGCCACCTCCATGACGCGCCGGCAAGTCTCGGCATCGTGACGCTCACACTGGCCCCGGACGATGCGGCTCACGGTTTGCCGTGATACGCCACACTGCTCGGCGATGTGCCGGAGCGACACCCGGTCGGGGCGGCACCTTGCGCGCTGTGGACTGGTGTTCGGTGTTTCCATGTTATCGATCACACTAGCGGGCAGCATCGCCAGCGTCAATCCTTCCGTCGTGCCCCAACTTGCCTCGCCGTTTCGCCTCGCGTAGTGTACCGCCCACCATGGAGGTGGTCTGCTGATGGGTCCGAGATCGTCCCTTCCAGGTCCACTGGTCTGGCTCGCTCTGAACGTCGCGGTCTCCATTTCGGCCGTCGCCCAGGGCGGCACCACCGAACCCTACACCGATGCCCGGCATCTCACCGCGATCCCCTTCGGCGGGCACTCGCACTGGGCCCAACCTTGGCGGTCCTACATCGAGACCGTGCCCGCGCACCGGTTCGTCGATGGCATCGGCGTAGGCTTCACGGCACCCGAAGGTGCGTCGGAAGACCTGATCGCCGAGATGCTCGCCCGGCATGGCGTGCGCCATGTGCGGATCGAGATCGGCTGGGGGAACCTGAACTGGGACGACCAGCTCCCTCCGGAGGCGCGCGACCGGCTGGCGAAGCGCATCCGCGCGTGTGCCTCGCGCGGGCTGCGGCCGCTGATCCTGCTCAACGCCCACCACGGGGCTCCTTGCCCGGCGCGGTTCTTCGAGCGCGTGTTGGCCGCTCCGGCGAGGAGAGGCGACACCACCGTCCGCCTCACCGACACGGCGGACTTGGCGCTCGGCTTCTCGGGCCTCAGCAACCTGACCGACTACTGGGCGGCCGAGGCGCTCATCACGGCGATCGACGGGGATACGGTCACGCTCTCGAAGCCGCTGCCCAAGGATTTGGGCGAAGCGGGAGCGTCGGTACCCATGGCGACACTCAAGTACCGCCCATTCGGCCCGCCAGACTCGGCCGATACCGCGGCGACGACTGAGGCCTGGCAGCGCTACGCGGGCGAGGTAGCTGGCTTTGTGGCCGAGGCGCTCGCCACCGCGGGGCAGTCTGATCTCGGCTTCGACATGGAGATCTGGAACGAGCTGTCGTTTGGCTCGAACTTCACCCAGCTCAACGCCTATTACGAGCCGAAGGCGTACGACTACAATGGCGACGTGGTCTGGGGCAACCTGGTACGGGCGACGGCCGAGTACGTCGACCAGCACCCCGCGCAGTTCGCCGGCGTCCGGCTGTGCGACGGTTTCTCGAACACCATTCCGTGGACGGCTTCCTCGCAGGAGCCCGCGCGCGTGACGGCACTCAGCAAGCACCCCTATGCCGGCCGGAAGACCTACCCGCAGGACGAGCAGCGGGGTGATGCCTACAACGCCGTGTTCGAACGAGACGCCGCACCCGGCTTCGTCCCGACCTACTCGGTCTCGTTCCCCGAGTACTACGCGACCTTCCTGCAGACCGAGACGCTGTTCCGCGACCTGGCACCGATTACGACCGACATCTACGGCACGAAGCACGGCCGGCTGGCGCGGGAGATCGACGGCAAGGTGGCGCCCTGCGAGGTGTGGTTCACCGAAGTAGGGTTCGCGCCAAACGAGAACGGCGTCACCGACCCCGAGCGGGCGCTGGCGCTTAAGGCGAAGACCACGGCGCGGTACTATGCCTTCTACCTCGGCAAGGGGCTCGAGCGGCTCTACCTGTACGCGGCGTGCGAGGGTGATCTGTGGCTCGGGGTCGTTGGCGACCGCTTTGTCGGGTACGCCAAGACGCACACCGAGTATCCGGAGGACGATTGGTCCTATGCGTCGCCCGCGCTGAAGGTTATCCAGCGAATGTCCGACACGCTCTCAGATGGCATGGATCGCGACCTCGCCGCGACCCGCCCGATCCACGTCGAGTCCGTGACCGACCAGCACGGCGCGACGGTGTTCGAAGGTGACGGCACGCCTCAGCACCCGTCGCTCTACCACCGTGACGTGTTGGCTGTTCTGCCCTACCAGGTGAACGCACATCGGTTCGTCCTAGCCTACTATGTGATGACGCGCGATGTGCTCGAGGACCTGCCGGCGGAGGAGTTCGATGTGAGCCTCACGGGCATCCGGGCGGACGGCGCGAAGCTGCGCGCCCACGATCCCATCACCGGCGCGACCGTGCCGGCGAGTGCCGTCGCCAGTGGCGCAGATGGCCTAACGCTGCGCCTCAGCGCGACGGACTACCCTCGCCTGCTGATCATCGACGAGGTGGAGTGACGGAGGGAGTAGCCCATGCCATCGGCGATCCAACGCAAGGCGCTCATCCACGAAGCCTTCGGGCTGTGCGTGCTGCTGCCGAAGACACACTGGCGGCGCGCGCCAGAGCCCGGTGGGTCGGCGAGGGTGCTGCTCAACGGCGCGGAGGTCGAGGTCACCGTCCGCTCGGAAGAGTGCGACTGCCGGGGCACGGGCGCGCACGAGCACCGGTTCCTTGCGTTGCCGGCTGGCGTTGCCGGCCCCGGTGAGACGCTGACCGTGGAGGTGTAACGGCAGCGCGGTGACGCTGATCGGGGGCTGAGTATGCGACGATCGACAACGCTGAGCGCGGTGGCCGTTCTGGCCGTCGCCCTCCTGGCGGCGCCCCGCGCAGTGGGCGCCGAGGTGGCTCTGGCGTCCGTCCACGAGGAGTTGGACCCATTCCTCACCACGCCGGCTGCCGGCCACCTGTGGGAGATGCCGGTTCTGGTGCTGTCCTACATCCCGACGGCCGACGGCGTCCACGTCGACCCGGCGACTACCGGCTGGGGCTCGGCCGAGGCCCCCGTCCCCCTGGCCGATCTGCGCAGGCGGATCATGGCACTGACGGTCCGCACCAAGTTCGCGCTCGAGGAGGGCAGCCGCTTCCGGGCTTACTCCGACCCGGCGGCCAAGCCGTCACTTGGGTACCGCATCGTTGGAATGGTGACGGTGTTCGAGCCGGTCCCACCGGGCCAGGAGCGGCCCTGGGGCGATCCCGGCTGTCACTTCCCCGACTACAACCAGATCCTGACGCGCGCCGGCATCGCCCACTTCGTCGAGGACCTGGGCGTGAAGGAAGTCTGGCTGTGGATGTACCACACTGCCGAGCGCGAGCCAGTCGAGTCGAACATGTCCAGCCCGGTCACGGGCGACATCTCGAACAGCTCGCGGTTCGCGGATGATCTGCCGGTGCTCACCAAGACGTACATCGTCTACAGCTACAACTTCACTCGCGATGCCCGTTGTGCGCTCGAGAACCACATGCACCAGCTCGAGAGCCAGCTCAGTCATGTGAACACGCTGCGCGATGGGAACAACGACCTGTTCGACCGCGACTTCGTTGGCTCCGGCAGCCGGAAGACCTTGGGCCGCTGCGGATGGACCCACTGCCCCCCGAACACCTTAGCTGACTACGATGTGGCCAGCGAGGTCGAGGTCGAGAGCGACATCGAGGACTGGACGCCCGATGGCAGCGGGCACAAGAAGCGCATCAACTGCCGCGCCTGGCTCGACAAGACCTACGCCTGGCCGGACGGCAAGAGCCGCTTCGACGAGTGGGAGGGCACCTATTGGTTCATCTACTGGATGCAGAGCCACCCGGGCCGCGGCAACCGCATCCGGTACGGTGGCCGCTGGATGACCAACTGGTGGGCCCTGGTGGGCGACTGGGATGGCTGCATCCAGTCGGGCTTCGGGCTGCACGGGGAGCAGGCCGATAGGGGGTAGGGGCAGGTGGCTGGTCGTCGGCCCGGAGCGCCCTTACTCCCCTGCCCCCAGCCCCCTGAACTGCACGTTCAGGCCGTCGATGGCGCGGCGGTGGGGCTGGTCGGTGTCGGAGGCGACGAGCCAACTCCCCCCCTCGGGATACTGGGCGCGGAACGACGTGAGCCCACTGTTCATTTGGTGCTACCAAGGGCAATCCTCGCTGCATCCGGTACAGCGCGCATGGCCAATACCACCTGGTTCCCCGTCAGTGGCCCCTCAAACCGCCTTCCATAGCCGGGGAGGGGCCGAAGGCAGGCATTGGCGGTAACATAGGGCCCTGGGCCGGGCGGCTGGGTCTCGCGAAGGTCGCGCGGACCGCCCGCCTGGTCTTTCGGAGGGGCCGCACAGGGGTGCGCCCAGAGGGCGCGGGGCCCCTGACCGGCCCAGTCGGCCGGACGACGACAGAGCGGCCCGGGATGCGGCTTCCTGCCGCATCCCGGCCTCCAGATCCGGCGCGTTGGGGGCCCACCACG
>JAKPQA010000223.1 GCA_029547025.1 Armatimonadota bacterium
GTCTACTCCTATGACGTCGAGGTCGTCATGGACGCGCTAACCGGTGCCATCCTCGAGGGGCCAGACTTCAGCTCCGGCCGGCCGAAGCAGGTGAAGCAGTAGGGCGTTCTGGGGCCGGGGCGCGGTCGCGCCGTCCCGGCCTCACCCTACCGCCCCACCGGCGCCCCTTCGTTACCGCCGCGCGAGGACGTCTCGCTGCCCTGAGTGGGGCCGCTGCGCTGCTCCTCCCCCATGGCGGGAGGCACGAGGCCCAGCAGCTTCGGCACGCCCGCCGCGGGCTTCACACCGCGGCCCAGGAACTGCGGGTCGGGCGTGCGCGGTGCCGGCTTCACCGTGACGATCTCGAACTGCCCGCGCCGTTCCGGATCCAGGTGGCCGACGATGAACCCGATAAGCTCGCCTCGCTGGTCCCAACCCAGGTCCGCCACGTAGCTCGTCTCATCCAGCTTGATGATCGCGTGCGGCATCCGCCCCGGGAGCGCGACCCGCAGCAGCACCGAGTTGGTTAGGTTGGCAGCGTTGGCCTCCGGCTGTGGGGCCACCGCGACCTCGTCCTTCGCCCCGGGCGATGCGGCAAAGCACAGCCCGCTGCGGTCCACCCCCGCCTCGCCGCTCCCGCCCGCCTGCACATCGGCATAGTAGAGGCCCACAAGCCCCGGACCCGCCGGCTGCTCGTAGAGGACGAACCGGCCCGTACTCGTCCACTGGAACTGCTGGCCACGCACCTCCGAGCCCTGAACAGGCCGGTCGGTGCCCGATGTGCCCACGACCCAGAGCGACGACGATCCGTCCCTACGCACCTGCAGATACGCGATATGAGCCCCCGTGGGCGACCATCTCGGTTTCGATATCGCCACCCCGGGGCTGCCTTTCTCAAGCAGCGCCTCGACCTTCCCGTCGACGGTGACGACGGCCAGCCCCGGCTGGTCGCCAGCCCGCGCATAGGCCAACCGCTTGCCGTCGGGCGACCAGGCCAGTCCCTGCGCCTGGCCGTGCTCCGTCAGCGCCAGCGTCTGTTCGGCCGGCGAGGTGCGGGGGTCGAGGACGAACACATCCCCGCTGTCGCCATCCCCGGCGGCCTGCACCAGCGCGATGCGCTCGCTATCGGGCGACCACGCCATGTCGAGCACCGTGCCGGTCCGGGGAAGCCTGTGCTCGCGCAGACGCTTGAGCACCAAGTCCCAGGTGACCAGGTCGGTGCCGTGCCTCACGCACGCGGCAATAGTCCGGTTGGGTGAGAGCACGGCCCGGCTGATGTCGCCGAACTCGGTCAGCCGGATCTGCGTCAGCGCCGGGTCACCCGACCGCGCCGACCAGAGATCGCCGTCCATCAGATAGACCACACCCGGCCGGCGTTGGTTGATCCGCCAAGCAATGGATCGGCTGAAGTCCTCAGCCGAGCGCTGCTCGCTGGGTGTGTCGGCCAGCTTGGCGTACCGCGCCACCGTCTCCAGCGCGGTCTCGGGCTGATCGAGCGAGCACTGGGCGATGGCCAGATTCCAGAGGGCGCGTTTGTAGGCAGGGTCGATCTCGAGCGCCTTCTTGTAGGCCTCGGCCGACTTCTCGAGCTGCCCGTTGTCCTGGTAGGCGTTACCGAGGTTGAACCAGGCCTTCTGCCTGCCCGGCGACAGAGCCACGCACACCTCATAGTGCCGAATGGTGTCGATGAGCAATGGGGCGTTATAAGCCCGGTGGAACTCCTCCGTCGCCCGCTCCTCCCAGGCCGCCGGGATCGTGACCTTGAGGCTCCGGGCCCTCTGCAGCGACCGCGCCGCGTCGGTTCTGAGGTTCTGAGCCCATTCCTCCTCGGCCAGATCGAGCCAGGCGTCGCCAAGCTTGGGGTCCAGCGCCGTCGCCGTACGCAGAAGCTGCAGCCGTGCCTCACCCGTCGCTTGCTTGCTCTGGGCGTAGGCTTCGGCCGCGCGCGCATCCCACGGCCCGCCTGGCGTATCGGCTGCCGCCTGCCTGGCCGCCGCCAGGGCCACCAGGCTGCCAGCCATGTTGCCCTGCTGCCACAGGCAGTCTGCGAGGGCGAAGCGGGCAGCCACGTTCTTCGGGTCGAGCTCGAGGCACTGGCTCAGCAGACCCGCTCGGGCGGCCAGATCCGCGGTGGCCATGGCCTGGTCATACAGCTTCCGCGCATCCGCCTGCTTGGCCAGTTCCGCATCCTGCGCGGCGCACGGGGCGAGTACGGCCACGAGGGCGATGAACGCCAACCCCATCGCACGTGTGCTCATTCATCTGCCTCCCACAGAATGGACAACCCAGCGCGACGTGCGTTGCACGGCTCGCGGGCGGCACCCTAGCCCCTTGGGTTGCACGGCCTTCGCACCTATTCCTGCAACCGAGCCAAATGCGATAGGATTCGGGCAATCACACGCCGCCACGGGGATCGCGGGGAGTGCGGATTATGTGGAAGGCACTCATTCTTGGCCCCGATGCCGACTGGATGCCCCCCTTCGCCGAACTGGCGAGCCAAGCGGGTGTCGCCATCGAACGCGTCCGATCGATCGACGATGTGCAGCCCCGCGCC
Organism: Armatimonadota bacterium; assembly: GCA_029547025.1. Taxonomy (GTDB): domain Bacteria; phylum Armatimonadota; class Zipacnadia; order UBA1398; family JAKPQA01; genus JAKPQA01. The sequence goes on from JAKPQA010000223.1 coordinate 2,534, forward strand.
ACGAACAAGCCTCGAGTTGTCATCATTGCCCATGGTCTCACAAGCGACCGCTCCGCGATCGACGCGCTCCTGACCACGGGCCCCGTCCATCCCTGTGTGCTGGTTGCCGACGACGACCTGATTCTGCCCCCCGCCTCACAAGGCCGCGTCGCCCTGGTGCCGCATTCCGAAGCGAACCCCGCCCGCATCTTGAGTGAGGCGGCCGCCCTGAACGCGCTCGCAGTTCGGGATGTGGCGGACACACCACGCACCGACGATACGCCCTCCTCGCAACGGCGTCTGCGGCTTATGGGACAGGCCTATGACCTGGCGCTCGAGGTCGCCTCGCACCTGCACTTCGACGGGGCCATGGCGGCCCTGCTGTCGGGTCTGAGCCGCCTCCTCACCCCCGCCCGCGTTGCCGTCTTCATCGGCGGGCGCCCCGGTCATCCGCTCCGGTCCGTCGGCGAGACCCAGGCGTCCGGGGAGCTGATCTCCCGGCTCGCAGAGCCCGCCGAACGACTGCTGGCCGCCTACCCCGATGTGCCCGATGCGCCTCCCGCCACGATCATCGCCACCCCCGTGGTGCTCGGAGGCTCTGCCGTCGGCGCACTGGTCGCCGACCTCTCGGCCTGCCCCGAGAACCGCGCTCTGTACGAGGATGTCCTCCGTGTCATGGCCGGATGCACGGCCAACAGCCTACAGAACTCCCAAGAGCATGAGCGGATGCACCAACGCTCCCACCACATGAGTGTTCTGCATGAGCTGGGCCGCCGCATGGCGAGCATCACCGACCTGCAGGAGATTCTCGACCTGATCGTCGACCAGGCTTCGAAAATGGCCGGCACCGAGCGATGTTCGCTGATGCTGCTCGACGACCAGACCCAGACGCTCCGCATCCGCGCTGCCAAGGGGTTGCCGGAGGAGGTGATCGAGTCCGCCGAAGTGCGCCTGGGCGAAGGGGTGTGCGGGCATGTGGCCGCCACCGGAGAACCCCTGCTGATCACCGACATCCGGCGCGACCCACGGTTCGCGCCCGGCGAACGCCACGAGTGTTACAACGGCCCCTCCCTGCTCTCGGTACCCCTCAAGTTCCGGGGCAGCGTCACGGGCGTGCTCAACCTGTCCAACAAAACCGATGGCGCCCGGTTCTCACCGGCCGACGAGGAACTGCTGTGCCTCCTGGCAAGTCAGGCAGCCGTGGCCATCGAGAACGCCGCCCTCTACCGGAGCCTTTGCGAGTTGGCGGCCACCGATGGGCTGACCGGCCTCTACAACCACCAGCACTTCTTCTCGCGGCTTCGCGGCGCCGTGAGCCTGGCCCGACGGTCAGGCCAACCCCTGGCGGTCATCATGATCGACATCGACCACTTCAAGCGGGTGAACGACCGGTTTGGCCACGCGCAGGGCGATACCGTGCTCCGCGCGGTAGCCTCCCTGCTCCGCGGGGCCGCTCGCAAGGAGGACATTGCGGCCCGGTATGGGGGCGAGGAGTTCGCCGTAATCCTCCCCAACACCGGGGCCCAGGGCGCCACCCACCTGGCCGAGCGCTTCCGGGCCCGCGTGCAGGAACTCGAGTTCCGCCGCGATGACCGCTCGTTCTCGATCACGGTCAGCCTCGGGATCGCCGACCTCGAGCCCGGCCTCGATCCCGAAGTGCTGCTCGATCGCGCCGATCAGGCTCTATACGCCGCCAAGAGCCAAGGCCGCAACCGCACGTGCGTCTACGAGGGCACCGCAACCGCCGCCCCCGTGGCGCCCGAGCCGGAAGGAGATCCGATCAACTAGCATGCGACGTCCCCGGTTCGACCTGCTGGCCCTCGACATCGATGGCACCCTCCTCGACGACCACTTCGCCATCCCGCCACGCCACCGAGAAGCCGTCTGTGCCGCAAAGGAGGCCGGCGTTCAGATCGCCCTGGTCTCTGGCCGCGCTCTGCCGGCGGTCCGCCCCTACTACGCCGAACTCGGAATCGAGGGCCTGGCCGTCTCCTGCAACGGCGCCCGCGTGACCCGCGTCCCCCAGGGCGTCGACCTGTTCCACCGACCGCTCGAGCCCCGCCACGCTGAAGCCATCATCAGGGAATGTGAGGCCCGCGATCTCCACCTCAACGTCTATGTCGGCGACCACCTGTACGCCCGGGAGTACACGCCCTGGGCGCGCCTCTACCACGAGCGCACCGGGTCCCGCTGCGAGGAGCATCCCGACCTGGCGTCTCTGGCTGCCGCCGGTCCCACCAAGTTGCTCATTGTGAGCGACTCCAACACCGGAGCCCGTCTGGCGGATGAGTTCCGCGCCCGGTTCGGCGGCGAACTCTATGTCACCCTCACCATGCCCGAGTACGTCGAGTTCATGCACCGCGATGTCAGCAAGGCCGACGGCCTCGCCAAGACCGCCCAGGCCCTGGGCATCGACCGGTCCCGTGTCGCCGCCGCCGGCGACAGCTACAGCGACATCAGCATGATCCAGTGGGCCGGACTCGGCATTGCCATGGCCAATGGTGTCGAGCCATGCAAGGCCGTTGCCGACGTCGTCGCTCCTCCCAGCAGCGACAATGGCCTCGCCTGGGCCATTGAGCAGTACGTTCTGTAGCGTGGCGTCCTTCTCGCTGGAAGGCATCGGCCCAAACCCTGACGAAGGAACTCAAGCCGGATCGACACGCAGGTTCCGAGAGGGGCAGACACCATGCGCTATCGCCGCCTGGGACGAACCGGGCTGCGCGTCTCCGAACTGAGCTACGGCGCGGCCCGCGGCGCCAGCGAGGACCCCAAGCAGTTCATCGCCACCGTTCACGCCTGCCTGGACGCCGGCGTCAACTTCATCGACAGCGCCGCGGGGTACGACGGCGGCCTGAGCGAGACCGTTCTCGGCGAAGCCCTGCAGGGGTACGACGACGTCTTCGTCGAGACCAAGTACTGCCCCTATGAAAGCTACGCCGTCGGCGCCGCCTACATCGGCACGCCCCAGGCACTCGTCGCCTCGGCCGAGGAGAGCCTCCGCCGTCTGCGGCGCGACTGCGTCGACGTGTTCCTCGGCCACGGTATCCGCACACTCGATACCCTCGACCGCTTCATGAATGACGGCTGCTACGACGCCATGTGCCAGCTCCGCGACCAGGGCAAAGTGCGCTTCATCGGCATCAGCGAGCTGTCGGAGGGCGATGGCACCCACCAGGTCCTCCAGAAGGCCGTGCCCACTGGGGCCTTCGACGTGGTCATGCTCACCCTCAACCTGATGCTGCAGACGGCCGAGACCACCGTGATCCCGCTGGCTCACCAGCACGATGTGGGCACGGTGGTCATGATGGCCCTCAACCAGTCGTCGGGCCACTCGGGCCTCACGAGCCGGCACGCCGCCCGCGAGCTGGTGCACCGGTACATCGCGGCAGGGCAGTTGCCAAACGATCCGCCCTATACCGATCCTGAGCTGCTGGACTTCCTCGAACCCTATAGCATCCCCGAGGCCGCCATCCGGTACGTGCTGGCCCATGACGTCACCACGTGCTGCGTGGGGATGAGGACACCCGAGCGCCTCGCCGCCAACCTGCGCGCCATCGATCCGCCCTATATGGACCTGGAGCGCCTTCGGAAGCTACGCGAGCTGTTCGGGCGAATCCAGTGGCAGACGTTCTGAGTGCCGTGACTCTTGGAGAGACCAAACGAATGAAGATCCTGCAAGTCACCTCACCGACCACCTTCGAGATCCTCGATGTGCCCATCCCCACCCCCGGCCCGGGGGAGCTGCTCATGCGCGTGGACGCCGTCAACACCTGTGTCCAGTGGGACCTCCACCTGCGGCACAACGAGCCCATGTTCGTCGGGCACCAGTTCGTCTACCCCTACACCCCGGGCCAGCCGGGCCACGAAGCCACCGGCTACGTCGAGACCGTCGGTCCCGGCGTGACGCAGTTCGCCCCCGGCGACCGCATCTGCGCCTGGCGCGACCAGGGCCACGACCTGTGGGGATGCTATGCCCAATACGTGATCCTGAAGGTCGAAAGCGCCATCAAGATACCCGAAGGCCTGCCCGCGGAGAACTGGGCTTCCATCGAACTCGCCATGTGCCTTTCGACAGCCATGCTCGACCTCAAGCGCGTCGATGCCATCGCCGGCAAGCGGTTCGGTGTCACCGGCCTTGGCCCGGCAGGGCTCATCGCCGTGCAGATCGCCAAGGCCGAGGGCGCCTCGGAGGTCATCGGCTTCGACTTCATCCCCGAGCGCCGCGAGATGGCCCTCAGCCTCGGCGCCGATGCCTGCTACGATCCGCGAACCGTCACCGAGGCCGAGATGCCGAGGCGCATGGGCGTCTATGCCGGAATCGACTGCCACGGCGCCAAAGACTCCGTCGAGTGGCTCATGGACCACACGGCCGCCGTGGTGGCGCTGTTTGGCGTCCAGCGCGAGGACTACGTCTACTCCCTCGGCCGCGTGGGGCTGACGATCCTCGGCTACCGCGGGCACTTCTACGAGTCCGCCGAGTACGCGCGCGACCTCATCGCCGCCGGCAAGCTCGACATGGCGGCATTCTCGAACGTGTCTCTGCCCCTGGAACGCTACGGCGAAGGCATCGACCTGCTCGACCAACGCAAGGCCCTCAAGATCTGCTACCGGCCGTGGGACAGCTGAGCCTGCACATCCCCGGGATCGTCTGTGCCCTCCTGTCGCTTGGCTCCACATCGAGTGCAGCGGCGGGCACGCCGGCCGTAGCCGGCGTCCGCGCTCTCCCGGATGCGCTCGAGGTCCATCTGGCCGGCAGACTGCCATCGGCGCGCCTGGTAGAGCTGCGCCCGTACGAGCAGTACACCGCCGAGGCTTCGGGCGCAGTCGCCTGGGCCGGCCGGGTGGCGGGGCAGAGCCTCAGGCTCCCGCGCTTCGCCGACGGCCGCGACCGCCTCTACAGCAAGTTCCAGCTCATCAACGGCGCCACGCTGCGGGCGGTCGGGGTGCCACGGTGGGTGACGGACCTTGAGGCGCTCCCGGCCGAGCGCTTCCCCATGCCTTGGCCGAAGAGCAAGAAGGGCGTCACGTGCCCAGTCGATATGGACGACCTGCACGCCCTCGGCGCGCGGTATGCCGACTGGGGCGTGGTGCTTGCCGGCATCTTCGACTGGTCGGGGGGCACGCCCGAAGAGGTGTGGGAGGTCGACGGCGAACGTCTGCCGATCAACACCCACTACATCGCCTGGCTCGATGGGCTTGTCCGGCGAGCGACCGAGCTCGGCATCAATGTCACGCTGATCCCCGTGAACGGCGTGCCCGATCATGCGGATCCGGCCCACCCGCTGATACACCCGCGCACCGATCCCGCCGCCGCCCCCAACCATATCGGTGCCTTCAACGTGACCAACGAGCGCGGCCTCCGCTACTACCGCGCCGCCTTCGAGTACCTGGCCCACCGCTACTCAGACCCCTCGTGCGAGCACGGCTGGGTCAGTGGCTACGTCGTCGGCAACGAGCTGCAGTCGCACTGGGCCTGGCACAACATGGGCCGCACCTCGCGCGAGGTTGTCGCGCGCGAGTACGCCGACCAGCTGCGCATCGCCTGGTTGGCCGTCCGCCGATTCCACAAGAGGGTCCGCGTATACGCGTCCATGGATCACACCTGGGCCATGCGGCTCGATCCGGATCCGATGAAGGCCATGGCGGGCGACTGGTTTCTGGAGCGGCTGAACCGGACCATCGTGCGCGAGGGCAACTTCCCGTGGCACGTCGCCTTCCACCCGTACCCCGAGGATCTGTTCGAACCACGCTTCTGGCAGGACCAGACGGCCGTCCTCGGTTTCGACTCGCCCCGCGTTACGTTTCGCAACCTGGAGGTGCTGCCGGCCTTCCTCGCTCAGGACCGGTTCCTCTACCACGGGCAGCCGCGCCGGATCATCCTGTCGGAGCAGGGGTTCCACTGCCCCGACGGTCGCGACGGCGAGGCCGTGCAGGCGGCCGCATTCGCCTATGCCTACGAGAAGGTCCGCCACATGCCGTCCATCGATGCCTTCATCCTGCACCGGCACGTGGACCACCTCGACCACGGCCCGCTGCTCGTCGGGATGTGGACGCGCAAGCTCGACAGCGACCACCCCGAGGCCCCCGACCGCAAGCGGATGATCTGGGACGTGTTTCGCGCGGCCGACACACCCTCATGGCCCACAGCCATCGAGTTCGCCAAGCCTATCATCGGCATCAGCGACTGGGCTGAGGCCGCGCCGTGCCCCGGGCCAATCCCTCAGGTCAGCGGGAGTGTCGCGCCGCCTCTCGAGCCGTCGACAGTCGTGGCCGATCTGTGGGCTCGAATGGGCGAGGCGAAGCTGGCCCAATGCCTTGCATGGAACCCCTCGTGGGCCAAGGGTGCTGATGGGCTGCTGCGCCCAGCGATCCTCGAGCATCCGTTAGACCCTCGCGAAGGGGCGGCTGAGGGGAGCTTCGAGCTGGACCTGCCGCGCGTGCGAGCCGGCCGGGGGCTGCGGCTGAAGTTTGGCACCGTGCTCACCGGGCCGAGCTTCGACGGCGTTCGCATGTCGGTGCTCGTTGACGGCCGGGAGCTCTGGGCCCAGGTGCAGCCAGGCCAGAACCTACCGAAGGCCCACGCAATCGACCTGACAGACTGGGCGGGCAGGCGCGTGCGACTAACGCTGCGCGTGGACGCCCTCGGCAACAACGGCGCCGACTGGGCGCACTGGCTGCGTCCAGTGGTTGTGGTAACAGGACCGATGGCTCTGAACCGGTAGGACCTCCGTGGCCAGCGGCGAACCACCCTCCTGCCAAGTCACAGGAGGTGGACACCATGCGATTCGGGGCTCCCGTGTTCGTGGACTCCAGAGATCCCGCCGTGCTGGTGGAGGCGCACAAGAAGAAAGGTTTCACCGCTGCCTACTGCCCCGGCGGAATCACGGCCCAGGACCCCGACGCGCGACTGGATGAGGTGAAGCAGGCCTTTGCCGAAGCCGACATCGTCATCGCCGAGGTCGGCGCCTGGTGCAACTGCCTCGACCCGAACCCAGAGGCCCGCGAGCGGAACATCACCTATGTCATCGGCCAGCTGGCGCTCGCCGAGAAGATCGGCGCACGCTGCTGCGTCGACTACTCCGGCTCCTTCAGCCCCGACCACCCGGCCGGGCCGCACCCGGACGACCTCTCCGAACGCGCCTTCGAGCTGGTCGTCGCCAACACCCAGCGCATCATCGATGCCGTCGACCCACAGAGCACCTACTTCACCCTCGAGATGATGCAATGGGCTTGGCCCGACTCGCCGGATGCCTACCTCGACCTCATCGAGGCCGTCGATCGCGATGCCTTCGCCGTCCACTTCGACCCCGTGAACCTCGTCCGCAGTCCCCGGCACTACTACGAGAACGGCAAGCTGATCGAGGAGTGTGTGCTCAAACTCGGCGACTTCATTCGGAGCGTGCACGGCAAGGACTGCATCATGTCCGACCAGTACCTCGTGCACATCACCGAATGCCCCGCCGGTACCGGGCGGCTCGACTACGCGACGCTCCTGCGCGAGCTCGACCGGCTCCCCCAGGATGTGCCGTTGATGCTCGAGCACTTGGCCTCCGAGGACGAGTACGACCAGGCCGCCGCCTACGTACGGTCGGTGGCCGAGGAGGTCGGCGTCGAGCTGTAGTTGCCGGCCCTGGCCGACTGGCGGTACAATCGCGGCATACGGGGATGGAGTCCCCCTCAACCGCCTTGCGGGGCTGATGACTCCTGCCGCTCGTGCCGCTTCGCGGCAGGACAGCCTTTGCCGGGCGTTGCGCGGCCCATGTGCGCGCGCAAGCCTTGGCGTATGCAGGGGGCGACTCCGCCCGTGTCCGACACCTTCACCACTGCCGCTGTATGGTTTGCCCTCGCCCTGGGCGCAACACTCCTCGCTCGTCATCTTCGCGCCTCGATAGCACTGGTCGAGATCTGTGTCGGCACCTTCGCCGGTGCACTGGCCCAGCACTACGGCGGCCCCGAGATCCTCGGCAGCGATCAGGAGTGGATCCGCTTCCTCGCCGCATCCGGCGCCGTGCTGCTGACCTTCCTCGCCGGGGCCGAACTCGAGCCCGCCGTGCTCCGCTCCAAGGCCCGCGAGGTGCTCATCGTCGGCGCGGTCGGGTTCGTCGCGCCCTTCCTCGGTTGCGCGGCGGCCGCCCGGTTCCTGCTGCACTGGGACCCCCGAGCCAGCTGGCTGGCCGGTGTGGCGCTCTCGACCACATCCATGGCCGTCGTCTACGCAGTGATGCTCGAGACGGGCCTCAACCGCACCGAGTTCGGCAAGGGCATCCTCGGCGCGTGCTTCGTCAACGACCTGGGCACCGTCTTGGCACTGGGCATCATCTTCGCGCCCTTCACCATGCGCACGGCCATCTTCGGCGGAGTGACCGTGGTCACCCTGGCCATCCTGCCCGGTGCGACCCGCCTGCTCACCCGGATCTACGGCCACCGCACCGCCGCGGTCCGCATCAAATGGGTGCTGCTCGTGTTGTTCGGCCTCGGAGCTCTAGCCCTCTGGGCCGGGAGTGAGGCCGTGCTGCCCGCCTACGTGGCGGGAATGCTCCTGGCAGGCCAGGCGGCTGAGGATCACCACTGGGTCCGCCGGGTGAGGACCCTGACCGTCGGCTTCCTCACGCCCTTCTACTTCCTGCGCGCCGGGTCGCTGGTCTCCCTGCCTGCCATCGCCGCGGGCGCACTGCCCTTCGTGGTCCTGCTCGGGGGCAAAGTCGCCTCGAAGATCATCGGCCTCAACCCGGTCATCCGGCAGTTCCGGAGCGGCCGTGGGGAGAGCTGGTACTACACGCTGCTGATGTCGACCGGCCTGACCTTCGGCACCATCTCGGCCCTCTACGGCCTGACTCACGGCATCGTCACCCGGGCGCAATACTCCCTCCTGGTGGCCGTGGTCATCGCCAGCGCGGTCATACCGACCCTGATCGCGAACGCGGTGTTCCTGCCCCGTCACCTGATGCTGCCGTCGGAGCCCGCCGTCGCCGAAGAGCCGGAGGGGCCAGAGAGCGAGTGATCCGTCCATGGACGCGCAACCAGGCACGGACGAGCCCGATCACCCCGACGTGGCCGACCTCGCCGACGCTCCCGAGAACCACCGTCGCGGTATCCGGACGACGCTCGTCATGGTCGACCAGCTACTGTGCCGCGTCGACCAGTGGGCCGGCGGGTACGCCGCCCGATCCGCACTGATCGACGAACGGAACACGCTGTCTCGAGAGCAGTGCGTCCAGCTGCGCGCGCTGACCGAGGAGCTCCGCGGCCTCATCGCCCGCGCCGCCGCGGACCTGCACCTCGAACCCGAAACGCCGGACGCCGCCCAGTCCATATGGAGCGAGTGCCTTTCCCTCCGCGTCGGCGTCACCGAGCTCGGCGCACACCACCTCCGGCGCTATGGCGAGGTCCCGCCGCGATTGGCCGACTACGCGGACGCTCTGGCAGAGGTGCTTGCGGACGGACTCAGTCGGCTCTCGGATGCGGCAACAGGCGGGCGCCTCGTTTGACGCCCCTCCCGGCACCCCGTAGAATCCGCGCGACACTGCCATGGGGTCCGAGCGTCCCCGCGGCGCTTCGTGGCCTGTGAGAGGACCGAGCCGCCTGTGAAGAAGGGGATATGCCTGGGTTGCCTCCCGCCGGACCTCGACGACCTCGGCCGGATGAAACTCGCCCGCGACGCCGGGTTCGACGGCGTCGAGATCAACACGCCTGCCAGCGACGGCCAGGCCGAGGACCTGCGGGCCATGGCAGAGCAGGCCGGTATCGAGATCCACAGCGTCATGGACTCCCTGCACTGGGAATGCCCCCTATCCGACCCCGATGACGCCGTCCGCCGCCGCGGCATGGAGAGCCTCAAGGCCAGCATCCGCGCCGCCAAGATCACCGGAGCCACCGCCGTCCTCGTGGTCCCAGGCGTGGTCAACGACACCGTGAGCTACGAACAAGCCTGGCAGCGCTCCATGGCTGGCCTCAAGGAGCTCGCACCCTACGCCGCCGAGCACCGGGTGCCCCTCTGCGTCGAGAATGTCTGGAACAGGTTCCTCCTTTCTCCCCGCGAGATGGTCGAGTTCATCGACACCATCGGCTCCCCGTTCGTCCAGGCCTACTTCGACGTGGGCAACATCGTCCTCTACGGCAATGGTGACCAGTGGATCCGGTCCCTGGGGCCCCGAGTCAAGAAGATCCACTTGAAAGACTTCAGCCGCAGCGAGATGCGCTTCGTCTACCTCTTCCAGGGCGACGTTCCCTGGCAGCGCGTCATGCACGCCCTAGCCAGCATCGGTTACGGCGACTACCTCACCGCCGAGATGGGTCCCTATCGCGGCTGTCCGGGTATCACCGCCTTCGACATCTCGCGGCACATCGATCACCTGTTCGGCATGGTGTAGAGCGCGTCTCCGCCCCGCTGACGGCCGGCTCGGATAGCGTCCCATCAGCCTGCGCCGGGTTCCGGCAGGCCTCCGACCAACCGAGGAGGGGCCGAATGGAAGGGGCCCGCGGAGCGGGAAGGGCGCCATCCGGCCCGGTTGAGGGTCGCGAGTCGCACCCGGCCCCCGGGCCGCATAGGGTCCCACCAGCCTTCGGCTGATTCCCCCTATTCGGCATTGGCGGTAACATAGGGCCCTGGGCCGGGCGGCTGGGTCTCGCGAAGGTCGCGGGGAACGTCCGCCTGGTCTTGCGGAGGGGCCGCACAGGGGTGCGCCCAGAGGGCGCGGGGCCCCTGACCGGCCCAGTCGGCCGGACGACGACAGAGCGGCCCGGGATGCGGCTTCGTGCCGCATCCCGGCCTCCAGATCGGGCGCGTTGGGGGCCCACCACGCTG
>JAKPQA010000092.1 GCA_029547025.1 Armatimonadota bacterium
CCGGTCGCTAGGACTCTTTCGTGTAGGTCGACCACCTCGATGGTGGCCGACAGCTTGTGGGGATCGACCCCGATGAACACCTTCGCCATGAGCTGCACCCTTCCGCCGTCACTGTTCGGTTGAGCCGGGCGGGCATTGCTACTGAGAGCAGGGCAGACCCCTCTGGAGCCACGCACCGGCAACGGTGCCCGGCCGGAGAGCAAACCGCTAGAGAGCCACACCGGTCACGCTGGTGGGCAGCCGCATGGAGAGCCTCCGGCCGAACACCTGGACCGAGTCTGGCCAGACACCGGCCCTACCGACAATCGTCAAGTAGCCGCGTATCGCGCGTCGATCGGGGTGTGGTCGGCGCTCAACAGCTGACCGGGTTCTTCTATGCGGGGGCGGGTTAGGCCAGCCATTCCACGAGCAGGATCACTGCGGCAACGACAAGGAACATGGATCCGAGGGAGGCGAGGGTGGTTCTGAGTGAGAACTCCTCCTCGGGGAGGTTCGCGATCCTTCTTTGATAGTCCTTCATGGCCGCGTTGTATCCACCTTTGCCGCCCAGTAGGAAGTCCAGAAGCGGAACTCTCACCCGGGAGATCGGGTAACCCAACACGCTCCCTTCAGCGACCGTCTGGTACAGATCATCCAGAAGCCACGCCCTGGTCAAAGCCCCTCGTGGACCCAGCTCTCGGACTGCTTCTCTGATTGTGAAGTCGAGCCGCCAGTCGTAGATGCGCGTCTCAGGAAACGCAAACGTGTGCGTGCGGCCATCACTGGTCAACCACATCGTCAAATGGACCGGACGATGAATCAGTCCTCGTTCTCGTAGGACGGCTGTCGCCATGCCCGCTCCCCACGGCATGTGCGGCACGCGGATCCGTACACCGCTCACTCGGTCCCAGGGGAGCTTGAGAGTCTGCCCAGCATGTTGCACGACGACGTCATGGGCGGTGAAGGTGACCGACTCTCCCTCTCCGCCGAACTGCGTTCCTCCCTCGGCCTTCGTCCAGGGGCGGCGAGCCTGGTCGTTGTCCTGTCCATCATGCTCAAGGGCTTGCCGCCCGTGTCCAAGTGCGATCGATACCGGCCACAGCAGCAACAACCACAGGGGAGTTGGATCGTCCGCGAACGCCCACGTCAAAAGCCCGAATACTCCGCCAGCCATCGGCCCCCAACGAATGGCCATCCACAACATCTCTCGGCTGGGAAACAACGGGTCCTCCAGTGCCTACCTGTCGATAGAGCCTATCGGGCCGGGATCGTGACCGATCTCCCTGAGCAGCGGCTGCCGGCGCACCAGATACCAACCGACCTGAGGGCCCGCGATCCCGCCGATTCAACAAGGGGTCGGACTCTGAACGCCGGGCGTGTGGACGGCGCCATCGTACGCAGGAACGACCAAGCCGAACGCGGCCAGCCCCCGTCAACGACACACCAGCGGCTCCAGCCACACGTCGGCAAGAACGCCTACTCGTACCCGAGCGGGCAGGATTTGAGCGAGGCTGTACGGATGTCCGCGGCCTTCTCCTGACCTAAGTCCTTCCGCCGCGTATCGTGCGGGCGAACTGGATCGGCTCTGCGCCCAGATAGCCCTACCCTTGCCATGTGCCAACGAGCGGATGGTCGTGCTGCACTGATAGGTGACAACTTGATCTGCCTGGGTTCGCGCCAAGCACCCTCATCGTCGCCCGAACCAGGCGCGCTTAGGCTTAGACGGTGGTTGTTTCTCCGCATTGAGTGGTGAAGAAGTGGCCGTGGCTGCGCTCGCTGCCCCGAAGAGCAATTTGCGGATGGCCTCGTAGTCTTCCTGTCGCCATGCGTCGAACAGGTCGAGGGTCGCGATGACTGGCTCCGTCTGAGCGGCCATGAACTCTGGTCGTTCGAAGGGTCGACGGTTCCGATCCTGCGGATCCTTGCGGTGTTCCTGGTTGATCACGAGTGCACCGCCAGCGACGGGCGCGCTGCCCGGCAGGCTGGGCCACTCCCGAAGGTGCCGGAGTAGATCCTGGTAGAGCCGTTCCGAGGCGCTGCCGCTGGCTGACTTCACCTCTACCAATCGAGATTGCTCGCCGTAGGTGCAGAGCAAGTCAGCGTTTTTAGTGCCACCGAGCCTCTCGTCGAGATCGACCACGGTGATGTCGGCCGCCTCAAACACCGCTCGCACGGCATCGACGACCTGGTTTCCGGTTCCATAGAGCAAGCCCTCGCGCACAGACGAAGCCGCAGTCTCAGCCTCCTTCAGCTGACGCCGCAACGCGTCCCGACTAGAGGCGTAGTCCGATTCAAGTTCCGCAAGGGCGTTGCGGGCGGCCCGCTCGGCACGAGTCATGAGGAACACGTCGGTCGCTAGCTGACGCCTTGCCCGGCGCATCGCGCCAGGAACGAACTCCGGTAACGCCTGATCGAGCAACCACTGCAGCAGGGTCGTCCATGGAGTCTCGACCGGCACGATGTAGCGCCGTTCGACGCGATCCGGTGAGACCCAGGCCGCGAGGACCGGCTCGCCGAGCTCGGTCTCGAGGATCGGAACGAGCGTGCCGTCGGCAGGGTGCGGCTCGCGGCCGTGGATCGACTCCAGAACAGTTCCGCTGAGCGACAGTGTGCGCCACCGTGGTGCAGGGTTGCAGTTCAACAATCGCCGTGCCAGATGACCGTCCGCGTCGCCGAGGTCGGCGGCGGGGCGCACCCCAGCTTCCTTGCCGAGGAGGCGGCCGCTGATGCTCGTGTAACTCTGCCCGATGGAGACAGAGTCCACGGGCGGCCCGAAGACATTACGAACCTTGCGCTCCTCCTTGTCGAGAGCGCCGATCGGGCAGATCACCAGGGCGATCTCGCCTCGGCCGCCAGCGCCCTGGCGGAAGCGGGTGAACTCCTCGGCTCCCTGGCCGGAGTAGATGCTCGGCTGGAGGGCGGCAGCACAGTCGGCGGTGTCGTAACCGATCCAGCGTGGCTCGAAGCCGAGGACGGTCCAGTCATAAGCCGGGCCAGCAATCGCGGGACGCCGCTGTTCCTGTAGCCATGGCGCCGCTTCCTCACCGTATTCACGCTGTCTGGCCTCGATGTCATCCCAGTGGTCGGGTGGTTCAGACCCGATGTGAACTGGGATCGGGAGCTGCGTCATGCTCCGCCTCCTGCGGGCAGACCCGCGAAGTGAGCGGCGAGGTGATGCATCTTGCGCAGGTATACCGGGGCGATCGTCAGGTGGACGCGGGCGGTGTCCTCATCGATCTGACGCCCGGTTGGATGGCCGACCTCGTTGCGGGTCGATCGAATGAGGTCGGCGATGGCGTCGAGCGTGAGTGCGTCAGCGAGCTGGTCCGGCAGATCGCGTCGAACTGGCTCGATGCGCTTTCGGAACTCCGTCCAGAGCGAAAAGTAGTTGCTGCGTGGCTTGGTCAACTCACTAGCCATGGCCGGTGCCCCGGCCATCGAGGACCCGGCATACGCCTGAGCCATGACCAGGAAGGCACGCTCAGCGGCGACGCCGAGCATGACGGACGTCGCGAGGTAGCACCGCCCATTGAACGACTGCAGTGCCTCGATCAAGTACAGCTCGACGAGATCGTCAAGGTCGGTAATCTCGCGATGAATCCGACTGAGGTAGCCATCCGGGTCGCGAGGCTCCCAACTTCCGCCCTTGGCGACCTGGTGCCCGTCGGCGGAGAGACGCCACTGCCAGTTATCGGTGCCGGAGCCCTGGCCGGCGGTGTCGAGGTAGACCAGACCGTCACCAACGAGACCCCACAGCGCCTCCCAGACCTCCGTCTCGGAGCAGCCGGTCTCCTGATGGATGGTGGCGATGATATACGGGCGACCAAATCGCGAGGCGCCGCCGTTGCCTAGGTGCTTAAGGACAGCGCGTCGAACGTTTACAGTCACTGGTCTATTCGACCACTCGAGACTGACAGCGGGGCATCTAACTAGGTCGCCAGCTCTTCACGGCTGCTCACATCTTGAAGCGTTTGATGAAGTGCGTTGCCTCCGCGCTGTCCTTCAGACCAGGCTCAACGCTGACCGTTCGTGGCCAGCCGACCCGCCGCTGGAGCCGGACGGCGTCCCGTACGCCGTGGTGAAACTCCACGATGTTGAGGCGGCGCCAACAGCGGCGTACGAACCGCCCCCGGCAGGACTCGACTGACCGCGCTGTGGCTTTCGCCCCGACGCTACTTCGCGTGGCCTCGCCAGATCGAGTCCGATCGTGCAAGATATGCCCGCACAGCTGGTGTCGTCTTCGCTGCATCTCGACAGCGCCCCCCTCCTCTTTCTAGGAGGCGGCAGTCGTCGACGACGACGTCACAGCTTCGATTTGACCCAGCGGAATCAGCAGATTCCAGCTGGTCTTGGAGAAGGAGTCCGGGGTGCTCGGCTCGTAGATCCGGAGCCATCCGAGGCCCTCGTCCTCGATGAAGACGTCACTGAGGGTCCTGGTGCCGCGGTTCTCCCGGACGGTCGCGGGATGACCTGACGCCTCGAGCTCCGCGTAGAGGTCCGCCTCGAGGACGACGCTCACCACCACTCGAAGGGGCGGGACGCGGGAGAAGAGGATGGAGTCTCCAGAGATGCGCTGGTCCGGTCCGGCGCCAAGACCGTCCAGGGACTCGTTCTGGCTGCTGACTGCTGAGGTGAGGTCCTCCAGGGCCGACACCAGAGCAGCCGTCACCGACCGATCGACCGGCGTCTCGAAGGAGGTGCTCACGGCTGCTTGGCTCCCAGCGGTTGGTGGGTTCTACCGCTCAGGCTTCTCCATCCGCTCACTGAGGGCAAGAGGGCGCGCCCAACGATTTCGGGCGCTGCGCCAGATGGTCATCGTGTGTGCGGGCAAGACCCCGCGAGCACCCGATCAGGCCGATCGTTGGCCAGTCTGCCCGGACCGGGCATCGGTCCGGGCAAGGGTTGCCAGTCGGGTTGCCCGTGAGGCTCCGCAGCCCAGCTCGTCCTGGATGGTCCGGCGTGAGGCTTGCCCGCCGGCGGCCTGGTCCAGGCTGCGGATGACCTCGATGGCGTGGTCGTCCTCGGTTCGTTCCGTGGCCGGGCGGGATGGCTTGACCGGGGCCGGCTTGTCGACCAGGTGCAGCTGCTCGCTCGTCGCCGGGCGGGCCGGGCCGACGGGGGTGGTGGTGGATGGTCCGCTTGCGGGGAGTGGCGCGGGCGGGGAGGTGGGCGTCGAGACGCTCCGGGATGAGGCCAGGGACGAGGCCTGGCTGGGCTCGGTCTGCTCGGAGGTGGCGGTCTCGGGCCGGGCAGGGGCGACCGGGCCGGACCGGCGGGACATCGAGGCCAGCACCTCGATGCCCAGGGCCAGTGCGATCGGGGGCCAGGCGGCGACGGCGCGGGCGGTCCATGTCGGTTGGGCGCTGGCGATGTTCGCAGCCAGGCTGGCGGCCAGACCGAGGGCGAGCATGAGCCAGGTCAAGAGGGTGGTCCGCCGGCCGGCCTTGGAGTCGGCCAGGACGACCGCGGCCGCGGCGGCGATCGCCCCGTCGATGCTGAGCGGGAGAAGCCAGGCGGTCAGCTCGGGTTCTCCGGCTGTGCGAGCGAGTGCCTGCACGTGGGAGAAGGAGATCACTGCGGCGGTGGCGGCCACCGTGGCCACGCCCAGGATGGCAGTCATCCGACCGGTCTGGCGGTGCGGCGTTTGGGTCACGACGGCGTTCCGTTCCTTTTGAGGATGCGGGTGGATGTGCGTTCTGGGAAAGGTCATTGCGGGGCGGTCTGTGACGGGGGTCAGTGCGGCGATCTACGCTCGGTCGCATGTCGACGTCGGGCCAGGCCGGGCCACCGGTCCGGGCCGGAATTCCGTTGAAGGACCGTCCGGTCAACGGAGTCGCGCGTGAGGAGCTTGCTCCGGCTGACGCGCCGGCGCGTCAGCGGTGGTGCGTGGTGAACCACCCGGTGCATGGTCTGGCCCAGGGCTTGGTGTTGCAGTGGGCGCAGGACCAGCGAGGCTGGGTGGCCCTGGTGGTGTTCGTGCTCGAGCAGGACGGTGGGGACGTGACGGTTCAGGAGTGGCTGCCCGCGGACCGGTTGCGGCCGGCGAGTGCGTGAGTCAGGCCGTGGCACCGGTCTTGGTGTACCGCTTGATGGACCAGGCCATCGGCTCGTAGTAGCTAGAGCCCTTCAGCTGGACGATCTCCACGGTCTTGCCGGTGCGGGGTGCGTGGATCATCTGTCCGTTGCCGATGTAGATGCCGACGTGCCCGAAGCTGCCTGGTGAGCCCGACCCGTTCTCGCTGAAAGCGATCACGTCGCCGGGCTGCATCTTCGTCCAGTCTCTGGGCACGGTGGTCCCCCTGGCATCCTTTCCCTGGTCCTCGGCGCTGTGCGGCAGCTGGATCCCGGTGGAGTTGTAGACGGCGAACATGACCAGGCCTGAACAGTCGAAGCCGACCGTCTTGGTGCCGTCGAGGCTGGGGCTGGAGTAGATGCCCAGGCTCGGGCCCTGGTAGTTGCCGCCGCCCCAGCTGTAGGGGGTGCCCTGGTAGTGCTTGGCGGCCGAGACGATGGCCGC
>JAKPQA010000103.1 GCA_029547025.1 Armatimonadota bacterium
GTCTTGATGCGGAGCATCTCGTCGCGGGTGAGCTGGACGTCGTGGTGCCCGGCGTTCAGCACCTCCCACAGCCGGCTGCGCACCGTCCCGAATGTGAGCGGCTCCAGCTTCTCGCACCCGCCCGAGTTCCACCCGCAGTCGACGTAGTTCACGTAGCCTCGGGTGATGAGCGTCCGGTACGATGCCGGCACGCGCTGGTCGTCGAGCGTGCCCGTCAGGTCGGCGCCCATCGGATGTGATGCATCGTGACACCGGACGCACCGGGCGTCGAGCACCGGCTGAACCGTGGCCTCGAAGGAGAATGGCCGCGCCCCAAACGAGGGCGGCTCGATCGCGATCGGCCCCGAGCGGGCCGCGATCGGCAACTGGCCCGGCGGGGCCGTGTTCCGCCCCTCGTGGCACCCCACGCACGTGCGCTTTTCGCCCGGCTGCATCTGGACGAGGCTGCGCATGCGCTGCAGCTCGTTGAAGTCGGCATCGAGCGCCTGGAAGTAGACGTTGTGCCCCGAGGGCACGGTAAAGCAGGCCGAGCCATCCTCGGCCACTGGTACGAGACCCAGCGGCGCCTTTGCGACATACGCCGGCCAGCCGAACGGCCCGGCGACGATATCCACGGGGCTTGCGTACCACTTCATGAAGTCCGAGTGATCGAGGTTCGGGTTCATGTGCAGGTCGTGGCGGACTTCCTCCACGACGCGCAGGTACTTGACCCGCCCGCGTTCGACGGTGGGCTCGAGCCCGCGGTTGACATCCATCAGCAGGAGCGTGCCCTCATCCTCGCTCGTCCCCGCAACGGTCTCCGAGAGAACCGGCGGTGCAGTCGTCGGATGGAACAGCAGCGGCCCCATGGAATCGATGGCCGGATCGAGATAGAGCAGCTCGCGGTTGCCGTAGCGGTCAATCACGTAGAGCCCGAACCGGTCGGCCGGGGCGTGGGAGCACAGGAACAGGTCACGCGACAGAGGCAGGGGGTCGCGGAAGCACTCCCGCGCGGGCCACATGCCCGGCCAGGGCACCTCCGGTGTGATGCTGGTGATGGCCTCAGGGTTGAAACGGCCCTTGCTGAGGTCGAGCAGCGCGATGGGCCCATTGATATCCCCAAAGTGCGAGACCAGAGTGCACGAGATCTCCATGGTGCCCGGCACCTGCCGGCCACTGGCGTAGCCGTTGGGTTGGATGATGGTGTTCCCGAACACCAGCTCGGGCTCGGTGCCATCGGGCTGGATCGACCACAGCGTCTGCGAGAAATCCGCGCCCTTGTCGACGTACTCCCAGCGCGTCCAGATGATGCGCCCGTCGCTCATCACCGAAGGCGCCCACTCACTCAGGCTGGAGTAGGACAGTGGGCGGATGTGGGTCCCGTCGGGCGCCATGGCGTGCAGGGTCGATGATGTCCAGCGGAAGCAAAACACACGGGACGCACACCGCGTCGTAATGAATGCAACATCACCATTGGGAAGCGGGCACGGGTAGAAGTCGTGGAACGGACCGTCGGTGAGCTGTTTCAGGCCGGAACCGTCGGCTGCCATGGTCATGATGTGGTAGAAGCCGTCGGCCGAGGGGCGGTAGCCGAAGTAGATGCGC
>JAKPQA010000197.1 GCA_029547025.1 Armatimonadota bacterium
ACACCAATCTAGAGCCCGGTGGCTTGGAGATGCTTCTCAAGATCAGCGACGATTACCCCGGCTCGATCGTGGTAGGCGCTACACGGGACCCCGAAACCGAAGCTCAGACATATGGCGGTCGAGTGCGGGTTGATTACCACCCGCAGAGGTTTCGCCTGCTCCCAATCTCGTTGTCGCCACAACGCGCCGACACCTTCCATGGCAACGTGGTCTTGATGCCGGTGTCTGTCTGTGATCGCGTGGGTCGAATCGACGGTGCCTTTCCCCACGCCTATGCCGATGACGACTACGGGCTACGCGCGACCGCCCTAGGCATTCCCGTCATCCAGGCGCCCGGAACCGTTGCCACCTGTAGGGCCAACGACGACTGCCTTGTGCCGCAGTCCACTAGAGGTCTGGCCGCGAGGTGGGAACAACTGCAGTCACCGAAGGGCCTCCCTTGGCGGGCTCAGGCCCGGTACCTCCGAAGGCATGGAGATTGGCGCTGGCCATTCATCCTCGTGAGTGGTCAGGTTCGCCGCGCCACTTGCCAGAGACCGTGACCCAAGGTCCGCACCCAGATTTTGGGTGCGGCAACTCCACGCCGACCCGTCTTCGCCATGTCTGACGTCTCTTCCTTACCTCCCAGCGACAGCAACTCACGGCGCGTCCTTCGGGGATTCGTGGCCATGACGGCGAGTTCCTTCGCAGTGATGGGCTTGCAGTTGGGTTACGCAGCGATCACTTCGCGACTACTGGCACCAAACGCCTTCGGGGCGTACGCCGTCGCGCTCTCCGGGGTTGGGCTTATCGGAATGCTGGGCGGGTCGTCACTCGGCCAAGCGGCTGCTCGTCGGGACCACGACTCAGTGCGCCTCGACCGCTCGCTCGTGTCCCTTGCTGTGATAATAGGTTCGTTCACGGCCCTGGTGGCGCTCATGCTGGCACCGTTGTGGGGCCGAGTGTGGGGTGTCCCGGAGTCTACGCAAGTCACGCAGGTGCTGGCACTCGGCATGCCGCTTACGGCGCTATCCGCAGTCTTGGCCGGGATCCTTCGTCGCGGGGGCAGAACTTCAGCCGTTGCCGGACGGACAGGAGTGGGCCAGGTGGCTGGCATGGCCCTCGGCCTCGCCGCGATTCTCACCTACGGATCTGTCTGGAGCCTCGGCGTTGCATCCGCGGCCGGTTCTGTAGTCACGGCGAGCCTATTGGCGACCGCGCTGCCCTGGGAACGCCAAAAGCCTGCCTGGCCCACCTCGGCCTCCATAGAGGATGCGGTTTACGGGGCGAAGTCCGCCGGGATGAACCTGCTGCGATTTGGAACAGAGCAACTTCCTGCGTGGTCCCTCGGCCGGTTCGTCGGTGCGCCCGATCTGGGCGCCTTCAATAGAGCCACGACACTGCTGACAGTGCCGATGGGCGCGCTGCAGCACGCGTTAACCTACTCACTGTTCCCGGAACTCCGCCCACAGGGCCCTGGAGTCCGGAATGGTGGCCTCACCGACATCATGGTGCTTATCGCTTGGCCAGCCCTGTTCGCGGCGGGCACCGGGTACTTCGCCGCGGGACCGTTAATCACTCTCCTGCTTGGATCCGGATGGGAGACTGCAGGATCTATTGCTGGCATAGCTCTGTTGGTTGGCGTCCTCCAGTTGGTCAGAACCCCACTGGGCTCGGCACTTGAGGCACAGGGACTCTTCAGGACGACGTTCGTCGGGTGGGTCTTGAGTGCCTTGGTCACGGGCATCGGCGCTACCGCCACCGCGTACACGAAATCCGTGATGCCAGCTGTGTTAGGGCTGGTGATCGCGAGCCTTTCCGCCGCAGCCGTCTACTTGATTGCGAATGCCCGAACAGGTTCACTGTCAATCTCAGCATTCGCTCGGGGCACACAAACTATGCTCATCATCCAAGCCTTCGTGACCGGGTTCCTGAGCGTCACGACGCATCTCCTGCACCACTCTGAACTCTCCGCTCTGGCGTACGTCGGCGTGGTGGGCAGTATCGAGCTGGGGTTCTTGTGGGCGATACGTCGGCGAACCGCGTTCTGGCAGATTGGCGCGGCACACCAACTGCCTGGATTCACCGCTGTGAAAAAAGGTCCCACCGACCCAAGCGGGCTCTTCTAACTTGACCGGGCACGCGGGTCCTGCGTGGTGACGCGACGGGGCCCGTGACCTCGGTGATCATGGCTGTTGTCAAGGCAGTTCATGATCACGAAGGTGAGGTCACGGGCTTGGTCCAGGGTACGCAGGTTCAGGGAGTCGAGGTCCAGTCGGTCAGCAGCGATGCCACGCTGCTGTTGGGGATCGAGGGGTTGGCGGTCCGGCAGGTGGAGCTCGAGGACGGCGGGCGGGTGGTGCACGTAGCCACCGACGATGAGAGCGCGACGGCGTGCCCGTCGTGCGGGGTGTTCTCGACCTCGCTGAAGGGCAGGGCGATCACTCACCCCAGGGATCTGCCCTACGGGGAGGAGCCGATCTCGTTGGTGTGGCATAAGCTGTCAATGGCCAGTCCTAGGTCACCGCTGGTGGCCAAGTAGAAGTCCCCACTCCTCGCGGGTTGTTCAGCTCGTGGTGGGGCGCCCTCCTGTGCGGGTTCGGGCCTGGAGCATGCGGTAGGACTGGCCGCTGGTGACCACGGTGGTGGCGTGGTGCAGGAGCCGGTCGAGCATGGACACGGCGGTGGTGTGTTCGGGCAGGAACCGGCCCCATTCCTCGAAGGAGAAGTGTGAGGCGATGCCCAGGGAGCGGCGCTCGTAGGCGGCGGCGATGACGCGGAACAGTAGTTGCGCTCCGGTGTCGTCGAGCGGGGCGAAGCCGACCTCATCGACCAGGAGCAGATCGTGGCGTAGGAGGCTCTCGATGGTCTTGCCGACGGTGTTGTCGGCCAGGCCGCGATAGAGCGTGTCGATGAGGTCGGCGGCCGTGAGGTACTTGACCCTGTGGCCGGCGGTGACGGCGGCGTGGCCGAGCGCGATCAGGGTGTGGGACTTGCCCGTGCCGGCGGGGCCGATCAGGGCGAGGTTCTCCTTGGCCGCGACCCATTCCAGGCTGGTCAGGTACGCCCAGGTCGGGGCCGGGATCGAGGACGCGGCCAGGTCGAACTCCTCAATGGTCTTGACGACGGGGAACCCAGCGGCTTTGAGCCGGGCGCGCTGGTTGGAGGCGTCGCGGGCAGCGATCTCTCGCTCGACCAGGGCCCGTAGGACCTCCTCGGGGGCCCACCGTTGGGTCTTGGCGGTGAGCAGCAGCTCGGGGGCGACCTCACGGATCGTTGCGAGCTTGAGCCGGCGAAGCCCTGCGGTCAGGTCCGCCGCCAGCGGCGGCGGGGTCGTCGCGGTCATGAGGACACCACCCGTCCGGCACCGGTCGCTATGCCTGTGCCCGGCGAATCCGCCTCGCCCCCAGCGTGGTTGGTGGGGGCGTACTCGGTCAGGGACCGTCCCGTACTGGTGGGCAGGTCGATGATCAGCGCGTCCCCGGCGCGGCGCGGGTGCGGGGTGCCGGCCCCCGCGGCCAGGATCGAGCGCACATCAGCGGCCTTGAACCGGCGGAACGCGACCGCCCGCTCCAGGGCCGCGGTGAAGGCCTGCGTTCCGTGGGCCGCGGCCAAGGTGTTCAGCTCCGCCAGCTCGGGCCCCAAGCGGGTGTGGCCCGCGGCGGCGGCGCCAGCGATGAATGCGTGCGCGACCTCACCGAGCGCGCAGAACTGTTTCTCCGCAACCGTTTTCGGGCGGATCGCCCTGGCCGGTGCGGGCCTGGGTCCGCCGTAGTGCTCGTCCAGGATGGAGGCCTCGCCGGGTGCCTTGAGCGGGTGCTGCGCATGCACGACCCCGCTGCCCGGGTCCAGGATCAGCACCCGCGGCCCGTCCACGAGCACCGCCACCGCGCTCCCGCGCAGCGCCACCGGTACCGAGTATCGAGCTGAGCCGACCCGTACCGTGGACAGCTTGTCGACCTTGCGCATGATCGGCGGCGGCCCGATGTGAGGGCGCAGCGACGGCAACGGTGTGAGCAGCTCGACCTCGACGGCCAGCCGCTGCGCCGGGACGGCGCACGTTTGGGAGTGAACAGCGGCGTTGACCTCCTCACACCACGCCCGGGCGTGCGCGTTCGCCACGGACAGGTCACCCAAAATCGCTGCGGCAGAGTGGGACTGACCGCCACCGGTCGCCTCACCGTCGGCGTCCACGGCGTGCTCGAGCAGTAGCGGGCGCAGCAGGTCCTCCTTGCCGTACCCGACGAGGTTCTCCACGATGCCCTTGGACTGCGGGTCGGCCGCCTCGCAGAAGTCCGGCCGGAACCGGTAGTGCGTGGCGAACCGGACGTACTCGGCCGTGGGGACCACCCGGTTGGCGACCACGCCACCCTTGAGGCACCCCATCCGGTCGGCCAGCACGACCTTGGGCACCCCACCCAGGGCCTCGAAGCACTCCGCGAGCAGCGCCAGCGTCGTGGCCGCCTTCTCATCGGCTGCGAACCGTACGAACCGCACCCGCGACCACGCCAGCACCGCGCAGAAGACGTGGACCCCAGCGATGACGCCCCAGTCGATGACCAGATGCTCACCCGGGCTCCACACCGCCGGCCGCCGGCCCCGACCGTTCTCACGACGCCACGCCTTCTTCTCCTGCGCGACCAGACGACGGAAGTTCCGGTCCGAACCGGCGTACCCCTGCGCCCGGGCCCGCGGCAGCAACCGCTTCGCGCTGATCCGCCCTTCCGTACTCGTCACCGCCTGGCCGACCAAAGCGCGCACACCCTCGTAGTTCGACGGCCGCCGCTCACGCACCGGCGGCGGCTCGCCGGCCTCCGCACGCTGCACGACCCGCTTGACCGTCTTGTGCGTGGTCCCGCAGATCGCTGCGGCCCCACGGTAAGTGCCCACCTGCTGGTAGGCGGAGATGATGCTCATTCGTTCCCTCGCAGACATCACAATGGAGCCCTCCTGGGCGGTGGCGTAGCCGGCTTAGACACCGCTACTCCACCGCTCAGGGCTTCACGCTCCGGATCGACACGACGAGCAAGGAGTGGGGACTTTCACACGGCCACCACCGGGGACCTCTACTTGGCCACTACCGGGGACTTTTCCATGGCCACGGACATCGGTGATGAGTCACCGCCGGCGACGGTCGTCGTGCCGACGCGGCTGATGGTGCGGGCGAGCAGCCGCCGCGCGTGAGCGCGACACGATCCGCGAAAGCCGCACGCCTGGGCGGCGATAGGGTCTCACTGGCCAAATGAGGAGCGGCCGAGCACGCTCGCTGGTCGTGCCCACCGCCGTGGTGGTGGCCGCCCTCCCCGGCTGCGGTCCGGAGAGCGGCTCCAGTGCGGGCGCTGGGCTCCCGAGCGGACCGCTTCGGGTTGCGGGCTGGGCGCTGGGAGCGGCACGAGCACGGGGTAGTGGAACCGGGATCGGGAGTGGGAGCGGCACGAGCGTGACCTCCCCCGCCGCGGACGGCCCGCCGTGCGACGCCGCACCGTGGACCCGTCTGGCTCTCACCACCGACGTTCCGGCGGAAGTGCCGTACCTGAGCCTGCTGAAGGTTTGCACCGATGGCACTGGCCGGTTGGGCATCGAGAACGCTTCGGACGGCGTCTTCACCCTGACGACGACCGAATCCGCGCCGTACAGCCGGACCGACGAGCCAATGGCAGCCGAGTCCTTCCGTCGTACAGCCGAGGCAGGCCGGCGGACGGACGGACGGTCACGATCATCGCCCCGGGCGATGTGCAACTGCAACTCGATCTAGCCCTCGGTCTGGGCTGGACCATGCACCAGTTCGCCATAGGCGAGTTCCAGGGCGGAAAAGTCCAACAGCGTCGCGTCCTCGTCGAACTCGACGAGCAGGTCAAGGTCGGAGTCCACCGGGTCGCTCCCCCGCGCCCACCGACCCGAAGACATGGACAGCGAGGCCCTTGTGCTCGCGCACGCGCCGCAGCACCTCGTCACGGTGCCCGTCCAGCGCCAGTCAGGGGCGCAGTTGCGTTACCGCCCGCACCCTCTCGAGGACGGTGTCCGTCGTTGGCCGTCGGCCCGCCTCGTATGCCGCGATGTTGGGCTGGGCGATGCTGGTCAGCCGCGCGAGATCGCGCTGGCTCAGGCCCGATGCCTCGCGCAACTCGTGAATAGTGGACATATGTTGATGATATCGCACAGATATCGCGGCGGTCAGTTCTTGTGTGGAGCGAGCCAGCCCGTCGAACTCAGCCAAGCTCCGGGAGCTTGGCGCCCAGCGGAGAATCTGAACTGACTTGTACGTCAGCCCACCATGGCGGACAGCAATGCGGACGCAGCACCGCGGGATAATTCATCGTGATCGCGTTGG
>JAKPQA010000219.1 GCA_029547025.1 Armatimonadota bacterium
CGCGCTGATCCACCAAGTCGGCCGCGGCACCCCCCGCGCCGTCAATAACCTCGCCGTCCAAGCCCTCGTCGCCGCGTACGCCGCCGGCAAAGCCATCGTCGACGAATCCGCCGCCCGAGCCGCCGTCACCGAGGTCACCACCGAATAGCCCACCGCGACACCATGAGCACCACCGCGACACCCCGACCACCAAGGCCCCGCCGAAACCCTCGGCGGGGCCTTCGTCACACCCCCACCACGTCCTCACCGAACACGACGCCCACATCCTCAACCGACGCGTCCGTCAACAGCCCGCACGATCCCTAGGTGTGGCGCCAGACTTTGACCGCGGAGGCGAGCAGCAAGACGACCAGAAGCGGGATCAGGACGCCAGTGGGCACCACTCCCAGGAGCAGCCCGCCAAGCACAGTCCCGGTGATGGATCCGGCAGCCATGGCCAGCACGAACGTCTTGTTCGCGGCGAGCACGGTGAAGCTGTTGTCGCGGCTGTAGCGAGCAAACGCGACGAGCATCGTGGGCAGGGACACCACCAGGGACAGGCTGCCGGCGATCTTGATGTCGACAGCGAACAGCAGCACGATCGTGGGGATCAGCAGCTCCCCACCGGCCACCCCCATCAGGGCGGCCACGATCCCGATGCCGACGCCAGCTCCGACGCCGGCGATGACGCGCACGACCGGGTCCAGCGCCAGAGGCTCGATCTGGGCGTAGTGGCTCCACGCCAGCGCGGCAGCAATCAGCACGAGCAGGGCGGCCAAGACCCTATACAAGGTGGACGAGCGCATTCGGGTGGCCCAGGTAGCGCCCAGCCAGGCCCCGATAAGGCTGCCAGCGAGCAAGTTCAGCGCCACATACCAGTAGGGCGCGAGGGTGTCGTAAGGGATGGAAATGAGCCGGGCGGGCAGCGCGGTGACAACCACAATCAGGCTCATCGCCTTGTTCAAGATGACGGCCTGTAGCGCCGCGAAACCGAAGAACCCGATGAGCAGTGGGAGCCGGAACTCGGCACCGCCGAGCCCGATCAGCCCACCCAAGATCCCGACCGCGGCACCGGCGGCGAAAGCTGACGCGATGCCCGGCCGTGAGAGCTTGCTCGCGATGCCCGCAGCGGCGACGGAATCGGCGGCGCCAAACATGCCTGGAGAGTAACCGGGTCCCCCAACGGGATACGCCCCAGTTCGAATACGAACCCTGCACCAACAAAGCGTGGCGAGTCCCGGCTCGCGGAGCCGAAGTAGACGAAGCGCGTTGAGGTCATCGCGCCGGACCCTGAATCCCGAAGAGTGCGATGACACCGCACCCAGTTGCTAGCGTCGGGTGTATGACCAGTTTCGAGGACTCCCTGCGCCAGCAGGAGGACCTCACCCTCAGACGCACCAAGGCGTACGAGACCTATGTGGCCTACGTCGAACAGGCCGCGCGAGACATTGCCAAGCTCATCGCCGAGTTCATCGCGCACCTGCAGCAGGCAAACGTGCGCCCCCAAGCCGCACAC
>JAKPQA010000225.1 GCA_029547025.1 Armatimonadota bacterium
CTGGCCCGCGGCCCTGCTGATCCGTGCGCTGTTCGAGCAGAGCGCCGCCAAGACGGTCGCCGAGATGCAGCCGTATGTTCCGGCATCCGGTCTTGATGCCCAGCTGGATGTCGCCTACGCCGACGGCGGCGCAGACACGACCTTCGACCTGTTCTCGCCGTCGGGCTCAACCGAGCCGCTGCCCACGGTCGTCTGGATTCACGGCGGTGCCTGGATCTCCGGCAGCAGTCGCAACGTTGACCCCTACGTGCAGATCCTCGCATCGAAGGGCTACACAACTGTGGCCCTCAACTATACGGTCGCTCCCGATGCGACCTACCCCGTGGCGCTCACCCAGCTCAATGATGCGCTCGCCTTCCTGGTCGCGCACGCCGATGAGTACCGCATCGATCCCGCCCGCATCGTGATCGCCGGTGACTCTGCGGGCTCCCAGTACACGAGCCAGCTGGCCACGATGATCACGAGTCCGGTCTATGCGGAGAAGGTGGGGCTGACGCCCGCGCTCACCCCCGATCAGTTGCGCGCGGTGATCCTCACCTGCGGCATCTACGACGTGAGCGGCATCCCCGATGCGCCGGGCCTGGGCGGGTGGGGGTTCCGAGTCTCGCTCTGGGCCTACCTGGGAACCAAGGACTGGTCCAACACCCCCGGTGGCGAACTCATGTCGACGCTCGACGATGTGACGGCCGACTTTCCCACCACCTGGATCACGGGCGGCAATGGCGATCCGCTCACCGCCACGCAGTCGAAGCCGCTCGCCGAGAAGCTGTCAAGCCTCGGCGTGGATGTCACGACCGTCTTCTACCCCGACGACCACGTGCCATCACTGCCGCACGAGTACCAGTTCCACCTCGATGACGCCGACGCCCAGGCCGCGCTGACGTCGATGGAGGCCTTCCTGGGCAAGGTGACGGGCTAGCTGGCATGGGCTAGCAATGCCGGGCTAGCGATCCCGGGCTAGCGATCAGGCGGTCGCGAATCGCTTCGCGGAGCGCTCGCGCGCCTTGGCCGCCTCGACTTCGCGGTCCTTCGGGGGAGTGGTGGCCACGAGGTCCTCGAGAAGGTGCTGGGTGATGTGGGCGATCTCGTGCACG
>JAKPQA010000249.1 GCA_029547025.1 Armatimonadota bacterium
ATGGGGGCACGGCCCGGGTCAGGACCGCGCGGGCCAGCGACACTGCCGACTGGACCAGACGCTAAGGAGCGCAGGTGTCCGATCCGGTGGCCGATGGTGAATGGACGGTGACGCGCTGCTGAACACCCCCACCCCCTTCCCGCGACTTCTTGCACTTCAGCCACCTGATCCGGGTGGCTGAAGTGCAAGAAGTCGGGGTGCGGCGTCCACAGGGGGCAGCTCTGAGCGCGGTTGTGCACAGGTCGGGAGGATGCCCTCGCCTCTGGTGCCCGGTACGGATCACCGTTGCGGATGCCGTTCACTCACCTTCCGCAGCTCTTCTCCCGATCCGAGTGCCTCGCCACCGGGGTCACGGCACGGGTACTCGAACGCGCCGTCCACGCGGGTGACGTGACACGCCTCGCGCCCTGTCTCTACACGGCGGCCACCGGTTGGGACGACCTGTCCGCGTGGGAGCGGCACCGGGCTCTGGCGCGCACCGCGGCCCGGCTGACCCCGGATGCCGTGGTGAGCCACGCGAGTGCGGCCGCCCTGCTCGACCTCCCCATGCCCACGAATCCACCGCCGAAGGCCACCATGACACTGCTCGACGATCGGCGGACGTCGAAGGCTGATGACTGGCGGCAGTTCCACCGCGGGGTCACGCCGTACCAGCACATCTGGGTCGACCGCGGCGTGCCGTACTTCGTGCCAGCCCGAATCGTCATCGACTGCTTGCGCGACCTGTCGCCCGGGGACGCCCTCGCGGTGCTTGACGCCGCCCTCGGCCGTGGCCTCGTGACCGGGCCAGATCTCGTCGAAGCCCGCAAGCTGCAGCACCGTTGGCCGGGTATCGCGATCGCCGATCGGCTCCTGCGTCTGGCCGATGGCCGTCGCGAGTCATGGCTGGAGTCCGTTAGCGCCTGGGTCATGGCCAGTTGGGAACTGCCGCAGCACATTCCGCAGGTCAACGTCTGGGATGCGCAAGGGTGCTTCGTCGCACGGGTCGACAACCTGTGGCCCGAACTGGGCGTCGTCGGCGAAGCGGATGGCCTCGGCAAGTACCTGATGAACGCCAAGCCCGGCCAGTCCGACGAGGAGGCCACGGCATCCGTGCTCGAGAAGCAGGCGGACAGGGAAGGCCGCATCGTTGACCTGGGGCTCGAGGTGGTGCGGTGGGAGACGTCGGACCTCAGCCGTCCTCTGGGGCTGCGCGAGCGGTTCTTGGCAGCGACGAGTCGCGCCAGGCCGGAGAAGGTGACGGCCCGGTTCACGTGCTCCTGCTGCTCCCGACCCCTCACTGATTGCGCTCAGCCCACCCGGATCAGGCTTCCCAAGGGCTTCCCAGGTGGCTGACGTGCAAGAAGTTGCCGAGCCCGAGGTGGCTGACGTGCAAGAAGTCGCCGAGCCCGAGGTGGCTGAAGTGCAATAAGTCGCTAGAGGAGGGGGGCCAGGATCAGGTAGGCCGCGGCGGCGGCGAGGCCCGCGCCCGGGATGGTCATCACCCACGCGATGGCGATCGAGCGCGCCACCCCCCAGCGCACCGACTTCGCCGACCGGGTCGCGCCCACTCCGACGATGGCCGACGAGATCG
>JAKPQA010000061.1 GCA_029547025.1 Armatimonadota bacterium
GGCGGTCTTCCATTCCCCGTCGGCCGGGTCGAGGAACACCTGCGCCGCTCCGGCCAGTGCCTCCAGCACCGCAGCTTCGGGTGCCCCAAGCAGTTCGGCCATGTAAGCCGGATCGACCCGGCCACGCCACTGGACGGACGCGGCCAGCGCCTCGGCCGGCTCGCCCGCGGTGCTCGGTTCGACGACCATGGTCAGCGTGCGCCGGGTGAACAGCGCAGCCTTGCGGGCCGTGTCGGCCTCTTCGTCGTAATGCTCCAGCGACAGCAACAGCGGATAGTCCGGGTCGCGCCGGAACGCCAGCGCATTGGCGCGCGTGGACAGGCAACCGTAGCGCGACACAAAGCGCTCGTAGGTTCCACCCAGCATGGCTCGCAGGTGACCCAGCCGACCGTCGCCCTCATCCGCCAACTGCGCGTCGAGCAGGGCCCGGGCGTGGTCGCGGATGGCGCACAGGCCGGTGACGCGGGCCCGTTGCGTGGCGTTGAGCTGGTCATGGACATCGACCATCTCGCTGCCCTCGACCCGATGCACCCGCCCCTGGTGGAGACGGTAGCTGCCAGGACGGGTACCGGCCTCGGCCGGGACCACCACTCGCAGCGGGGCTGCCTTGTGCGCCACCGGCCGGTAAGCACCGGCCGGCAGCAAGGCGATGCGCTCGGCCAGGGCCGCCTCCAGGTCGCCCTCGAACACGGCGACCGGTACTTCCTCGTAGCCATTGCTCTCGCGGCGGATGCGGCCAATGCAGAACTGCGGGTGCTCGGCGTACCAGGCGTTGATCGGCAGGTAGCGCTCGTAGCACTGGGGGTGCCGGAGACTATCGGGCACCGTGCCCAGCTTCAACCATTTGGCCTCGACCACCTCGGCCCGTTACCGCTTGCGCAGGAACAGGATGTCGGTCTGCACCTCGGCCGAGGCGATACCGGCGAAGGTGCCCTTGGGGAGCCGGATGGCACCCAGCAGGTGAGCCTGGGCGGCGATGTACTCGCGCACTGCGTCGTACTGGGCATCCATCGTGTGACTGCTGGTGATGAAGCACACCAGCCCACCGGGGCGCACCAGGTCGAGGGCGCGGCCGAAGAAATAGTTGTGGATGCTGAAACGGGCATAGGCCCGGTTGCTCACGTCGGCGACCTTGTACTTGCCGAAGGGGACGTTGCCGATCACCAGGTCGAACCAGTGGTCGGGCAGGGGAGTTTTCTCGAAAGGGGAAATCCGCACATCCACGCCGCCGGGCGCGTAGAGCGCCTTGAGGATACGGCCGGAGACCCGGTCGATCTCGACGGCGGTGGTGCTGCTGCGCTCGGCCAGATTCCGCGGCATGGCGCCGATGAAGTGGCCGATGCCGGCGGCGGGTTCCAGGATGCGCCCGCCGGTGAAGCCGAAGCGCTCCACCGCCTGCCATATCGCCTCGATCACGGAGACCTCGGTGTAGTGGCTATTGTTGACGGAGGCGCGCGCCGATTCGTAGTCCTCGGCACTGAGCATCGCCTGCAAGCGACGGGCACGTTCGGACCAGGCGCTGTCGGCGGCTTCGAGATTGAAGCTGGCGG
>JAKPQA010000282.1 GCA_029547025.1 Armatimonadota bacterium
GCCGATCCCGGACGAGTGGCGCAGGCCCGCCACCGTCGCGGCCGAGCGAGCCGAGGAGATCGGCAAGGCGGCCCTGGGCGACCTGCAGGGCGGATGGCTCGAGACCACCAAGGACCTGTGCGTGTGGGATGAGCCGAATCCTCCGCGCCCAGCCTGGAATGTGCTGCTGCGCTCCGGGCCGCGCGACAAGCCCGAGGAGTGCATGTCCATCCGCAGCGTGTTCGTCGATCCGTGGACCGGCGAGATCATCCACACCACCACGTGGAAGGGCGCCGGGGCTGGGCCTGCGGAGCCACAGGCGAAGCCAAGCGGCACAGCCACAATGCCAACGGCGCAACCGCCCACGGACGCGGATTCCAAACGCTTAGCATCTCGCCCGTGGCTCCCCTGGGCCGGCGGCGCGACGCTGGCGCTCGTGCTCGGCGCAGGCGTGGTGTGCCTGCGGCGAAGGCGGGCGTCAGGGGCGCGGGGTCGACCTACGTGGCCCGGTCTTCGGCTTCCCAGGCCTCCACCGGCAGGGCCACCACAACCGCGCGGGCCGGGAGGCCCGACGGCACGAAGCGCCGGTACGAGGACGCCGAGCTACATCGTCGCCACGGGGCATCCGGCCCTCGCCGCTTCCTAGACCACCTCGTACCTCAGCTCCCCGTCCTCATCCGCGCACTGCATGACCAGTACGGCTTCACCTCGGTGGCCAAGTTGGTGCTGCTGGAGTGTTGCCTGTCCGGCCTCAATACGCCGGCCAGCGTCGCCAACGCGCTCGAGTACGTCGGCGTCGACTGCATCATCGGCTGGACGATCAACTGCCCGGGCTCGGACCCGGGCTACTTCGAGCTCCTGGACCTGATGTGCAACCAGGGCAAGACGGCACTCCAGGCGCACAACTTGGTCTGCCAGCACTATCCGCAGACCTGGGGCACCGGCACTCGCCGCATCGGCAATGCTGAGCTATGGGGGGAGCCAATATGAGATCGGCTGCTTCGCTACTCCTACTGGGGATGGTCGCTATGGGGCTGTGCGCGGCACGAGCATTGGGCAGTCTGAGCGAGGAACAGGCGATCCAGGCCGCGCGCAAGGCCGCCGAGAGGGCCGGTGGACCCGCGCGGGTGGTCACCGAGCGCGATCTGGACCCGCGTGGATGGGCCTTCACGTTTGACAAGCGGTGGTGGGTGGGTATCGTGCCAGAGACAGGCGCGATTCGGAGGATGCGCGACCAGGACTTCGAGCGATCCGAGCACTCGCGGCACACGCTCGAGGCGTCGCCCAGCGCCGCCGAGATCGAGGCCGCAGCTCTCGAACTACTCCACAAGGTCTTCCCGGGATTTGACATGGCCGAGTTCGCGCTCGAGTCGGCCAAGCCTCGGCACGAGCAGGCCCGTGTGGAGGCGCGGTGGCGGCGCGTGATCCCCGAGTGTGGTTTCCCCGGCCCTGGGCTGTGCTTTGTGGACTTCTGTTGGCCTGACCGGGCGATCTCAGGGATGGGTGCTGAGTGCCCGCCCATTCCCGACGAGTGGCGCAGGCCGGCGTCCATTGCAGCCGAGCAAGCGGAGGCCACAGCGAGGGATGCCCTCGGAGACCTTCGAGGCGGCTGGCTGCGAACGACCAAGGACTACTGTGTCGTCGATCCCAGGGACGACGCGAAGTCGCGGCCGGCCTGGAACGTGACACTCCTCCTCGGGTCCCGTGACAAGCCCGAGGAGTGCGAGGCCGATCGGAGTGTCTTCGTTGACCCATGGAGCGGCGATGTGGTCACGATCAAGGAGTGCATGGGCGACAGACCCGTCGGGACATCAGGGCCGGTAGTGGCATCGAGGGGCGCCTCGCGGGCTGGTGCGCGAACCGTCGGCGCCGTTGCAGCTCACTCCTGGCTCCCCTGGGCCGGCGGGGGGGCTGCGGTGGTGGTGATCGCACTCGGCGCAACCGTGGTCTGCGTGCGGCGCCGTCGAGCGTGAGGACGAACAGGCGGCGGGGCGGCACGTGGCAGTGCCGTCCAGGCGGCTCCGGAGCGCGGAGCGCCCGCTCCGCAGCACGAGAGCACGGCAACTACGCAAACGAGGCCGTCCGCGCTCCGGCGTGCGCGTAGGCTGGTTCTGGAGCGCGGAGCGCATGCTCCGCCCGGGACACCTGGGGGACTGAGCCCGTAGCCGACGGCGAGGGGCTCGGTCCCCATGGTGCCGTTGTTTCCAACCTCTCGGACCGCAGCCCCATCTATGATGGGCAGCGTAGTGTGCCGAGGCACGAGGGTAACGTCGAGCGAGGAACTGGGGTCAGTGACCGGTGCGTCGGACGCAGCCGAGTCGCGCTTCTACTCGGCTCGGTATGAGTACGGACAGGGGTGGCGCGGCGGGTACTTGGACCGCCCCGGCAAAGACCAGACGCTCGAGGCGCTGTTCACGGACAGAGTAGTCATCTTCAACGGTCACGGGAGCGAGACGACCATCCGCAACAACAAGGAGCCTGACAAGGTGACTGCCGCCTCGATCCGGGGGCTCCGCAACCAGTACGGGTTCACTTCGCAGGCCAAGCTCGTTGTCCTGCAGTGCTGCAAGGCGGCCATGGACACGCCGACCAGCGTCGCCAATGCCCTCGCGTACGTCGGCGTCGGCTGTGTCATCGGGTGGGAGGTCATCTCCTACACGTACGACCCGGGCTTCCTGGAGCTCATGGATCTGATGTGCAACTATGGGCTGACCGCGCAGCAAGCCTACGAGCAGGTGTGCTACGACCACTCAGACCGGTGGGGTCCCGGCAAGACCCGGATCATCGGGGATACATCCCTGTGGGGGGAGCCGCTATGAGGAGACGCGAACTCTGTCTGGCGCTCGCGACGGTTGTGAGTGGGCCATGGAGCGACCACGCCTGGTCCGCCCTCACCGATGATGAGGCCAAAGAAGTGGCGATGCGGGTGGTGGAACGGGTCGCAGGCACTGCCGAGCAGGCCGCAGTGAGGTACCGTGGCCGGCGGGGGCCCACCGTCGTTGTCGACGAGCGGTGGTGGGTGTGGGTCGACTCGGCGATGGCGCGAGCCGCCAAACTGTCAGATCAGGGGTACCGCCTGTCGGCCCACGCGAAGCACAAGCTGGTTGCGCCCCCCGCCCACGCCGAGATCGAGGCCGCAGCTCTCGAGCTACTCCACAGAGTCTTCCCGGGATTCGACATGGCCGAGTTCGTGGTCGAATCGGCCAAGCCGCAGGGCGAGCAGGCCCGCGTGGAGGCGCGGTGGCGGCGCGTGATCCCCGAGTGTGGTTTCCCCGGCCCTGGGCTGTGCTTTGTGGACTTCTGTTGGCCTGACCGGGCGATCTCAGGGATGGGTGCTGAGTGCCCGCCCATTCCCGACGAGTGGCGC
>JAKPQA010000304.1 GCA_029547025.1 Armatimonadota bacterium
CCGGTAGAAGGCGCGGAGCTGGTCCGTCGCCTCGTACAGGCTGCCGAGGTGTGTGTCCCCGATCAGGCCGAACCGGAGGCTGTTGCTGTCAGTCGGCACTTCGATGTCCACCGCCCGGGACTGCCGGGCGATCATGTCCAGTGTGGCTTCGAGCTCCGCTACCCGGGGCCGCTCGTACTCCGCATGCTGCCCGCGGATGTCGGCCTCTGTGATCGGCTGGCCCGTCATCGGAGTATCGCCTCCTGCTTCATGGCCGCGATGTGGTCTGGGTGCCCGAGGTAGTGGACCCCGTTCGCTACGGCCTGCCCGCGATAGGCGGCATACCGGGCGTCGCCGAACACCTGCCGGGCGGCGGCCTTCGGGACACCCGCAGCCACGGCAGCATCGTCCAGCCGGTAGAACTCGCCGGGCTTGATCGCCTCCAGGAACCGCCGGGCCTTGAAGTGCACGTCGATCTCCGACCGAAGCATGTCCTCGCTGATCGCGCCTGGAGCTGCGGTCATCGCGGCCTCCATGTTGGGGTTATTCGTGGCGGGTGAGGGGGCGGGAGTGGGAGCGCCTACCGGGATCTTCCCCGCCGCCTCCAGAGCGCGGATGCGGGATGATGCGTAGTGCCGCGTCGTGCCTGTCGCATCTACGCAGGCGTCGATTCGCGCCTGCCTGTCCCGCGGCATGTTGCCCCACCTGTGGTAGTTGGCGCGAACCCAGTCCCCGACGGTGTCAATTCGACTGTCGCCCACGATATCATCCCCTTCCGAGTGTTGCCACTAGTATGACCAGCAGCCAGAACAAGATACTGATCCCGGCGCATGCCAGGCAACCCGCCCGGCGCTCGGTCCAGTAGCAGCGGGTCACGAACGCGCCTCCGTGATGAACCCGTGCCGCGCGTTGTCGATGTCCAGCGGTTTGCCAGACTCCGGGTGCCGGAGCAAATCGCAGTCGTGCAGCACGTCCACGACCTGCGACAACGACCGGCAGACGGCGGTGGTCCAGCCCTCCGCCTCCAGCCGCTCCAGCCATGCCCGCTGTTCCGGCGTCGGGTAGTTCCCCGGCGCCTTCAGCTCGATAGCCAGGCCGTGCCGATTCGGCGGTAGGACGATATTATGCGATCCATCCGCCGGGCCGACACGATGCGCCCGGCAGATCAGCACGTCGGGAATCCCCGCCTTGACGCCCTGGCGCTTCAGCCGCGCACCCAGCGCGGGCGAGCAGTGGCGCTCGTTGGGTACGTGGAGCCACGGCAGCCGCAGGGCGTCGAGCAGCGCCGCGACCTCCACCTGGATGGCGTACTCTACGCGGGTCATGCCTCGATCACCTCCACGGCTGCGATGTCCTACTCCCGCCGAAGCGTCGCAGCGTAGCGGGTCGCGTGCTTCTCGCAGTAGGTCCGATAGTCGCGCGACCAGTGCGGGTCTGACGCCCATCTGTACCTGACGCGGAATCGGGCGGCGCCGTGGCACGGCTCCTTCCCGGAGCCGATGGGCGGGTACTGGCAATGGTTCATCGCAACCTCCACGCGCGGCAGGTGACTACCCCCGCACTGATTCCGCCGAGGCGCTTCATCGCCCCGGCGCTGATATCGAGTTGCCGCGTCGGATGCGGCTGGAGCGGCCACACGGCCGCCCCGATGGAGTCGACCGCATACGGCCCGCGGTCGTTGATCGTCACGGCAACCGCCCGGCCGTCGCGCTCGAGGAGCAACACCGAACCGAACGGCAGCGACGGAGAGGCCGCCGTCATCGCGTGCTGGTCGAAGACCGCCCCTGATGCCGTCTGCCGGCCGTGAAAGCCGGGGCCGTAGTACGAGACCGTCAGCGTAGTAGGCTGCGGCAGGAGCAGCGCCGCGGCGAGGAGGGCGGGGGTCATCGCATGGCCTCCGCCGGCGCCGGGTAGCAGTCAGCGATACGACTCGCCTCCAGTTCGGCGAGGAACATGCGGGCGGCCTCACAATCGGGGCAATGGCATGGATCAGGGATAAGCCCCTGCATCAGCTCCACCGCCCGGACCAGCTGCGCGGCGAGCTCAGGGGCGGCAGCGATGAGGGCTGCGTTGGCGCCCTGATAGGGATGCCCCTCGGGAGCCCAAATCCCACAGATCACCCCCTCATCGGGCGCCTCCACGAACTCGTGTGGCGAGTAAACGGCTGGGTATCCGTGTCGGTTCAGGGTCCACGGCCCCGGCGTCGCCTTCTCCAGCATCCCCCGTATCTCCTCCAGCGTCATCGCTCCCCCTTCCTCGCCTCGGAGCACGTCCGAGGCTCCACCGTGCAGACTCGCCGCGCCGGTCACTCTGCACAGCGCGGGTTCGAGGCACAGAACAGCCCGCCCCGTCCTTGCGCCAGTTTTACATATTGCGGGTTCAGCTCAATCAGTATTGCCTTGCGCCCCTCGGACGCGGCCACCTCGCCAGTCGTGCCG
>JAKPQA010000352.1 GCA_029547025.1 Armatimonadota bacterium
CCGCGACCTGATCGTCCGCGTGGCGGGCTACTCCGACTACTTCTGCGACCTCACCCCGGCCCTGCAGGAAGAGATCATCGCCCGCACCGAGCACGACTCGTTCTGAGCACGCGGCCGACAGTCGGTCCCGCCTGCCGGTGAGTCGGCCACTGCCGGACGCGAGCCCGCCCATCCCTTGTCACTCCCTTGACGCACCTCGCGCTACGCTCGAAGCAGTCCGCAGCCGTCCTTCGGCACGCGAGGTGCACACCCATGTCCAGCCCGATTCGCCGGCTTCTACTCGGTAACCCCATCCCAACCGACCGAACCGAGGACGAGAGAGTTGGACCTCTCGGAGGCTTGGCGCTTTTCGCCCCCGACGCCATGTCCTCGGTTGCCTACGGGCCTGAGGAAGTCCTGATCGTGCTCATGGCAGCGGGGACAGCGGGGCTGGCCTACGGCGTGCCGATCGGCGTCGCCCTCGCGGCACTCGTCGCCGTGGTGGCCACCTCATACCGGCAGACGGTGCAGGAGTATCCGTCTGGAGGCGGCGCGTATGCTGTCGCGCGCGAGAACCTGGGCGTGCTGCCTGCTCTTATCGCTGGTGCTGCGCTGCTCACTGACTATGTACTCACGGTCGCTGTCAGTGTAGCCTCGGGTGCAGCGGCGGTGACTTCGGCCTTACCGGGTCTGTTTCAGCACCGTGTCGAGCTGGCGGTCGCCTGCATGGCCGTCATCATGTTGCTGAACCTGCGGGGGGTGCGCGAGTCGGCGGCCGCGTTCGCGGTCCCTGTTTATGGTTTCATTACTTGCGTCCTCGCCGTCGTGCTCGTCGGCCTCTGGCGCCTGGCATCGGGCTCCCTCGAACCGCTGCCTGACCCCTCTCTCGAGACCACAAGTGCCCTGAGCCTGTTCCTGGTGCTCCGAGCGTTCTCTTCGGGGTGCGCGAGCCTCACGGGCATCGAGGCGGTGGCCAACGGCGTGCAGGCTTTCCGGGAACCCAGGGGGCGAAACGCTGCCTGGGTGATGACCTGCATCGCCGCGGTTCTCGGCACCACGGTCCTTGGCGTCAGTGTCCTGGCGCACCGGCTCAACGTTGTGCCCCAGCCCGACGAGACCGTTCTGTCTCAGATCGCCGAGTGCATCTTCGGGCGCTCGGTGCTCTACTATATCGTCCAGGGAATGACCGCGCTCATCTTGATCCTCGCCGCCAATACGAGCTTCTCGGGTTTCCCGCGGCTCGCCGCGTTCATGGCCAAAGACGGGTACATGCCGCGGCAGATGCTCAACCTGGGCGACCGCCTGGTGTTCCAGAATGGCATCGTCCTTCTGGCAGCTCTTGCGGGCGCTCTCGTCGTCGCCTTCCATGGTGAGGTCACCAGGCTGATCCCTCTCTACGCCGTTGGTGTCTTCACGGCGTTCACGCTCTCGCAGACGGGCATGCTCGTCCACTGGCTCCGCAATGGCGGCCCTGCCGCCGGGGCTCGCGCCGCCGTTAATGGACTGGGTGCACTCTGTACCGGCGTCGTGCTCGTCGTCATTGCTGCCACCAAGTTCACCCACGGAGCCTGGGTCGTCTGTCTACTCATCCCGGCCATGGTCGTTGGGTTCCGCGCCATCTGGCGCCACTACCGCTTCGTTGCCTCGCGTCTGAGCCTCGATATGGCTCCGACGGTGCAGCCCGTCCGCAATCTCAGGCTGCTGCTAGTGGGCGGGATCCACCGCGGTACCCTCGAGGCACTCCAGTTCATCCGCACCGAAGGGCCCGATACGCGCGCGATCCATATTGAGGTCGGGGGCGAGGCCGAACCCCGCGTTCTGCGCGAGTGGGCCCGATGGGAGAAGGAGATCCCACTCGAGGTCGTCCCGTGCCCCGATCGGAACCTGGCAGGTACGCTGGTCGAGTACATCGAAGCGGAGCAGCGGCAGGGCGGCTACGACTATGTGACCCTGGTGGTCCCGGAGTTCGTCGTCGGCACGTGGTGGGAATCGCTCCTACACAACCACACCGCGTTCTGGATCCGGTTTGCGCTTCGCGCCCACACCGGCGTCGCCGTCGTGAGCGTGAGGTACCGGCTGTAGCGCCCCCTTCGTCATCTGTCACCCGCCATCGACCGCCTGCCCTACGCTTCGGCGCGCAGACGGTAGCCCACACCCGGCTCAGTGCGGATGTAGTAAGGGCGCGTCGGGTCGGGCTCGAGTTTGCGGCGCAGGTTGCTGACGTTCACGCGCAGGAGGTGCGCCTCCGCCGCGTAGCTGGCTCCCCACACCTGACGAAGAATGTAGCCATGGGTCAGCACCCGCCCGGCGTGCTGAACCAGGACGCGTAGAATGTCGTACTCAGTCGGCGTGAGCGAGACCTCATTGCCGCCGAGCGTCACCAGGCGCCGACCGAAGTCGACGCGAAGCTGGCCGACCTCGAACACCAGCTCCGGACCCGTCTGGGCCGACCGCCTGAGGGCTACCCGCAGCCTCGCCACGAGCTCGCCCACGCCAAACGGCTTGGTGACGTAGTCGTCGGCACCGGCATCGAGCGCCGCAATCTTGTCGGCCTCCCTCTCGCGAACCGACAGAACTACGATGGGGACCTGAGTCCACTCGCGGAGTCTCTGGATGACCTCGACGCCATCCAGGTCTGGGAGGCCCAGATCCAGAACCACCACATCCGGCCTCAGCCCGCTCGCCTCGTGCAGAGCCTCGCGCCCGCACGCGGCCTCGTAGACGGTGTACCCGTGCGCGGCCAGCGACACCCTGAGGAAGTGGCGTATCGGTCGCTCATCGTCGACGACCAGCACCCTCGGGCCTGAGCCACTCATCCCCCGCCTCCCGGGTTCGACGTAGACTCCTCCGCCAGGGGCAGCAGTATGCGAATGACCGCTCCACCGCCCGGGCGGTTCCCGGCGCTGACTCGACCGCCGTGCGCCTCGACGATCCCCTTGGTGATGGACAGCCCCAAGCCCGTGCCCGGTGCGCCGTTCGAACCGACCGCTCGATGGAACTTGTCGAACACCCGACCGAGCTCCGCCTCCGGGATGCCGGGCCCCCGGTCGGCGATGCAGACCTCAACGCCATCGGAGGCTAGAGCTGCTGTGATCTCCACCGCCGATCCCGGCGGCGAGTACTTCGCCGCGTTGTCGAGAACGTTCGACAGCGCCTGGGCGAGCAACACGAAGTCCGCCGACACGAGTGGCAGGTCGGGTGCGAGAGACACGGTCACCACCCTTCCCGCCCACGGTTCCGGCATGTCGGCGAGGACTGCGCCCACCAGATCCTGCACGTCGCACGGTTCGCGCCGGATTCGGACCGCACCGGCCTCCAGCCGAGTCATGTCGAGCAGGTTCCCCACCAGACGGTTGAGGCGGCCCGTCTGCTCCCACGCCACCTCCACGAGCTCGCCGCGAGCGTTCTCGCCGAGCGGGGCGACTGCGTCGAGTCCGCCAGGTGACTGCCGAAGTGTGCTCAGCACCCCGGTGATGGAGGCCAGGGGCGTGCGCAGCTCATGCGAGATCGAGTTCAACAGGGCGGCGTGGAGCTCCTCGGTCGCCCGGAGCAGCTCGACCTGTCCAGCCTCATACGCAAGCTGGGCCCGCTCGATGGCCAGGGCTGCCTGGCTGGCGAAGGCATCCATCAGCCGTCGACGACCGGGGTCCGCCCGCTCATCGGGGCTACCGCCTTCCAGTGCGAGAACACCCCGGGGCCCCCGGGCCGTGTTCAGGGGCAGAAAGCGCATCGCGGTCGATGCCAGCGTGTCCGTGCCCTCTCCGGCCGGCTTCGCGTTCCGGTAGACCCAGGAGGCGACCGCGAGCTCGGCATCGCTCAGCTCCGCACCGCTGTCGCTAGAGACCACCCTCAAGCCTCCTCCGTCTGGCAGGAGGATCCGCCCACTGAGTCCGAGACTCCGCCCCACATGCTCGATCACGGCCTCCGCCACGGCGTCCAGTCCCACTGCGGCCGCGAGGTCGCGGCTGAGTGAGTACAGAGCGGCGGTCTGCTCCTCCCTCCGGCGGCCGGCATCAACCTGATCGCGGACCTGCGCGGCCAGTGTGCTGATCACGAGCCCCACAACCAGCAAGCCGAGGAACGTCAGAAGGTACTGGCTATCGCGCACGGCGAACGTGAGTTTCGGTGGCACGAAGAAGAGGTCGAGTGCGGCCACCCCGAGGACGGAAGCCAGCACTGCCGGCCCGCGTCCCAGTCGCAGGGCGGCCAGTACCACGGCCGCCAGGTACAGGATCACGAGGTTCGTGGGCTCGATCGCCAGGTGAACCGGCCAGCCCACCAGGGTCGTCGCGATCACCAGAAGGCTGCTCGCCAGGTAGGGCGCCCAACGGCGAGGACGCGACGGGTCGTCCTCCGGCTTCGCCCGAGTCGTCCCCGGGGGGCCGCTGATCACGTAGACGTCGATCGGCCCGCTCAGTCGGGCGATCTGGTCGACCAATGAGCCGCGAATCAGCTCGCGCCAGCGAGGTCGCAGCGGCTTGCCGACGATGATCTTGGTCACATTGTGGTCGCGCGCGAACCCGACGACGGCCGCCGCCACGGCCGGTGCGTGGCGCGTGGCCACCTTGGCCCCAAGCTCCTCCGCAAGCTGCAGGTTCTTCTCCACTCGATACTGGTCGGCTTTCGCGCGCCCGCCTCGCCCCGTGGGCTCGACATACAACGCGAACCACTCCGCCCGAAGCTCGTCGGCGAGCCGGCGGGCCGCACGAACCAGCCGTTCACTGAATGGGCTCGGGCTGACGCACACCAGGAGCCGCTCGGCTGCGGGCCAGGGGCCAGGGATCGACCGAACCCGC
>JAKPQA010000358.1 GCA_029547025.1 Armatimonadota bacterium
GTGCGCCCTCTCCCAGTCCGCACACAGTCCGCATGAAGTTTTCCGCGATGCGCTCGATCTGCGCGTCTGATGGCCTATGTCCGGAGCCCGCTGCGGTCATGTGATCCACCCACGACGTGACCCTTTGGGCGGCGGTTCGCAATAGGCCGGAAGGGCCGCAGACCCTTCCGGTCATGCCGAATAGCGGAAGGGCGGTTGTCGGCTGGTGGACAATGCCGGTGTGCTCTGTGCCTTGTGAGTGTCAAGTAGAACTGGCCCCGGCATGACGGCTTGATCTGGCCCCACCTCTGAAAGCCAGAGAGCATCCTGTAGTGGCTTTGACTCAGTCGTTTCGCTCTCGAAGTCTGAGTCGGCGCGATCGGCCGAGGGTGACGGTCCATACGGCTATGGCGATGACCGCCGCGGCGGATGTGGGGCCGGGGTGGGGTTGCAGGTTGGTGCTCGCTCCGCTGAAGGGGAGGGATGCTGCGGCGTTGGGAGCGGTCTGCTGTACCGCGATGAGGGTGGCGTAGATCGCTAGGCCCGTGGCTGGTCCACCGAGGCGGCCCAGCACGGCTGTTGCGGTGAGCGCAAGGGAGCCTAGGAAGAGCACGTTCCAGGAGATGTCCCACCACCGGGCATCGGGGGGAAGGTTGAGGTGGGCGATCCAGGGGATGGTGCTCGGAGCGAGAAGGGTGACTGCTCCGAGCAGCCCTGCCCGCCAAGCGAGGCGGTGATGCGCGAGTGCTTCCCAGCTGGCGAGCCGGGGCGCGATGAGCGCCGGGGCGATGACTGCGAGCAGAACGGGGACGGCTTCCCAGACGGGGGTGAAGCGCGCAATCTTGGTGTTGTCGAGACTGATTTCGAAGACGAGGACGTGGGCTTGAAGTACCAGCGCGACGCTGACGAGATACAGCGCTAAGAGAGTTGGAAGCGTTCGAGAGGAGAGATACAGGCGCCATCCCGGCATCAGCCCAAGGCGTCGGGGGTGAGTGTGCACGTGGCGAGCTCCGTGGAGTGTTCGTGATACAGCGCGGCGACT
The DNA here is from genome assembly GCA_029547025.1 of Armatimonadota bacterium. GTDB lineage: Bacteria > Armatimonadota > Zipacnadia > UBA1398 > JAKPQA01 > JAKPQA01. The sequence continues at coordinate 1,022 of JAKPQA010000358.1, forward strand.
TCTCGCTCGGAGCGCGCATCAAGGTTGTTGGGTGTGGGTGCGACGCCTTGGTCGGCTGCCAGATGTGGTGGGTTGAACCCTGCGGTGCGTGCAATCCACGTTGCGAAGGCCAAGCTGACGGCGGTGCGGCCTTGCCCCGTGTCAACGTCGCCGCCGGTGAGGTCTCCTTGAGGGCTGCAGGCCGGGCGCCCCGTGAGGTAGCCGGCGACGTCACCGGCAGCCCAGTCCTGCCAGTCTGATTGCTCCGTTTGCAGTTCGAGCGAGACCAGGCCGGGTTCGGGGGCCGGCCGCAGGGAGGCATCGACGATGTGGGTGAGGGGGACGGCCGGCTTGCCGTCCACTGTGCTGAGAATGGCGTTGACGTCGTCGGCTAGGGGACTCAGGAGCGCGGCTTTGGCGCGGTGAAGGCATACCGAGACTCCTTGGACCTCGGTGCACACAGCGGATGGGTTGGATTCGGCTCTTAGAGCGGGCGGGGCCGCGTTCCGTGCGGTGGCTCCGACCAGGACAGGCAGCATCAACAGTGTGAGCGTGGCGTAGGTCGCTGGCGTGCGCACGGTGGCGCGGTCGGCCACCCAGCGTCCCGCCGTGATGGCCAGGATGACCGCGAACCCGAGGTAGAAGACGGCGCGGAACGCGGCCACCACGGGGGCTTCCTGTTGGCCGGCCGCAGGTGTCGAAAGCCACAGCGGGGCGAGGGCGAGGCCCCACGTGTCGACGAAGAGAATCAGCACGAAGGTGATGACCACAGCGGCGATGACGGAGGCGACGCGGGGGATGACGCATCCCGTGAGGTAGCCGAGCGCGCAGAAGGTCAGCAGAACGCCGGTAGACCCAAGGTCGACGAGCCAGTCGAGGCCTCCCGCGGTGGCTCGACCGGCCGTCGAGACGATGACCGGCAGCAGTCCGAGGACGTGACCGGTGACGGCGGCTCCGCACAGCCAGGCAAGGTGGGCCCGGACCACCGGTGTGCCCGATCTGGAGGCCGCCGGCGAGCAGAGCAGGGATCGCGGGCCGAGGTATCGGCCGGCGGTCCAGGCACACCACCCGGCGGCCCAGGGGCCGGCGTAGACCAACGACTCTCTCGTCGTCGCGGAGAGCGCGACCCAGTCGCCGTAGGCCCAAGTGGTCAGCGGCCACGCACTGAGGGCGACGAGGACGGCCGTGCCCAGACCAACCGACAGGATGATCCAACCAGGCACCGCCAGAGGTCGCCTAGGCATCGTCGGACCGGAGCGCGTGCAGGTAGCCCGCCTCCAAGGGGTTGGTCAGGCCATCATCGGAGGTGTCGACATCACCGTTCGCGAGGGCAGCCAGCTCGGTCGGGGTGCCCGTGAACCTGATCTCACCTTGGTGCAGGACGGCGACGCGATCACACACGTGTGCGATGTCTTCGAGGAGATGGCTGGACAGCACGATAGTCCGGCGGCTGGCGGCCCTGCGGATGGAGGCACGGAACTTGACGCGTTGTTCAGGGTCCAACCCGACCGTGGGCTCATCCAGAAGGAGAACCGACGGATCGTGCGCCATGGCGGCGGCGAGCCCGAGGCGCTGGCGCTGGCCACCGGAGAGCCGGCGGACGCGAGTCGAAGCCAACCCAGACATGTCGACCAAACCAAGGGCCTCGGCGGCCCGGTGGTCCGCGGCTTTGGCGTCGCATCCGTTGGCCCATGCCGCGTAGGCCACCGTCTCTAGAGCCGTCATCCCTCCGGCGAGGTCGAACCGCTGCGGTAGCCAGCCGAGCAGGGCACGCGCGGCGTGGCGGCCGCCGCGTGTGTGGATGTCGTGACCACCGATCAAGACGCTTCCCGCTGTAGGGCGGAGTACGGTCGCCAGCACGGACAGCAGCGTGGATTTACCGGCCCCGTTAGGTCCGAGGAGCCCGAGCACCCCGTGTCCGGCGTGAAGGGTGACTCCATGGAGCGCCAGTTGGCGGCTCCCGTAGCTGACCGAGACCTCGCGTGCGTCGATGGCGGGTTGGGAGTCCGTCATCTCAGCAGGTGATGGTGCGGTTCAGCGACCCCGAGACCTGTCCTGAATCGGTGCTCGTGTTCGTGTAGTACGACTGACGACCGGAACACCCGTAGGCGGTCCAGGTGATGTTGGTGACCCGCCCGCCCCGGAAAGCCGTTGTGGGATCGGGCCCGAACCGGTCGTACTTCAGCCGGGTTTTGACGCTGACGGTTGAGATGTACCCCGACCTGCCGCCCGTTCCGCCCACCTCATCCCCGCTGGCGAAGGGGGTGTACGCGAAGACGTTGCACGAAGCGGTACTCGCGGCCCATGCAGGCGTGAAGGTTATGGCCAGCGGGAGAGCCACAGCGGATGCGACGGCCGGGCTGATGACTCGATTCGAAATTGGATTGCCCCGTTCGTGAGCGTGCCTCGGAGGCTACTCCCGTCGATCGGCTCCCGCATCCGAGAACGATTCCGCTACCCCAGACAGCGCGAGCGGCAGAGCGACGCCTCTCCGGCCCACTGACACTCACGGAGTGCCATCGCCGGACCTGTGCGCGGCACGCCCGTCTTGTATTACCCAAGTAGCGAGTATCACGGTGGTGGTGCGCCGCGTCAGCGCCAACTCGATGGGAGCGGCCAGCCCGTCGATGCCCCAGACTCGCATGAGCCGTTCGGGTAGCACGCACGACCAGCCGCTCCTCGGTGCGAGGCGATTACCGGATTTGCCGCTCACCGTGCGCATTGGGGACTACTGATTCTGGCTCCGCTGGCGATGGACCTCGGCCCGCAGCCCCGCTGGCCAGGTGTCGATGAAGGGCTGCATCGCGGGGTCCCACCACTCGGTGTTCCCCACAAACGACACCGTCATGGCGCCCCGAACGTGATCTGTTCCCTCGCGAAGCGCAAGGTCTACAAGAGCCAGAAGGCGCTCCAGAACGTCTCGCCGCCCCATTTCGAAGGAGTGGAACGCGAAGCGTCGGAGGTCACCCGTGAGCAGGTGAAGAAGGAGGACATCGTTGTCCTCCAGATGCTCGGCGACCACGGACTGGGCCTCCGGCACGTCCCTGCCGAGCGCGTCGAGAAAGTCCCCCGATGTCATGGCCACAGCCGCATGATGCCCGAAGAAGCGCACGCACATGCCGCGGATCGCGCGGGTGTTCTCAGCGCTGATCTCCGCTCCCGCATGGGGGTGACCCGGCGCTAGGCGGGAGTCGCCTTCGACGGCTGAACGTAGGTGCGCTTCGGCGTGCCGAACCTGAGGGACCGCAGCCCGCGCGACGGCCGACCTCGGTCCTCGCCGGGGGTGTTCAGCCTTGTGGGACGCCGACCTGGACCGCGCGACGGCCGACCTCGGTCCTCGCCGGGGGTGTTCAGCCTTGTGGGACGCCGACCTGGACCGCGCG
>JAKPQA010000260.1 GCA_029547025.1 Armatimonadota bacterium
CGCCTCGCGACGGCAAGCCCGCCGCGCCGGCAGCTAGCCCCGCGCGCCGACCCGTCGCAGGAGCCTGGCCCGCTCCAGCCCAGACAGGCACTCACTCACCGCTGCGTCGACCTCCGTGGGCACCTTCCCGTATGCCGCCGCAACCTCCGCCGTGACCTTGTCGGCTGGCACGTCGAGGGCGATCTGCAGGATCACACCAGCGACGGTATCGAGGACGACGATCGGCCCATCGGGGAGGGCGGCCAGATAGGTGTAGCCGGCGTCTTCCGCGACAGCGACATCCTCGGCAAGGACCCAACGCAGTTCGGCTGTCATCCTCGGCCTTCTCCTCGAAGCCTCTGGACCAGGCCGGAAACTGTCTCCCAGAGCGCGATCCTCGCCCGTCGCCCCAGCGCAGCGAGCACCTCCGGTGTGGTGGGCTGTCGGCCCAGATTGATGGCAAGGCTGTCGGTGTTGACCAGGACTGCTCGTGCGGCCGTGCGCAGCTTGGCACTGGCCGAGGGGGCGACCGCGATCCGCGCTCGCCACTCCTCGAGCCTGGTTCCGCCACGCGAAGCAACAACCCAGAGCCGGTATGCCGGGTCGTCCCGGAAGTCATCGAGGTGTCCCGTAACTGCCGCCCACCCGAGCTGAGCATCGAGCGCCGTGACCCACGCGAGAATTTCGGATTGACGGGCAGGCGTCGCCGAGGTCCAGGCGAAGGCGAGGTCCTGGGCGGCACGTGGGCTCCCGAACGAGCGCGCAGCGTGCAGACACAGGATGAGGGCCTGCGCGGCTGGCTCCGGCACGGGGATCGCGCACCCGGCAACAACGGCTTCGGTGCGTCGATCCCAGAGCTGCCGGAACGCAACCGCCGGGTCCGCGCCGATCCCCGGCACGCGACGATGGACGTCCAGGTGACCCCAGACATCGTGGTGGAAGGTCTGGGAATGTTCGAAGGATGAACCCGTCTCGAAACGGTCTATCGGCCGCCAGCCATGCTCCACCAGCAGGGACAACCAGGGCCCGAGCTCATCAGGTGCCACCAGAACGTCGACGTCTGAGGATGCTCGCCCCGGGGGCGACACCGATGCATCCATCGCCGGGCCCTTGAGGATAAGCGCAGAGATGGAGGCGTGAGCAGCCAACGACGCCGCGGCAGCGTGAGCGAGTTGGACCCGGATGTCTTGGGGAATGGGTCTGCGGTCGGAGATGTCGGGCAGAGCCACAAACGCCACCCTAGAGGGGAGCCGGGTTGGTGACAGCCACACGGGTCACCACGCCAGCAGACTCCATCTCGTCAATGGCCCTCCCAACGAGGGTGACGGCATCCGGGTGCGGGCCATGGTCATGACTCACGAGGGTGACGAGCTCATCCATCGTCCGCGGCCGATCGAGTGCCGTCCAGATGCTCGCGCCAATTCCTGACAGCCGAAGGGTGAGCGAGCCCACCAGGAGAAGGACCTCGTCAAAGCAGGTGATCGCGTCGAGCCAGGGGGCTCGCACCACGTGGCCCAGGTCACCCGGACGCTCCTCAGAGCCGGTGGCGAGGGGCGGCCGATGCAGCCACGCCTCCACAGGCTCGGGACCCTCGGCCATGAGGCCTCGCAGCAGCGGCACCGCCGACGCCAATTCCGCGTAGGTCAAGCGGTAGATCCCGCCGACCCGATCGATCAGTCTGCACGTTGACGCGAGAGGCTCAGGCAACTGAACGAGTCCGGACGACTGTGCCAGCAGCGTTTGAAGGCCTTCAAGGAGGGGCAGCCGGGTTAGGGACGGACTTTGCGCGTCTTCGGTACGTTCCAGCACGACGACTCGCCCGAGGGTGAGGTTCTCGGCGTGATGGGCGAGCCCGAGGTCATCCGGACCCACGACCTCTTTGACACCATCCTCAAGCAGGGCGACCGGTTTGGGATACGGGAGCACTCGCCCGTCCATGGTGACTCCCACGGTCTCGTCCGTGACGTATCCCCACCCCGACTGGGACAACCGCACTGCCGCAGTTGTCTTCCCCGTGCCCGACGGTGCCACCAGTACGAGCACTCGCCCATCAGGCAACGAGACGCCGGCGGCATGCCACAGGTGCAACTTTCCCGTGGACTCGGTGATGAGCCGCGCAGTGACTGCCGTCTCCAAGGCTCGGGCGCCGTGACCCAGCACCTCGGGGGCCACGTCGTCCGTTCCCTGGGCAGCGCAACGAGCCCAATCTCGCTTTGCGCGATCAAGGTCTCGGTCGCACCGCAGTCGGAGCCTCACCCCGAGGGCGTCGATCACACCAACGTCCTCGCCTGCAGGATCAGGGTGCGCTTCGGGTCGAGGAGACTCGAACAACCCTACCGAGGCCTACTCCGGCCCGAGGCACGTCGAACAGTCGGGCCCAGTGCCGGCGACGGTGATCGTGTAGGTGAGGTCGGGGTGCACGTGGATGTCGGCACTGCACGGGCACGCGTGCGACCACTGCAGCGTCATGACCGTGGTGAACGTCAGATTGGCGCTGTTGGTACCCACTGCGAAAATGTTGATGTTGACTGGCGTTGGTGTGTTCGGGGGCACGGTCAAGCAGCCCCCTACCGGCGGCACCCACACCAGCGGGTCGACCGAGGTGCCCGTGAGGGAAAACGTCGCGTCGCAGATGTAGATCGTGTAAGGGCTGTTGTTCGTCACGTCGAAGTTGAACTTGTACGCCTGTTTCGCGGCCGGGATGTGGCAGCGGTTACCCGGGAGCTTGCATGCCTTCTTGAGAACCAGGGTCGGAGGCGACCCCGAAGCCGCCATCGCTGGTACCGCGCTGGCAACGAGGACCGCCGGGACAGCCCAAGCTGCCCCTGCGACCACTGCCCTGCGGTTAATCCCCGAACTCGACCCGTTGGTCGTCTTGCTGCCCATGGTTCCTCCTCCGGCCCCTGCGACACAGGTGGGTGGTACTAGCCCGCGACCTCTCACTGAGGCGACGCTAACAGCTGTGTCGGCAACCTGTGGTGGAACGACAAGAATTGGGCGTGACACGTGACCGAACGGACGATGGGCGCCCGTGGCCAACCTGGGGGGCAAGCGGCATACCCCCGACGGCCGGTGCGGCAGACTGGGACGATGCGGCGAGCCTCTGACACCACCCGAGATGGGGGCGTGCTCGTCGTGTGCACGGGCAACATCTGCCGTTCCCCCGCCGGTGAACGGTTGCTGCGCCATTCCTTGCCCGGAGTGCTCACGGTGACCAGCGCGGGAACGTATGGCGTCGTCGGACACCCGGTGGAACCGTCGATGGCGCGGCTGCTGCAGGCCGATGGGGTGGACGTCTCGGGCTTCGCGGCCCGCCGGCTCACGGAAGGCATGATCGCCGGCGCCGACGTCGTCCTCACCATGGAAGCCAGCCATCGGACCGCGGTGGTCCAAACCCATCCCCAGGCGCTGGCCCGCACGTTCACCCTGCGCGAGTTCGCCCACCTTCTGGACGTATGCCGCGAAGCCGACCCCGCGGCATACCTCCTCGCGGTCGGGACCGAGCCGACCGCTCAGTTGCGCGCGCTCACGCAGCTGGCGGCCGACACCCGCTCGCGCCGCCTCGGCACCCCCTGTCCCGACCCGGACATCGACGACCCCTACCGCCGCGGGGATGAGGCCTACGGGCGGGCGTATGCCGCGATCCGCGCCGCCGTGGATGTCATCGTTCGACACGCAAGCCGGGTCGACGACCGATAATGTGCCGCCGTGTCCAACCCGCCGGGGACCAGCGCCGTCGAGGGGGCGGCCGGGTTGACGCGGTCGATGGGGTTCGATCCGAGGTTTCTCCTCGTATTCGGCTACCGCACCTGGGTGTACGGGGGTTCGCCCGACCTCGGCCCGCTCCCGTGGCCACGACGGGCCAGATCCTGCGACGATTTGCCGGCTCCGTGCACTATCCGCAGACGCCGCTCCGCTAGAGTCCCTGGACAGCGCCAGCCACGATCTGAGGGAGAGCACGTGCCCGCTCACGGGGGGGTCGTACATGTGCTGTGTGCGCCGCCCGAGACGGCTCTCGTCTTCTTCGGCCGCTCGTCCCTTCACCCGGAAGCGGCCGCCCCGCTTGCCCGTCGGCTAACCGCCCGGCTGGGGTTGGCCGCTCGGCGGCTGGGGTGGGGCCATCCACCGGCCTTCTGGCCCATGGGCGAACGCCATCGGTTCGAGTTCGCCAGGCCGGGGCTCGGTCGTGCGTCCGCGCCCGTGATCATCACCGAGACCTATCACCTGTGCGTCAACGCGTGGCGAGTGGGGGTGCCCGCCGTCTGTCTGATGGGCGAGCAACCCGACACGTGGTCAGTCAATTCGGGGTCTCCGGGGACGAGGCGTGACAAACCCACGGAGCTGTTCAATCAACTGGACGTGACCCCGCTGCTGGCGACGGCCGAGAGCCTGCGCGGAACTCCTCGGCAGCCTGACCGGATCGCCGAGGCCGTGTCGGACCCCCTGTTGACGGCATTGGCAGCCGACCGGGTGGCCAAGGTGAAGATCAGCGCCGCCACCCTCCTGCGGCAGGCGCTCGCCGGGTCATCCCCGTGACGGTTTCCGGGGACGAGGAGGGCCTCGGGCGAGGGGAGCTGCAACGGCGTGCCGTCGACGGCGTGATGTGGAATCTGCTCAATATTGGTGTCGCCATGCCGGTGTCGTTCGTGGCCAACCTCTTCATTGCTCGCGCCCTAGGAGTCGTCGACTACGGTCGGCTCGCCGTCCTGACTGCTTTCGTCGAGATCCTCTCCTTCGTCTTGGTCGGGGGGCTGGGTCAGGCGGTCACTCAATACGGAGCCAAGGCGCACGCCAGCGGTGATTCGCCATCGGTCGCCCGGTTGCTGCGCGGCTATCAGGGATTGCGCTTGACCGTCGAACTCCCGATCTATGCCCTGGCGTATGCCGTGCTCGCGGACGTCCCCGGCCCGCTCAGGGCCGCGGCTATCGTCATCGGACTCGTCCTTCCTGCTGTCATCGGCAACGGAGCGATCTGTTTCGCCATCGAGAACCGTTCAGGAACAGGCGCGCGGTTGGTCCTGGCAGCCACCTTGGTCAGCCAGCCGATCGTCGTCGTGGTTGCGATGCTCACCGGCTCGGCGGACTACGTCTGGCTAGCCCGCATGGTTGCTCCGGTCGGCTTGGCGTTTGCCTCGCTCGCTTTCATCGCCCCCGTCTACCGCCGGGCGATCGCCCGGCCATTGCTGCCCCCGAGGCTGCCGAAGGGCCTGTGGCGTTTCTCGGCCGAGGTCGGCCTCGCATCGCTCGTCGGTGGGCTGGTGATGTCCCGGACGGAGGTCTTCGCTCTCACTGCGTGGTCAAGCGCCGCCGCAGCTGGCGAGTTTGCGATCGCCTTCGGGTTGGTGTCTCACGTGCTGGGCCCTCCGCAGGCCATCGTCGGCCCCATGGTCCCAGCCTTGGCAAGCCTGCGCACGGTCGACGAGGTCTCACTCGGCCGGGCGATCCGTCGAACACTGCGGGCCATGTCAACGCTCGCAGGAACACTCTCGGCGACTGTTCTTCCGGCGCTCGGCCCGATCGTTCCCGTGCTCTACGGCCGAGAGTTCGCCGCCGCTGATCCCCTCATCATCGCCGTCGGCGGTCTGGGGGCCATGGCGTCGTTGGCCGGCCCCCTCGCCGCAGTCGGCTTGTCCCGACTGGCCGGGGGAAGCCTGCTGCGGATCAACCTCGCCGCCCTGGGCGTCGATGCCGCGCTGATGGTCGCCCTGATCCCGCCGTTGGGGGTCTGGGGAGCAGTGCTCGCCAATGGGGGCGCGAGCCTCCTGCGAGCGGGGCTCCTGCTGCATGTCAGTGCTCAAGACCTCGGTGTCCCAGCGGGCACCCTGGCCCGATCGGGCCTCCCCAGCGTGCTCGGAGCGGCGTGGGCCGGGGTCGCCTGGGCGTTGGCGATGCTCATCGCACCCGAATCCGAGGTACTTCGCGCCGTCATCGGAGCAGCCGTCGGAGGGGTCGGCTTTGTGGCCTCGCTGGCCCTGCTCCGCACCGGCTTGAGCGCGGGCGACCGCGACGCCATCCTTGTCCAACTCCCGCGTCGCATCGCGACCGTGGCCAGACCGTGGCTGGGTCAACTCGCCCGAGCCAACGCTGACTGATCAGGTGCACGCGAGTTGGTCGGCAGCTGTTCACGCCGGACTGTGGACTCGCTGCTGTGCCGCCACCAGGCCCTGTTGGATGAGCAACTCGACCGCATCGGCGCCATCACTCACCGTGAACGGCAACTCAGCGCGCTCGGTCGGAGCGAAATCGCGCAGGACGAAGTCGGCCGGGTCCATGCGGCCGGGAGGCCGTCCGATGCCGACGCGCACCCGCAGGTAGTCACGCGATCCCATGGCTCCCGTGATC
>JAKPQA010000008.1 GCA_029547025.1 Armatimonadota bacterium
AAGGCCGGCACACGGCATACGAAATCGACTGCGGGAGGCAAATGCGAACCCGCGCTTGCGTGCGGCGGGTGCCGCACGCCAGGTCTTCACCCGGGGCACCCCACCGCGGAGGAGGGTTGCCGCCCAGCAAGCCGGGGCTTGGTGCTGGGACTCATGACCTGACGTGATGGTATGCCGTGGGGCGGGTGATGGAGTAGCCGGGGTCCAGTTGGTGGGCAAGGATGGGGGTATGACCTTCCACGCCGACGAATACAAGGCCGCTTCGGGACGCTATGAGGCCGGTATGCCGTATCGCCGCACCGGCCGCTCGGGGCTGGATCTGCCGGCCATCTCCTTGGGCCTCTGGCACAACTTCGGCGATGACGTGCCGATGGAGCGCCAGCGTGCAGTGCTGCGTCGCGCCTTCGACCGCGGGGTCACGCACTTTGATCTCGCCAACAACTACGGTCCCGAATACGGTGCTGCTGAGCGCAATTTCGGCGCCCACCTGCGTCGCGACTTCGCCAACTACCGCGATGAGTTGATCATCTCCTCCAAGGCCGGGTGGGACATGTGGCCCGGTCCCTATGGCCAGGGCGGCGGCTCGCGAAAGTACGTCATCGCCAGCGCCGAACAGTCGCTCAAGCGCATGGGCCTGGACTATGTGGACATCTTCTACAGCCACCGTTTCGACGAGACGACGCCGCTCGAGGAGACCATGGGTGCACTGGATTCCCTTGTGCGACAGGGCAAGGCGCTCTACATCGGCATCTCTTCCTACTCGGCTACGCGGACCCGCGAGGCGGTCGAGATCCTCCGGTCGATGGGCACTCCCCTGCTCATCCACCAGCCGTCCTATTCGATGCTCAACCGTTGGGTCGAGGAGCCGACCGACGGCGGGTCGTCCCTGCTCGACGTGCTGGGCGCCGAGGGAGTCGGCTGCATCGCCTTCTCACCGTTGGCCCAGGGCATGCTGACGAACAAGTACCTCAAGGGCATCCCCGCGAATTCGCGTGCGGCACAGGACAAGTCGCTCGACAAGGGGCTGCTCAGCGAGGACAACCTCAAGCACATCCGCGCCCTCGACCGCATCGCCAAGCAGCGCGGGCAGTCGCTGGCCCAGATGGCCATCGCCTGGGTGCTCCGCGACCCACGGGTGACGTCGGCACTGATCGGCGCCTCGTCGGTCGAACAACTCGACAACAGTCTCGACGCGGTGGGCAACCTCTCCTTCGACGACGCCGAGTTGAAGCGGATCGACAAGCACGCCGTCGAGTGCGGCATCAACCTCTGGAGGAAGCCCTCCACCTCCTGACCTGCACTGGTCACCACCCGAACCCACATCCGGATCACCCTCAAGGAGAACGCCATGACTCGCACCTATGTCGACAGCCCGGCCTCGTGGGTCCGTGACCAGGTCGCGGCGATCGATGCGGCTGGTGACACCAAGGCCGCGTCGATCCAAGGCCTGGATGTCGTTGTGCTGCACATCGAGGGCGCGAAGTCGGGGACCTGGCGCAAGGTCCCTCTGATGCGCGTGGAGCACGACGGCTCGTATGCCGCGGTGGCCAGCAAGGGTGGGGCACCGGACAACCCGCAGTGGTACTACTCCCTCAAGGCCAACCCGGACATCGACCTCCAGGACGGCACCCAGACCTTCCCCATGCGCGCCCGTGAGATCTCCGGCGAGGAGCGAGCCACCTGGTGGGAGCGCTGCGTCGCGGCCTTCCCGAACTACGCCGACTACCAAGCGCGATCTCAGGGTCGCGAGATACCGGTCTTCGTGCTGGAACCCGTGGACTGATCTGAGCCTCCAAACCTCATGAGCACCCGCGAGCCCTACGACGACTCGTTCAGCTTGGGCCCAGTGCCCGGCGGTGACGTCCTCTTCGAGCCTCCGGGCAGTGTCGGGTCCGAGACGGCTCCCACTCAGCCGCCTCCCACTGAGCGGCCAGCCAGCCAGCCACCGCCGGAATACCTCCAGCACCGCTACGACCCGGTCCGACCTACTCAACAGCAGTCTCGCCCCACCTCGTGGGGTCCCTCACAGGTCAACATTCCCCCGGTCTCGGGGCCGGACCCCCGCACCACCACCACTCCGTCCTGGCAGCAGTCATTGGGCAGAAACACGCGACTCACCCGGTGGACCCCATCACGTGGGAGCAAGAAG
>JAKPQA010000019.1 GCA_029547025.1 Armatimonadota bacterium
GACTTCGGGAACCCGCTGTTCCCAGTGGCGAAGATCAGCCCATTGCGTCGGGCGATGAACGCGCCGTGCGGGACGGTGATGCACCACACCACTCCGGCATAGTCCACGACGTCTGCCGTGACTCCGGTAGACGGCAGGAGGCGCCCTCCTCCATCTTCCCCCACTCGTAGAGCTTGTGCGCCCGGTTCGACGGCCAGAGGGTCAGGTTCTCCGGTCGGTTGTCCTTGGGATCGTGGTTCTCGTGGTTGATGACTTCCTGACTGGTCAGCAGGTACCCGCAGAGGACGGCCATCTGTAGCCGGTGCTCCATGATGTACCCGTCCATGCGGGCCATCGGCCGCGCCCACTCCGGCGCTCGCACGTACCGCACTCCGGCATAGTTCCCGTGCTTCTTGAACACGGTAACGCCGCCCTTCCATGCGGGGTTGTTCGGCCCGGTCATCTTCTCCCGGTAGGACTCCAGGCTGGCGTCGGTCCAGGCCGCCCTGCCCTTGTGGGAGTGCTTCACCAGCTCCTCCGCACGGCGCACACCGTTGCACCGGCTCGAGCAGAACGCCTCCGCGTTCCGCTTGAGCCAGGCGTCCGGCTTCCACGTCTCCGTCTTGCAGATCGCGCACGGCACCATACGGCCCGCCCGCTCGGCGAGAGGCTTGGTCTTGCCCTTCTTTGACTGCGAGATCCGCCGGCCCGCGCACTCCGGCGAGCACGTCATCTTCCGCGCCCACTGGTAGCGGTTGAGCGCCTGGAACGTCTGCGAGCAGACGACGCAGGTCTTGGTCGCTGGGAACGTAGGGAGTGTGCAGCGTCGATCGACCCTCGTCGAGGACGACGCGGTGGTTCGGGGTGAGGAGCTGGTCGGTGTGCTCACTGCGCAGCCTCACCATCTCGCCCGCGTAGGGGTAGCGGTGTACGTGCTGGATGGCCTGCCATGCGAGCGCTCCCGTTGCCGTGTCGAAGGCTAGCGCGTGCTGACCTTCCTTGGCTCTATCGTACCGCACCCACCCTTCGCTGGTGAGGATCTCCGTGTCGTCGCTCAGACACCCGTACAGCCACGCGATCGAGTCGCGCACCTCGAAGCCCGCGTCCTCGACGGCGCACGCGAGACGGTGCCAGGTGCGGGTGCCGCCGAACGCGAGGAGGTGCCCGCCCGGCTTGAGGACTCGCAGGCACTCGGTTGCCCACGCCTCGCACCAGTCACCGAACGCTTGGGCGTTCTCGCGGGTCCGGGTGTCCCAGTCGGGA
>JAKPQA010000071.1 GCA_029547025.1 Armatimonadota bacterium
GGTGAGCGGACGGCACACTTCGCCCTGCCCGATGACCGCGGGACGATCGATCTGCGCGTCGCATTCCAGACCGCCGATGGCAGGCTCGTCGCCCGTTACGCGCTGAAGCCCAGCGTCGAACTGAAGGTCAACAGCATCCACGTTTCACTCGATCTACCACTCCGGCTCTGGGTCGGCGGGACCTGGGCCGCCGGGGACCGCCAGGGCGAGTTCACGCCCGAACGCGGGCCGACGGGTGTCTACTCCGGCCGGCCGCAGGCGCTGAAGCTCACCGCAGCCGGCGGGCAGACGTTCTCCGTCTCGTGCCCAACGGGACAGAACGTCATGCTTCAGGATAGCCGTCAGTGGGGCGGCGGGTTCGAGGTCCGCGTGGGCGATGGTAGTGTCCCCGCCCGCACGTGGGCCGCCGGCGAGGAGACCGTGATCGAGGTCGCTCTCGACCTGGGAGGCGAGGCCAAAGTGGAGTACGACGCGCCGACGGTGATCACGGCTTCCGACGAGTGGCTGCCCCTCGAGGGAGCGCTGGACGTGGCCCCGGGCTCAGCGCTCGACTGGTCCGACCAGGGCCTGTGCGACGCACCGGCCGGCAAACACGGGTGGCTCGTGGCGCGCGACGGCCACTTCGAGTTCGATGGGCGGCCCGGTGTGCCCGCCCGGTTCTACGGAGTCAACTTTTGCTTCTCGGCGCTGACCATCCCGCACGAGCTGGCCGATCACGTCGCGCGGCGTCTACGCATGCTCGGCTACAACTCCGTGCGGATTCACCACTACGACGGGGCACTGGCTGACGCGGCGGACCCGGGACGCATCAGCCTGAAGCCCGATGCCATGGATCAACTCGAGTACCTGATCGCCGCCCTCAAGCGTGAGGGTATCTACGTCACGACCGACCTCTACGTCTCTCGCTCCGTCCCGGCCGGCGGCATCTGGCCCGATGCCGAGGGAGACGTGGACATGGACGAGTTCAAGACCCTCGTCGCCGTGAGTGATATTGCATTCGAGAACTGGTGCGGATTCGCCCGGGAGTTCCTCTCACACGTGAACCCGTACACGGGCCTCGCACTCAAGGACGACCCGGCGCTGACCACGCTCGTGATGGTCAACGAGGACAACTATCTCAACTTCATCGGCAACCTGCCCCCCCGGACACGAGCTCTCTGGCAGTCAGCGTGGTGCGAATGGCTGACCGAGCGCTACGGCGACCGCGGTGGACTGGCCGCCGCCTGGGGTGACGCACTGGGGGCCGGCGAGGACCCGGCACGGGGCACCGTATCGCTGACGGGCGACGGCGCGGCTCGGGATGTCGACCGGGCGCTGTTCTGCGCCGACCGCCACCGGAGGACCTTCGCCAGGATGAGCCGCTTCCTCCGCGAGGAGCTGGGTGTCCGGGCCCTGCTGACCGACATGAACGCCTGGACCGAGAACATCGCGCACCAGGTGGTCCGCACGGACTTCGATTGGGTCGACACGCACTTCTACTGGGACCATCCCAACTTCCTCGAACGATCCTGGTCACTGCCTTCGCGAGGCTGGAGCGGCGGCGAATGCGCCGTCTCGGCCCGCGGTGCCGGTGCGCGCGACCAGGCGTTGCTGCGGCTGTGGGGTAAGCCGTTCACGATCTCCGAGTTCAACTTCGTCGCCCCCAACGAGTACCGCTCGGAGGGGGGTCTGCTCATAGGCGCGATCGCCGGGCTCCAGGACTGGGATGGGCTCTACCGGTTCGCCTACAGCCATGACCAGCGGAACCTCTCCGAGACGCGCCCGGTAGGCTTCTTCGATGTCGCGAGCGATCCGCTGTCACTGGCCTCGGACCGGGTGGGGTTGCTGCTGTTCCTCCGCGGCGATGTGAAGGCGGCTCCTCACAGTGTCGCTCTGCCGATCGATGTCCAATCCACTCTCGACAGACCGCCTGGGCTACCGGATCTGCACGGGCAGATCACTGAACTCGCCTATATCACACGGGTCGGCACTGCGGTCGGCCCCAGTGATGCCGACATCGTGCTCGGCGGACTGCCCGGTGTCTCGGGAGTGACGCTCGATGTCCAGCCCACGGCCGCTGATGCCAGCGCGCGCGTCGTGGCCGATCTGCGTCGGCGCGGATGGCTCGACGCGGCGAACCCAACGGATGTCGGCCAGGGGATTCTGGCCTCCGAGACCGGCGAGCTGGTTCTGGACGCCGAAGGCGGTACGCTGTCCATCGCCACGCCGCGCACCGCCGCCGTGTTCGGCCGTGATCCCGGCGTCGAGCTCATTGCGGGCGGGCTGCGCGTCACTCTCCAGGGCACCGGTGGTGCCGTGGTGGCGTCCGCACTGGACGGCCGGCCCCTGGCCGAGAGCCGCCGGGTGCTTGTCATGCACCTCACCGATGTGCGGAACTCCGGCATGCGCTTCCGCGACAAGGACCAGAAGATCCTCGAGGCGTGGGGTGAGTCTCCCTATCTCGTGCGCGCCGGGTCGGCGGCGATCAGCCTCGCCGGCGCCAGGGGCACGGGTCTGCATGTCTGGGCCCTGCGGACTGACGGCACTCGGGCCGGTGAGGTCGAGTCCCAGCACGCTGCCACCAGTGTGGACTTCGTCGCCAACACCCGGGGCCCCGAGGGCGGACGGCTGTTCTATGAGCTCGCAGCGGAGTAGCGTCCGCGCGCTCATCGAGCGCATCCCGAAGGCCGAGCTGCACCTCCATCTCGGCGGCGCCATTCCGCCGCACGTGCTGATCGAGCTCCTCGACACTCACCGACCCACCCAGTGGCTGGGGGACATACCCGAGCGGCACCAGCGACTCTTCCGCGAGACGCCCAACATCCGTCCGTTCCTGTCGATGGAGCGCCCCGGGGCGAGCGAGCTCGCCAGCCTGTTCGTGTATGCCAGCTTCCACCAGTTCCTGGCGACCTTCCTGTTCACGAGCTACCTGATCCGCCAAGTGGATGACCTCCGCTGCCTCATTGCGGGCGTGGCCGAGTCGCTCCACGCACAGGGCATTGTCTACGCCGAGATCACTGTCGACATCATGGGCTACGTGCGCCGCGGGCTGTGCCTCGAGCAGGTAGGTGCGTGTCTGGCTGAGGGGGCCGCACGCGACGACGTGTGCATCCGCTGGATCGTCGATCCCGTGCGCGACTTCGGTCCGGAGGGCACACTCGCTCACCTGCGCCAGGTGCTCGACCTGCGCTGCCCCGGACTCGTTGGGATGACGATCGGCGGCAGTGAGCACCTGTTCCCACCGCGGCAGTTCGGGCCGCTCTACGACCTGGCCCGGGAGCACGGCCTACGGCTGACAGTCCACGCCGGGGAGGCCCTGGGGCCGGAGAGCGTTTGGGACGCACTGCGTTGCCTCCGGCCCCACCGCATCGGCCACGGCGTGCGGAGCGTCGAGGACCCAGCCCTAATGGCTCACCTGGCCGAAGCCCGCGTCCCGCTCGAAGTCTGTCCAACCAGCAATCTGCGGACGGCCGTCTATGCCTCCTACGCCGAGCACCCGCTGCCCCAGCTCTACCGCGCCGGCGTGCCGATCAGCCTGAGCACAGACGACCCGACCTTCTTCGAGACGACACTGGCCGAGGAGTACCTCCACGCCTACGACATGGGCCTGGGACTCGACGATCTCTTCGTGCTCGCCCGCAACGCCTACGCCCACGCCTTCATGCCCGAGGACGAGAAGGCGCGCTACATCGCGGCCCTGGAGAGGGAGTGGCGGCAAGCGGGCAGCCCCGCCCCGCCCTTGACGTTGCCCTTCGGAGGGGCCTGATGGGGGTGGGCCCCCCATCGGCCCGGGTCGGCCGCAGGCCGACGTGAGGAAGGGAGCGACGGACGAACCGCTGAATAGGCGCGGCACCGCTCGGGGTCCATGCCGCTCCTGTGCTCGACCTTGACCGATCACCTGATCGCGCCGACCCCTGTTCGGAGGCTATCCCCCATGGCTGTCACGCTCTTCCGGAAGGTCGACTATCCTCTAAGCAAGTTGGTGGGAGACATCGAGCAGGGCGAGATCGGGTTGCCCGACATCCAGCGTCCGTTCGTGTGGCCCTTTGCGAAGGCCCGCGACCTGTTCGACTCGATGTACAAGGGGTTCCCTGTCGGCTATCTCCTGTTCTGGGAGAACGCGAACGGTAACGGCTTCCGACAGATTGGTGTAGGGGGCAAGCAGCGCAAGGTGCCGCGTCTGCTCATCGTCGACGGTCAGCAGCGACTCACGTCGCTGTTCGCCGTGCTGCGGGGAGCCAGCGTCCTGACGGAGGACTACCAGGAGGCGCGCATCCGCGTGGCATTCCGGCCCCGTGACCACCAGTTTGAGGTGGCCGATGCGGCGATAGAGCGAGACCCGGAGTTCATCGCCGACATCAGCGAGCTATGGCGCGGGGACAAGCTTCGCGGGGAGTTCGTCGAGGAGTTCATCGCCCGGCTCAGTGCCAGTCGGGAGGTCATGGATAGAGAGAGGCACCTGCTCGGGGAGGCCATCGACCGTGTATACGATCTCCAGAACTACCCATTCGTGGTTCTCGAGCTATCGGCCGACCTAGACGAAGAGCAAGTGGCCGAGGTCTTCGTCCGGATCAACGCCCAGGGGAAGTCGTTGAACCAAGCAGACTTCATCCTCACGCTCCTGTCCGTGTTCTGGGACGAGGGAAGACACGCCCTCGAGCGCTTCTGCCGAGACGCGAGGGTACCGCGCGCTGACGGCCGCGCCTCTTCCTTCAACCACTTCATCAGGCCCGCCCCGGATCAGATGCTGCGCGTAGGCGTGGGGCTGGGGTTCCGACGGGCTCGCTTGCGCGAGGTGTACTCGATCCTGCGCGGCAAAGACCTCGACACGGGCGAGTTCTCCGAGGAGCGAAGGGACAGCCAGTTTGCGGTGCTGCGGCGGGCACAGGCTCAGGTCTTGGACCTGACTCACTGGCATGAGTTCCTAAAGTGTCTTGTGCGTGCGGGGTTCCGGAGCGAAGCTATGGTGACCTCGCGGACAACCGTGATCTACTCCTATGTGCTCTTCCTTATCGGCAGGCTCGACATGGAGGCGGATGCGTTTGCCCTACGCGACGCCATTGCCCGGTGGTTCTTCATGGCTAGCCTCACAGGGCGGTACACAGGGTCGGCGGAGTCCGCGATGGAGGAGGATCTGGCCCGCTTGCGCACCATCAGCTCCGCCAGTAGTTTCCTTTCGCTCATTGACCACATCGTGGGTGATAGCCTCACGGAGGATTTCTGGAATATTACCCTCCCCAACAACCTGGAGACCTCGGCCGCTCGAACGCCGTCTCGCTTCGCCTACGAGGCGGCGCTGAATCTCCTAGACGCCAGGGTTCTGCTATCCAATCTCAGGGTCTCCGAACTGATGGACCCGGCCCTCAACCCGAAGAAGACGGCCATCGAGAGGCACCACCTCTTTCCGAAGGCCTACTTGAGGACCCTTGGCATCACGGAGACCCGGGACACGAACCAAGTTGCCAACTTCGCGCTCGTGGAGTGGGATGACAACATCCACATCGCCGACATGGCGCCCTCGGACTACTGGCCGCTATATGCGGCACGGTATGCTGAGGAGGAGCTCGCCAGAATGTTGGCCGACCATGCACTGCCTCTCGAGTGGTGGGCGATGCCCTACCACGAGTTCCTCGCCGAGCGCCGCAGGCTGATCGCGGGTGTGATACGCAGGGGCTTCGAGAGGCTATGCCAGGGCTAGCCGCCCTGCCAGCCCGTCGGCCTGCGGCCGACCCGGGCCGATTGGGGGCCCACCATCGGCCGTACGGCCGATGGTCCTCCCCATCTGGCCCCTCCGAACGGCGAGGTACTGCACGAGCGCAGGTAGGGGGGCTTCCCGTGCGCGTCCCGAGGACCCATGATCGCGACCACCCGCGCCGACTGCCCGACGAGACATACCGGGTCCCCGGAGAGGTCGTCTTCCTCACCATCGTCGCGCGCAAGGCAGTCTGCCTTACCGACGGGTAGACGCCTGAGCAGACGGTGGCCGCGCTCCGCGCCACGGCAGCGCGATGCGGCATACGACTGCCCGCGTTCTGCCTCATGCCCGACCACCTCTACGTCGTGTGCTCAGGGGCGCCGGGGGGTGACGTGGCCCTCTGGCTGTCCCGCTTCAAGAGCGCCGCATCGCGTCGCGTCGGTCAGGCTCTGTGGCAGGGCAGCTACTGGGACAGGCACGCGCGCAGGTCGACTGGCGCCATCACAGTGGTGGAGTACACGCTGGCCAACCCCGAACGGCGCGGGCTCCGCTCTCTCTGGACCGACTGGCCTTGGAACTGGTCGGAGTGGCACGCTCGGTGATCCGAAGCAGTTCGCCCCCAAGCCCCCCCAGGAAACAGTTGCAGAATCCACGGAACCCGCTCTTTTCGCCCTGCGTCAGAGGAGTGTTCTGAACAGCCTAGAGAGAGCAAGACGGGCTGGACGAGAAGGGGGTGGCGAGGATGACAGCGAGGACCATGTGGGTGCTGATGATCGCAGTTATGACAGTGGGGGTTCTGGCGACCTCCACACCGGCTCGGGCAGATGGCTTCAACTTCTCGATCATCCTGGGTGATCGCGATGTCCGCCACGCCGGGGACAATGTGGCCCTCCAGCTCGGATGGGTCGACGACCGCGACGACACCCATCGCTACCGGGATGGGTTCGAGCCCTGCGACAAGTGCCGCGATCGTGACCAGGACCGCTGGTGCGACCGGTGCAATGACCGCTACGACCGCTACCACCGCGATCGTGACCGGGGCTGGTACCGTGACCGTGACCGAGATCGCGACGGCGGCCGCCGGGTGACCCTCCCTCCGGGCGTCTATGGTGGACCCTACGGGCTCTACGCCGAGACCGACCGGGGCACCGTCCCCGTGGTGGTGGAGCCGGACCGGCGGGGCTACACGACCACGATCTATGGCGAGCGACGGTCCCCTTTCGTGGGACGGCCCAACTGGGCCCACGAGCAGTGGCAGACCAACGACAGGGCTCCGGTGGCCCCGGTGACGGTCCCCGCGCCGATCGCGAACGACGGGCGTGGCGCTCACCCCATCGGCCCACCGATCACCCGATAGCGAAGACAGTTCCTGGTTGCCCAGCCAAGTGGGGGCGGTGCCAGCAGGTGCCGCCCCCGCTTCGTTTCGGCCGATGTCTTACTCGAACATCGGCATGAGCTCACCTCGCGGCTCAACGCGGACCACGATGTTGCCACGCCAGTATGCGGTGAAGGTGCGCTTCTGGTCAGCCGGCGCGAACCCCTGGGATGTACCTGCCCCTCCGACGCGCTCCCGGGTCACCCGCAGCCGAACGGGATACGACACCGTGACTTCGCTGCCAGCGGCCAGACGGCCGAACTCGAGCCACTGTCCTCGCACGTGGAACGGCACGCGCCGTCCCCCTCCGCCTGTCGCGAGCACGGAACTGGGGTGCGCCCAGTCCGGTAGCCGCACGCGGAGCGCTCGGCCTGCCAGCAGGGAGATGCTCTGGGTCACCCTCCGCGCGTCTTGCATGGCCTCCTGTACCGCGACAGCCGAGACCCGGTCGATGGCGTAGCGGGCCGAGATCGTCTGGGCGTCGTCCGCCAGCGCCGGCTTCCAGCACGAGTAGAGCGCACGGACCCCGGCGTACGGGCAACACCCCATGGCGCTGAGTGTGAGGGTACTGTCCGGGCCCAACGCCGCCAGATCGTTCGGGAAGAAGGTGGCTACCCACGAGCCGTTGAGCCGCTCGGCTCGGCGCAACTCGATCTCCAGCGCCGATCCGCCCTCGAGCGGCGGGAAGGTCTCCTGCCGCAACGCCCGGTCGAGCTCCTCGCCGCTCGAGCCGACAGCCATCACCATGGTCACGGCTCGTGTCTCACCCGGGCTCAGCGTCCCCAACTCCCAGCCCACCAGCACGGCTGAGTTGCCGAAGTAGCGGTCGCGCGGTGCGGACCAGTCGAGCGCCTTCTCGCCCGCGAGGCTGGGCCCCGCCTCGCTCAGGCTCATGAACGCCGGACGCGGCTCTGCCTTGAGTCCGACGCACGGCTCCTCGCCCCGAGCGGCGATGCGGGCGCATCCATCGGCGATCGTCCCTTGCTCCGCGCTCCACGTGGGCGAATCCAGGTTGGTCGCGCATGCCAGACGGGCGCCGGCCAGCGGCTCGGCGGACGTGTTCGTGACGGAGAAGGTCCGCAGGACGTAGGGCCCGCGGCCGCATGCGGCGCCGTGGTCTATGCGCAGGCGGCCGTCTTCGGTCCGTACCGATCCGGCCAACGCGTCGCCCTCGCGGTGGGTGGCCGACTCGACGGCCAGCCCGCGCGACGCTGTTGGCTGACCGGGGACATACGAACACCAAGCCCGCTGGCCATCGTATTCGACGGCATACACTGCCTGCGACAGGTGCCCGATCCCAGCCACTCGGAGCGTCTGATGTCCCACAATCTCATGGTTGTAGGCGCCCAACCGATCCAGCTCGAGCTCGATGTAGCCGTTGTGCGCGGCCACCCGGTCCCGGAGACTGCGCTCAAGCAGTCGCCGGTACCGGGGCGTTACCGAAAACTGCGCGGGGACGATGGTGTTGAGGGTGTAGCGCTCGACATGATCCCACAGCGCGTCCCAGCTCGCTAGTCTGGCGTCGAGGGCAGCCGACTCCGCGAGCACCGAGGCCAGCTCGATCATGTCGGCCGTGCAGCAGATCTCACTGATCTCGCGCGCCTGGGTGTTATCCGACCCCATGTTCTCGGGGAACCAGCCCCAGGTCGACCCGGCGTTGGCATTTGCCGGAGACAGCGTCCAGTCGTAGACGCGCTTGGCCCACTCGAGCAGCGGGAGCCCTTTGGCTCGCTCGCCCTTCCGAACGAGTGCCTGTCCCATCCGAGCCACACCGAGCACTGTCGATGTGTGGGCGTGGAAGTGGTGGTGGAACGCCCCGTCCTCGCCGAAGCGGAACCACCCGTCGATGGGCGGCGCGTACGTGTCGCCCTCATGCCCCGAGAGGATGCCGGCCACGATCTCGTCGGCGAACTCGCGGGCCTGGGCTCCGCCACCGTTCTCCCAGTAGACGGCGAGTGGCTCGACGAGCTGGCCCGCGCGCATGCACCGCAGGTCATCGCCGTGGCGGTCGCCCTCGGTGTAGTCGAAGGGGTACACGGCGTAGGGGCCATAGACCGGATCGTGGCCGCGGACCGCCAGGGCGCTCAGGCCGGCGACCATCCGGTCGATGCGCGCGGCCATCTCCGCCTTCCGCGCGGAGTCCGTCTCGGCCAGCCACCACCAGACCAACGCACGCAGCGTGCGGCCTTGGTCCCACGCCTGGTAGTGGTACACGCCCTGGTCCGGCCGGGATCGTTCGGGCACAAAGACCATGCCAGTCTCCGGTGCGAGGCACGACAGCAACGCCTGCCGCTGCCCCTCCTCGACGTCTCGGCCGAAGTCGCGGTCGCCTGTCATCTCGCGCACGTAGAGCCAGTCGCGCGCGGCGCGGGCGGTGCAGTCGCCCCAGTCCCACTGGGCATGGCTGAGCCGCGGTACGGGCAGGTGCATGCAGTCGAAGCAGGTCCGCAGTGCCCCGGGTGGGTCCGGGATGGGCTCCGGCCAGGTCACCATGAACCCGCGCATTGCCCGATCGGCGTAGCGGACCAGGTCCTTCTGGTCGCGCTCATCCTCCGCGACGGCCGTGCCGGCCAACAGCGCCGCCCAAGCCAGACAGCAGACCCACAGCCATGCGCGCATCGTGCTTCCCCCGATCGCCGGAGAGTGTACCCTGCGGTTCTCCCGCCAGCGGCCCCATGCCTGCAGGGAGCTGACGGGGGAGGCCAAAAGAGTTCCACGCCGGCATGCAGCGGCCCCATGCCTGCAGGGAGCTGACCTGTGGCGAGGGAATCGGGTACGGGCAGGAGGTGTCCTCCATGCGAATGCACTGGGTCGCGGTCCTCGCCGTCCTTTCGCTGCCTGTCTACGCCCAGGACTTCGCCGACGACTTCGACGCGCCGCAGCTCGATGCCCGGTGGGAATGGTACGCGCCCGCGCAGGGCCCGACCTACTCGCTCACGGACAACCCGGGTAGCCTGCGCGTGACGGTTCCAGGCCGGCCCGGGGGGTTCAACCACTGGGATGAGCCGGCGGACAAGCAGACGGCGCCGCTACTGCTCACGCCGGTGCCCGAAGCCGACTTCACCCTCGAGGGCCGTGTTCGCGTGGTGAAGTACGGCAAGGAGAGCAACTTCCACATCGGCCTCATGGCGGCGCCCTCGAAGCGCAACGTCGCCTGCTGGGGGCCCTTCTTCGGTCC
>JAKPQA010000095.1 GCA_029547025.1 Armatimonadota bacterium
GGGCGGCCGGGCTTCTTACGGCGGTGCGCGATCTGGTCTTCCCGCTCCGGGATCGTGGCGGCGATTCCGCGGGCCCGCAGCCACGCCCGGTTCGCCTTGGACGGGTAGCCCTTGTCGGCCAGCACCCGCTGCGGCCGGGTCCGGGGTCGGCCCGGACCGAGACGCGGGACGCGGATGCCGTCCAGGACAGTGCTCAACATGGTGGTGTCGTTGATGTTGCCGGCCGTCACCGCCCACGACAACGGCCGACCCTTGCCGTCCGCGACGAGGTGAACCTTCCAGGTCAGACCCCCTCGGGAGCGGCCGATCCCATGGTCAGGCGGCTCCCACCACGACGGATTCTTGTGATTCGACTCGGCCCCCTGTGGCACGGGTCAGGGTCGCGCCATGCTGATGCACCCGCGCGATCGTCGAATCGATGGCCACGACCCAGTCGACATCCCCGGAGGCGTCGGCGAGCTTATGGACCTCGGCCAGCAGCCCCTCCCAGGTGCCGTCAGCGGCCCACCGGTTGAACCTCTTGTAGATCGAGTTCCACTTCCCGAACCGCTCCGGAACGTCCCGCCACGGCGCCCCGGTGCGGTACTTCCACACCATCCCCTCGAGCGCGCCACGGTGATCCGTCCACGGCCGACCCGCCGTCTTGCTCGCCGGAAGCATCGGCTCCAGCACAGCCCACACCTGATCAGGAATCTCGCGCCGCGTCACACGGTCAACACTGGCCCAGCGACACCCCGAACCCATTGATCAACACGCCCTAGCCCCGGGTCAGACGACCTGTGGGGGCAGCGGCAGGTGACGCCGGCCGTTGCGTGCGACCTTTCGCCGGCTGCTGGGGCGCCGAAGCAGCGTTCAGCACCGGGCAAGGATGCGCGGTTCTGTGCTGGTTTGGTGCGCAGAGATGGTGCGGGTGACCCATGTGGGGGCCTGTCTGGTGGGGTGACGATGAGTCGACCCGGGCAGAGCGCCCGGCCGACAGGAGGACACCCGAATGACCGCACAGCATCTGGCCGCTCCCGTGGCGGGACCGAATGAGACCCTAGTCCTGCTCACCCGGCCGCCGCTGTCGCGCGCCGCACAGCTGGCGGTGGCAGCGAGCTTGCTGCTTGCGGGTCTCCTGAATGGAG
>JAKPQA010000272.1 GCA_029547025.1 Armatimonadota bacterium
GAGGCCCAGCGAGATCCGCTCGCGTTCCTTGTCGATCTTGAGCACCATGACTCGGATCTTGTCGCCCGGCTTCAGTACTTCCTCGGGCCGGTTCACATGCACCCAGGACATCTCGGTGACGTGGAGCAGCCCATCGACGCCCCCGAGGTCGACGAAAGCACCATAGTTGGTGATGTTGCGAACCTCGCCCTCACGCACCTGGCCCTCGCGGAGCTCGGACATGATGGTCGACTTTCGGCTCTCCCGAACCTCTTTCTCGGCGATGCGGCGCGAGAGGATGACCTTCTTGCGGTTGCGGTCGACTTCGATGATCTTGGCATTCACGACCTCGCCCACGAAGCGATCGAGGTCGTTGGGGTTACGCACGCCCACATGCGAAGCTGGGATGAAGCCCATGATGCCCAGATCCACCCGCAGACCGCCCTTGACTCGGTCGGTCACGGCACACTGAACGATCTCGCCGCTCTCGAAACAGCGCAGGATGCGCTGCCAACTGATCTCGTAGTCGGCCTTCTTCTTGGAGAGCTGGATCGACTCTTCCTCGTCATCGGACCGAACCACGAAGACCGATATTCGGTCGCCGACCTTCAGCTCTTCCAGCTCGCCTCGAGCGAACTCCTGAGCCCGGATGGCCCCCTCGGACTTGGCCCCCACGTCCACCAGCACACCATCGGAGTCGATGTGGACCACGACGCCCTCAACGATGCGGCCTTCTTGTGGGCCGGCAATCTGGCCCATCTGGTCCATCTCTTCCATCTGGCTGGCCTGCGAGGCCCGGGCCGCCGCGGCCTCGTCGAACTCCGAGGGTTCGTCGGGCTCGGCAGCGGAGTCCGCCGCCGACGTCAGATCGCGATCGGTGGAGGAAGCCGCCGCGACGGCCTTCCCCTCATCGGCCGCGACCGGTGCGTCCTCATCGCCCTCGGACTTCTTCTCACCGAGCAGGCGAAGAGCGTTCTCTTCCCTCAAGACGTTGTTGACCACACTGTCCGAATCCATGCCCACGGTCGGACGAGCCTCCTTGCGCTAGAGAAGCGTTGCCTCCGTCGGGGACCAATGGAACTGGGCTTTCGGCGCTTCTCTAGCGTATCCCTGTCTCAGGCCACGACAAAAAGGCGCGTCGGGCGAAACCATTCCACCGGACGGCAACGGACCCACCCGCCGCCCCCGTGCATCACGCCCAACGCGGCGCCAACGCAATCCCGGAAAAGCCCCTTCTCAGGCAGGGTGCAGTATAGAACCCCGACTCACCAGGCGTCAAGCTGGGGCAAAGCCGGATGGAAGGAACCCGGGCGGCGGCGCGGTTGGGCCCGCACTCGATAGCGAGACGACCCGGCGCGGATGAATGGCGAGCCCGCAGGCCGCATGGGTACCGCGGACACATCGGCGCGTCCGCCGCGATCCGATGTTCTTACGAGGTCTCCACACACGCCCGGCATTGGCCCCCGAAGCGGCCCGCGCCCCGGCCAAGGGCTGCCCTAACCCCGGTACTCCTCACCGGCGCCGAAGCGCCGTACGCACTCGGCGATCTCCTGCCGCGCGGTGTTCACAATGGACGGCGACGCTCCGACGATCTCCCATCGTGCCAAGCCGTCTTCACTCTGTGAGATCCGTTGGCATACCTGCAACCAGTCGTCGCCGGGTGTGGTGCTGGCATCGATACTGAAGGGCAGGCCTCGTCGCATCAACGTGGCCTCGAGGTCCATCCCGTTGTCCATCTCGTGCATGGCTCTCGCGCCCTGTGCGGCGAAGTGCTCTTCCACCGCCCGAAGGGCTTCGGCGCGCGCGGTGTCTGACGGAAACCGGTAGCCCCACTCCCGGGCGCGGCACGTGGTGGCCTGCACGTCGAGTAACTCGTCGAAGCGCGCGGGGTCCTCGGCCCAGGCCCGAGTCACGAGGAGCGCCGTGTAGAGGCTGTTCTCCGTGCAGTAACGAGTGCGGCCGCCGAGCGTGAAGGCTTCGTAGAAGTGGGCCGACTCCTCCACTGTCCCGATGGCGGACGGCTCCTGGATCATCGAGAACTTGATCTGCGAGTGTCCGTTGCGGATGACCCGGACTGACACGCCGGTGGCCGCCATGCGGATCAGTGCCAGCGGGTTGCACTTGAGATCGGCGAACACGACCCAGCCCGGCCCGGCAAACCGCTCACGGATCAGCGGCAATATGCCGGCGTACACGAAGCTCGACGACAGATAGGCCCCGTCGCCGCGGTAGAAGTCGATGCGATCGCCGTCGCCGTCGAAGAAAGTGCCCAGCAGCGCACCGGCCTCCCTCAGTGTTTCCTGACCCGGTGCGGTCACGTGCGGGATGACCGGATTGGGGGCACCCAGTGGGAAGGCCCCATCGGCAGTGAAGTGGAGGGGGACGAGATCGGCACCCGCCCGCGCGAAACCCAGCATCAGGTCGCGCCCCGCCGCGCCGTAGAGGTAGTCATGGACCACGCGAATCCCCCGGAGACCGCCCGGTCGGACACCGGCGAGTCCAAGGCTGTACTGGACATAGGCGTCGGCTGGGTCGTGGGCCATGATGCGGCCGCGGGCACTCCGCGGGGGCCGCGCATCGGCCTCGTAGAGCTCCTGGATGCGGTCGAGTCCGCCCTCGGGGCCGATGCCTCGTGCAACCGGGAAGACGTCGGGCCCGAGGATCTTCTGCCCGGTATCGCCCGGCGGGTTATGCGAGGCGCCGATCATGATGGCCGCCCACTCCGGGTGCTGCATGGCCGCGAAGTAGAGCATGGGTGTGGAGCACGCGCAGGGTATCACGACGACTTCGAGCCCGGCGGCGACGAACTCCTCGGCGGCGATGCTCAGGTAGGCGGGCCCGGTCTGCCGCGCGTCGTGGGCGAGGACGACGCCACCAACGCCGAGAGTGTGGCGGAAGTACACGGCTTCGGCGCGCGCGAGCCGCGCGGCCAGATCGGGCGTCAGCTTGGCCGAGGGCGTACGGATGTCGTACGCCCGGAACATGGAGAGGTTCAGATCGCCGTCCATCGAGGCCTCCGGGGAAGCGTGCTCCCATCATAGCCGATGGCCGCACGGCGGTGTCTAGAACACGCGCGCGGCCCTCGGTGGATCGGAGAGCTGCTCATAGTCGCGCGCCGCGAAGGATGCGTCCGGCTGGCCGTCGTGAATGATGTAGGCCACCTGGTGGGCCCGGGCGTCGGCAGCGTCGAGCGAGATGCCACCCATGGCTCCGCCATCCCAGTACGTCAGGTTCGTCGTCGGACTGAGGGCGACGCACGAGTGCGCCCACGAGTCGGTGTAGACTGCGTACCATCGCGCGCCGGGGTTCGCGGCCATCACGCCCTCGCCATCGCCGTGGCCGTCGATGAAGGCTCGATGCCCCCTGTCATCCTCAAACTGCCCGCGTTGGGCGTAGTAGGCCCGGCAGAGGGAACCGGTCGTCGCATTCTGCACCGAAGTGTCGACGACAAAGTGGTGGGCGTAGAACGTGTAGCGCTTCTCGTATGCGACGCCGGCCTTGAGCCTGCGATGGACCGACACGACCGTGCGCACCGGCCCGTCCGCAAGCACGCGGACTTCGGCGGGCTCGCCGTCCTCGATCACCCACCCCGTCTGGCCGGAGGAGTAGACGAGACCGGAGAGGATACTCTCGCCCAGACCCGTTGGGAGGAGAGCCGAGAACACGCCGTCGGCGAGGCGGACGCGGTAGCCGTCCCTGGTGACAGTCTGGCTGCTGGCGTCCCATCCCACGCCCGGCGGCGGCATCCACCGCACGCCCTCGGTCATCGGCGCGAACAGGATGCTGAAGCTGCGGCGCGCGTGGGCGGGCGTGTCACCGTCGAGCAGCCAGACCACCGTTCCGGCCGCCGGTCCCGATGGCTCGAACTGACTCGGGACGAACCGCCGACGGCCGTCGGGCGTGGTCTCGGCCACGCGGACCGACGCGGGGTCGAGCGGCCCGTGGTCACCGAGTTCGCGCGACAGGTCGACCGACAGCGCCACGGGTACGTCGCGACGCGCGAGAGTGCCCGCGTCGACCGACGCGGCGATGCTGTGCGACCAGCGGCCGAAGTCGGGCTCGACGGTGAACTCGATGGCCGCCGTGTTGTTGGCGAGCAACAGATCGTGGGCGGTGTCGCCGGTGAGGAACCGGGCGATGAAGTGCCGAGTCCCGTCCAGCGAGGCGGTGTCGAGTCGCACTTCATAGGACCGACTCTGGCCCGGCTCGAGCTGCATGGGCTCGGCGGCAACCTCGTGGTTGTGGTCGACCCGGTCGAGGTAGCAGATGAGGTCCCCGTCGCCCAGCGAGAGGCCGTCGTTACGAACCACGAGAGTCGCCACGACCGCCTCTCCCTGGCGTACGGCGGCCGGGGTGACGCGCAGGTCCTCCCCATGGATCGCGAGATCAGGGAGCTCAGCCGGCGGGCCGCAGACGAGCTCGATGTCACCTCCGGCCGGCAGCTCGGCCGTGATCCGGCCATCGGCGGCGGCGAGCGTGAGTCGTTCTGTGCGGTTCCCGTCGGGATCGCGGATGAAGGCGACGGTGGTCGCCGGATCCCATCCGGCCGCCACGTCGCCCGGACGGAGCGTCACGGAGCCGGTCCCACGGAGCAGGAGCCGCGTTGGTTCGGGAGTCCGGCACGTGACGCTGCCGGTCACAGAGAGTCCGCCCACGTCCAGCCGGCCAGCGGCGGGCGCCTCGGCGTAGACGTAGCCCGGCGCGCGAATAAGCGTGGCCACGCCGGCGCCGGATTCGGCTCGGAACTGGATGACGCGCCCGCTGGCATCGGTGACCAGGAAGCCGTGGGTTGGCAACGGATAGGTCTGCCCATCGGCGTCGAGAGCGAACGGCGCATCGCCGAAGTTCACGGTCACCGTGACGCCGGAGGAGAACCGCGTGCGCTGCACCGCGCGGTCTTCCGTGACGAACTCGTGCGAGAGCATCTCGTCGTACCCGATCTGCTCGTGCAGCTTGCACGTGTTCCGGTACGACTGGAGGAAGCGTTCCTTGTGGTCCGGGAAGTACCGGTCGCTGCTACCGGCCCACATGAGAGGGACGGTGCCGTAGAGCACGTTGAGTGCATCTTGTTTGTCAACAATGGTGGGATCGAGTTCGTAGAGCCAGCCGGTGGCATCGCCCCAGTACCAGGTGCTCACGGCGCAGTCATGGAACACGAGCTCCCACAGTGGCGCTCGATGTGCGTGGCCGATCCCGTACTTGCGGTACTCGTCGCTGATGCCCGCGAGGCTCTCCGGCTTCATCAGGTGCCCGGCCGGCCATGACGCATGCCCGCCGCTCATCATGCCCTCGAAGTACTCGTAGTTGGGGACGGCCCAGAAGATGCCGTGCTCGCCTCCGACTACCAGGCCGCGGTCGCGCAGGACCTGCGCCATCTCCATGCGGTGGCGCGCGTCGTCTTCACGCGTCATCGGGTGTTCGGCGTCGTAGCACTCGAACAGCGTGTCGGCCGTCGAGACGTCGAGGAACCGCGCGTTGTAGGGGAACTGGGCGAGGACTCGGTCGACGACGTTCTTGGCGGCCGCCGGCGCCAGGGACGAGCAGCGCTTCATGTAGGTCTGGCTCTTGTCGTAGGTGATCCAGCCCACCACAGGCGAGCCATCGGCATACTTCAGGCAGTGCCCGGGGATGGGTGCGTGGTTCGAGTCCGGCTCGGCCCCCTCGGCCAGGGGCAGAATGTCGACGTAGTTGTCATACTCGCTCACCAGATAGCCCAGGTCGATCATGGCTTTCATGTCATCGGGAGACCAGCGGCCGTTGACCAGCGCTCGGTCTACGCCCAGGAGCTTGGCCTCGCGACAGAAGGCCAGGCCATCGGCGCCCCAGATGTCGGGCGCGCCCAGGAGCTTGTCGATCTCCGGGTTGGCCTCGGCCTTCTCACGCAGGGTCCGAACGAGCCCCTGAGCTTCCGCGTAGTGGCGGTAACGCTTGGCGAGGGCCACATGCCCACCTTCGGCGTGGAATGAGTAGATGCAGCGCCGGGGGTACGCGAACCGGCCCTTGCACGGTTCCCACACGACGGTGGGTGCGAGGACCTTGGCATCGCCCACGGGGGCCTGGTCCAGCCGGATGGCCGCGTCGAATGGCGTCTCGACGATCAGGGCGTAGCCCTTGCGCAGGTCGGTGAGGCCGACCCATGGCATGTCGAGGCCGCGGTATGTTGTCCAGTAGCTTCCGGACCAGGTCAGGTCGTCTGTCTCGATGAGCACGCCGTCGCCATACTGGGCACCGATGACAAACCCCGGGCGCTCCTCGAGTACGAACGGTGCCATGGGGGCGAACGAGTCGACGGGCCGCTCCGGGTCGTCCAGTGACACCTGGATGTGCACCTCGGCGGCGTCATCGGGCACCGTGGTCTCGACCCGCACTGGGGGCCGGGCCGCGTCTTCGGCCACGAACCGCAGTCCCGCCCGGGCCCCGGCGCTGGGCTGCACGTCGCGGAATCCCCGAGACGAGCCGTGGGCTTGCCGCCACACCCAGCCGTTCCGTGCATCTCGGACCGAGAGTGTGCCGGCGTGCGCATCGAGAGTCACCGCGATGAGACGGTTCTCGATGACCCAGCACCCGTCGCCCGACTCGTGCACCGTAGCCCGAGGGCTTCCCGGCGCCGAAGGCGTGGCCAGAGCCACCATCATGCCCAGCAGAACTATCGTTCTTGCGCCTCCTACCTCGTCTCAGGCCCCAGGTAGTAGATCCGCGTCTCTCCGGCCGCCATGTCGACGGTGAACTCGGCCGTTCTTCTCGCGATCCGGCGTCCTGCAGCGATGTCGAGCACGGGCTTGGCCCGGGGCAGACGGATGGTCTTGGCCCCGGCCGTGGCCGCGACGATGGTGATCCAGTCGGATCCGACCTGGATCGGGTCGTCCGTGTCGAGATAGATGTGGACGCCGGCCCGGGCCCAGAACTCGCGGAGAACCCGCGCGGGCACGCCGGGCACCGAAGAGAACAGCGACAGCGAGCGTCCCGCGGCTCGGACGGCGAGTCCGGGCAGCTCGGTCCCGGTGAGCGTCCCCAGCACCTCGGCTCCGGGGTCGTCGATCGCGAACAGGGGTGCCTGGTAACCGCCGGGGCCGAGGGTCGTACCGTCGGCGGCCATGACTTGGCATGTCCCGCTCGTCAGCATGCGCAGGCGCATCCCCGCGATCTCGCACGCCGCTTCGATCGAGAGCCCATCCTCGGTGATGAACCCGGGCGCGTGGATCCATACGAACGACGCACCCTCGTTCCGCAGACGCACCACGGTGGCTCGCTGCGCCGGCGTGAGGTATTGGGCGTCCAGCATCACGTAGACCCTGTACTCGGGCAGTCTGTCGTCGGTCAGGTCGTCCATCACATAGAAGTCAAATGGCGCGCCTGCCTTGCACAACTCCCCGAGCTGGGCGTTGGTCATCGGAGCCGACACCCGGTTCCGGCCCGAGGTGCGGCCGGCGAGGTACGGCTCGGTGGCCATCGAGTAGAACACGCCGACCTCGGAGTGCCGCTGCTTGGGGCGGCGGAGTGCGCGATCGGCCCAGCGCTTCAGCAGGCCGATCTCGTCCATGATCGCGTCGTCATGGAACCAGTCGCCTTGCTGGTCCATATACCAGAGACCCACATCATTGGCGATGGCGTTGCCGAACTCGCGCCGGATGAGCTGGAGGCTCTCCTCGGTATTGGTGACTGCGGTGAATGTGGGATCGTTCGCGCGGTAGGTCCGGTCGTCGCCCTCATCCATGAACAGCTTCCCGTGGAGGCGCACCGACGCCGGGAAGTTGCGGAAGTAGCCGTCGGCGCCCAAACCCCGCCGGTGATAGGAGTGCGGGCTGCTGAAAGCGTCGATCACCGGCGACCGGAGCGCGCGGATGAAGAGACGGTGGTCGCCCTCCTGGGTCCACTCGAGATCGGGAAGATAGCCGCAGAAGACGAGGGTCAGCAGACGGTCGTCGCTCGCTTCCTTGACGACACGGCAGAAGTCCTCGATGGCATCGATCTGCGCGCCAAAGAGTGTGTCGTAGTAGTCCATCACCTTCCGGCTCCTGCCCGGGTCTCGGAACATGCCGACATCGCCATTCTGCCGCTCCTCGACGCTCGGGATGGTGGCCGTCTCGAATGGCGCCACCGGCTGGCCCCAGGCACGGCTCCATGCCTCGGGCGTGCCGTAACGCGCCCTCATGTCTCGAATGAGCTTCTGCCGCATGGGCTCCGACACATCGGGGAAGTCGGTCGCGCTCCAGTAGTGCCACTCACCGTAGATGCCCGAGGCCACGTGGATGCCGATCACGCGGTCCGAGTAGGGGCTCGCGAGGATGTGCTCGACAAGCTGGCGCAGCGCCTCGCCCGCCTCCCGCCGCCAGACCAGTGAGGCGAACGAGGGGTGCTTGGTGCCACCCCAGCCGTTGCTCTCCCAACCGACGCCACTGGCATAGCGCGTGAGCTCGTCCTCGTGGGCGTCGAGCCACCAGTCGGGGGCGTCCATCTGGACCCGGGGCACGGCGTAGGCCTGGTCGCTGGCCCCGAGCAGCTGCAGCATGAGCCGGTCGACGTCGGAGTGGTCATACCGCCCCGGGCCGGACCAGCCCAGCGGGACGCCGAAGGTGTGCACGTTGACGCCCGCCTTCTCGAACGCGAGCACATCGACGGGCTGCGGGGCCCAGGAGAAGAACCACATGGGATAGGCGGGCTTGCCATCGAGGAACAGGGCCGGCGCCCCGCGGTGGTCTCTGACCTCGGCACGCGTGACCCGCCCCGCTCCGGGGCGGGCCTCGACGTGCAGCTGGCGCGTCGCCGTCGCCGCGTCATGGAGGGTCACGCCATACAGGCCGGCCTCAACCGTGTAGTCCCCCGGCCAGGCGAACCGGGGGATGCGCAGCGGAGCCGGCCCCACTTGCGCGGCCGTGCCTGCCGTCAGCCCCGAAGTGGGCCGATGGGGTGCCAGGTCCTCGGCTTCAGCAACAACCCGGCCGTCCCGCAGGAGCCGCACATAGCCCAGATGGTTCGCCTTCGTCGGCTCCGAGAGCTCGACGGCGAACGACACCGGAAGGTCCTCGCCTGCACGAACCTGGCCCGGGCATCGGAGTTCGACGATCCGCCCCGGCACCACCGGTCCGACCGCGGCGAGGGGTAGCTCGTGCCACGGGCCGACGGGCGGGCTGCCGTATGCTCGGCAGTGCTCCCAGCCGGAGTCGTCGAAGCCGGGGTCGAGCCAGCCCGGCGTCTCCTCCGCGCTGAAGCGCCATGTGTCGTCGGACGCAAGGGTGACTCGCCGACCATCCCCGTAGACAAGCGTGGCCTGCACCAGGAGACCGCCAGGATGTGCCGCGTTCTGCACGCGAGCCGCGACCACGTGCCGCCCGGGACTCAGCCGGGCGGTCACATCCACGGTGTTAGTGGTGTTCCACCAGAACCCGCCGCCGAACACCTCGTCACCGTCCACATAGAGCGTGAACCCGTCGTCGCCGGAGCACTGGATGATCGCGAGGACCAACTCGCCATCCACATCGAACGTCTTGCGGAACAATCCCAGAGGTCCGTGCGGCTCGGCCGCGCCCCAGACCCACTGGGCCTCCCAAACGGGTCTCCCAACAGTGGGCGGCACCGCGGCCACGGCCAGGTGCACAACGCCCATCGCCAACGAGAAGACCATACCCTCGTCCTCCATGGCGTGAGACACACGCGCTCGATGCCGTGGTTCGGCGCGGGGCCCAGCTGCCCCTGCCCGACCGGGCGAAGGGGGCCGCGCGCCGCCCAACGAAGTCAGAAGCCAGACGAGGATCCATCAGCGGAGGTGTCAGGTCGTGGAAACGATGAATCGCCGGGACTTCCTTGCGCGGTCCGGACGGGCAGCCGCAGGCGTGGCGGCGGGGCTCACGATCCTCAAAGGCCGGGCCGTTGCGCAGAACGACACCATCGGCGTGGCCGTGGCTGGCATCCATGGCCGAGGTGTCAGCCACATCGAGGCGTTCAGCCGCATGGAGGGCGTCCGCGTCGTGGCGCTGTGCGATCCCGACTCCAGCCTCTTCGCCGACCGCGCGGCCATCGCCGAAAAGGCGCAGGGCAGCCGACCCAGGACCTATCAAGACATTCGCGAGGCCCTGGACGATCCGGAGGTCGACGCGGTGTCCATTGCCACGTGCAACCACTGGCATGCGCTGATGACCGTGTGGGCTTGCCAGGCAGGCAAAGACGTCTACTGCGAGAAGCCGGTCTCCTGGAGCGTGTGGGAGGGGCGCAAGGCGGTCGAGGCCGCCCGCAAGTACCAGCGCATCGTCGCCGGAGGGCACCAGAGCCGGTCGGAGAAGAAGAAGCGCGACGCCATTGCCCGCCTCTGGGCCGGCCAGCTCGGCGGCCCCTGCTACCTCTCGCGCGCTCTGTGCTTCAAGCCCCGCGGCTCCATCGGTTTCAAGGAGCCCAAGGATCCGCCCGACGGCTTCGATTTCGACCTCTGGCTGGGCCCTGCGCCCGAGCAGCCGTTCCACGAGAACATCGTCCACTACAACTGGCACTGGTTCTGGGATTTCGGCAACGGCGACCTGGGTAACCAAGGAGTCCACCAAATGGATGTGGCCCGTTGGGCGCTGAACCGCGGCCTGCCCACCCGGGTCCACGCCCAGGGCGGCCGTCTCGGCTACAAGGACCAGGGAGAGACGCCGAACACGCTCAACTGCACCTTCAAATACGATGACGGTACCTGCCTGGTCTTTGATGTGCGGGGCCTACCCACGAACGACGAGGGCGGGGTGCGCATCGGCAACCTGTTCTATGGCCCCGAGGGCTGGATGTCGGAGGGCGACGGCTTCGTGCCCCACATTGGCTACAAGGGCGACGGCCAGGCCAAGGAGATCACCGATCTGCCAGCCGTTGGCGGGAACGGCACCGAGGACCCCTTCGTGAACTTTATCGAGTGCGTCCGGAGCCGCCGAGTCGAGGACGTGAACTGCGAGATCGAGGAAGCGCACCTATCCGCCGCCATGTGCCACATCGCCAACATCTCGTACCGACTCGGGGGCGTCGAGCTCGCGTTCGACCCCGTGCGGGAGCGCTTCACGGGTTACATGGCCGACGATGCCAACAAGCTGCTGAAGCGCAAATACCGCAAGCCGTACGTCATACCCGACGACGTCTAGCTTCATCAGACTCGGGTGGTGTATGGTGGGCCTCCGGCCGTGCGGCGCCGGAGGCGCTGTATCTGACGAGGGAGAAGGCGTGAGGACCCGTTCCCGTTGCGGTGCAGCGGAAGCGGCGGTCCTCACCCGTCCTTCTGCCTCGCGGTCGGTTGCTCGAAAGTCTGCCCGCGAGGGGGAATCTGCTCGCATGCCCGCCCATCACTCCAGGCGGCTCGTGTGCGCCGTCGTGAGCTTCATGCTACCAACTCTGTGCCTGGCGGCATGGGTCGCCACTCCGGGCCATGCATCGCCGCGCGTCCGGAACATCGTCATCATGATCTCCGACGGGGGCGGCTACAACCAGGCTCAGGCGGCAAGCCTCTACCGCTACGGACGGCCCGACGCTCTCGTGTTCCAGAGGTTCCCGCTGCGGCTCGCCATGAGCACCTTCTCGGCCGATGAGAGCGGCGCGACGGCCGGCTACGACCCTTTCGCGGCGTGGGCGGAGTTCGGCTACTTCCTCCGTAACGCCACGGACTCGGCCGCCGCGGGCACAGCCATGGCCTGTGGCATCAAGACCTACAACAAAGCCATCGGCGTGGATCTGGCACGGCAGCCCGTCGAGAACATCCTCGAGCGCGCCGAGAAACTCGGGATGGCGACCGGAGTCGTCACCACGGTGCCCCTGTCGCACGCCACCCCGGCGGCGTTCGTCGCACACCACCCCGATCGCGGCGCCTACACCCACATCGCCCGGCAGATGCTTATGGAGAGCCGTGCCGATGTCATCATCGGCTGCGGGAACCCTCTGTACTCCGACGATGCCTCTCTCGTTCCCGAAGAGAAGCGCGACTATCAGTTCGTGGGCGGACGGGAGACCTGGGACGCGCTGGTGGCCGGTACGCTGGGCGGGAGCCGCGGTTTCGAGGACGCCGATGGCGACGGCACCACGGACTACTGGACGCTCGTCGATACCCTGGATTCGTTCCGGAGCGTGGCAGCAGGCTCCGCGCCGGCCACACGCCTGTGCGGGATCCCACGTGTTCGCTCAACACTCCAGCAGGCCCGCGGTGGCGACCGCCAAGCCGACCCATATGTGGTCGCCACAAACACCGGCGTGCCCGACCTCGCCCTGATGACTCAGGCCGCACTGGCAGTCCTCGGCCGCGACCGTGACGGGTTCGCTCTCATGGTCGAGGGGGGCGCCGTCGACTGGGCGGCCCACGGCCACCAGGCAGGGCGTATGATCGAGGAGGAACTCGACTTCGCACGCGCCGTCGAGGCCGTCGTACGTTGGGTCGAGCGGCACAGCAACTGGGACGAGACTGTGCTGCTCGTCACGGCCGACCACGAGACGGGGGGGCTGTGGGGCCCGGGCACCGGGGGCCCAGAAGACGACCAGCCCGTCTTCAACCCGCTCGAGAATCGAGGCCAGGGCCGCACTCCGGGCCTCGAGTGGCACACGGGTGGCCACACCAACAGCCTGGTGCCGCTGTACGCCATTGGCTCGGCGGCCGAGGGACTCCCCGCCCATGTGGTTGGTCGTGACCGCGTTCGCGGGCCATATGTCGACAACACTGGCCTTGCCTCGTTCTTGTGCCGGCGCTTGGGGCGCTAGGCGGGTGCTGCTGCCCCGCAGTCCGGCGTCGGCGCCGCACTTAACGATGAGCTAACGCAGACCTAACCGGGGCATAACGCGTGTTGTGTAGGCTACCTCTCGGGTGAATGGGCCGGCCAGGAACCCAACTGTCCCGGCCCCGCGACGTGTCGGTCGGCAGTCTCCGACCTGAGCGGGGCACTTCGGACGGACCGAGAGGAGAAGTCTGCCGTGCATCCCCTACGCAGGTATTACCGCTTCGCCGTGCTGCCCGCCGCCATGGTGGCTGTGGCTGTGTGCGCCATCAGCGGGAGCCCCCAAGCCGGAGCGGCCGCGTCGATCCCGACGCCCCAGAACGTGATCATCATGATCAGCGACGGGTGCGGGTACAACCAGATCGCGGTCACCGATCTCTATCAGTACAACCGTTTGGGCCGCCAGTGTTACGAGTCGTTCCCCGTGCGGGTCGCGATGAGCACCTATTCCACCGGCAGCGGCACCACCCCCAAGGGCTATGACCCGTCGCGCGCGTGGAGCGAGTTCGGCTATGTCAAGAGCAATGCCACCGACTCGGCCGCCGCGGCGACAGCCATGTCCTGCGGAGTCAAGACCTATGACGCGGCACTCGGACTCGATCCCTACAAGAACCGGGTGAAGCACCTCATGGAGCGGGCCGAGGAGGTCGGCAAGTCGACCGGCGTCGTGACCACGGTGGAGTTCAGTCACGCCACCCCGGCGGGCTTTGTGGCTCACAACGAGAGCCGCAATAACTACCTCGCCATCGCCCAGCAGATGCTCACACAGAGCCGCACGGACGTCATCATGGGGTGTGGCCACCCGCTCTACACCAACGACGCCGTACTCGGAAACAACGAGACGTCGGTCAAAGACGGTCAGGCCGACGGTCATGACTATCAGTACGTGGGCGGCAAGGCCATGTTCGACCAGCTCGCTGCCGGCACCCTGGTGGCCTCGGGTGATTATGCCGACGCCGATGGGGACGGCGTGGCCGACCCCTGGACTCTGGTCGAGAGTCTCTCACAGTTCGTGGCCCTGCAGAATGCCCCGAACCCGCCCAAGCGCGTCTGTGGGGTGGCTCGGAGCTACACCACCCTACACCAGGCCCGCTCCGGGGATGGAAAGGCCGCGCCCTACAAGGTGAAGCGCAACAGCGGAGTGCCCACGCTCGCGCAGATGACGGCAGGCGCCCTGAACTGCCTCGATGGCGACACGGATGGCTTCGTGCTCATGGTCGAGGGCGGTGCCGTAGACTGGGCGGCCCACGCGAACCAGCCAGGCAGGCTTATCGAGGAAGAGATCGACTTCAACGACGCCGTCGACGCGGTCGTACGCTGGATCCGCAAGAACAGCAGTTTCGACGAGACCCTTCTGATCGTCACCGGGGACCACGAGACCGGTTACCTCTGGGGCCCGGGGAGCGGTGGGCCAGGTAACAACCAGCCCATCTGGAACCCGATCGCGGGGAGCGGCCGCCTGCAGCTGCCAGGCATGGACTGGAACAGCGGCGACCACACGAACTCCCTCGTCCCGCTGTTCGCGGCCGGCGCCGGGTCAGCAGGCCTCTTGCCCTACGCCGACGAGACCGATCCCGTGCGCGGCCCTTACATCGACAACACGGAGATCGCCAAGCTCATATTCGACCTTCTGGGCTAGCGGCCCATGGTCTCGGGCGGGACCGGCCTGCCGCCGGGCTCGCCCGGGACCGCCACCCCGCGTGCCACCGCGCGTGAACTCGAACAGGAGGAAGGCAATGCGTGCCCTCGCACGTCTCACGATGGTCGTACTGGCATCACTGCTGCCTCTGGGCGGCGTGGCTTCGGCCACAACGAATCCCCACGCAAACCCGGGTTTCGAGACCGGCGACTTCACCGGCTGGGTAGTCGGTGATCCAGCGCTCGCCGATATCGTCACCGAGTGGGTCACCGAGAACGGTGGCATCTACAGCCCCTTGGGCGCCTACATGGCCGTCCTGTGGGGAGGCGCTGAGGACTGGCCGTCCACCATCGAACAGCGCATGAACCTTGCGGCGGGCGATGTACTCGAGGGCTGGGCGGCCTTCGACGCGGCCGACTACCTGCCGTACAACGACTACGCCTACGTGTCGGTGTCGAACGGCGCCAACGAGGTGCTCTGGCAGAAATCCGTTGGCGACGTCGGCGACCTGGGCGATGGTGTCCCTGAGGCATGGTCATGGACCGCGCCCGCTGCGGGCACCTACACGCTCCAGTACGGTGTGGTGAACTCCGGAGACCGGATAAACCCCAGCTACGGACTGTTTGATGTCGGCGGGCTGAACTACCAACCCACCCCTGAGCCTGCCACATGCGGACTGCTGCTCGTCTCGGGCGGGACGTTTCTGTTGAGGAGAAGAACGCGCGCCCGTCGGTAGCCGGGCTTCGGCGAAAGCCGCCGCGCGCTCATCCGGGTTCCCCCCAACCGCAGAGCCCGCGTCCCCCGGCCCGGGCTCTGCGTGCACGGTTGGCGCGGTTGCCTCGGTCTGCTACGCTGTAGCCTCGCCGTTCCGCGTGTGCGGCAGGAGCCGACTCAGCTCCACGACCTCGACACGGCGGCGCGCGAGCAGACTCTCCCAGTGAGGATGACCATGTCGACTCAGGATGGCAGCAGGCCGATGCAGTTCATCGCAAACCGCGACGAAGACTACGCCCAGTGGTATGTCGACGTGGTGCTCAAGTCCAAGCTGGCCGATTATGCCCCCGTGGGCGGCTGCATGGTCATCCGGCCGTATGGCTACGCCCTGTGGGAGAACATGGTCGCGGCGCTGGATGGCATGTTCAAAGAGACCGGCCACGAGAACATGTACTTCCCTCTGATGATCCCCGAGAGCTTCCTCAAGAAGGAGGCCGAGCACGTCGAGGGTTTCGCCCCC
Organism: Armatimonadota bacterium; assembly: GCA_029547025.1. Classification (GTDB taxonomy): domain Bacteria; phylum Armatimonadota; class Zipacnadia; order UBA1398; family JAKPQA01; genus JAKPQA01. The sequence continues at coordinate 15,566 of JAKPQA010000272.1, forward strand.
GAGTGCGCCGTGGTGACCCACGGCGGCGGCAAGAAGCTCGAAGAGCCCCTGGTGATTCGGCCGACCTCCGAGACGGTCATCTGGTCCATGTACAAGAAGTGGATACACTCGTACCGCGATCTGCCGATTCTGGGCAACCAGTGGGCCAACGTGGTGCGGTGGGAGATGCGAACTCGCCTGTTCCTTCGCACCACCGAGTTCCTTTGGCAAGAGGGCCACACGGCCCATGCCACCGAGCGCGAGGCGGATGAGGAAGCGCTGCGCATGCTGGAGGTCTACCGGCGATTCGCCGAGGACTACATGGCGCTGCCGGTGGTCTGCGGCGAGAAAACTGAGCGCGAGCGCTTCGCCGGAGCCGTGCGCACCTACTGCATCGAGGCCATGATGGGTGACCGCCGGGCCCTGCAGGCAGGCACCTCGCACTTCCTCGGTCAGAACTTCGCCAAAGCCTTCGATGTCACGTTCCAGAACGAGAGTGGTGAGCACGAGTACGTCTGGGGCTCAAGCTGGGGTGTCAGCACACGGCTGGTCGGTGCTCTGGTCATGGGGCACGGCGACGAGAAAGGCCTCGCTCTGCCCCCCCGCCTCGCGCCCATCCAGGTGGTCGTGGTTCCCATCTACCGCAAGGATGAGGAGAAGGCGCGCGTGCTCGAGGTCGCCCATCAGATCCACGCGCGCCTGGCCAAGAACGTCCGCGTCCACGTGGACGATCGCGACCAGCTCAAGCCGGGCTTCAAGTTCAACGAGTGGGAGTTGTGCGGCGTCCCGCTCCGGCTCGAGCTGGGCCCTCGGGACCTCGAGAACGGCCAGGTCACCTTCGCCCGCCGCGATACGGGCGACAAGGGCACCGTGCCGCTGGATGCGCTCGAATCGGAGGTGCCGACGTTGCTCGATATGGTGCAGACCGGGCTGTTCGACCGCGCGCTCGAGTTCCGTGAGAACAACACGTGCACCACCGATAGTTGGACCGAGTTCCGCGAGCAGCTCGAGGCCGGCGGCTTCGTCTATGCCCACTGGAACGGCTCCGGCGAGACCGAGGCCCGCATCCAGGAAGAGACCAAGGCCACCATCCGCTGTATCCCCTTCGGGAGACAGCCCGAGGCCGGCAAGTGCATCTTGACGGGCGAGCCATCGGAGGGGCGGGTGCTGTTCGCGCGAGCCTACTGAGGGGGTATTGCCATGCGTCAGCTCCACCGACTTGAGGCGCTTGTTCCAAACTGCACCGCGGTGGCGATCTCACCCGACGGCCGCCTACTGGCTGCGGGTCGCACCGACGGCACCATCGCGCTGGTGATCCCCGCCAACGGGTCTATCCAGGGCTCCTTCGGCGGCCACGGAGGGCGTGTGTCCTCACTCGCTTTCTCGCCGGACGGCCAGTGGCTCGCATCGGCCTCCGATGATGGTGCCGTGCGCTGCTCGGACACGCACTCGCTGGAACTCCTGGGCCTTCTCGACGGGATCCGAGAGCCCGCCAGCCTGGCCTTCTCGGCGGACGGCACCCGTCTTGCCGTGGCCTGCGGCTTTGGGCACGAGTTCGGACCCGCGGCCCAGGCCGCGCCTCATGCCAAGTATGCCTACGGCGTTCAGGTGCTCGAGGCTCCGGCCCTCAAGCCCCTCTGGGGCTCCCTGGCTCACACGGAACGGGCAACCGGGGTCAGCATCGCCTCGACGGGCCTGTATGCCCTGTCGAGCAGCCTCGATGGCCACGTCGTCATGTATGCCATGCAGACGGGCAAGGTGAGCAAGCGCGAGAATCTGAACGCCCCCCTTTACGGTTCCGTCTACCGGCCCGACGCCAAGCGCGCCTATCTGCCCGCGGGACTCCCGTTGCGGGGCGCCGCCAGCGCCGGTGGGCTCGACGAACGCCCCATGCCCGTGTTCGTGGTCAACGGCCTAACGCTCGAGGTGTTGCGCCCGCTCGCCGGCCATACGGGCTTGCCAACCGGAGGCGTATGGTCGGCCGCCGTCGGGCAGGGGCTCATCGTCACCGGCGGCTCCGACGGCACCGTCCGTACCTGGGACCCGGTCACGGGCGCGTGCGAGCACGTCTACACTGAGCACTCGTCCGGAGTCACTCAGGTCGCCGTCACCCCCGACGGCAACTGGATCGCTTCGGTGGATGAGGGCGGCGGGCTGGTTCTGAGGGACCTCCGGCCACCGGAGACCCTGGTGCGCCCCGTGGCCGCCGCACCCAGCAAGTCCGGCTGCATGGCTCTCGCCGTGGGGGGATTGCTGGCGTGGCTCGCCCTCGTGGCCGCCCAGGCCGCCGGGCGGTAGCCTTGGCCGTCCTGTTGCCTCTCGGAATCCGTGTCGCGGGTGAGGCTGCCGCCGGGCGTGTGGGCACCGCGCGAGGCGCCCGTTGTTCGAGCGCCTCGGTGTCCCTCGATGGAGTGGTGTCCCCCGATTCCGCGCAACACGAGATCACCGCGGCGATGGGGCCCGACTCGACCCGATCGGCGCGCCCGGGTGGGTGACGGGCCATACCCCGTCGAGTACCGCTACACCATGACGACCCGGGCCTGACCGTCTCCCCGGGAGCCAAAACGCACGGGTTCGCGGAAGGCTCGCGTGCCGTCGTCACGGCACCGAGCCTTCCCCAGACGGAGCAGGCTCCCGTGGTCGGCACTTACCTCGCCCGTATTGGCCGCCCCGCCGGGGTGGTGGTCCGGACGGCCTGGCGATCTCCGGGCTCCCCGAAACGCTCGCGGCCGTGAGCGGGGTTCCGCTGCTAACTCCAGGGTCCATAGCGGCGGCGGCGGACCGCCCGCACGATGGCGAGCACCGAGACCGGCAGCATCACGGCACCGACGATGCCCACGGCATAGGGCCACGTGGGGGCGCGCCCCGAGGCACCGCGAGCCGAGGGCGCCAGGTGAAGCGTTGCCGGCGTGGTGATGCCTGCTTCGACGACGATGCCGGGGCGCGACATCAGCTCGCGACCGGTCCGCGACACCACGAGCTCGTACACGCCCGGTTCGAGATCGATGAGAGAGTAGCTGCCGTCGGCCGAGGTGGAGCTCGCTTTCTCGCCACCCCGCACCGACACGATGACACCCGGTAGCGGCTTCCCTTGTTCGTCCAGAACCATCCCCGCAATGGCGCCCAGGTCGCCGCCCAGCACGATGTCAGCCGTGGCCGGCTTCCCCGCCGTCACCATCACCAGGTCCTTCTGCCCGGTCCCGACGCCTCGGCATGTGGCCGTCACCGTGTAGATGCCGTCCGGCACGCCGCGGAGCGTGTAGGTGCCGTCGGGTCCGGTGTCGGCCGTTGCCTCGTGATGATCGAGCGACACAACCGCCGCCGGCACCGGGTTGCCTTCGCGATCCCGAACTACTCCCGTGATGCTGCCGCCCGCCGCCTGCTCGGTGATGTCCAGCGGGACCGCACCCGCAGCTTTGAGATCCACTTCGGGCAAGTCGGGGAAGGATCGGCCCCGCAGCCAGGCTCTGACCTTGTACCGGCCAGGCGGCAGCCCCGTCAGGGCGTACCGGCCATCCTTGTTTGTGGTCGCCAGGGCCTTCCGGTCCTCGGTCGACACCAGGACGCCGGGGATACCATTCCCTCGGGCGTCCCGAACCGTGCCGGCGATGGTACCTTCCTTGGCTTGGAGGGCGGCCCTGAGGGTCACGGTATCGCCACTGGGGACGATGACCGGCGAGAGCACGATCGAGCCATACCCCTCCTTGGACACGGAGACCACATAGGTGCCGGCCCGCAACCCCGAGAGAGTGGCCAGGCCCCGGGCATTGGTGGTGGCCTCACGCCCCGAGGGCTCGACGAACACATTGGCGCCGGCCACGGGCTGCCCTTTGAGGCCCATGGCAGATACGGCGATGCTGCCGACACCCTTGCTGGCCCCGTCGGCCTTGGGGGCCAACGGGGGCGTTGGAGATGGGCTGCCCGGCGTGCTGGGACCGAGCACGCCGACGACCGCCTTGTGCCCGCGAGACTCGGCCACATCGAGGGGCGTCCGCCCCGAACCATCCTTGGCGGCCACAGCCGCCCCGGCGCGGACGAGCGCCTCGGCCGCCTTCACCTGGCCCGCGGCAGCCGCCGCGTGGAGCGCCGTGCCACCGTCCGCCCTGCGGGCGTTCGGGTCCGCGCCGTGGTCCAGTAGCCACTGTACCGCGCGGACACATCCCCCCTGAGCCGCGTGGTGTAGCGGCGTGGCTCCCAGGTTGTCGCCCCGATTCACGCTGCCTGGATCGGCCCGATACAGCTCCTCGAGCCGCGCCGTGTCGTCGGCGGCCGCCGCATCATGAATCGGCGCCGCGACCGCCAGGCCGGTGGCGGAGATGACCGCCATGACCAACACCGCGGCGCCAGCGCAACATGGGGTCTGTAGTGCCATGGATTCGCGCTCTGACCTCCGCCGAGACCGGTGCAGGGGCATGGGGTACAACGCTCCGCACCCCCGTCAGCGGCGCGGCCCAACTGCCTGGGGCCGCCAGTCGAGGGCTTTGCCCCCTCGATATCCGGCCATTCCGCGCCGTGCCCTCACGGCTCGATCAGGCGGATGCGGATGTTCCGGAACCGCGTCACGCGACCCTGCCAGTCGCCCCCGCCGTGCACCTGGACCGCAATGGCTCCTTCGGCAGGCAGACGCTCCTCCGTGTCCACCTTGTCGATGAGTAGGTTGCCGTTGAGCCAGACCTGAGTGCGAGGAGGCTGCCCGGTGATGATGGCGCGGATCTCGTTCCAGTCATCGGCCTTATAGTACTTCACCCAGTCCGGGTTCTCCTGGATCCAGCCACCGATGCCCTCGCCATAGAGCGTGCCAACCTGGCCGCCCGGCCGGTAGTCCACCGTGACCTGGTAGCAGCGCCCATCGGGCTGGCAGCGCAGGAAGAGGCCACTGTCGATGTCCCACTCGGGGTTGATCTGCGCGCGAATCTCGAAGTCGCCGAACTGGTCCGTGGTCGCCAGCAGTCCACCGTTGCCCGGTCTGTCCTGGGTTCCCGTGATGACGCCGTCCTCCACCGTCCACTTGCCGCCCGTGCCGTGTCCCGAGGTGATGGCCTCCCACCCATCGAGGCTCTCACCATCGAACAGCGGGACGAAGTCCTCTTCGGGTGCCCAGTCGCTCTTCAGCGGACGGTACCGGATGTTCCGGTACTCAACCGACGAGTGGTTCCCCTGTAGGTAGAGCGGGCCGGGCAGCCCCATCTGGTCATCGAGCGCGGCCCCCGTGACGCCGGGGATCTCGGCGTCATCGATGATGGTGACCCCGTTGAACACCACGGTCACGCGGGGGAGCGAGATGATGTTACCGTCCCGGCCGGTCTTGGCCGCCGTGAACGTCGCGTCGTACGTCTGCCACTCGCCCGCCGGCTTGCAGGCATTGGTGCGGGGCGCGATCAGACCGTAAATGGCCCCGCACATGTGCGACTCGGGCTCCGCCCCTTCGCTGTCGGCGACCTGAATCTCGTAGCGGCCCTGGAGATACACGCCGCTATTGCCACCCTTGGGAACACGGAACTCGACGTGCAACTCGTGGTCCGTCAACAGCCGATCGATCTTGAGGTCTGTGCTGGGCGCGGTGTTCGTCAGGATCCCGTCGACCACACTCCAGCCGTTCGGACCGTTAGGGTCCGTCAGTGACCAGCCCGACAGGTCCTCGCCGTTGAACAGAGAGACCCATCCGTCCTCGTCGGGCGCGTACGATCCTGCGCCCTGAGCCCACGCACAGCCGGCAGCGAGCAGGCCGGCCAACCCGACGAGCCAGGCCATTGGAACACGCATGATGTGCCTCCTCTAGACACGTGCCATGGCGCCCCGTCCCATGGGCGGCCGCGCCGGCAGAAAGCCTACTCAGGCCCCAGGGGGCGGTACCGGATGTGACGGTACTCGACGGCGGTGTGATCGCCCTGCAGATAGAGCGGGCCGGGCTGTCCCTCCTTGTCGTCGAGCGCCGACCCGGTGACGCCATCGATCTCGGCATTGTCAATGATCAACTCGCCGTTCTGATACACCGTGACTCGAGCTTTCTTCACGACCTTGCCGTTAGCGTCCAGCCGGGCTTGGCGGAAGGTCACATCGAAGCTCTGCCACCGGTTCGCGGGACGGCAGGCGTTCTTCTTCGGTACAACCTTGCTGTAAATCGCGCCGCACATGCCCGCATGGAGGTCACCGCCGTAGCTGTCGTGCACCTGGATCTCGTAACGCCCCTGCAGGTAGACGCCGCTGTTGCCGCCTTTGGGAACCCGGAACTCCACGTGCAGCTGGTGATCGCCCATGAGTGTGTCCGAGATGAGATCGGTGCTGGGCATCGTGTTGATGAGCCAACCGTACTTGACGAACCAACCATTTCGTGCATCCTCGTGCCGCACATGCCAGCCCGAGAGGTCCCGGTCGTTGAACAGGTTCACCCACCCGCAGCCACATGGGGCCGGTTTGATGGGGGCCGCCACGCCGGCGGCGCAGGACGCGAGCAGCGCCGCAGCCGCCAATGCGGCTAGAGCAGTTCGTTTGGACATCTTCTTCCTCCCACCACGAGAGCATCCGCCGATTGCCGGTTTTGGGGGACTTCTGCCGCCCGCCGCGAAATCCTTCCCACCCATCGTCGGGCAGGGAGTCTGTCTGCGCCGGGTGAACTCATCGTAGACCCCAGCTCGCACTCGACAGCGAGGTGCTTTCCCCGTGCGCATCCTCCCGTGCGTTCTCGCCATCTCCTCGGCCCTCTCCCTACCCTCTTGGGCCATCGATATTGGGGGAGCTCCGATCGTCGTTGGCGACGGTGCATCGGCCATGGAGCTGACCGCCGCCCGCGAACTCCAGCGGTATGGGCGCCTTCTGTGCGGGCGGCAAGCACGCATCGTCCGCCCCGATGAGGCCCCGGCCCGTGACGTGGGGGTGCTTGTGGGCACCCCGAGGTCGCTCCCGGCCGTGTCCGGAGCCGTCCCGGCCGACCTGCACGATCAGGGCTACGTCCTGGCGGTCCGGACTGGCCCCGCACGCCTCGTCGTGGCGAGCAGGACACCCATCGGCGTTCAGAACGGCGTCTACTCGCTTCTCGAGATGCTCGGCGTGGGCTTCTACCTCGGGGGGGATGCTCTGCCGGAGATGCGTGACCAGCTTGAGGTCAGCGACACGCTGAATGTTCGGGCGGAGCCGTCCTTCCCCATTCGAGGAAGTCTGCCTTGGTATAACTTCCTCAATAGTCCCACCACCTGGGACCTCGAGGACCACCGCGCCTTCTTCGACCAGATGGCCAAGATGAAGATGAACTTCGTCGGTTTCCACGACTACGACCACGAGCCGTTCTTCGCCTACCCCGACAACGGAGGCTGGCAGCACGGTTCGCCGGCGGCGACATCCGAGAACTACGGCTGGGGCACGGTACGCGGTATGCGGGCCGCCGAGTTCGGCTTCGGCACCGGGCGGTACTTCGATGCCGTGGCCTTCGGCAGCCGCGCCACCACAGAGGCCCGGGACGCCGACGATGCCATCATCCGGGCTCAGTGTGTTCTTGCTCAGGGCCTGCAGTACGCCAAGGAGCGCGGGATTCACCCGTGCATCGGCTTCGAGCTGGTGGGCGATCCCACAGATCCCGCGACCCAGAGATTGTATGAGAAGAAACTGCGCTATGTGCTCTCTCGCTATCCCATGGCCGACTACTTCTGGCTGTGGCAGTCCGAAGGCCTGGGCGGAGGGAGTGGCGTTGATCCCGCCTCGCGTCTCGCGGCCTACGTCGAGCACTACCGGGGTGATTTCGCCTATCTGGGCTCGGAGGATCGCGTTGCCGAAGGGGTCCGGGTCATGCTGTTCGTCCGGCTGGCCTATGGGATCATCCGGCAGGTGCGGCCCGACCTGCCCGTGATCGTCAGTGGGTGGGGCGGTGACCGGTGGATGCGGTTCTCCGACTTCTACATCGGCCTCGACAAGCTGCTGCCGCCCGATGTCATCTTCTCGGCCCTCGACAACATCGATCCGTCGTGGGAGCCCCATGTGAGCCACGCCTACGGCGAGCTGTCGCCGGGCCGGCAGAAGTGGCCGATCCCCTGGTTCGAGTCGGACGGCGGCGGGTCGCGGCGCGACCAATGGAGCAGCCAGGCCAACGTGAAGCCCTTCACCGAGCTCTGCCGCGATGCGCTGGCCAAGGGCTGCCAGGGGCTTCTGGGCATCCACTGGGAGACCCGAGGTGTCGAGGAAGTAGCAGCTTACCTCGCCCAGTTCGCCTGGCAGCCTAGCATCTCATATGACCAGTTCTATGAAGGGTTTTCCCGGCGATGTTACGGTGATCGGTATGCCCATGATATGGCAGCCATCCACCAGCGTCTGGAGGCGCTCGGGCCACGCTGGACCGGTGGCTCAGGCCAGGTGGAGTGCGGGGGTTTCCAGTGGTTCTCCGGCCCCGGACGGCCGATGCCGGAGAACCTCGCTGCGCTGGCCGAGATCCGTGCCCAGGTTGAGGGGCTGCTGGGTCGGGCGGCGCCTCGGCACCGGGAGAGGCTTCGGTACCTGCTGGCCACGATCGACTTTGTGACATACTTCGACCAAGCCGCGCTCCAGCTCGAACCCGACGGCCCGATCGACCAGCTCATCGCTCGCGCCGAGCTGGAGCAGGCCGAGGGCAAGGTGGCCGAGTCGCGGGCCACGGCGGAGGAAGCCTGGCGGCGGATCGCCGAGTGTGGTCTCGAGGAGGCCATGAGGGCCTATGGCCAGCGTCTGACCAGTCAGGGCGACTTCGGGAACCTTGCCACCATTAATGTGAAGGCCTACGCGATGCTCGAGCGCACGAAGGCGCGGCTGGCGAAGCTGATGCCGGAGCCCGAGGACGGGCCTCCGCGTGGCGCGCTCCCGTCGCCCCAGCTCGCCATGCGGTACCCGGCGGGGGTCATCCCCCAGGGCGTGCCGCTGCCGGTGCGGTGCACCGCATTCAGCGACGCGGGCCGCGTGCGGGTCACGCTGCGCTACCGGGCTCCCGGCCGGGTGTTTGCGGCCGTGGCCATGCAGCCCACCGTGGGCTGCGGGTTCGCCGCGACCATTCCGGGCTCGGCCATCGGTGCGGAGGGCGTCGAGTTCTACATCGAGGCGCGGGATGGCGTCGCGCCGCCGGCGCGGCTGCCTCTCTCGGCGCCGGAGACATTGTTCACGTGTACCGCCCATCCCTATCGTGGGCCCAGCGTCTACGCACCCGTTCCCGTGACCGATGTGGCCTTTGGCCAGCCCGAGGCCCGCAAGCCGCTGGTGTTGGAGTGCGTGGCCATCTCGGGGATCGAGTACGACCCGGTAGCGGGCTACATCGACACGTCCGGCACGGGCCGACCAGCGACATCGGGAGCGTACCACGTCTTGCGGAGCCAACTGCCGGCTCTGCCGGTGCCCGCGGGCAGCCGCCGCGCGGTCTGCACGGCGGTTGATGGTACCGAACGCAGCGGGCGGTCGGACACCACCGTGCTGGCCGACGCGGCCGGTCCGCCCGAGGGCGTGACGCACCTGGCGGCTGATGCGTCGACACCGTTCGCCGTTCACCTCACGTGGCAGCCGGGCGCGGCAGGCCAGCGGGTGCGTTACGAGGTCCACCGGGGCCCGGAGGGCTTCGCCCCCTCGGCCCAGACGCTGCTGGGAGAGACGGCGCTGACGGAGTTCATCGACACCACGCCGCCACTGGGGCAGCGCGTGGCCTACGCCGTCATCCCAGTCGACGCGGCCGGCCGCATGGGGCCCGTCAGCGAGTGTGTGGCTGAGGCTCCATCGCCGCCGCTTCTCCCGGCGGTCACGGGCGTGAGGGCCACGAGCGGTCCCGGGCGAGCCGTCGTGAGTTTCGACCCGCTGCCCGATCGAGGCGTGGTGGGGTACCGTGTCCAGCGGCAGGCCGGAACTGAGTGGGTCAGCGCGGCCGGAGCCACGCCGCTGCGCGGTGTCTCCCTGGTCGTGGCCCCGCTCGAGCCGGGCCGGCCCGAGCGCTTCCGCGTTGTGGCCGTCGATCGGGCCGGGAGGGACGGGGCGCCTTCGGAGCCCGTGACCGTGACCGCAACCGCGGCACCGATCGAGCCGGTGTTCGCCACGAGCTTCGGCGGCACGTCCGCCGAGACTGGCCAGCAGGGCCAGTTGCAGGGTGGCGCCACCGTCGCTGACGGGTGCCTCGACACGCGCGAGGGCGGCTGGATAGCATTCCCCAACCAGGATACCCTCCAGCTAGGCGGACCGTTGAGCTTCGACCTGTGGATCCGGCCCGCCTCGCTTGAGGGCATTCCCGTGTTCCTCTCGTATGGCCACTGGGAGGGCCTCGGCTACTGGCTGCAGTTCATTGGCGGGAAGCTCCGCTACTATCTGCCGCGGCAGCAGATCCTCGATGCCGGCAGCATCCCCGTGGGCGAGTGGTCATACATAGCCGCCGTCTTCACCGGGTCCGAGCAGATCCTCTACGTCAATGGCCAGGAGGTTGGCCGCCGGGGCGTCCCGACCCTCGACGCCCAGCCGTGGCCGGGCGAGCTGCGCATCGGGCAATACTCCGACATCGATGCCCAGTTCCAGGCACGGGCCCTCATCGACGATGTGCGGATCTACCAGCGTCCTCTGAGCGCCGAGGAGGTCCGGGCCGCGTACGAACAGGGGCGGCGGTAAAGCCAACACCACGGGGCTGTGCCCCAGTCCCCCCGCAAGAGGCCAGCCCCTCGCGGCAGCCAGGCGGCAGGCCACGGAGCCGCCCGTCACCGCGCCCGGTAGTCCGCCACCACATCGTCGCACAGCAGACGCCCACCGACGGTCTCCCTGTGACTGCCGCTGGGGACCGACACGAGAACGAGGGCGCGGTCACCCGCGATCCGCACCTTGGCGTCGCCGTGGGTGCCCTCGACCAAGAACCGGTGGCTGACGGCGTCGTAGAGGTCCGTGGGCTCCCCGGCGAGCGGCACCGTGATCATGCGCGCCGCCGCGTGCGGGTTGTAGTACAGGTGTGTCGGATACGCCCGCGCGTGGTAGAAGTCCGTCGCCAGGCAGTCGAGGGCGAGGATGCCGGGGACATCGGTGGTGGAGACGATGCCGCCCAGCAGGCCCACGTAGCTTGAGCCGTAGAGGCCCAGGTTGGTCTTGGGCCCCCACCGGAACTCGATCGGGTCGCCGGTGCCGAAGGGGCTGCGGCCATCGCGCTGCCGGCGCAGCCCCTCGTAGGCGATGGCCCCCTCGGGGTCGCCCTGCCACCAGCCGCAGTCCTGGTTCGACGTGGGCAGCTCGGTGGGGTAGAAGAGCCGGGCTGCGTTGGCCAGGTTCAGCATCCACTTCCCGAGCGCCCGGGCGTAGCGCGGGTCATACCGGGCCACGGGGGTGAGCGCCGCGGCCTGCGAGAAGGTGTTCATGGCGAAGGCGTACCCGCCACGGTTGTCGACGCTGCCGACGAGCCCGGCGCAGTCGTATCCGCCCCAGTTCTGGACGATGGCGCCCCAGCCCCCGCGACAGTCGCTGATGTCGAAGCACCAGTTCAACAGGCGGTCGACGTCCCACTCGGCGCCCAGCTCGGCGTTCATCTTGGCAGCAGCCTGCACGCCCCACGGGAGCAGGCACTCGTAGTAGGGGTTCGACTCGCGTTCCTCGAGGAATCGCAGGCACCGCTGGGCCGCGCGGAGGTGGGCCGGATCGCGCCAGCGTGTCCAGGCGGCGTACTCCATCCAAGCAATGCCGGCGGCGGCATCGGGCTCGCGCCACTTGCCGTTGTCCACCGGCTTCCCCGACGCGAAGTCGAAGCCCGTGTGCTCGAATGTGGCATCGACGGCGTCGACGACTCGGGCCCACCGGTCGGCCGTGTCGCGCACCACGGGTTCGAGCCCCGCGTCCGGGTACCGGTCCGCCAGAGCGTAAAAGACGATGTGGGGGAAGAGGTCATACCAGTAGGAGCCGCCGGTGCCCTGGTCTTGCAAGTTGAGCACCAGGTTCGACCCGTTGCGGCGGTTCGCGAAGGCCTGGCACATGGCGACGTAGTCGTGCGGACCCTCTCGCTTGTCGATGCCCGCCACGGTCGCGCCGAGGACGGCGCCCATGCACGTGATGCTCTCCTGGCCGTTCGTGCCCTGCCGCGGGTCGCCCACATAGCTCGGTAGGCCGAAGGTCGGAGCGTCTACGTTGATGCGGCTCTCGTCGAGCCAGATCAGCGGCAGGAACTGGCCTCGGGCACTCCAGTCGAAGGCCAGGCGGTCATAGGCGCGCGCCTTGGCGCGCCAGTCGAGCATCCGGTAGGGCTGTGGGAGGCTGGGCATCAGATCGACGGCCGCGATGGGCAGTTGGCCCGGGATGGTCGCCCCGCGTGGAGACGGGGCCCCAGACGCGAACTCAAGGCCCTCGAAGACAACGCTGTCGCCCGGCTTGCCCTCGATGCCAAGCTGGAGCTGCACGGGCTGGCCGTGACCCAGGAGCATCAGGCGTGGGTCGGGTTCGAGGATGGTCTGGCCCGTTCGGGCACACTGCTCGGCCAGCGAGGAGGTCGCGGGGCGCCCCGTGCCACGGACATCGCCGAAGAGCCGCATCAGCCACCGGCTGCCCTCGCTCAGGCTGCGGACGCTTGCGGTGACGCGTTCCGTACCCGGCGGGAGGCACACCGACGGGATGGCCGCAATGGCCCAGGCGCAGCCGGGCGCGATCTCGACCCGCAATGCCCCGCGGTACGGGGTGACGAGCGCGCCGTTCATCCGGTCGCTCCAGGCCGACGGTCGGCTGAGCAGGGCTTCGGACCACTGAAGGGCCGGTGGGGCGCCGGCCAGCACGGCGCACGCGCAGAGCGCTGAGAAGGTCATGGCGTGCCTCCCCAGGACGGGCATCGGTTCGTCCGGTTCGGGCCGCAGTTTCGGCTCATCGGCACGGGGGCCTTCCCACTTGGTGCACTGGCGGGGGGCCTCCCGGCGCGGAGGACCGTATCCGCGCCGTGGTGTTCAGCGGAAGGAGCTCCTGACCCCGCCTCGCCGTGCTGCTGCCGGCGCCATCATCAGAACCACGGGTCGCCGGCTCTCGCCGGGGAGTGTCCTCTGTCGGCTCTCCTGATGTAGACTGCGGTAGACCTGCCGTCGGTGTACCAGAAGAACCCGCCCCACCAGAGTGCCGAGCTGACGGAAAGGTCCAACTCCTGCGCGAAGTAGGGCAGTCCGGGGACGTCCGAGAAGCGCGCTCCCGCCATCGCGTCGCCCTTGGTGAAGACGGCGCGGAACGCCGCGGGGCCGATGGCCCGCGGCTCCAGCCCCTCGATCAAGGCCGGGTCGGGCCGCATCACGACGCAGAGCGCCCACCGGAGCTGAGTGACTTGGATGCCTGTCCCGTGGATCTCGAAGCGGCAGAGCACCGAGCTCCGCGACGGGTCCTCCTCCTGCAGAAGCACGAACCCGTCGTCGAGGTCGTCGGGGACCAGCTCTGGCTTCAGAATCCGGCGCACCCAGGCTGCGGCATCGGCTCGGGCCTCATCAGGGGAGACGGCGCCTGGGTCACCGCGAACGATGGGCTTGCCGTCCGCCCCCTCCGCCGGGAACTCGGCGCGGCGGTCTCGCAGCGGTCCCCGGGCTCTCACCTCGTCCTCCGAAGGCCAGACGACCCACTTGCCCATCCACTCCTCGACCCAGTCTTCGCCCACCGCGCGGTCCACATCGTCTGGCAGGGGCGCGATCCACTGCTCGGGGGCAGGCTGGGCCGCAGGTGGGTCCTCAGCGGACGCAGCGACAAGGCAGGTCAGAATCATGCAGAGCGGCACTCCTAGCCCTGTGGGACGTGTCAAAGCACCGGCCTCCTTCTCGCTAGCCGCACGCCGCGGCCACGCGCAGGCCCGGGGTCTGGATCCTCCGGCGCGGAAGGGCGCACCAGCCGGAGGCTCCTGACCCCGCCTCGGCCGCAGCCCTCAGGCAGCGGGGCGCGCACTCGACGTGCCCCGCTGGCAACACCACGCTCAGAACCAGGGGTCGTCCGCTCCAACAGTGAGCTGGCCGCCATCGTACCTGACCATGTACAGCCCCACAGCCGACCCGTCCGTGTACCAGAGCTGCCATTGCCACCACAGGCGGCCCGGCGCGGCGGCACCGCGATACACGGTGATACCGGCCGGCGCTCCCGGCACCGCGATGGCGTCCGCCATCGCCATCTGGTTGCCCTTGGAGAACACGGCGCGGAAGACCGCAGGGCCGATGGCCTCGGGCGCCAGGCCATGCACGAGCGCCGGGTCAGGCTTGATGACGACGCACAGCGCCCACCGGAACTGACGGACCTGGACTTGCGTGCCGTTGGCCTCGACCCGGCTCAGGACCGAAGACTCCCTGGGATCTTCCTCCTGCAGAAGCACGAGTTGGGCGTCCGGGTCGTCTGGTACGAACTCAGGCCGGAGCATCGCCCTGAGCCACCAAAGGGCATCAGCCCTAGCCGCTGACAGAGGCTCTATGCGGCGGGCCCGCTTTGCCTCCCGCTCATCGGGTGGAAGCCCCGCTCGATCGGTGGGTGGCTGCCGCGCCGCGATGTAGTTGTCCGAGGGCCAGATGACCCAGCGAGCACGGTGGCGCGCCGTCCACCCCCACATGGGCACCTTGAGATCGTCCGGCAGCGGCGCGATCCACTGCTCGGGAGCGGCCTCCGGCGCAGCGTCCGAAAGATCACGCGCTTGCTGCCCCTGCGCACCTGCTGGCAATGCTCCCCCGAACAGGGCGTATGACAGAGCCGCCAACACCAAACATGCAGACACCATGTCAGGCTTCCCCCTAGTCCGGGCCGCCCAGGATCTTCGGGCGGGGAAACAGGAAAGCATCGGAAGGGACAGGAACTGGTTCACCATCGACGTATCCGTCCTCCTCATATCTCCATAGCTGGGGGTTCTCGTCAGCGTACCATCGGAGGAGGTCCCTCGCGGTGCTGAACGGCCTGGCGTAGGGCGATACGACCCACCACATGTTGCCGTCATCCTCGCTGCCATCCTCGACGCGGAAGCACCCCTCGAAGTGGTTGCCCAGAAACACCAGATGCTGGAGTGGGGCTGGCCACGCGCCCCTGGTCTTCATCCTGTGGTCGTGGTAGTAGCTGACGTAGTCGTTCACCGTGAACAGGGGCATATCGGGCTCGCCCCCCTGCTCATCGTAGGGGGCAGGCACCGGGTGGCAGGTCGCGTAGACCTGGTGCACCACGCCCTCTACACCAACCACTCCCAAGGCACTGCAGACCAGAGCGGCCTGGTCGTTGCACCCAGCGGCGTAGTCGACCGGGTCTCTTGCCCAGAACACCCAGCGTGGGTTCTCCTCCATTGGGCCGACCTGGTTGACCCAGCCATCGACCAATGCCGCCAGGTGGTTCGCGATGTAGACCTTGTCACTATCGCCGCTCACCGCGTCCATGCAGAAGTCGAGGCGGACCTCCGTGGGGTAGTTCCGCTGTCCCTCTACGCCGTGGACTGGAGCAGCGTAGACGACGTAGACCGTGTGGGAGCTCGGGCCAAGGCTGAGGGTTCCGGCTGGCGTGGTGCCCTGCAGCTCCACCTGCCAGGTGAACGCCTTGGCGAGCTTCTCAAGAGCCGTGGGCAGGTCGTGCCCGTCGAGGGCGAGCATCGTCACCGTCTGGTTGTTGCCCGTGGCGGTCAGGCCGTTCTGCCGGAAGCACTCGCTGCCGCCCTCCAGCCCAACCAGGTTGAACGTGCCACCCTCCAGATCGACACGGACGGTCACCGACACCCGCATCCGCGACGGAACGTCGTTCGCCTCGCCCTCTTCGTCGATGCTGCGCGTGTAGCAGGCCGGCTGGTTCTTGTCGAGCTCGGTCCCCTCGTCGGGGCCGTCGGCGATCCACACCGGGTCCGTGATCGCCGGGCCGTCGCCCCACAGGGATGGATCCGCGTTCTCCCAGAGGTCATGCTCGTTGTCGCCGCCGTAGCCCGCGCCGGCATCGAGGAAGGATACCGACTGGATCCGGATCGGCGAGTCGCGGCTGACGCCGTGCTGCAGAGCGTACTTCTGCTCTCGGTCCCGGTTCCCGGCCTCAGCGTCGGACACTGTCTCGGTGGCGAAGATGACGGCCCAGTAGGTGCCTGCCAGGTGGCCGTTTGGGTCGCGCAGAGCCGTGACCGTGAACAGGTCCGAGGTGTGCGCGCCTTGCGTCACACTCGGGCAGGCCACGTCGCCTCCAAGCTGCTGGGGGCTTCCTCCGGGGGCACGCCCGTAGATGCGCGCGAAGCACGAAGCCGCAGCCCGGTTCAGCGTGTACTCCACGTGGCCGGAGAGCGTGTCGGAAGCCGCGCCCGTGAAGTGAAGCCCG
>JAKPQA010000116.1 GCA_029547025.1 Armatimonadota bacterium
CGCGATGGCCTTGGCGTGGGCGGTGCCCTTCCACGCCTCAAGCTCCTTAGGGTGGCAGGTGCCGCACGTCTCGGCATCGGCCCACCCGCGCATGACGTAGTCGACCGTGTCCTTGGGCGCCTCCGCCGGCCGGCTGGCCGGCGCCGCCTCGGTGTAGTACCGCTCGACGATGGCCTTGATGCCGGGGTCCTCGAGCAGGCCAGGGCTCACGGGCTCGAAGCGCGCCTGGATGCGCTTGCGGCCGTCGGGCTCAAAGTAGACATCGATCACCGTGAGCGCCTTGCCCTGGGAGATGGCCGGCACGACCTTGCCCTCGGGTATCGGGTCACGGTAGTCCCGCGTCTGGGCCGGAGAGGAGGCGCCGACGATCACGTCCACGGCATCGCCGAGCTCCTGGGAGAGGCGTTGGTTCGCGGGAAGCGGCCAGCGAGTCGAGAGGAGCACGACGGTGGGCCCACCGGCTCGGGGTGGCAATGTGGCACGCACGCGCTCCGCGAGGGTCTCAGGGGCGTCTTCCGGCCCCGAGGGCCCCGCAATAGCCACGAGGTGACAGCCGCCCGCGTCGGCGGTCCAGCACGGTAAGGGACCGGCCCCGCCAGCGGCCGGTCGCCAGATCACCTGCACGCCATGCTCACGGAAGCTGGCTTCGACTCCGGCGGGCTCGCGCCCCTGAGCCTCGGCGGGGTCCAGCATCACCAGCCGGTACCCCATCAGACCGTACGTTTCGGCGAAGTAGGGCGCCTGATAGGGGGCTGTCAGGAGGCCGCCTCCGTCGATAGGAACGACGGCGATCCCGCCATCGGAGAGGCCGCGTAAGGCTGTCGCTCGCCGGGGGAAGCCCCCGTGCTGCCCACCGGAGCATCCACATGTGTCGACCTGGCCTGAGGTGTCAGTTGAGTATATGACTCTCAACTGCGGCAGAGAAGTCGGGAGTGACGCGGCTTCGGACGTGCTGAGGCACAGCGCTGCGGCAACGATGCCGCCAGGCAGCGAAGGCGCGACGCCGAGCAGGAAGGTCACTTGCTGGTTCCCCCCAAGCTGTTGACCTTGTCGAGCAGCGCCTGCTGAGCGAACATGTAGCCTGACATCCCGCCCTCCAGCACGTCCCTCGGGAAGCGGGCTCGGTGGCCGGACGCGCCCAGGAGCGTGGCTAAGGCACAGTCGCAGTCGGTGACCGCGACGTAGTGGCCCCAGTTCAGGTGGACGATGACCGTGCCGCCGACTGCGGCCACCTCCGCGAGCGTACCCCTTACGCCTATGAGCCTCACGCCTACGCTGTCCGCCGCGGCGATCAGCTCAGTGCCTGACAGGGCGCCTGCACCGGACACCCTTGCCTTCAGGGCGGCCGCCGCTTCGTTCGAGAGCGGAATGCCCTCCTGCGCGCAGAATCCCTGGAGCGACTCGTAGACACAGTGAGGGGGCTCCTCCACCGGGTCGAAACCCTCCTCTCGCGCCCAGAGAACGGCCTGCGAGGGCGCGAGCTGCACTAGCATCGCGGCGCCCTGGGTTGCGCCCTGCAGCGTCTCCAGCGACAGGACGGGGTACAGCTGGGAGAGGGCGTGTAGTCGCCCGCCGGTCTGGGGCTCCACGGCAATGAGGACCGTGCGCGCGCCGGTCGGGCTGAGGCGAGGAGCGTCCTTCAGCCCCTCGGATGCCCGCCAGAACCACTTGCGTTGATGGAAACGCAGCCCGCCAGGATGGGCACTGAGGAACAGCACTCCCGGGAGATCGCGCCACTCCCCCGCCACGGCATACCCAACAGCGCAGAGCACCTCGTCTGCTCGTGTGTCGCGAACCGCTGCCGCCACGGGGATGGCCCCGATCTCGTCCCCCGCAACCAGGGGGCGCCCCCAAGCCGATTGCAGTTGGCCCAGCACATCCCTGAGTGTCCCGTAGGCGTCCACGGTAATTGGGGCAGGGCCGGCCGGCACGTCACCGCACAGCCCAACCGCCTGAGCCAGAGGCCCCCGGACCGACGCAGCGATGGGCGAGTGCCACAACCTCGCCCTAACGGACCACTCACCAATGGTGTCGCCGACACCAAGCAGGCCCAGGACGGAGAGCCACTGCTCGCAGGATCGCCGCAGCGGCTCGCCCAGCTCGCCGCTCCGAAGTACGCCTGCGTCGACTGCGGCCCGCCATGCGGCCCCGTCGTCGCTGTGGATCCAGTCAGCCGACAGCGCCGACCAAGGGCGACCGACGAGAGCGTAGGCGAGGGCGTCCTCCCCGGCGGACGAGGCAGCCAGGGTCCCCAAGTCCATCGACGGCCACGGGATGAGGTGCGTGGGGGGCGCAGCCAGCACAACGAGGTCCCCCACACGGCGCCAGTTCAGGGTGTTCCGGAGCGCGATCTCGTCGCATGTGTCACTCAGGGTGCCTCGAGTATCCACCAGCACCTCGGGGCAACGCGGGTGCTCAGCCACAACGGCGCCGCTGCAGTCAGGGAAGGCAGCGAGCAGGCGGTGCGCGGTCTCAGCTGCCCACTCGCCTGCGGCCCACGCGGGAGCGACCGCGACAACGAGCGCAAGCAGCGGTCCGGCGGCGCAGCTACTCGTACGCATAGGTCCTATCCCCAAGAAGCTCCGGTGCAGGCGGGCAGGCCAGGATCGTGTCGCCGCTGGCCATCGCCTGCAGGAGGTTCTCCGACGCGACGCCCACCACATCGCGCTTCCCCCCGGCCTCGGGACGGTACACGGCCGTGGCGTTCGGGAAGATGGGGAGGAAGAGCTGGCCCCTGTCGGGCAGCGGCTCCACATCACGGCTGACGACGGTGTCGACCGACAGGATCCACCACTCCCCCCCGCCGGATGGCCTGCGGTAGCAGACATGCTCCGCGAGGGACGGGAACCACGCCCCTTCGACCTGCCGGCATTCCGTGGCTGTCCTGATCGCCACAGCCACGAACTCCCCGCGGACGTAGACGGACTCGTCCCTCATGCATACGTAGTCGCGCTCAGGCGCGAACCACAAGGTCCGGTGCGACTTCCTGTCGGCCCAGACCGCGTCCACGCGAACGCACCCAAGCCCTTCGAGGGTCTCCTGACTCACCCGCGCCTCGGCACTCCCAAGCACATCGGCGTATGAGCGGGCCAACGCCCCTGGCGCGCCGACGGGAACCTGAAGCGCCTGCTCAGCCCCCAGTGTGTAGCCGTCGTCCGGCTCAGGCAGCACCTCGGCCCACATCTGAACGCCGTAGGCGGGGTCCTTGAGCTCGAGCGCGGCAACAGGCCGCATGAGGTAGATCCGACCGTCGGCCGCATGCCAGTACTTGATCGCCTGGCCGGCGTTCGGTGGCGGAGCGGGCGTCACACCGTCAGCTGCCCTCACCTGAACGTCGAACCACCCCTCGGTGTAGAACACGCCCGGGCCCACGGCAGCCAGCATGCTCGTGAGCAAGACCTCATAGTCCTTGCCCGGCCGGGCCGCCGGCCCTGCCTGCGTCAGCCCCATCACCCGAGTGACGCGCGCCACGATCGGGAAGGGGGAGCTGCGGTGCTCCACAATCGCACTGCGCAGCTCCCCCAAGCTGAGCGGCGGGCCGGGTGCGCCAGGCTCCTCGGTCTGCGCCAGCAGCACGCCCGTCAGAGTCGCGAGGACGGTCAGGGCGTTCACGAATCTGCCCATCACACGATCACTCCTCCGCTGTCTCCCGACACACGCGGCGCCGCTGCGGCTACCGGGTACAGCCCCACTCGCCGCCGCGATGGACCGACGAGTGGTGCCAGTCAGTGGTGCAGTTGGCTGAATCCCAGTAGTTGATGGTGCAAAGATCGCGCTCCAAGTACTCGTCCGTGCACCTCTTGCCGACGGTGAAGGCATTCTTGACGCATCCCGGCCGCTGGATCGGGACGGCTGTGCGGTAATACTCCACCTCGTCGCTGTTGCAGCCCGAGAACGGACAGGGGCCAGACGCGCCCTTCGCCTTGCACTCCTGATCAACGTAGTGCTGGCACTGGCCCGCACCTGAGATGCCTGTCAGCTCAGTGTCTGTTGCCTTCTCCATCGCCGTCGCTCGGCCCGTTCCTGTCACAAGCAGCGCCACCGCAGCAACAGCGAGCACACGAGTCACAGCCATTCGGTTGGCTCCTCTCCGACACACAACCGCTGCTCATCCGCCTGGCGGACGGCCCTCGTGGGCAGGCGCTGCTACTCGTAGGGGTCCTCGATCAGCACGCAGTAGTCACCTTCGGCACTCGCTACCGACGTCGTACGTAGCGCCTCGGCGATGCCTCTCGCCGCGCTCCGCTCGTCGGCCCGCTGCGAGATCTGGCCCAAGAGCGCATCGAAGCTCGACATCCCGACGAACGCGAGCAGCCCAGTGGTCCCGGCGTTCCTGAGGAACTCCCTCCGACCCGGACCACCCATCGGCCGTCCCATAGACCTCCCCTCCTCTCTGTTGGCATTTGGTTACCGCCGCGAGCGCAGCAGTCCGATCGCGGATTCCAGCTCACTGGCGACCACAGGGTCAAGAAGCAAGGCACGCCCCCCCAACCCGGCGCCCGCGACTTGCCCGTACGCATCGGTCAGTGGGACCACGGATCCATGGTGTTCGCCGCGTATAGCGATGTAAGGGGCTATCCCCAGCCGAGCCCGCTCCAGGACGTCCAAGCCGACCGCTAGCTCCTCGTGCCATCGCTCGCGGCCGGGCACTGTGTCCAGCGCCACGCCGTCGATGAGCCCGTCGAGCGCCCAAGTCAGCCAGTCGTCGGCACAGCATGCCTGCAGGCGGAGTGAGTAGGCCGGGTACGCGCCTGAGCCGATGGCGATGACACGATCTTGCCCAGTGCCGTCCGCGTCACGGTAGGCGGACGTCAGCTCCCGCATCAGGTCAGTGAGGGCTCGAGGCCGCCACTCCATCCAGGCCTTCAGATTCGGGTCCCAGTCCTCAGATACACCGAACACGGCCAGGTCGAGAGGATCGATCCGCAAGGCGTCTATGCATGCTCTGCGCGCCGCGTCGCTGAAGCCGGTGTACGCGGATGGCGAGAGCCGCAGGCAGACGATGATGCCATCGAGTGCCTGGTACGAGGAGCCTAGCTCGCGAGCTAGAGAGACGAGACTGGACCGCACTGCAGGGTGCCACGGGGAGGCGTACTTCGCGTCGTTGGCGGGGTTGCAGCTCAAGTCGGAATCGAGCTCCGCGAGCTCAGGGCGCTCGAGGAAGGGGTCGGGATCCGCGTACGCTGCAGTCCACCACCGAACCGCGTCCAAGCCCGCGTAGGCTTTCAGCCCCTGTGCGTGTATCTGGTCGATCCACCGCGTGAGCTGGGTGCCGTCCTCGAAGCCCACGCGTGTCGTGAAGACGCTGTCGGGCACCGGGAAGAGCGTCTGGCCGCTGCGGGCCACGTCGATGATGATCCCGCCGACGGGGAGCTTCTCGTCGGCAATCGTCTTCAGGACGGCCGAGACATCCATCCCCGGCGGTTCGAGGCGCAGCAGGTGGGGGCCCTGCGCGAGCAGCGGCGATGTGCAGAGGGCGGAGAGGAAACACAACGTGCGGATCAGCGTCCGCCGCGGAACCGGTCCGGCTGGTTTGCCTGTGCCCATGGGATGCCCCCCGGTAGTAGCACAGCACCAACCCCAACAGCCGACCACACCCTAGCCTGTCAGCGCACCCCCGT
>JAKPQA010000119.1 GCA_029547025.1 Armatimonadota bacterium
GCCACTGGACCTTGGGTGCGGAGCATTCGGTGTCATCGGTCGCGATACTGGCCTCGAAGGGGACGGCCTGGCCTACGGAGACGGTGATGCCATCCGGTGGAGCGATGATCCTGACCTCGGGCGCTTTACCCCACGCTGCCCTCCCCCGTTACACACGAGACACATATCAACAAGCTGGTCCATCGTGCACGACTCACAGTGCTGCCCCCCTGTTCCGCGGTCTGAGGTGCCGGTTCGTCCAGCGAACCATGTTCGCATTCGCCGGAGCAGATAGCAATACCTCCTTACTGAGGGATTGGGGGTGCGGGCTGCCGCGCCCGCCGCCCCGAGGAGCGCGGGGTGGACGGCTGTGGGCGCGTGTTCTTTGGCAGCGGCCCCTATGCGGCGGTTATCCGGCGTACCGGCTAGCGGCACAAGGGGCCACATGGGCCCGCGGGGAACAGGTCCGCAGCAACCTGTTCCTCAGGAGGGCCTCTCGTGTCGCTACTGCTCGCGCTCGGACCCGCACCCTTCGCGTTGATGGCGGCCGCGCCGCCGATGCACGTGCCCTTGCGCTTCGCCGATGTCAACTACGGCGGCGAGCTCTGGACGCGCTACGCGGCGGCGACGTGCAACCTGCTGACGCGGCCCGACCGGGTGCGCGTCGACCGCGATGGGCGCGTGATGGCCGAGGACGCCGCCGGGGTCCACCAAGCGCCGCTGGTGCCCATCGGGAGCGACTGGCTGTCACCCGACGTGCACGACCCGCACCGGCTCCGCATTCTGTTCCACGCGAGGCGGCCCTGAAACGGTCGCGCCGTCTGCCCAGACAACGGAGGGAGCCATACCTAATGGCCGTACCGCGAAGACCACCGCGCACCCGCCCTGTTCTGGTCGTTCTCGCCGCTGTCGCGCTCGGCACTCCATGCGGCGCTCTCGATCTCATCGGATCCGGCAGGCGCCCTCTGCCCATCGTGCTGGCGCAAGGCGCATCGCTCCCCGAGCAGACGGCCGCCTCCGAGTTGGCCACATACCTCGGGCGCGTCACACGGGCGCCCTTCGCCGTACAGGCCGAGGGGGCCCAGCCCAGCCCCGCCCGCGCCATCTACGTGGGTCCGACCCGGTTGGCGAGGAGCCTGGGCTTCGGCCCCGACGTCCTCGAGCCCGAGGAGTGGGCGATACGCAGCGGTTCATACGGGCTGGTGCTCGCTGGCGGCCGGCCGCGCGGCACGCTGTACGCCGTCTACCATTTCCTCGAGGATGTCGTGGGCGTGCACTGGTGGAACCCGTGGGAAGAGACGGTGCCCACTCGTGCGCGCCTGTCAGTGGGGCGGCTGAACCTGCGCGGCCAACCCGGCTTCCGCTACCGTGACATCTACATGATCTACGGGCACGACGGTGGCCGATTCGCGGCCCGCAACCGCCTCAACCGCGACGGCGATGTGGCTATCGCACCCGAATATGGCGGGACGATGGATTACGGCCCGCCCTACCACGTCCACACGTTCTACATGTACATCCCGCCCGAGACCTGCTTCGCCGAGCACCCCGAATGGTTCTCGCTGGTCGACGGGAAGCGCACGGCTGAGGGCGCGCAGCTCTGCCTGACCAACGTCGAGCTGCGCCGTGTGTTCCTCGGCAAGTTGCGCGCATTCATCGAGACGTCCCGCGCCGAGGCCGAGAAGGCGGGCCGTCCGGCGCCCCTGGTGTTCAGCGTCTCGCAGAACGACTGGGCCGGGGCGTGCCAGTGCGACGCCTGCCAGGCCATCGCCAAGGCCGAGGGCTCCGAGGCCGGGCCACTGCTCGACTTCGTGAACGCCATGGCGGACGGCATCCGCGACGATTACCCGGACGTGTTCATCGACACCCTCGCCTACATGTACACCGATGTGCCGCCGAAAACGATCAAGCCGCGCGACAATGTGATCATCCGACTCTGTGACACGGGCAGCAACTTCACGCGGCCGATCACCGACCCGGAGAACTCGCGTTTCCGGGACCTGCTGACATCGTGGTCGGCCATTGCCAGGAACCTGCGCGTGTGGGACTACGCCGTCACCTATGACAAGCCATACGGCGTCCCCATGGCGTCGGTCGAGACCTTCGGGCCGGACCTGCGCTTCTACAGGGCCCACAACGTCGAGGGCGTCTTCACCGAGCTCGAGTATGAGATCCTGGCCGACATGCGTGATCTGAAGGTCTGGACGCTCATCAAGCAGCTCGAGCAGCCCGAACAAGAGACAAGCGAGTTCGTTCGGGCTTTCACTGATGGGTTCTACGGCCCCGCTGGGCGGTTCGTGAGGGGGTACCTCGACCTGTTGCGAGAGACCTCCCACAAGCGAGGTACGTACCTCTCGATGGGCGGCAGTGTCTCCCAGTGCCTCTATGTTACCCTCGCGTTCGTCACCGAGGCCCAGGCGCTCTTTGATGCGGCCGAGGCAGCATGCGAAGGTGATGCGACGCTGCTGCGCCGCGTGCGGCACGCCCGCCTTCCGCTGGACCGGATCACACTTCAACGCCTCCCCGACCTCACGGCTGAGTGGGTGAGGCAGGGCCACGACGCCGCAACTCAGCCGCTCGACCGCGCCGCGCTGGCCGAGCGGATCCGCGGCACGTGGTATGTCCAGGCTGAGCTACGGCTACCTGAAGCGTCCCGCGCCGCCGCGAGAGCAGCCGCCGATGCCGAGGTCGCCGCCGCCACGGCCCGCAAGACCGTCGTCCCCATCCCTGAGGAGTTCGCCGGCCTTCCGCCGGGCGACGTCTATCAGTTCACCGCCGATGCCACGCGGAACTGGGCGGACCAGGTGAAAGTGGTGCCGGCCCCAACCGAGGCCAGCGGTATCACGAACCGCCTGGAGCTCTCCGATGACGAGATGGCCAAGTACGCGCTCCCGATGCAGTGGGGCTACTACGATGGTGCCACCAAGCAGGGCGCCAGCGGCGATCCTATCACTGCCGACGAGGTGCCCGGGCCGGGCTACCACTGGTACATGATGGGGACGTTCACACCGCGGCCGGCATCATACGTCTACTTCTTCTGGAGCTGGATCATCCAGCTCGACCTGGGCACCCTGTGCGACCCAGACGAGCCCGACGCACAGTATGATGTGCATGCACGCATCGCGTTCGAGGGCCCGGGCTTCCCCCACGGCAAACCGGGCGACAGGAACGCGATCTGCGTCGAGCGCATTGTGCTGGTCCGCCACCGTGGCGAGTGAAGTGGGCGGGCGGCCACAGGAAGGTTGATTGCTTTGGCGCGTTCGCGACAGGCGGCTGCGGCTGCCGTGTGGGTTGCCGCCCTCTGGGCCATGGCGTGTTGTGCGGGAGCGCAGGACGCGCCACCGGCGCTCCAGCCACTCGATGACCCGGCGGGTGAGCCGGGGCTGCACTATGCCTACTACGAGGGCGAGTTCACAACGGTGCTCGATCTGGATGAGGCCGAGCCCGTCTCGGAGGGCACTGTCGAGTCGTTTGCCTTCCCCGAGGGCATCCGGCGCGACGAGTTCGGCCTGGTCTTCCACGGCGCCATCACCGTCCCGGCCGACGGCGCCTACACGTTCTACACCACCTCCGACGACGGTAGTCGGCTCTACATCGGGACCAAGCTCGTTGTCGCCAACGACTACCCTCACGGGGCCACGGAGCGGAAGGGCACCATCGAGCTGAGGGCGGGCCGGTACCCGATCCTGGTCGCCTACTTCGAGGGCGCCGTCGACGATGTGCTCCAGGTCGCGTGGGAAGGCCCCGGCATCGCGAAGGGGCCCATCCCTGCCGGCGTCCTCTCACAGAGCCCCAGGGCCGTCGAGTTCCCCAAGGACGCCGTCACGGTCACCGAACTCAAGCTCCCCGGCATCGACAAGCCCCTCAGGGTGCGGGTCGACACGCGCGACGCGCCCGGGCTCGCGGCCCTGCACGAGTCCGTCCCGAAGGTGCTCGGCGAGCATCTGCCAGACATGCTTGAGCGTCTCAGCGCACCCGGCACGCGACTGCCGGACGAGGTGCGCTTCAGCGCCCGCCCGGGCATTGACGTGCCGGCGTACGCCGCGGGGAACAGCATTGTCCTCAGCGCGGAGCATTTCGGCCGCAATACTGGCGACTGGGGCTGTGTCGTCCACGAGATGACACACATCATCCAGGCCTATCCGGACTTCGGTGGCAAGTCCGGCTGGCTGGTCGAGGGCATCGCCGACTACATCCGGCACAAGGCGAACATCCAGGACGGCTGGCACATCCCGACGACCTACAAGGAAGGGCAGCGCTACACCGATGGCTACTGGGTGGCGGCCGCGTTCCTGGTGTTTCTCGAGAGGGAATATGACCCGCAGATCGTCACCACGATGCACCGGGCGCTGAAGGACGGCTCCTACACGGACGAGTTGTTCGAGAAGCGCACAGGCAAGCCGCTCGACGAATTGTGGGAGGACTACAAGGCCCGGTGGGGCGGCGAGTAGCGGAGCCAGTGCAGCGGGCGTCCGGCGTCGGGAACCAGCAACAGGTGTGCGGACGCTGAGTATTCGGAGGCTCACCCTGAGGCCACGCGGGTTGGGTTTGCCTCGGCTGGGAGCGACATCTCTCAGCCCGCAGAGAGCCGGGGGCCCCTGGTGGTTGCCTCGGCTCCGCCAAGTACTGCATGGAGGGCGTCGCCGATGCTCCGTTCCTGTTCACGCCGTTTGGTGGTGTACGTAGGCCTGTTGCTTTCCGCATTCACGCTCGTGCTGGTAGCCGGGTGCAAGTCAGGCGAGGAGGGCACGACGCCGGCCGAACCGGGTGGCATGAAAAAGGCTGTCAGCCAGGCCGAGCCACCCGCCAAGACCACCGCCAAAGAGAACGCAACCGAAGAGGGAGCGCCTGAGCTGAAGGTCGGCACCACGCTCGAGAACCTCCAGGCCGCTTTCGACGGCGAGAGCAATGCCCACAAGCGCTACCTCGCTTTCGCGGCCAAAGCCGAAGAAGAGGGCTACAAGCAGGCCGCTCTGCTCTTCACCGCGGCGGCCCGGGCCGAGGAAATTCACGCCAAGAGCCACGCCAAGGTCATCGAGAAGCTTGGGGGCACGCCGACCGCTGACATCAAGGAACCCGAGGTGAAGACGACCAAGGAGAACCTCGAGGCGGCTCTCAAGGGCGAAACCTATGAGAAAAACACTATGTACCCCGAGTTCCTAAAGGTCGCCAAAGCCGACAAGAACGCCGACGCCATACGGACGCTCAACGGCGCCATGACGGTCGAGGAGGAGCACGCGGCATTGTACCAGGCGGCCCTGGATGACCTGGAGGGCCAGAAGGCGATCACGTCCCCGTTGTGGGTCTGCCCCGTCTGCGGCCACACGGTCCAGGCGCAGAAGCTCGACTTCTCCAACTGCCCCATCTGCAACACGCCGGCTGACCAGTTCGAAAAGATCGACCAGGTAGCGGCGGCCAAGTAGCGAAGGCCTGCCACAGACTGTCGCGGCGACTGGCGGCCCCGCCTGGCAGCGGGGCTGCCTTCCCTTCGCAGAGGAGACCAACGTGCCAATCTCGCTGCCGCCCGTACCCAAGTGGGAGGGCCTCCACCCCCTGGTTGTGCACTTCCCCATTGCCCTGCTGATCGTCGCCCCGCTCTTCGTGGCTACCGGGATGCTGCTTTGGGAGCGGACGCGAGCCTACGCCGTGGCGGCGCTGATCCTGATGGTCCTGGGTACGGCGGGGGCATGGGTGTCCGTGGCCTCCGGCGTCGCTGCCATGGGGTTGGCCACGGTCAACGCCGAGGGGCGTGAGGTGATGGCGCGCCATCAGGAGCTGGCGATGCTCGTTCGCTTGGCCTTCAGCATCCTGACCGCGCTCTACGCGGCCATCGTCGCGCTGCCCCTGTTCGCCAAGCGCCTGACGCCGAAGGTGGTCGTTCCCGTGCACCTCGTGTTTTTCGTGCTCTATGCGGGCGCAGTGCTGGTGCTCGCGGCCCAGAGCCACCTGGGTGGGCGGCTGGTGCACGAGTTCGGGGTGCAGGCGCTGATGTGAGGGCGCGGCCCCTCCCCTGGTGCCTCTCAACCAGTGCCGTCGCGGCGAGGTGGGTCACGGCTCCCGGTGGCACGGCCCTGCGCGTCATGGGGCAATGGTCCGCCAGATTGCGGAGGAATGGCTCACTTCGGGTCGCCTCGGTCCATGGCACGTACTCGGATGGGGCATCGTAAGGGAGCAGTGCGAAGCCCGTCTGGACGACGCGCTAATCGCGCTGAGGCTTCGCTTGCCTGCCTAGCCAGGATCCGGCCCGTGCCGAGCGGTCGGCCCTGCCTCACCCCGCAGCGTCGGCGTCGCCTGGCCGGACAGGCCGGACCTGCCCTCTGCTCCGCAGCCTGACGCAGCTGGCATATTCCGCGCACCTTCCTACAGAGCCCGCCCGTACCGCGCGTGCCATGCCAGGGAAACTCGCAGACCTCACAACGCATCATCGTCACGACACCAGGTAGTGGGGCTCAGGCGTCGAACTCTGACGGCGGCGCCCACATCGGTGGGACCCGGAGCGCCTCGGGCGCGCCGATCCCCTGGCCGGTGAACGCGGGCCGGCGTTGCGGAGGGTTACCAATGCGACGGTCGTGGCTGATGTTCATGGCAAGCATTCTGGTTGCGGGCTGCAACGGCCACGGTGCCGATGGCAACAATGGCAACAACAACGACAACGGCGGCGACCCGAACACCATCACGGTGAGCCCTGGGGAGTCCATCCAAGCAGCAGTGGATCAGGCGCAGCCCGGGCAGACCGTGCTTATCCGGCCGGGTACCTATCGCCCATCCGGCGCCGCAGAAGCTCTGGTGGTCATCCGCGCGGCCAAAGATGGCATCACAATCCGCGGTGGCGGTGCCACCCCGGGCGACGTGGTGATTGACGGCAACGACCAGGTGCTCCACGTGTTCTTCTTCGATCAAGGGATCGGCCGGAGCACCACGATCGAGAACCTTACGGTCACGGGGGGCCGGGCCTACCCTGAGGACGTGTTTCCCGCGGGGTTCACGTCGGTGCTCCGCCCCGAGCTCAACCAGGACGGCGACTTCTACCACGATGGGGCGGGCGTCATGCTGTTCATGTGCGCCCCCACGGTCCGCAACTGCCGGATCGAGGGCAACGAGGCCTCGCGATGTGGGGGCGGCATCTCGGTGTTCAACCCGGGAGACGGCGCGTTCCCGAACCCGGGTCCGCTCATCGCCGGGAACCGAATCGCCAGCAACCTTCTTGACGACGGTTTCGGCGGGACGGGTGGGGGCGTTGACGTCTACTTCAACGCTCGCGCGACGATCACGAACAATCTGTTCGAGGCCAACCGGGGATGGGGCAGCGGCGTTGCCGTGCTCGATGGCGCCGTGGCGGACCTGGACTGCAACACCATGGCCGGGAACACGCGACCGGCCTTCGCCACAACGGCGACGGCGACGGCTGTCCTGACCAACAGCATCATCACCGGGACACTCGATGGTCCGCCCATCGACTCGTCGGGCACGCTCACCATGTCCCACTGCTGCTTCTGGGATAACGCCGAAGCGTACGTGCCGCCGGCGGGACAGGGAAATCTGGTGACCGATCCGCTGTTCACGGCCGGTACACAAGGCGCGTATTACCTGAGCCAGATTGCCGCCGGCCAGGGCGCCACCAGCCCGTGCGTCGACGCCGGATCCACCACATCCGCAGCTAGCGGCATGGCGGGCCGGACGACGCGCACCGACGGTGTGCCTGACGCCGGCACCGTCGATATCGGATACCACTACGCGCCATAGTCCCTTAGCCGGACTGAACACCGCCACCCAGTGTGAAGCTGAATGTGGAGCCGGCTCCCGGCTCGCTGTCGACCCAGATTCTGCCCCCGTGGGCCTCGACGGCGAGCCGGCACAGCGTGAGCCCGAGCCCTGTCGATGAGCGCCCGCCGGTCTTGCGGCTCTCGATCTGACCGAACTTGTCGAAGATGCGCTCCCGGGCGTCCTCGGGGATGCCGATCCCCGTGTCCGACACGCGGAACACCACGGCCTCGCCTTCAGCCACGCTCGCCGTTACGGTGACCGCCCCCCCGCTCGGCGTGAACTTGACGGCGTTGCCCAAGAGGTTCACCAAGGTGCGCCGGGCCAGGTCTGGATCCGCGTACACGGAGGGCAGACCGCTCTCGGGTTCGGCCACGAGAGTCTGGCCTTTCTGCCGTGCCAGGAGTTCGACTTGCTGGCATGCCTGCCGGATCAACTCCTCGGGGGCGACTTCCTGCAGACGCAGCTGCAGAGCTCCCGCCTCCATCTTGCTGATGTCGAGAAGATCATTGATCATCGAGAGCAGTGTGTCGCCTCCCTCGATAGCTGTGTCGAGTAGCGCCTGCTCTTGGCTGTCCAGCCGTGCAACCGTCCTGAGGGTGCGGAGCCCCGAGGCCACTGATGTCAGCGGAGTGCGCAGGTCGTGGACGATCATGTGGGTCAGATCGTCCCGCATCTGCTCCAGCGCCTGGAGCTCCTCATGAGCGGCCCGGAGTGCCAGTTCGGCCTCCTTGCGGTCGGTGATGTCGTGGAGGAGGACGACGGTGCCGGTCGCCTCACGCTCATCGGCGCCGACCGACGAGACCTTGGCCGCGAAGTGTCTGGCCCCATCCGGTTCGCTCACGGCGAGTTCGCCTGCCCCGGCACGCGGCGATGCCAGAAGCGCCGCCAGCTCAGGAAACCGCGATGCCACATCCGCCGCGCGGAGTCCCACCGCGCGCCGCACAGGGACTCCGAGGAGCGCCTCCGCGCCGTGGTTCATGTCCGCGATACGGTCCCGGCGGTCCATCACGAGCACGGGGTCAGGCATGCGCATGAACACGAGATCGCGCGCCAGCGGCAGCGCGTCGAGCAAACCCAGACCGTGGAAGGCCAGCACCATCAGCAGGCCGCTCGCCGCGTGGCCGGCGGGGATCAGCCGAATGGCCGGCTCGTGCCCCGCGTGCGCCGCATATGCCATTGAAGCCGCCAAGGGCAACAGCGCCGCAACGGCCATCCATCTCACGCGGCTCCGGTAGTGGGCCGGCACCTGGATCGCCATCACAGCAAACAGGCCGGATGCCACCAGCGTCGAGGCCAGGGTGGCCGTGCCGTGGGCCGGCCGCCAGCCTGCCGGCAGTGCCACCGGGTCGGCAGCCACCGCGGCCACGTCGCCCGTCGTCAGCCGTGACCAACCGAGGAGCAGTGCAAGAGGAATCGAGATGGCGTGCACGCCGAGCAGAGCCAGGATCGAGGGACGCCGCAGGAGTGACCGGCGCCCGGCGAAGGCGATGGCAAAGACGAGGAATGCTCCCGAGGACACCTCGCAGCCGCAGAATGCCAGCTTGGCCAACAGCACCCGCATCGCCGGAGGCACCCCGACGGAGCTGAGCGCATGAGCCAGCGCCGCGAGGGCCGACCCCGCCATCATCGCCGCCAACGCCTGGCCGGCCAAGGTGTCCCGCCTGCGCCAGGCGTACACCGTGAGCGCCTGTGAGGTGACGGCCGCGATGCCCAGTCCGATCGTCTGTGGGTGAGTTACATCAGTCATGGCGTCCCCCCGGGCCGCAGGGTCGGCAGTACCGTCGCAGGGCGCCTCGGACGCCCCCCATCATACTCCCACGGATTCGGTGAAGAGAACCGCAACCGACCGGGGGGCTCCTGCGTCCATAGACACTGTGCAGAGGATGGGTGCGGGGCCGAGGAACTCCGCGGGGCTTTGCCCCCGGGAGAGTTCAGGAGGAGTCTGTGATGGATGTTCGAGTCGGTGATCCCCTGGTGCAGATCCGCGTGGGAGGGCTGAGCCACGATGTGCCCGCTCCGCAGCTCCGGCTGACGCGCTGGGCCTCGGACTCGGCTGTCCTGAGCGCCGTGGCCCGCTATCTGGATGTCTGGGTCGGCACCCTCCAGTCGAAAGTCACTGTCGAACGGAGCCCCTCGGGCAACATCCGTGTCCGTCCGGCCGTGGCGGCATGACACTCACGGACTGGCGTCGCGCCGGATGATCTCGCTTCCGGCGGAGCAGTGGCCCGGCGTGGAGCCCGCACGCCAGGCCGGGACAGCCATCTATAGAGCCACTGCGTAGAGGTTCGCGACCCGCTCACTGGGCCGGCTCGGGTCTGTGGCATCCCGAGGGCTCGAGAAGACCACATTTCGGCCGTGGGGGTCCCATGTGGGATCCCGCACCTCGTAGGCCGAACGGAACACCACCGTTGGCCCAGACCCGCCCGGCCCGCAGTACACCAGTGAGCCACCCACAGCAAGCAGGAACCCGTAATGGCCTGAACCGTCAGGCTCGGGCGACCAGGCGACGCCACCGAGCTCCCCGGCTCCGACGGGTACCTCGACGCGCTCGTGCGTGGCCACGTCCACCCAAATCAGACGACGGCCGGGCCACTCCGTGCGGCAACGAAGGATCGACGAACGCCTCGTCACGATCGACGTGGCTGTGGACTTCACACCCACCGCGCTCTGCCCACTAGCCTCCTCGAGCACCAGGGCCGCGCGGCCATCCGGAGCGAGCCATACCCCAGCATAGGCCATCTCGGGCGATGGAGTCGCAACGATGGGGGTGCCCGCGCTGGCCGGCCCCGTCGTCACGTAGACCCCGTCCGCCGCGATGTACGCCAGCCTGCTACCATCGCGTGAGAGACTGATCGGCCCCATCTGACCGGGCTCTCCGGCAGTGATGAGCCGCCATGGAGGCCTGGCGGAATCGATGGGGAAGCTATAGATCCCCAACGGTGTGGCGATCAGGGCCCGGGCGTCGCGCCGCTGCCAGATGGCCTGCATCGGCGCGCCCATGGCTGTAAGATGCGTCTCGTGCGAGCTGCCATCGAGGTCGAGGAACCACAGTGAGCCGTCGGTGGTGGGCCAGCAGATGCGTCGGCTGTCCGGGGACCAGCTCGGGAGTCCGGCCACCTGGGACCCCGAGCAGCCCCCCATCGCGATGCGTTGGCCGTTGCGGCTGAGCATCAGGCAACGCTCGGACTCAAGTTCGCGCTCGATGCAGGCGATGTACTGGCCGTTGGGAGAGTAGACTGGCCCGATGTGGGCCTCGGCGGCGAGAGTGAGCCGCATGAGCGCGGGCTGGGCCGCGTTCTGCGGGAACGGCGGAGTGGTGCCCAGGATGGTGAGCGCCACCATCAGCCTGACCATGTTGCGGTGTCCCCCTTCTACCACTGAAGGGTGGTGCGGCGGTGTGTGGTTCACGCCGCCTGGACTCGGTGGCTGGGCTGGCGGGCATAGGGCGGTGGTCGCATGAGGCTACTGGGGTACCCACTCGCCGAGTTGGAAGCGCTCTTGCGGGGCTGGGGTGAACCCGCGTATCGCGCACGGCAGCTTTTTGAATGGTTGCACCGACACAATGAACTGCGGTTCAGCTGCATGACGAGTCTGCCGGGGCCGCTGCGGGCACGGCTCGAGGCCGACTTCGGCACGGATCGCCCCACCGTGCTCGACCACACGGGCGACGACGATGCCCGCAAGCTTCTCATCGGCCTCGCCGACGGTGAGCGCGTCGAGAGTGTCCTCATGGGGAGGCCGTGGGGCCAGGCCGCGTGCGTATCCAGTCAGGTGGGCTGCCCGGTGGGCTGCGTGTTCTGCGCTTCCGGCCGCGATGGGCTCGCCCGGAACCTCGCTGCCGGCGAGATCGTCGGCCAGCTCAGCATTCTGAGGGCAATGGCCGGCCCCATTCGCCGTGTGGTGTTCATGGGCATGGGAGAGCCGCTACTCAACCTAGAGGAGAGCCTGACGGCGGCCCGAATCATTACGGACAGGAATGGGTGGGCGCTCCCAACGCGCAACCTGACGTTCTCGACCATCGGCATTGTTCGTGGCATCCGGGCCCTTGCCGGGAGCGGCGATCGGTTCAGACTTGCTCTGTCCCTTCACGCGGCCGATGATACGCTTCGGCGGGAGTTGGTTCCGCGGTGGTCGGAGCCGCTGCGAGACGTGCTGCGGGCTGGCACCGAGTACGCCGAGGCCGTTGGACGACGCCTGACGGTGGCCTATGTGCTGTTGGGCGGCGTGAACGACTCGACGCTTGATGCACGGAGTCTCGCGGCTCTGGTGGGCCCCGCCCGTGCGCTGGTGAACGTTATTCCGTTCAATCCAGTTCCGGGCACGTCTTTTGAGCGGCCGACTCCGGCGCGTGTCGCAAAGTTCGTGGCGTGCCTCCACGAGGCAGGCATCCGCGCCAGCGCTCGCCGAAGCGTGGGGCTGGCTTCCGAGGCCGCGTGCGGCCAGCTCCGCCGGCGAGCAGCCCGGTGCGCTGAGGCCGATGACCGGTGTACCGACGCTCAGACGAAGGAGGACGATCGGTGACGGAGATCGTCACGGCCCCGGACCCCCCGCCTCAGGGGGACTGGCAAGCCCAGGTCGATGGCTTCATCCACAAGCTGCGGACCATCGTGCTCAGCTACCAGGATCCGAAAGCGAGCTCTGAGGTCGGCGACGAGCAGAGCGTGCTGCACGGCAACATCCGGTTCGAGGTGTTCCCGACCGACTCGGGCCGGAACGTGTGCCTGATCTACGAGACGCCCAATGGCTCGACCAACCAGATCATGATCTCCTGCTCGAATGAGCGGTGTCGGTTCGCCATCCCGAGCATCAACGCCGAGGGCGAGATCGAGGTCGCCTCCGTCGAGGAGGCGCTCCTCCGGGTGCAGGAGCACATCGACGACATCCCCCGGCAGCGACGGGATCGCCTCCGGGACTACATCGACTCATGGATCGAAGGTGGTCAGCGGCTGGGGGACATCGTCGAGGCACTCAACAGCATGATCCAGCAGGAGATGAAGGGCGGACGGATCACTTACCGTGAGCTGTCCGAGGCCTGCCGGTACGCGGTGGATCGCCTGGGTATGTAGCCGGTCTGCCCCGCCCTGGCGGATGCCGTGTCCGTCGGCCGATGGGATGTGGTGCCGTCGTGTCGCTCCGAATCCGCTCTGGCCTCACTCTGGCCGAGGGGATGTCTTGTGGCCGGTAAGGACGCGGAGCTGGTTCGTCGCACTCTGGGCGGGGACTTAAGCGCTTTCGATGAGCTGGTCAGGCGGAACGAACGCCGCGTGGTGAGCTTGGCCTACCGTCTAACGGGCGATCGGGATCTCTCCCATGACCTGGCGCAGGAGGCCTTCGTCTCGGCCTACCGCAACCTACGCAAGTTCCGCGGAGCCTCGGCCTTTTCCACCTGGCTATACCGAATTACCTACAACGTGTGCATCGACGAGATGCATCGGCGCGGCCGAGCCGCCGAACGCAGTATCGATTCCTTCTACGGCGGCGATGGTACCGCTGCCCTGGAGATCCCCGACACCGGGGATACGCCGGAGGAAGCCGCCACGCGTTCCGAGCGGACCGAGGCCGTGCGACAAGCCGTGGCGCGGCTTCCGGAACACTATCGCGAGGTGCTCGTGCTGTACGACATCCAGGGCATACCATATGAGGAGATCGCGGGTCTGCTCGGGTGCCCGCTTGGGACCATCAAATCACGGATCAACAGGGCCCGCATGGCTCTCCTGGACGCCTTGGGGCCGGATGTGGAACTCTTCGCCAAGTAGGGGGGTCCAAACGGTGAGGATGGAGCGGCCGGAGGGAGGTGGCCACAGTGGAGTGCGGTGACTGCACTGAGCGGTTTGCCGACTGGCTCGACGGTAGCCTGGACGGCGAGCAGACGCGCCGGATGGCGGTTCATCTGGAGCGGTGCCCAGCGTGCCGCCTCCGCTGGGCGCAGTACCAGGGCCTCGTCGAGACGCTTCGTGCCCCGATCACGGTGGAAGTGCGCCCTGGCTTCGCCGACCAGGTGGTCGCGCGCGTCTCCTCCCATCGGTGGGGCGAACCACGACGTGGCCTGTCTGCTCTCGTTATCGCCCATGGCCGCCTGGCCGCCGCCGCCGCGGTGATCGTGGTTGGTCTGGCCGCCGGCTTACACCTCTCTCACCGCCCGTCCGGCCGACCACTGGACCGGCCCCTTGCGGTTGCGACCGGCACCGCCGAGCTCCCGGCCCCGCCCCCCGACGGGACCGCTGGACCCGTCGAGCCCAGCACGCCGCTCGATCGTATCGTGCGCTCCTCCTCGTCCACCGCGGGCAATGGGCGGAGCCCGTCGCCCTCGCCCGAGACGGTCGCGCCGCAGGCGCGGACGGCGCCCTTACCACCCGCGAACAGAGATACCGGTGACCCGCTACGGCACCCGGTGGCTCCGACCGAGGTCGCCCCGTCCCCCGGCAGCGTGGCCCCACCGCCGACGCCCTCCCCCTCGCTCTCTGCACCCGACGCGCAGCCCCGGGATAGAAGTGACTCCGCAGCCGAACGCAGGCGAGCGGCCATGAACCTCATCGGCGGCTCAGAAGGCATGTATACCAGCTTCAGTACGGAGAGTATTGAGAGTGCCCGGGCGCGTCAGATGATCCGGGAGAACCCCTACAGCAACGCAGCGCCAGAGAAGTGGAGTGACCCGAGCCGGACTCATTACAACTTCGAGTTTCGCGGCACACGCCTCTCGACAGCGCTCGACTCGGTTGCGAAGACGGGCAACATCCGGATCATCACCCGCGGACCCATGAACGGCAACGTCACCCTGAACATTCAGAACGCTCGCCCCGAGGTTGCGCTCGAGCGCATCGCGAGCATTGCCAATCTGCGCGTCAGCCAACGCGGCTCGACATACGTGGTGGAGCAAGAGCCGGTGCGAGGCGAGAGTTCGGACTCGCACGCAACTCGTCCGGATGACACTCGTCCTCCCCAATAGGCCGGTGGGTTGCTCTCCGCCGACGAGGCAGAGGCGCCGGCTGACGAAGGAGGGGAGCACGGTGTCCACACCCCATGGGTTTGGCTCGAATCCCGATCCACAACACGGACCGCCTCCGCCGCCGCCGCCGCCTCCCTGGCCACCACACGGCGACGTGCCGCCCAGGGCCGGGCAACCGTGGCCGCCCCCTCCCCAGTACCACCCTCGGCAGCCGGAGATCGAGCAACGGGCCATCATTTCCCTCGTGCTCGGCATCTGTGGTCTGGTGGTGTGTGGCCTCCTGTCCATCCCCGCATGGATCGTGGCGAACGCGGCCCTCCGCGAATGCGATGCGCTGAGCATAGTGGGCCCGGCTCGGGGTTACGCGACGGCCGGTCGTGTCCTGGGGATCGTGGGCACGGTGATGATCGCCCTGGGCGTCTGCTTCGGCCTGGGCGTCCTTGGCCTCATGATGGTGGAACTCCTCTCATCGGTGCCCTTCCACCACTAGACATCGCCGCAGGGCTCAGGCAGGTCGCCCTCTCGCCGCTGTGAAGAAAGAGCGGTGGCGGGGTGGGCACCGCGTGGCCGCTGAAGGCCCTCGGGTCGCCTGCCGTCTAATCCGGTAGAGGTCGCTGCCGCAGCCTCCAGCGGGTTGGATGACCTCTCAGGTGGGCTATGGAGTCGGACCGTAGGAAACTCCTGCTATCGGTCGGGGGATTCGGCGTCCTGATGGCCATGACCGTCGGCATGGCCCTGTGGTCGTACTACGCTCGTCCCCCTGGGTCGAAGGCGCGGAAGAAGGGCGCCCGCGATGTCGAGGTGCGAGTCGAGTCCGCCTCCTTCCAGGTATGGGCTCACGACGAGAGGGACGAGCGTCTCATCGCCGAAGTGAAGGCCAAGGTCGTGCAAATGTCCAAGGACCGAAGCCTCATCCAGGCCAAAGAGATAGACCCGGTTGTCCTCTACCGCGACGGCAAGGTGTTCATGGAAGGCCGAGCTGCGGCTGCCCAGTACGATCAGGGCACAAGCAGCAAGGAACTTACCCTCTTTGGTGGAGTGGTGCTTAAGGAGAAGCAGGGCGGCTTCACGATGCGGGCCGAGGAGCTCCACCACATTGGCCGCGACAATCGTGTGTTCTCCGACCAGCCGGTGACGTTCGAGTTCCCTGACGCAACCATGCGCACGCCGATGATCGCCCTCTATGTCGAGGACAACCGGCTGGAGTGTATCCGCCAGGTGGTGCTGACCACCCGGCGAGGTGCGACATTGTCGGCCCGATCGGCTCAGCTTGACGTGGCCTCATACGTCCTCAAGATGGCCGGCAATGTCGTCGCGAACGTCACGGTGGGCGAGGCCCAGGAGCTGGCTGGCAAACGCTCGAAGGCGCCCGCCGCATCGGCCAAGACTCCGAGCAAGACCTCGAACCCGGATAGCGCCCTCGACAAGATGACGCGATTCCGCCTGAAGACCCACCACTTCGAGTATAGTCTCAAGGATGGCACCGGCTCCTGCCCAAGCCCGATCATCATTCGCACGGCAGACGGCTCGGCTCGGGCCGATCAGGCGCAGATCACCCAGGATCTCGTGGTACTCCAGGGGAACGTCCGCGCCCTCATGACCATGGGCGATGAGCCCGGGCGGACGGACATCGCCACAGATGTCATCCAATACCGGCCGGGCGTAGATGAGTTCCTGGCCCCGGGGCAGGTCACTGTCACCACAGCGGCGTCGGTCTTCCAGTGCGGCTCCGCCAAGGCGAGGCCCTCGGAGGGCCGCATCTGGATGACCGGTGGGGTCAGAGGCGCCATCGATCGGTGACGAACCTTGCCACTGGACCGAATGGAGGGATGACCGCCATGGGACGCACCCGCTTGAGCCTCCGGCGTTGGGGCCTGGCACTCGTCGTCGCCGCAGCCTGGGTGGGGGTGTGCCTGGCTCAGGCCCCCCCGCCGGCGCCGGTGCCCGCGACACCGGCCGCCCCACCCGCTCCTGGGAATGGTGAGGAGCCCAAGAAGGTCTACGTCGAGGCCGAACAGATCATCGCCACGTCCGAAGGCAAGGGTGTCTGGATCATTGACGGCAATGTGGTGATGACTCAGGGCGACACCAAGATGTACTGCAGCCACGCCGTCTGGGACCGGAACCAGCACACGGCGCAGCTCACGAACAACGTGCGTATTGTCCCCAAAGGCCACGAGATCACGGCCGACAAGTGTGATGTCGATCTCGACGAGGAGATCGCCGTGCTGACGAGCACTCCGCCTCGCCGCGTTCACATCATCTCGAAGCGCCAGTACGAGGGCGACCAACCCTTCGAGGAGCTCGACGAGTCCACGCGCAAGTACGAGTACGGTCGTTGGGATACCGAGTGTGACAAGGCGCAGTACGACTATGGCGACGACAACGGGTTCGCCGAGGGTAATGTCGTCAGCCGCTCGGAGGACGGGCAATACACTTTCTACGCGTCATTGGTGCGATATGAGAAGAAAGACGGCAACGAGATCATCACGATCCCGGACAACCCCCGTGTCGAGACGGCTGACGACGAGTCCTACACTTGCAAGTCGGCGGTCATCACGACGGACAAGGACGACAAGCGCCGGGTGGTGCTGACGCAGCCGACGGCTCACATTCTGGTCAACAAGAACAAGAAGGGCAGCGGCACACCCGAGCAGGCCGAGAGCGGCGCCGCGGCCACGCCGCCCTCGAAGTCGCCGCCGCCCGGCGGCGGCCAGCCAGCGCCCCCGCCTCCCACCGATCGCGGCGGGGCGAGCGAGGGCGGGCAGGGGTAGGCTCGAGCCGTAGCAGGCGGCCTCTTGGTGTTGAGCCTGTCGCTGTGCCCGACGGGCAGTCGTCCCTGAGTGTCGACCGGCTCGCCGGAGTCTGAACCGCTGCCATGGTGGGCGGTGGCCCGGGCGCCCCACATTGGCCGCGGCCAACCCGCGGCGAATGAAAGCGCTAATGATATCGATGCCCCCTGCAAGCCTTCCGCGCTCCCGAGCGTTCTAGACCTGTGGATGGAACCGCCGATTGGCGGCGGGAGGCGACGAGTTCATGGGACGTGCCCAGGTGGCCATGGTGCAGACGCCACAGTCACTGGTCTCGCGTTTCGCTGAGGGCGACACCGCCGCGTTCGACGAGGTCGTGCGGCTGTATGGTCGCGACGTGTACCGTGTGGCGCGCCGGATGACTGATTGCGCCGATGATGCCGACGACGTGGTGCAGGAGACCTTCATCCGGGCATTCCAGCGGTTGGGTGAGGTGGACGGCGACGCCAGTGTGAAACGCTGGCTCCTGACGATCACCATCAACCTGTGTATTGACCGCCGCCGCCGCCGCCGGCTTCCGGTCAGTGAGCTCTCTTTCGACCCTCCGGCAGAACGCTCTGCGGCGGACCATGAACTCCTCAACCGAGAGCTCGGCCAACACCTGCATGCGGCCCTCTCGAAGCTCTCAGGCCAGCAGCGGGCGTGCTTCGTCCTGCACGAGATCGAGGGGTTGAAGGTTGCGGAGATCGCCCAGATCGTCGGGTGCTCCGACGGGGCGGTGAAGTGCTATCTCCATCGTGCCCGGGACCGGTTGCAGAAGCAGTTGGCCCCATACCTACTGGCGCCATGAGGTGTCGGAAGCGCCACGCTGACGACGCGGTGGCGACGCGAGGGGTGATACGGCGATGAGGTGCCGTCAAGCAAGGATGCTCATCCACGAGACGTTGGACGAGCGAACGGGAGCGTGGCCTCCCGGTCTCGAGTCCCACCTGAGGGAATGCCCCTCCTGTCAGCGGCTCGCGTCGCGCCTGGTGGCGCTGTCGGCGCTCGCGCGGCAAGCTTCGGCGGAAGACCCGAGCGACGCCCATCTGCGCGACATCGCTCGCCGGGCAGCGGCTGGGGCCCGATGGGCACCCCAGGCGCTGCAGCCGCGGCCTCTGCGGGTCTCGTTGGCCGGGGCCCTGTCATGGTCGCTTCTGCTGATCGCCTGCGGGGCCCTTGCCGGGCGGCTGCTGGTCCCTCCCTCGACCCACGGCACGGTGTTGGCTCCGGTCGGTGCGTCTGGGCCGGTCGCGTTTGCCCCGACCGCCCGGCCGGTGACCGATCCGCCAGTCGACTTCGATCTCGGGATGCCCGGCGTACCCGCGGCCTCCGGAGTCGCGGCCATGGCAGTCGCCAAGCCCAGCCCGGTGGCGACCCCGGTGGGTACGGAACGCCCCGATAGCGGCCTCGCTTTCGTGGTCCGTTCGGGCGCGCGCTCGGCCGTGACGCCCCGGCGCGCGGGTTCGCCCGCGGTTCGGAAGCCGGCGCCGCTGCCGATGCCGCGTCCCAAGCTGACGGTTCGCATCACCCAGCCGGATGGGGTCACCGGGAGCCGCACGATCATCATCCAGAGCGATGAGGGCGAGATACTTGGTCCATATTCGCCTGGCGTAGTGCCCGTCCCTGATGTAATGCCGCGCGAGGGGCCCACTCCCACACCG
The DNA here is from genome assembly GCA_029547025.1 of Armatimonadota bacterium. Lineage (GTDB taxonomy): Bacteria > Armatimonadota > Zipacnadia > UBA1398 > JAKPQA01 > JAKPQA01. The sequence goes on from JAKPQA010000119.1 coordinate 19,143, forward strand.
AAGCCTGAGGGCCGTCCCGAGTACCTCACGGCCCTGTACACTCTCGGAGGTGCGTGAGAGCATGGACCGACTCAGGTGGGCGCGCTCGATGGGCGCGGCGGCGGTGGCCCTGCTGCTGGTGGGTACGGTGACACCCACCCACGCGCAGGGGGCGGTTGCCGAGCCGTCACAAGCGGTGAAGCCATCATATCGCGTTGCGGGACGTACCGAAGTCACGGTCCGCGTGTATGACCTGTCGGGTGTCGATGCGGCGTCGAGGGCCCAGTGGCGGCGAACGGCCACCCCGAATGCACAAGCCGTCGCCATCGAGGCCGCCGATCCCGACGGGTCCATCGAACGCGCGCTCTTGGGACTTCAGGGCGTCCGGCTCGTGGGCCAGGGCCAGGTGGTCTGCGCCGGCAACCGAAAGACCGCCATCGAGGTGCCCGACCTCCGCTATGGCCGCGGCGCGGCCTTCGTGAAGCGCGATGGCGCCGGGCAGCTTGTTGTCGCACACCAGGACATTGACCCCGGCGTCGTGCTCGAGGTGTGGCACGGTCCCGCTTCGAGCGGCGAGAGCCCGCAGGCCGATTCCCTGATCCTTCAACTCCGGGCCCGCGTGCCCGCCGGCCGGTCGCTTCCAGGGGATCCGGCCGTACCTCCTCAGCTGGGCCCACCCCAGGTGTTTGAGGCGGAGACACGGGCACAACTCTCCCTGGGCGCCATCCCACAGCGGATGGTGTACTGTGCCGAGCTGCTTCCTGACGGCAACGGCCGGTCGTTCGTGACTGTCGTGGAGGCCCGCCCCTCGGCGGGCACCCTTGGCGCACCGGGGGCAGTGGTGGTGTCGGTGCCCAGTCCCGAGCCTCCGGACCTGGCGCGAGCCATCGTGGACGAACTCGCCGCACTCTCGGCGTACGACGCTGCCAAGTACCTTCCGGAAGCCTCGGCACAGCGTTTCGTCGATCTGGCGACCCGCAGGGGCCCCCTGCCCCACACTGCGGCCGCCGAGCTGAGTCGGCTGGCCGATGCGGTTCGCGACCGACTCAGGCGGACTGAGCAGCTTCAGGTGGCCCAGCTCCTCGCGCGCACCGAGGACAACCAACGACAGATCGCGGAACTCGAGGCACAGACGGCGGCGAATCGGGCGCGTTTTGAGGACGACGTGCGTGCGGCTCGCGACCGGCTGGCCGCCCTTCAGGCCCGGCTTAGTGAACAGACGACGGGGACCGCCACGGCGGGCGCTGCTCCGGGGCTGGGCTCTCCCTCGGGGACGAATGCCGCACTCGCGGCGGAGGGGGCCGGCGGGACGGTGGCCCAGGCGAACACCGCGCGTTTCACCCGGATCTACACCGTCCATGCGGGTGATCAGCCGGAGAAGAAGGTGCGGGTCGATGTCGAGCTGGGGCCGAACGGTCAACAGGCACCGCCCCGGGTGAGCGTCTGGGACCCCGCCGCCAACGACTGGGTCGAGGTGGACCCCAACAACCCCGGTGAGTTTGCCGACTTCGTGGAGAAGGCTCTTCAGGATGCCCAGGGCGCGCAGGTGTTCTTGGCACCGGGAGGCGGCGCGCTCAACATGCAGGTGGGCGGTCCCGCCCAGGGGGGCATCGATGTCCTCCGCGCGCCACAGGTCGTCGCGGGAAATCAGGGCCCGGCATTCGAGCTCGGTCGCATTACGGCGCTAGTCGAGCAGGCACAGAAGCTTGCCAAGAGGGTCCAGGACGGTCTGGCCGCCGCGGCGCCTGATGTGAAGACCGCCGCCGAGGGTGCTGCAGAAGTCTCTCAGATACTCGAGCAGATCAACCAGGCCGTGGCCAAGCTGACCAATCAGACCGCCGGGTGGGGCCCCGGTGGCCTCATCCTGCCTCCCGGGCTGGGTCCACGGTTCGGCCAGGCTTGGGCGGCAGGGATACCTCGGGTCATCGTCGAGGGCAAGCCCAGGCAGTTCACGGGTATCGGCGCCATTGTGACGAGCGTGGAGCCTGCGGACGGCGGCAAGCCGCAGATGGTGATCCGGCAAGTCATGCCGAACAGCCCAGCTGAGGAGGCGGGGCTCACCGAGGGCGATGTGATCGTGGCGGTTGATGGCCAGGAAGTGCCCGCGGAGTTGGCAGAGGGCGTCAAGCGTATCGTCGGGCCCGAGGGTTCGGTGGTGAAGCTCACAGTCCGTCGCGAGGGCCACGAGGGACTCCTGGAGTTCGAGGTGACGCGCCAGAAGGTGACATTCGATCCGGCCACACTCAAGCAGTTCGACGTTCCCGAGCCCGGCGAGCCAGCCGGGCCGGCGCCCGGTGCCCCAGGTGCGCCTCCCGCAGCCCCTGAGCCACCTCCGGCACCTCCCGCGCCTGCGGCTCCCGGACGGCCCGAGGCCAAAGCAGACTGGTCGGTTGGCCTCCCGAAGTCGCCGGACCGATGCCCTACCCCCATGCTGGTCTAGGTCGCGTCGAGCCGGCTGACACACGAGGGCAGGCCTATGCGGTCCGCCCTCGTGCGCCTCTCGAGTCAGGCCGTGATCTACTCGGGGACGAAGCTGACGCCGGGATCCAGCCGCGCAATGAACTCCGCCAACAGCCTGGCTGAGTTCTCCAGATCCTGCAGATCGAGGACCTCAGTCGGGGCGTGCATGTACCGCACCGGCACCCCAATCAGGCCCGAGGCGACGCCAGCCCGCGAGATCTGAATGGCGTTGGCGTCGGTGCCCGTGGCGCCAGGGGAACCGGCAAGTTGGTAGGGGATCTTCTTGGCCTCGGCCGCCTCAATCAGCCGCCGCTCCACGACCTTGTTGATATTGGCACCTCGCTCAATGACTGGGCCGTCACCGGTCCGGAGATAGCAGCGTTTGGGCTTGCTGTCGCCCGGGGAATCGGCGGCATGCGTCACATCCACCGCCACGCCCACATCGGGCTCGATGCCAAACGCGCTGGTGATCGCCCCGCGGAGTCCGATCTCTTCTTGAACCGTCGACACCGCAAACACGGCAGCCTTGACCTTGCGCCGCAAAAGGAGGCGCAGTGTCTCCATCACCACCCAGGTGCCCATCTTGTCGTCGAAGCACCTCGATACGGCTTTGGTGCCGCGCAGCATGTCGAAGCCCCGGCCCACCGTGATGGGATCGCCCACACGGACCGCCTCAAGGGCATCATCCTTGTCCTTGGCGCCAATGTCGACCCAAAGGTCATCGAGTTTCACGCCCGCGTTGCGCTCCTCCGGCGTCATGGCGTGGATGGCCTTCCGGGCGACGACGCCCAGCACTGGGCCTGAGGCCGTGTGAACCGTCACCTGCTGCCCCACCAGGTTGGCGGCGTCCCAACCCCCGATCTGTGACACGGCGAGAAAGCCCTGGTCGTCGACATGGGTCACCATCAGGCCGATCTCGTCGCAGTGGCCGGCAAGCATGACTCGAGGGCGTCCCGTTTCGTTGAGCGCCGCGATCACATTGCCGTGAACGTCGGTGCGGACCGACTGGGCCACCGGCCGCATGTAGGAGCGCACCACGGCCTGGGCCGGTTCCTCGAAGCCAGATGGGCTGGGGGCCCAGAGGAGTTCCTTCAGGAACTCGAGAGACTCGTCACGCATGAATGCCTCCATATACTCGTCCCTCCCGCGCCCGCGGAGAGGGGGGCTGGATCCGTGTGCCCACTCCGTAAGCATAACGGGCCGCCCGTTGTTCGAACAGATCGACCCTCGGCTGCTCGGGTCAGCGTCGTCGCCACACCGCGAACCACCCGGGGGGTGTCCCGCGTTCTGATCCCGTGGAGGTGTAGGGGCGGTACAGGGTCGGTCCAGCCGAGCGGCACTCCCTGAAGCCGTGGCCCTAACGGACCGAGTGGCCTGGACCGTCCCCGTGAATGAGCGGCACACAGACCGCGTTCCCCGGACGTTCTGGTGAGAGCCCCAGATGGTCGCGCGTCCGCAAATCGGTCATCCTCGCGGCGGGCCGTGGAACCCGGCTTCGCCCCGCGACCAAGGCGCAGCCCAAGGAGATGCTTCCGGTCGGCCGCCAGCCCGTTATCGGGCACGTCCGCGACGAGCTGGCGCTGTTCGGCGTCGACAGCATTCTGATCGTCACCGGGCGCGATAAGCGCGCCATCGAGGACCATTTCGATGGAACCGACGACGAAGACACGAATGGCCCGCGGATTTTCTACGTGCGGCAGAGCGTGCCCAAGGGAACAGCTGACGCCATCGCCATTGCCGAGGACTACGCCGGCGGCGAACCCTTCATCGTCGCCCTGGGCGATACCATCATGGGGGTCGACCCTCGAGAGGACCTCCTCCACCGCATGGAGCGGGCTTTCATTGACACGCGGGCCGACGTAGCCATCGCGGTCCAGGCGGTTCCGCCCGATGCCGTGTCCCGCTATGGCATCGTCGCGCCCAAGGTCCCCCTGCCCAACGATGGTGTGGGCACCGTCGAGCCCTTCGTCGTGAGCGACTTGGTCGAGAAGCCGCCCCTCGAGGAAGCACCGAGCCGCCTGGCCATCGCGGCGCGGTACATCTTTTCGCCCGTCATCTTCGACTACATCCGGAGGACGCCGCCGGCCGCGAACGGAGAGCTGCAGAGCACCGACGCCATGAGACTACTCCTCCGGGAGGGGGGCACCGTCTGCTGTGTCCCCGCGCGCCCCGGGCAAGAGCGGCACGACGTGGGCAACTTCGAGAACTACTATGAGGCGTTCATTACCTTCGCCATGGGTGACGAGGAGCTGGGCCCCAGAGTCAGGCGTCTGGTCAGTGAGCGGCTGCGGGAGTGGCCGGACTAGTGCGGTCTTGTGCTGCTCTGCTCCACGTCGCGCAGCGGGGCCCCGTCGGGCCCGGCCAGTCGACAACGCAGCGACGCCGCGTCCGGACCGAGCGCACACTCGATCATGATCATGTTCCATCCCGGCCGTAGCCGAGCCCCCAGCTTCAGGTCGGCATCGGCCACGCCGTTGAGCTCGCGGGCGGGCTTGCCGTTCACCCAGACGCGCGCTCTGCAATCGCCCCACAGCTCGAGAGTCGCGCGGCAGTCCGTGGGCGGGCGGACCCAGGTGGCCAGGCGAAACAGCGCGTCCTCCCCCGGTGGCGCTGCGGGGAGGTTCACCCGGATCGAGGGCCATGGGATCGGCTTCCATTCAGAGCTGGATGCGGGCGATGGGACCTCTGCCTCTGCGCCCGCCTCCCCGGGCCGGGCGACTGGGCCATACGCAAGCCACTCGTGAAGCCAGCTGTCGGCCCAGGGCGTTCTGGGCGCATGGTGCATCCCACACTCGGACCACATCAGGCGCGTGATGTGGTCGCGCATGATGTGCCGGTAGAACCCCATCCAATCGGGCTCGTCCGCACTCCGCCGATAGTCGGGGTCGCCCCCGTCGTCGCCTTCGCGGCGCCCCTCGTCGGACGAAGGAACGATGGCGTCGGGGTAGCCGAGCACATTGGCGAACATCCAGTCGATCTGATGCAGCCATTCGTGCAGTTCGATCTCGCCCGACGCATCGAGCCACTCTGGGTAGAACGGGATGTCCGTCCACCCCGCGCCATGTGGGCCATAGTCGGCTCCGAAAGTGCCACCGCCATGGAGCAGCGGGACCCCAGTGCCTTCGCCCTCTCTGCACTTGACGTAGACGAACACGCTGTCGTACTCGCGCCCTGCCATCAGCCGGTCGGTAGTAGCGGCGACATCCCATGGCGCGGGCCAGAATGGGCCCCCGGAGTCACCCGAGAGGTGGGTCAACGGCTCATCGACCACCACGTAGTCCGCATCGATGCGCACCGCACCCGCCGTGAAACGGAGCACGTGCCGGGCGAATGCAGCGAATCCGTCGCGGATCCGGCGCTCCTCGCCAGCGCTGACCGTCGCGCGGACCCATAGCGTCTGCCCGTCCGGGGCTGACCACGAGAAGTCGAGGTGTCGGTAGATGAGGACGAGCGTGCGCCACGGGCGACCGCGGGTCGGGTCCGGGCTCTCGGGCGGCTCTGGTCTCAACCGCCGGATGGCCGCCACCGCCTCGAGCCGCTGAGCATCGGTTGCCACCGAGCGATCGACGACGCGCTCCCACGCTTCCAATGCGGCATCGGTGCGGCCTCGGGCCTCCAGGGCCATCGCTCTGGCCCTCAGGATTGCGGGATCCTGCAGACCCGATGTACCGTCACCAAGAAGCAGCAGCGAGACAGCGACAGGCAAGACCAACACGGGGCACACTCCTTGGGTCAGTGGGGCGCGACGATGGTCCGCAGGCCAGAGGCCCGCATTCGCAGTCGTGCTTGTGGGCCGTTGGGACCCAGCGCCATGGTGGCCTAGTGGTAAGTCGCCTGGCCCCAGTGTGAGGGCCGCTGCGGAATCTGGTCGAAGTCGAGACCGTGGATGACGGCCAGAGCATTGTCGCTTACCCGGAACCCATAGTCGTAGGCCGCCTGAACCGGGTCCTGCTCAAGCCGCACGCGGAACCCGGGGTTCTCAGCGGCCAGCAGCAGGATGAGCTGGATCTGCATGCTATCCATGGACTGGATCTCCGACTGCGCCAAGTCGGCGAGTTGCGAGTCGGGCGCAAGCTCGACGGTGCGCTCGAAACGCTCAAGCGCCCGGCCCAAGTCGCCCCTCTGACGGTAGAGCGATCCCAGCACGTAGTGGTTGTGGGCATCGCGCGGGCACAGCCGCACGAGCTGTTCGACAGACGCGATCGCCACGCCCATGTCACCGGTCTCCTGACACGCGGCAGCCAGGATCGCGAGGGCGGGAGCGTTCCGAGGGCTCCGCGCCAGCAGCGTGCGGGCCTCCTCAATCACGCCGGTGTAGATGCCCATTTCCAGGTAGACCTCAGCGAGCATCTGCCGAGCCGGGTCGTGTCCAGGGTCCATGGCGAGGGCGTGGCGCAGCGTGTCGGCAGCCTCTCGGCTGCTATTGAGCTCCCGTTGCACCATGGCCAGACCGCAGTAGTAGTCCAGGCGATCGGGCTCCAGCTCAATGGCCTTCTCGAAGGCGGCGCGGGCCTCTTCGAACCGACCCTCGGCCTTGAATGCCGCAGCGAGCGAAGCGAAGGGCGCATTGCACTCGCCGGTCAGGGAGCCCCAGCCGTCGTGCAGCGACTTGGGCGTCGCGCCTGCTGCATGGTCCGCGTCTGGCTTCATGGCCGCATCCCACAACCCGGGTGGGGAGTCCTGAGGGGCCCGCCACGCCGACCCCTGTCTCCCTCGGATGTACGCCAGTCACACATTCGACGCCGGCCCCTCCGTTCCTGCCGAACCTGCGGGAACTAGAACAGGCCGGTGATCGTGCCGTCCTCGGCGATGTCCATGCCGATGGCGGCCGGCGTCCGCGACATGGCCGGCATCGTCATTACTTCCCCAGTCAGACACACGACAAACCCCGCCCCAGTACTCGGGTACGCATCGCGCACGGTGATGCGAAACCCACGTGGCCTCCCCACGATCTTCGGGTCGTCGGTGAGCGAGTACTGCGTCTTGGCCATGCATACCGGCAGGCGGCCCAGTCCCAGCTCCTCGAGCCTCGACAACGCGCGCGCCGCCGCTGGCAGGAAGTCAACACCATCCGCGCCATACACGCGGGTGGCGATCGTCTCCACCTTCTCCGTCAATCCCATCTCATCGGGGTAAAGGGTGTGAAAGTTCGCAGAGCTCGAGTCCACCAGCTCCAGCACACGCTCCGCCAGTCGCATGGCGCCACGAGATCCCTCAGCGAAGCCGTCCGTCACCTCGCAGGGCGCCCCGTGGGCTTCCACCAGCTCACACAGCAAGCTCAGCTCGTCATCCGAGTCCTGCCCGAACCGGTTCACGGCCACGACCACGGGGACCCCATGCTGACGCAGGTTGTCGATGTGCGCGTGCACGTTGGCCACGCCAGCCCGAATGGCGTGTGTGTCCGGGGCATGGGGGTTCTTCTCGTCTCCGCCCCCGGAGCGCTTGACCGCCTTGAGCGTGCACGCCAGGACAGCGGCAGAGGGCCGCAGGCCTGCAGCCCGGCATTTGATATTGAAGAACTTCTCGGCCCCCAGATCCGAACCGAACCCCGCCTCCGTAATGACGTAGTCCGCGAGCTTCAGCGCGGTTCGCGTGGCGAGCACCGAGTTGCACCCGTGGGCGATGTTCGCAAAGGGCCCACCATGCACGAACGCCGGGGAGCCTTCAAGCGTCTGGACCAAGTTGGGCTTGAGAGCGTCCTTGAGTAGCAGCGCCATGCCGCCGGTCGCCTTCAGATCCGCCGCAGTGACCGGCGCTCGGTCTGAGGTATACCCGACGATGATCTTTGCCAGACGCGACTTCAGGTCTTCGATCCCGCCCGCGAGACAGAGAATGGCCATGACCTCCGAAGCCGCCGTGATGCGGAAGCTGGTCTCTCGCGGGATTCCGCCATTTGCTCCACCCAGACCGACCAAGACGTCGCGCAGGCTACGGTCGCACACGTCCTGAACGCGCGTCCACGTGATCCGGCGAATGTCTACGCCAAGATCGTTCCCCCAATGGAGGTGGTTGTCCAGGAGGCATGCCAGCAGATTGTGGGCCGCCGTGACCGCATGGATGTCCCCGGTGAAGTGCAGGTTGATGTCCTCCATGGGCACCACCTGGGAGTACCCACCGCCACAGGCCCCTCCCTTCATGCCGAAACAGGGACCCAGCGATGGCTCGCGCAGGCAGATCATGGCCCGCTTTCCCATCGCGTGGAGGGCCTGCCCGAGCCCCACGGTCACCGTCGACTTGCCCTCGCCCGTCAACGTCGGTGTCACGGCGGTGACCAGCACGAGGCGACCGTCTGGCTTGTCAGCGAGCCGGCGGAGAACACCGAGGTCCACCTTGGCTTTGTTCCGGCCGTAGCACTCCAGTTCGTCATCGCGGATGCCTGCCACTTCGGCGATCTCACGGATGTCTTTGAGCTGCGCCTTCTGAGCGATCTCAATGTTCGACAGGGCCAATCGCTACACGCTCCACAGCACCGTGCTCGGTGCGATCCAGATGGCCCGCCACACGCGGGCCGGCACAGCGCAGCGGAAGGCGAACGCGCTTCGCCTTCCGCTGTGGCAAGCCAACTACCCCTCCGGAGGGCCCCCACTCGCTCGGCCCGCCGACGGTCCCCCACCCTCCAGTCCGCTCGGGGTCACCTCGGTCCGAGGGCGCGCGACGCGGTCGGCCAGCTCCGGCCCCTCGATCTCGCGCACCAGATCGATCAGCTCCTCGGTCCGAAGCGTCTCCCGCTCCAGCAACGCCTCCACCATGGCATCCAGAAGCGCCCGGTGTTGCTCCATCAGGCTCAGCGCACGATCGTGGGAGTGTCGGATAATCGACTGGATCTCCTCATCGACGATGCGAGCCGTGTCCTCGCTGATCTGCCGCTCTTCCACCAAGTCCCTGCCCAGAAAGATCTGGCGGTCCCGGCGGCCGATGGACAGCGGGCCCAGCCGCTCGCTCATGCCGAACTGGCACACCATGGCCCGGGCGATGTCCGCCACCTGCTCCAAGTCGCTGGCCGCCCCGCTGAACTGATCGCCTAGGACCAGTTCCTCGGCGGCCCTGCCCCCCAGGGTCGAGCAGATCTTGTCCAGGAGATGCTGTCGGCCGTACATATGCCGGTCCTCTTCCGGGACTTGTAGGGTGAAGCCCAGGGCGTGGCCCCTCGAGGTGATCGAGACCTTCTGCACCGGGTCGGCACCGGGCAGGAGCAGGCCCATAAGCGCGTGCCCCGCCTCATGGTACGCCAAGGCGCGCCGCTCACCCTCCGACAGAATCTTGGAGCGCCGCTCCAGGCCCACCTGGACGCGGTCCGTGGCATCCTCAAAGTCGCTCCGGTCAATCTCCTTCTTGTTGCGGCGCGCCGCCAGGATCGCCGCCTCGTTGACCAGTATCTCGATGTCGGCACCCGTGAAGCCCGGTGTGCGTTGGGCCAATGCGCGCAGATCGACGTCGGGCGAGATCGGGCGATCACGGGTGTAGATCTCGAAGATGCCCTCGCGACCGCCCAGGCTCGGGTTGTCCACATGGATGCGGCGGTCGAAACGGCCGGGACGGAGTAGCGCCGGATCGAGGACATCCGGGCGGTTGGTGGCCGCCAGGATGATGACGCCCGAGTTCTTGTCAAACCCGTCCATCTCGACGAGCAACTGGTTCAGCGTCTGCTCACGCTCATCATGCCCGCCACCCAGACCGGTTCCCCGGTGGCGGCCCACGGCGTCGATCTCGTCGATGAACACAATGCAGCGCTCATTCGCCTTCGCCTGCTCGAAGAGGTCGCGCACCCGCGAGGCGCCCACGCCCACGAACATCTCGACGAAGTCAGATCCGCTGATGTAGTAGAAAGGTACGTTCGCCTCTCCCGCGATGGCCCGCGCCAATAGCGTCTTGCCGCACCCGGGCGATCCCGTGAGGATGATCCCCCGCGGAATCCTCGCCCCCATGGCCCGGAACTTCTCCGGTTCTTTGAGGAACTCCACCACCTCCTGGAGCTCCTCCTTGGCCTCCTCGACGCCGGCCACATCCTCGAACGTCACGTGATCGAAGCTGTCGGTCCACCGCTTGGCCCGGCTCCGACCAAACGATAGCGCCTGACCGCTGCCCGCCTGCATCTGGCGGAACATGATCACGATGAAGACGAACAGCCCGACGGGGATAATCAGTGAGCTCAGAACCTGGACCCACACTTCAGCCGTGCGTGTGCCTTCCACGTACAGCGTCACGTTGGGGTTGAGCTGGCACAGCTTGTCCGCCAGCTCGGGGTCCACCGGTGCCACACAGGTCTCCGTTCCCCCATCGGTCCGTTTGGCCCGGATGCGGTGCTTGGACTGGTCGAGTCGCACCTCCGAGTACGGACTCGTCGGTGTCTGGCCGTAGTTCCGCCGAAACTCGGAGTACGACTTGGTCTCTTCGCCCGTCTTGACGAGCCGCTCCGGGTGGGTCAACACGAATGCCACCAGGGCGATGAGCACGATCGGTAGGATGTACCTCGATGGCAAAGGTTGCCACCCCTCAGGTTCCCGCTGGTCCTAGACCCCCGGCCGTCCGGCGACCCAGACCATGTGCAGATGCACCGCACCGGGCGCCGCATCCGCACAAGCCCAGCGTTGGTCCGCCGCCAGCCCCGGTACCCACACCGGCGTGTCCGCCGCATCCACAACGACCGGATAGCGGCTTCGTTCGGCCGGTGGGATCCGTCTCTCCTGGAACAGCTTCTTCAGCTTCTTCGAGTGTCCATCCAGCCCCACGGGCCGCACACGGTCACCCGGCTGCCACGGCCGCACGCTCCACGAGTCGCACGTACCCGCCGCCCGCAGCCACGTGGCGTGCCCGTGACGCACGCCACAGACCGGTTCGCAAGCTCGCCCAAGAGCGGCCTCGAACACCACTCCAAGCTCATGGACGCAGGTTCGACCTGGCACGTTCAGTCGGACGCGCGGCACCGATTCGCATACTTCCGACGTCGATGAGCCACCTTTCGGCAGCCGCTGGATCCGGACTTCGCCCGGAGCGATGCTCGCACGGACCCCAATCGGCAGGACCACACGGGCATGAACCCGGGCAGAACCGACCATCTTCCAGATCTCCCGCACGTGAGCCAGTGACAGCCCGTGAAGGCCGCCGGACACGCGCTCACACGCGCGCCGCAGTACCAGCATGCCCACGGCATCGGGCAAGCCCGTCAGCCTCTGTAGCGCGATGCGACACTCCTGTCCTTCGACACACTCGCCCGCGGTCCTCGATTCGGTCAGGAACTGATCCGCCGCCCACATCAGGGCCTCGTCGTCCAGGCACATCCTCTCGGCCAGGCGCCTCAGGGCCTCGACGGGGTCCCCAAGCCCCGCTCCCAGCCAGACCGGGAGCAGTCTGTTGCGCACCAGGTTCCTTGCGGCCATCAGGCTCTCATTCGTGCGATCGCTGCGGTACGGCTGTCCGAGCGAATCCAGGTACTCGATGATCTCCCTACGCCGAACCCCCAAGAATGGTCGCACCCGACCATCGGGGCTGGCCGGAAGCATACCCCTCAGGCCGCGCACGCCCGTCCCGCGCATGACGTTGAGCAGAATCGTCTCCGCCTGATCATCGGCCGTATGGCCGAGCGCGACGCGTGAGGCGCCATGCTCGGATGCCATCTCCCTCAGCGCCGCCCAGCGCAGGTCACGGGCCGCCATCTCGACCGACTCGCCATGAGCCGCCGCCCGGCTTCGAACATCCACGCGCCGCGTGGCGAACGCTACGCCGAGCCGGCGAGCCAGGTCCGCAACAAAGGCCTCGTCCTGATCGGACTCCTCACCCCGAAGCTGGTGGTTGACGTGGCCCACGCTGAGGCCGAGCCCCCACCGGCCGCCGAGGTCCGACAGGCACCGCAGAAGCGCAACCGAGTCAGGCCCTCCGGAGACAGCCACCAGGACGGCCTCACCCGGCGCAAACAAACCATAGCGCGCGATGTACTCGGCAACCTGAAGTGGCAGCATGGTGCTGGAGCGGTGACTCGCCTCCCCGACCACCTCACGCCGCGGTGAACTCGCGACCTAACAGCCTGCGGAACGCCTCCAGGTACTTCTCGCGAGTCCGGGCGACGATGTCGTCGGGAAGCACGGGGCCTGGGGCCTGTTTGTTCCAGTCCAGCCCCTCAAGATAATCTCTAATGAACTGCTTATCAAAGCTGGCCGGCGACTCGCCCGGCCGGTACAGCTCTGCATCCCAGAACCGAGATGAATCCGGCGTCAATGCCTCATCGACCAGAAGCAGCTCCCCGTCACAGAGCCCGAACTCGAACTTGGTGTCGGCCAAGATGAGGCCGCAGGCCTCGGCATGCTCCCGGGCCGCCAGATAGAGGCGCTTCGCCACATCCTCGATGCGTTCGGCCAGCTCCTCACCGATCATTCGAGCTGCCTCGCTGCGGGTAATGTTCTCGTCGTGCCCGTGGTGAGCTTTGGTCGACGGTGTGAAGACCGGCTCGGGCAAACGGCTCGCGAGCTGCAGTCCTGGCGGCAGTTCGACTCCCGAAGTCATGCCGGTCGCCATATAGTCCTTCCACCCGGAGCCCGCCAGGTAGCCTCGGACAATACACTCGACCGGAAGGACCTCGGCCTTGCGCACGAGCACACTCCGACCCGCCAGGTCTCTGGAGCGAGGGTCCTCGCGAACCACGGCAGGGAAGTCACCGACATGGGTTGCCACGACGTGGTGGGGCACCACGTCGCGAAGCTTGTCAAACCAGAAGTTCGATATCTGGGTCAGTACCGCGCCCTTATCAGGGATGCCGGTAGGCATGATGACGTCAAAGGCCGAGATCCGGTCCGTGGCAACGATCAGCAGATGATCACCGAGGTCGAACACCTCGCGAACCTTGCCCGAACGCAGCTTCGGCACATTCGCAAGCTCAACACTCATGATCGGGCGGGTCACGTCGTTAGGGCCTCCATCTTCTCTCCCAGACCCACCGCTCGGAGTACCGCCTCCGAGGTGGCCTCGATCTCCTTGGGGCGTTCGGCACGCTTCATGGCTGTGTCCGGGTCCTTGAGCCCATGGCCCGTCAGCGTGCAGGTGACCACCGCGTCGTCGGCGCCGTCGAAGTATCCGGCACGTGAGAGCTTCAAGACTCCCGCAACCGACGCCGCCGATGCCGGCTCACAGAACACCCCCTCGAGCCGGGCGAGCATCTCATAGGCCTCCAGTATCTCGTCATCGGTGACCGAGTCGATGCGGCCGCCGGACTCGTCGATGGCTCGGCGCGCCTTCTCCCAGTTGGCGGGGTTCCCGATGCGGATGGCCGTCGCGATGGTCTCAGGCCGGGCCACGGGGTGGCCCAGGACCATCGGCGCCGCCCCAGCGGCCTGAAACCCCAGCATCCGCGGGGTGGTACGCGTCACCCCGGCCTCCCTGTACTCGGTGAAACCCATCCAGTAGGCGCTGATGTTCCCCGCGTTGCCCACGGGGATGGCATGGTAAGTGGGCGCACACCCCAGCGCGTCGCAGATCTCGAACGCCGCCGTCTTCTGCCCCTGGAGCCGGTAGGGATTGATCGAGTTCACCAGTGCGAAGTCGCCCTTCTCGGTCAGCTCGACCACAATGGGAAGACAGTCATCGAAGTTGCCCTTTACCGCCAAGACTCGGGCTCCATGAGTGCATGCCTGCGACAGCTTGCCGAGGGCAATGGCCCCGCCCGGGATGAGCACCACACAGGGCAGATCCGCCTTGGCCGCGTAGGCTGCAGCCGACGCCGCCGTGTTGCCCGTTGACGCGCACATCACCCCTCGAGCGCCGAGCTCCACTGCCTTGGAGATGGCCATGGTCATGCCACGGTCCTTGAACGAGCCCGTGGGCAGCGTCCCCTCGCACTTGAGCAGGACGCGCGGCGGGATGCCCGCTACGGCCCGGAGCCGGTCGGCGGCGACGAGCGGCGTGGCCCCCTCACCCAGGCTGATGATCGGCGTCGAGGGGCCCACGGGCAGATAGCCCCGGTACCTCTGGATTAGTGACATAACGAGGCTCCTCTAGCCGCGCCTAGACGTCTTCCACGCGGATCGTGCTGCTGACCCGCTCCACCACCGGAAGCTGGTCAATCCGCTGCAGCGCCTGACGGAAACTGCTCTCACGGCTCTTGTGAGTGATCCACACAATGTCCGCCGATCGCCCCTCGACGCGCTTCTGATACACGGACGCAATGCTCACGCCGTACTCGCCAAAGACCGTGCAGATGGCTCCGAGGACCCCCGGCTGGTCGAGGACGGTCATGCGCAGATAATAGCCACTGCAGATCTGGTCGGCGGGCAGCAGCTCGGCCTTGGCCGCACAGACGCAAGGCACCCGCCCGCTCGAACCATGCCGGATGTTCCGTGCGGCGTCGACCACGTCTCCCACCACAGCACTTCCCGTGGGCAACGAACCGGCACCCGGTCCATAGAACATGACATCACCGACGTACCGCCCCCGGACGAACACAGCGTTCGAGACGCCGCCGACCGAAGCCAGGGGATGTGTCTTCGGGATCATGGTGGGGTGTACTCGCACCTCGAGCTTGTCGTCCGTCAGCCTCTTGGCGATGGCCAACAGCTTCACGATGTACCCCAACTCGGCGGCGGCCACCAGATCGCGAGGGTGCATCTTGTCGATGCCTTCCGTGTCGACCTCCGAGACGTCGACGTAGTTGCCGAAGGCGATGGAGGCCAAGATGCTGATCTTGTTGGCCGCGTCGGCCCCCGTGATGTCGGCGGACGGATCCTGCTCGGCATAGCCGCGCTTCTGCGCCTCGGCGAGGGCATCCTCAAACGATGCGCCCTCCTCCGACATGCGGGTCAGAATGTAGTTGGTCGTCCCGTTGACAATCCCGGCGATAGACAGAAGATCGTCGCCCGCGAGGCTCTCCTTCATCGGGCGGATGATGGGAATCCCGCCACCGACGCTGCCCTCGAACTGGAGGTCCACCCCTCGGGCGGCGGCCAGTTGGAGCAGTCCATGACCGGCCTTCGCTATCAATTCCTTATTGGGTGTGACTACACTCTTTCCGGCTGCCAGAGCAGCCTCGACCAGCTCCCGGGCCTTGCCAACGCCGCCGATGCACTCCACCACGATGTCGATGTCCTCGGCCGTGGCCACGGCCATGCTGTCGGTCGTGACACAGGAGCGCGGAAGGTCCACCGCGTCGGCTTTGCTCGGGTCCACCTCGGCGACACGCGCCAACACCACCGGTCCGCCGGCGCGTACGGCGATGGCCTCCTGGTTCTGAGTGAGGATCCGCGCCACTCCAGACCCGACGGTGCCGCAGCCCAGCAACCCGACCCGGATCGGCTCACTCATGCGGCGTCTCTCCCTCCCCGGAAGCAAGCGAACACGTTACTCCCTCGTGTGCCAAGCGCGGGGCGGCCCCTGCCGAAACGGGCGGCCCCTCGATGGGTACCCTATCGCCCCGTCCGGGGCGCAGATCAAGGTCCCGTCTTGAGCTTCACCAGTGGCTGGCCCAGACTCACGAACTCCTCGTCTTTGGCGAGGAACTCGACGACTCGGCCCGGCGCATCGGCTTGGACCTCGTTGAAGATCTTCATGGCCTCGATGAGCCCCATCACGTCGCCGGGAGCGACGTGGTCGCCTTCTTTGGTGAAGGGAGGCGCATCGGGCATCGGGGCGCGGTAGAACACGCCGACCATGGGGGCCCTCACCAGGTGGATCCCCGGTTCGGCATCGAGCTGAGGAGCAGGGGCTTCCGGCTCAGCCGCCCGAACCACGGCCCGAGTGCCTGTCGCAGGGCCAGCCGCCGCCACGGGGGAGGCCGCGCAGCCTTCCAGCTCCACACGGATCTCGACGCCACCCTCGCACACGGCGAGCTCAGCCAGCCCCTGTTCGCGGGCTAACCGGGCGACATCGCGGATGGTGGCGAGCACCTTCTCGTCTACCAAGGCCGAAAGGCTTTGCGTCCCCCCGGCCTCACTGCCATGCCTGGACTCAGCCAAATGCCCTGCCTCCGGAGACCTGACACAGAAAAAAGGCCCGCTTCAGGGCAGCAGTCAGGACCAACCACCCGGCCCCGAACCCCGGCGAGCCGACACCCGTGAGATCGCCGCCATGGGCTCCCACGTCACGGAGACACTATTGTACCAGGCCTGGGTGGCGGAGGGCAAGTGAACTGGACACGGTGACACGGTGCGCAGCACGGACGGGCCCCGACTGGCTTGCGCCTCATTGCCTGAGGGGGACGGCGTCCGTACTCCCTCGAGTCACCGCAGGGCCCGAGATACCCCCAACAGCGCCGTGCCGACCACTGCCATCGCCACCCCGAGGGATAACAAGCGGCCATGCCGCCTCAAGTCGACCTCGTGGAACACCCAGACTCCCAGAGCGACCGCGAACACCGTGTTCAGGTTCGCGATGGGCCAGGTCACCGCCAGGCCAACAACCTCGATGGCTTCGGTCATGGTCAGCACCGCGAATGACCACAACATACCGGAGACGCCCGCCCAGGCATGGTCCCGCGGTCGCTGACGCCACCATACGCCGAACTGGCCGTCGCAAGCGGCGAAGATGAAGAGCCCCGTGACGGCCGCACCGATGCCCATGTAGAAGACCGTCTCGACGAAAGAGACTCCATGGTTCCGCACGATCTTGAGGGGGATCGTGTAGCCCGCATAGGCCAGGCTGGCTAGCAGTGAGTAGACCACGCCCGGGATCGAGACCGACGCGGCCCGCCCGTTCGCGTCTCCCGTCACCCCGAGGCATCCGGCAGACCCAGCGATGAGGATGCTGCCGGCCACGCAGGTCGACGCATCCGTATGGACCCCTTCGTTGAACAGCACAATGCCGATCAGCGCCCCCCACACCGCCGTCGTGTTCTTGATGG
>JAKPQA010000120.1 GCA_029547025.1 Armatimonadota bacterium
CGAAGGCCGTCTGCGCAACGTCCTCCGCGGCCTCCGCATCGCCGAGGTGGCGGAGGCAGAAGCGATAGACGCGATCGGCATAGCGCTGGACGAGCAGATCGAAGTCGGCCGCATGACCCGACCGCGCCCGCCCCACCAGTAACTCGTCTGTCAGAACCCGCGCGCTCGTGACTTCAAGCACGGCCTCGGCCCCTTGGCCCCAGGATCCAACAGGAATGCCCCACCGGCCGGCCAGACCGGTGGGACTCCCGATCCTCGATTCTCGGCCAGATGCCCGAGTCAGCGCAAGCACAGAGGGCCTCCGAAGCACGGACGCGAAGCGCCGAAGCCTGCGGGCGCTCCGTACCATGCCTTTGCCCTTGCGCTCTCTCTCGGGACATCCGTTGGATGTCCGGGGATCGGCGCGTGTTGCGTCAAGCCCCTTCGAGCTCGAACTCGAGCACCGTCAGCGAGTGTGGCGGGAGCTCCAGGGTCACCGTGCGGTCCTCCGCTTGGGTCGCAGCGATCGCCGCCGGCACCACCGCATCGGGACGCTCCGGTGTGTTCTCGGCAAGACACGAGTCCCCGGCCAGCACCGTCGCGCGCTCCAACGTTGCGCTCCTGCCAGGATCGAGGGTTGCCTCCGCAGGCCTCACAGCGCTCCGGTGGATCAGACAGACCGTGAGGCGGCGTCCGTCCGCCGCGCGAAACGCGCCCGCCTCCACAAAGGGCACGTCGTTCATTGCCGGTACGAAGCCCGCGATGCGCGTCGAATAGGCCGGGGACGTCACATGGGTGGCCACCATCGTGGTGCCCGCCAGCCGCGAGTACGTGCGGAACACGTAGAACACCGCGTTCCTCCAGGTCCGAGGCCCGGGGGACCGAATCCCGACCAGCGCTCCGAAGATGTCCTGCACGAGCGGCAAGTGGTTGGCGCTCTCAATCCGCGGGTGGGATGCCATGACGTGGTAGAGGCCGGCCAGGTATACCGCGCCCGTGATACTGCGGTTCCAGCGGAGGTCGGATATCGGATCGCCGCTGCCAAACGGGTAGACCAGCGGTCCGTACTCGGTGATGTGGACCCTCAGGTTGGCGCCGTCACCGGGCACGTAGGCCGCAATGTCGCGCTCAACGGCGTCGATCGTCTCGTCCACATACCGGGGCGCGCCCATGAAGGCCTCGGCGAACTCGTCATCGGTTAGCTCTGGTACTCCGGGCGCCGGGCTGCGCCGCAGGAGCGGAGCATAGCCATGGTGGATGTCGATGAAGTCCGCCGAGGCACCGCAGCGCCGGAGCACGGTCTCCATCCAGGAGCCCGGCTGGCTCGGCGTCTCGTTCCCGACGACACGCACGGCGATGGCCCCGACCCTTGCGTTCGGGTCGACGCTTCGGACGCCCTCACGGCACGCGAGGTAGAAGTCGGCATACTCGTCGGGTGTCTTGTTGATGGGCAACTCCGGGACATCTCCCCCGTTATCGCCAGCGAGGTAGATCTCGTTCCCGACTGTGTAGTCCAGCACCTCAGCCTTGCGGTCAGTCAGGTAGCGCACCCACGCCACGGCCTCCTCGACGCTACCGGTGCCCGCGTTCAGCGTGATCGTGGCGGGGACGCTAAGTTCGCGGCATAGCGCGAGGAACTCATCGACCCCGAAAGCCGGGTACTCGGGCTTCCCCTTGGGTGTGGCGAACGGGTTCGGGATGGGCGAGCGCTCGGTGCCGACCGACTTCCGCCAGTCGAAGTAGTCCGACAGTGTGCCACCGGGGTACCGCAGGTGGGTGATGCCGACCTCGCGCAGCTCGGCCACCAGGGCCGCATCGAGCCGCCCCTCCTCCGGCCGCCACAGCCCCATGCCGTTGTTGGTCCACTCGATGTTGTCACCGAACAGCAGCGGGCTGACCGTGTTGAGCACCTGGTCGATGACGACTACCGTCGCCTTCATCGGCTCGACTTCGTCGCCCGCCTCCTGGGCACGCGAACATGAAGTCAGCAGGCAGAGCAGCAGCGGGACGGCACGGACCACGGGCAGCGCCATGGCATGTCCTCCCTCGCAGCCCAAGGACGAACGGCAGAGTGGCGGGGTTCGGTCCAGTAGCCCGCAGTCTCCGCGCCGCGGGGCCGGGCCCGCCCGCCGCCGGCCACCGCGCGCTCCTCAGGGCGGCGGAAGCGGCAGCCCGCACCCCCAGTCCCTCAGTAAGGAGGTATTGCTATCTGCTCCGGCGAATGCGAACTTGGTTCGCTGGACGAACCGGCACCTCAGACCACGGAACAGGGGGGCAGCACTGTGAATCGTGCACGATGGACCGGCTTGTTGATATGTGTCTCTTGTGTTACGGGGGGGGCAGCGTGGGGTAAAGCGCCCGAGGTCAGGATCATCGCTCCACCGGATGGCATCACCGTCTCCGTAGGCCAGGCCGTCCCCTTCGAGGCCAGTATCGCGACCGATGACACCGAATGCTCCGCACCCAAGGTCCAGTGGC
>JAKPQA010000123.1 GCA_029547025.1 Armatimonadota bacterium
TGTCTCGCAATGGCAGCACAGTTCGGCCGCCGGCGAGTGCCGGTGGTCCCCGAGGATGCGCGACGTCTCGTGATCCGCACAGTTGGCTGGATTGCGCCCCACCAGGAGAGCGACCTGATCGGCTGGGGCTCCGCGTGCCAACAGGAGCTCGTGAACCTCGTGCGCCTTCTCCAGAGTATCGGTCAGAATGCAGGCACGGGCGCCCCGGGGCCAGCGCCCAGATTGGATCATCCCCGCCACAACCTCGACCGCACTCCGGGTTTTTCCAACTCCGCACGAGGCCTCAACCACGTGCACGCCGCCGTGTGCGCGCGATTGGACCAGGCTGCGTATCAGTCGCCGGATACTCGTCTCGGCATCCGCCACCGATAGCAGGTCGGTCGGCAGCTCTGCCGGGCCCGGACGCGCGGTGTCCCGCACCCGGGGCGCCCAGTAGTTCGCCTCTAGCCGGGGCCGCCCTCCCGCAGCCAGCAGGTCGTCGATCCCATTAGCGGCAGCCTGCGACCATACGGCGACCAGAACCGTATAGCCGGCCTCGGATAGCGCACGCCCGATAGCCTCGTGCGCACGCCCCACCGCCGGGTTGGTGTCACGGTCGGCGTCCAGAGCCAGCACGAGTGGGCGGTCCGGATCCCAATCGACCGCCCGCAGCTCCCCCACCAGCCGTTGGGCCTGGCCGACGTGCGCCCCCGCGAATGCCAGGAAGCGATGGCCGGATAGTTGCGCGGCGACGTCGGCTTTCAATGGTCCTTCCGTGACCCATAGAGGCCCGTCTCGATCCCCGTCGCGGGTCCAGTGGATTGGGGAGCCAGACCCAACACCGCCGCCCATACCCGTGGAGCTCACCCATCTATACTTACCACCGTCGCTCTGGTTGTCCGGGCGGACCTGCAGCGCCCGAATGCGTCCAGTGTGGTCTCGGACTGGGATCAGTAGGCCGGGCGTGCCAGCCAGCGCCAGGTATTCGGCCTGCCCGTTCCGGTTGGTGTAGATACCCGGCACGCCCGACACATCGGTGTGCTCCGCGACATCGTGGACGGCTCGTGAGCGATGGCCCGGTGGGAGGGAACCGTATCCGGCGCGGCGAATGCTCTCGTCGTCGAGCCCCCTCGCGTGCAGTGCCGTTCTATGGTTGTGGCGCAGTTGCAGATCTTGGTGTCGGAGCAGGGCGCGGTAGGCCGCGTCTCGCCGGTCGGGCGGAGCAGCCGATTGCTCCGGGTGGGTCGCGTGGTATAATGGCGGGTGTGGGGGAGTGGATTGCCGCCCCCGTTGGATGCCGTGCCACCAGCCGCCGGTGCGGGCTGGACACAGACTGGGGACGCGCATACACAGAGTGGTTTCGCCATCGGACAGGCACCAGGACTGATGCCCACATACCGGGCACGGTCTGCGGCGCGAGACACGCGCCCGTCGGAGGTCAGCGAACCGAAACGGCTCCTGACCAGAGTCACAGCATTGGGGTGGTGCGGTCCGCATCAAACTCACCTAGCCTCGACGTTCCTACTCGATTCATCCGCCGTTGCAGCGGCGGGCCAACTCCAAACACTGAGCATTCGCAGCCCGGGCCGGTAGGTGCCATTCCTACCGGCCCGGTGCGTTAGGCAGTATCATACCGCTCCCATCGACGATTGCACATCGCGTCGTGCGGTCGAGTGGCCGCCAACGCCCCATCCCCAATCAGTAGCGGGCCGGCCGGGGTGATTGCCCGGCCGGCCCGCGCTAGTTGTGCGCGCCGGTTGCCGATCCGACGCGCGGGGCAATGGGGGATGGGGCTGGAGTATCCGGCGCACCAAAATCGGTGGCCGGAAGTCGTGAATCCTGGTAGAATCGCGCTACAGAGAATCGCGCTATGGCGCATCATCTAGCTCCAATCTCTTCGGCCCGTCGCGTCGGCTCGCGACGGGCCCCCCATTGCCACAGAGTCGTGCTCAGAGCACGCTCTCTATATTGTACATCGTTCACTGATGTACTATGTGAGCCCTAGGCCGCTTGTCCCATCGAGCTCACGGCCTCGGAGTATCGGGCATCATCCAGAGAGGCATAGATGCGCGTTGTGTT
>JAKPQA010000279.1 GCA_029547025.1 Armatimonadota bacterium
CGTTGGTGTTGTCGTCCGGGGCACCGGTGCCGGTGCCATCCTCGGGGAACAACGGCTCGTCAGCTCCCGCGAGCACCATGCTTGGCGCAGCCCCGCCACATCGAGTCAGGGTCCCGGCCACGAAGACACAGACCAGCAGGGCCAGTGACGCACAGGCCGCCGTCTGCCACGACGGTCTGGCCCGCTGAGGAACGGGCATGCTTACCGCCCCCTCTCGCCCGCCATGTTCGCTGCCCGCTCCGGCGCCCCTCCCGTGGGCCCAGGGGCCAGCGAGCGCCGGGCTAGTGCAGCCTGTCGATGAACCGACGGATCCGATCGACGGCGAGTCTCAGGTTCTCCCTCGATGTGGCGTAGCAGGCTCGGACATGGCCTTCGCCGCATGGGCCAAACGCGGTGCCGGGCACCACCGCCACCCGCTCCTCTTCGAGGAGCCTCGACGCGAATTCGCGGCTGGTCAGGCCGGTCGACCGGATGGATGGGAAGGTGTAGAAGGCACCTTGGGGCTCGAAGCAGTCGAGGCCCATGTCCTTCAGCGCGCCCACCAGCAGACGGCGCCGCTGGTCGTAGTCGGCCACCATACGCTGTACCTCGCCCTCGCCGTGCGCCAACGCTTCAGCCGCACCGATCTGCGACGATGTCGAGCAGCACATGGCAGCATATTGGTGAATGCGGCACATGGCCTCAGTGAGATCGGCCGGCGCGCAGGTGTAGCCGACCCGTAGGCCGGTCATCGCGAAGGCCTTCGAGAAGCCGTTGAGCAGGATGGTCCGCTCGCGCATGCCCGGCAAAGTGGCGAAGCACACATGCTGATGCCCGTCATAGACCAGGCGATCATAGATCTCGTCCGAGTAGACCAGCAGGTCATGGTCGAGCACGAACTGGGCCACCTCACCCATCTCGGCGCGGGTCATGACGGCCCCGGTCGGGTTGCTGGGGTAGCCGAGCATGAGCGAGCGCGTGTTCGGACGAACGGCGGCCTCCAGGTCTTCACGGCGCAGCCGGAATCCGTTCTCGATCCGCGTGGGGACCGGAATTGCCTCGCCGCCCGCCAGCCAGGCGCAGGCGCTGTAGGAGACGAAGCAGGGCTCCGGCACGAGCACGCTGTCGCCCGGACACAGCGTGGCCCGCATGGCGATGTCGATCCCCTCGCTCACCCCGTTCGTGACGAGGACCTCGGAGTTGGGATCATACTCCACGCCATACAGGCGCTGCAGGTAGCCGGAGATGGCGGTACGCAGTTCGATGATGCCCTGATTGCTCGTGTAGGCCGTGCGCCCGCGCTCCAACGAGTCGATGATCTCATCGCAGACGTGCCACGGCGTGCGGAAGTCGGGTTCACCCACCCCCAGCGAGATAACGTCATCCATGGTCTGGACGAGGTCGAAGAACTCGCGGATCCCCGAAGGAGGCAGCGAGGCGACCCGTGGCGCCACACGGGCCCGGCGCCCCACCTCCTTGCTGGTTGCCGGCCGGCCGTCTGTGGGTGTGACTTGTGCCATCCTCGCATTCCCTCCTTTGGTGGGTGATTACTCTGCCGGCAGACGCCAGCAGTCCGCTTCGTCACGCCAGATGCGCTGGTCAGGGTGTGACGGACAACCGGTCGGGCTTCTCCGCGTCCATCAGCACATCGCCGTCACGCTTGTAGGTCTGCAGCACAAACTGTGTGGCCGTGCTGCGAACTCCGGGGATGACGGCCAGCCGACGAGCGACAAAGTGGGCGATGTCGCGCATGCTACTGCCCTGGAGCACGACGTCGAAGTCCTGGGCCCCCGAGATGAGATAGAGCGAATGGACCTCGGGAAAGTGAACGAGCCGCCGGGCGATACCGTCGAAGCCCACTTCGCGCTCCGGGGTCGCCTGCACGCCGATGAAGGCGAACACGCGCTCGGGGCCGTCCAGCTTGTCCCAGTTGATGCGGGCCGAGTACCGAACGATGGCGCCGGACGCCTCCATCTCGGCAATCTCACGGGCCACAACGTCCGCGGGCACCGCCAGCATTCGGCCGATCTCGTCGGGCGACAAGCGGCAGTCGGCCTCCAGAATGCGGGCGATGTCTACCTTCAGGTTGGCGCGGTCAGCCATGATGACTCCTCACTGACTCGTGAACCCCGACAGCGGCGACAGGCCCTCGTCCACCAGAGGACGCCGTTCGTCTCGGGCGCTCACCTCAATCGCCGCCACAGGGGTGACCGGGCACATCCGCTCGCAGATGCCGCAGCCGGTGCACTTGTCCTCGAGAACCACGGGGCGCTCGGCGCCGTCGATCATCCGGGTATCGATGGCATCGTACGAGCAGTGCTCGTCACAGATCGAGCACTTCTTGCCCCCATACCAGGGCCGGCAGGTCGAACGGTTGATCGATGCCTTGCCCAGGATGAACTTGTCGCGTTTCTCCTCGATGCGGAAGTTCTGGATCGCGCCGGTGGGGCAGACCCGAGAGCAGGCGTTGCACCGCTCCTCACAATGCCCGATGCGGGGAACCAGGATGGGCGTGAACAGCCCTTCCAGCCCGCCCTCGCCCAAAGCGGGTTGCAGGGCGTTGGTCGGGCACACCTTCATACATTCGCCACAGCGGATGCACGTCTGCAGGAACTGGCGCTCGGGCAGGGCCCCCGGTGGCCGGATGCGTCGGGGGCTCTTCGTGTTCTCCTCGAGCTGGTTTGGGAGATCCGAGCGTCCGGCGGTGCGCGCGTGACCCACCGATGTCCGTACGCCCACCATCCAGAGCACCCCGGCCGCCGCTCCGCCCAGCAGGCGCCGTCGGCCCAGTTGGTGGGAGGAATCCCGACCGGGCTCGGGCCCGGCTCCCAGAGGGAACGAGACGGCGTCCACGGGACATATGGACTCGCAGTTGTAGCAGAGAATGCACTCCCTTGAGCGGTACGATCGGCCCTTCTCCTGGATGCAGCCCATCTTGCAGTCGCGCTCGCACCGCATGCAGTGAGTGCACCCATCGGCCACGCGCCGGCGCAACAACGGCAGGTGCGCCACCAGAGCCAACAGCGCCCCCAGGGGGCACAGATGACGGCACCAGAAGCGCTTCTGGACGGCACTCAGACCGAGCACTGTGCCCCACATCGCCAGGATCACAGCGTTCAGATGGTACACGCGCGGAGCGGCACCCGGCTGGATCCGGCGCCCTCGGGCTCTCAGCGGCCTGTAGGCTACGTCCCGGGCGTCCTGCGCCAGGTTGTGGATTGGGCCGTGCACCACCGCGATGTAGCTCCGGTGCACCATACTGATGGGATCCAGGAACGCGGCCGGCTGGAAGGACAGGAGGGCCGCCGCCAGCATCCCGGTCAGTAGGACATACTTGATGGGCCGCGTGCGGTCCAGTCGCTTCGGGTCCGGGAGGGGATATCTGCGTCGCCGCAGGGCCAGCCGCTCGAACACGTCAATGGTCGTGCCCATGGGGCAGAACCATCCACAGAACACCCGCCCAAACAGCGCAGTGATCAGCAGCGTCGCCAGCCCAGGTAGCAGCGTGGTGTACAGGATCTCCCGCCGGGCCAGCATCGTGACGAGGCCGTTGAGTGGGCTCAGCCGCAGGTACAGATCGGTCGGCAGGCCCTCCGGTAGCGGGACCACGGTGATGTCCAGCAGGACCACGAAACCGATCAGAAAGAGGACCTGCACCAGCCAGCGCAGGCGACGAGTTGGTGGGAATGGCACGATGGCTAGCCCGCCTTGTCCGATGAGTCGGTGGGGGCCGCCCCATCCGCATCGGCTTGCCCCTTGGCGGGGCCGGCCGGCCCGTCGATCTCGGCCAGACGATCCGATGCGCGAAGCTTGTCGACGTCCATCTCCCCAACCTTGCGGTCGGCGGCCGCCTTGACGTGCCCCACCTTGTCGGGCGCCATGCCGAAGATCTGAGCCCCGGCCGAGTCCACCGCCACTGGATCTGTCCCCACGATGAGCGTCTGCAGCTCATCGCCCGGTGTACCGATGTCCCCCTTGGGCCCGGCTTCTCGAAGCACGAAAGTGGCGTCCAGCACCGTCAGAGTGAGCTTCGGCTTCAGCAGCACCGTCAGATCGACGATGCGCTCGTCCAACTCCTGGCTGCCGGAGTCGGGATCCGCGTCTTTCCCGCCGTGGTACCGGCGTGGGTTGTAGATGGCTCCCATCAGGTTCTTCATGCCCATCGACAGCCCGGTAGCCGAGTGCTGCTTGAGCACCGGCATGTTGAACACCACGTCGGCCTCCATTAGGTCTGAGGCGACTTCTTCGTTCTCACCGAATGGCTTGAGGAACTTGGTTCCCTCCGGGGCCTCCTGCGCGTCGTAGACCTGCTGGCTGTCTCCGTTGACCAGAGCGATCCGGCGGGCGTCACAGACGGCCTGGATCTCGCTGAACGAGGCCGCCGTGGTAAAGGCGTCCCGAGTGTGCTCGAACACCACGATGTCCTTAGCCGCCACACCGGCCTGGAGGATCAGGTCGATCACGGCACCCAGCACGTCCGGGTTCGTGCAGGCACCCGAGCCCTTCTCGCGTGCCCACGCCATGTTCGGTTTGAGGCAGACCTGCTGACCCGGCCGGACCAGCTTGTCCATTCCCCCGAGCTGATCGAACGCCAGACGAACCAGCTCAGCCGCCGGAGCCTTCCGCGCAATCACGAGGTCGTAGGCCAAGGAACCGGCGGTCGCCGCGGCCACCCTCGGCCGGGTCCCACTCCCCCCGGCACCTTCCTGCGGCGCCCCATTGCCGCTTCGCTTTCCACAGCCGAGGGAGCCAACCCCAAGGAGCGCGCCTCCTCCCACGAGTGCGGTGGCACGCTTCAAAAAGTCTCTGCGGCAGATGGTGAGTGGAACTCTCATACGGCGTGACATCCCCTCCCGCAGCGGCCGCCCCCGCGCCCGCGCCGTACCGTGACTACCGCGCTAGAGGGTACCCGAGGTCCCGAGCCAGGGCAAGGTGCTCTTTCGCCTCCGCGGCGCGGCCCTGCGCCTCCAGGATGCGGCTCAGCTGGTAATGGCACCGCGCCCTGACCGAGGGCGCGGCCACACGCTCCACGGCCCGCCGCAGCGTCTCCATGGCCGCGTCGGTGTCGCCACACTTCCACTGAGCCCACCCGAGCGCCGCCAGGTCGCCGTCGGCCGCGTCGGGTGCTTCGGCCGCCGCTTTGGCCTCCCTGAGAGCCACGTCAAAGCGCTGCCCCAGAGCCAGCAGCGCCTCGGCCCGCGCTCGATGGGCCCAGGCCGGGGCGTCCGCCGCCAGCTTCTCCAGGTAGCGAGCGGCTTCGCTTGGGCGGTTGGCCTTCACCAATGCCTCACCGATGGCAGCGTCGGCCATGGGACGGCCCTCCGTGCGCATGCGAAACTGCTCGAGATATTGCTGGGCTGCCTCGGCGTCGCCCGCCCCGCCGCGCATCAGGTACCGTCGCATGATCACCAGCAGCGGACGAGACTGCTCCACAGCGTCGTTGCTCTCTCCCTGCGCCAGCTGTTCCAGTGCGGCGTTGGCCATGGCCATCGCCTCGTCGAACATCCGGGCTCCCAGGGCTGCCTCGGCGGCGGCCATGGCGATCTCTGGGCCCCCTCCTCCCAGGTCGAGAGCCACGCGGAGCTGCTCGTACGCTGCTTTGTGCCGCTCGAGCTTCAGCTGGAGCAGGCCGAGGGCTTCGTGTCCCCTGGGATCATCTGGCGCATCCAGCACGGCGGCCTCCGCCGCCTGCACCGCCTTCGCGTACCGCCCTGCGGCGTCCAGCGCCTGGGCGGCCAACAGGTGGAAATCCAGCCCCTCCGCCCCGGCTTCGGCAGCGGCCTCAAGGTCGTCCGCCGCGCCCGTCACGTCCTCGCGCTCGAACCGTGCCTGCCCGCGCAGTCGCAGAGCTTCGGCGTGGCGGCCGTTGGCCTCGATCACTGGCGTGACCAGCGTCTCCACCGAGGCCCAGTCGCCCCGCGTCGCCGCCTCGCGCGCGGCGTCCACGGCGTGCGCCATCGCCTCGGCCGAAAGCGCGGGCGGGGGGATCGGCCTCGCCGGCCGCGAGCGCCCACATCCCGGTGCGGCAATGCCCACCAGCGCTGCCACAGCCCAGACGGCCCAGCGGGATGGGCCGCATCTCTCGCAGACCATGCCCGACTCCTCCTTCCAGCCGCGCCCCAGCGTCGCTCGGGGCCGAACCTGGCCGGGTCAGTATTCGAAGGACCGCCGATGGTCCCTGGTTCGCCCAGGCGCGCCGGAGGTATCGGCCAGCCGGCAGGGAAGCATCGTTGACGGAGGTGAGTGCCCATGGACCGGCGGCTGCGTGCGGCGGTGATCGGTGCCTCAGGGATCGGCCGTTATCATGCCAAGTGGTTGGTGCATGAGGGTGCCGATCTCGTGGCGATCGTTGGCTCGTCGTCCTCCTCGACCCAGGTCACCGCCGCCCGTCTGAGCACGACGCTTGGCTTCACCGGACGCGCCTACGCCGCGGTCGATGACATGCTAGCCCGTGAACGACCCGACGTCGTGAGCATTGCGTCGCCGCCACATCTGCACGCCGACCACGCCCTCCGATGCCTGGAGGCCGGTGCCCACGTGTTGTGCGAGAAGCCCTTCGTCTGGGCCCCGGGGGTCGCATTCGCGGACCTGGAGGCGAGGGCCCGGGCCGTGCTCGCCGCAGCCGACCGTGCCGACCGGGTCTTCTGCCTCATGACCCAATACGTCTCGCTGGTCCCGAGTCTCCAGGAGATCGCCCGGCTATGCAGTGGGCCCGACACGGGCGTCTGGCAGTTCGGAATGCGTTTTGAGTCAATGCTCCGCGATGGCGCCGTGGTGAACGGTGACGACGTCTGGGTCGACCTCGGGCCCCACCCGCTGGCAGTAGCGGCGGCGCTGTTGCCCGGCTGGCATCTGGCCCCGGGGTCGCTGACTGTTGCCGCTGCCGGTCTGGAGACCCGCGTCACCTTTGACATGTCTCCGCCCCCCGCGCGGCCCAACCAGCCCCTCTGCGCCGTCGAGTTGCTGGTGTCCAAGGGCGAGGACCCCCAGCGCTGGTTCGAGGTCAATGGAATGCGCATCCACTATGAGGGCCGCAACGACGAGTCGGGCGAGTTCCACGTCTGCTTGCGAGTGGGGGACACGAGCGCCGGCCACGAGGACCCGATGCGCCTGACGGTGCGCTCGTTCTTGGCCAAGTGCTCGGGGTTGCCTCACGGCCCTCTTCTCGGTGGCTCCGAGGGGCTCGAGACCCTCCGGGTCCTGTTCACAGTGCTGCGCGAACGCCAGCCCCGATAGCGTAGATGGCGGCCGCCAGGCTCACGCCGGCCACCGCGCCATAGACGACCTCTCGCACGGAGTGTATGCGGCCCTCCACGCGACTCTGGGCCACCAGTGCGGCCAGGACGAAACCGACCAGAGCCCACGCCTTGTCCTCGGACGCGAACCACAACAAGGTGGCCAGGAGGAACGACAGCGAGGCATGCCCGCTGACCGCTCCACCGTGCAGCAGCGTCCCTCGCCCCGCCCGTTCCTTGAACACGATGATGACGAGCACCAGGACCACGAAGCTGATGAGGCCCAGCTCGACGAGCCCCACCTCTCGGGTCAAAAACGAACCACTGAGCACCTCGCGTATGCGCTGGGAGCCGAAGAAGACCACGAGCATGACCGCCACCGCGTAGCAGCACGCCACAAGCACTGCTGCCGCCGCCGAGTCCTTCGCCGCTCGGGCCAGAGGGCTGTACTCCGGCGACACGATGTCCACGATGGCTTCGAGCGACGTATTCACCATCTCCGCGACCAGGACGAACATGATCGCCGAGAACACGAACAACAGCTCGATGGGACTGATGCGCAGGACGGCGGCGGCCACCAGCGCCACGGTGATCGCGACGAAGTAATGGGCCAGGTGGCGCTGCGTCCGGAACGCGTACACGATCCCGTCGGTGGCATGGCGGAACGAGTCACGCGTGGGCTTCTCCAGCCCCCTCAATGGCGTGTCGTGTTGCGGGTCCATCCTGCTACTGCGTTCCTTCCCAGCGCGCCGCATCGGCGACGGCGCGCCGCTGGAGTTCTACCATAGCGTCGTAGCCCTCGGGCGTGCCGTCGTCGTAGCCCACCAGATGGAGTACGCCGTGGGCGACCACCTCGAGGAGCTCATCCTCGCGGCGGCGACCCGCCGCATCGGCCTGGCGGTTCGTTATCTCCGGGCACACAACTACGTCACCCAGAATCTCGCCGGGCGCTACCGTGAAGGGGTCAAGTTGCGGGAATGAGAGGACATCTGTCGGCATATCGATGGCCCGGTGCCTCGCGTTGAGCGCCCGGATGGCGTCGGGCTCGACCAGGAGCAGGCTGACCTCGCACTCCGCGGCGCGCTCGCCGGCGGCGTGGCCGAGGGT
Organism: Armatimonadota bacterium; assembly: GCA_029547025.1. GTDB lineage: Bacteria > Armatimonadota > Zipacnadia > UBA1398 > JAKPQA01 > JAKPQA01. The sequence goes on from JAKPQA010000279.1 coordinate 8,322, forward strand.
GAGGCATACCACGCGCTCGATGGCCGACTCATCGACGGGGCAGGGTTGTTCGTTGCGTATTACGACTTCGACCCGCAGATTCATGGGTGTTCGTTCGCCCGCGCGCGTCCGGGCCGGGCGCCCCCAGGCGCGGCGACGCCCGCCGCCGTCTGGGCCGACTGAAGGAGCTCGGCGTCGCCCGGGTACTCGACCCTTGTGTGGTGGATGCCCTGAAGTGCCCGCACCAAGGTGTCGATAGCCGTATCGATGTCGCGAAGTGTGAGCGGCGATTCACTCAGCTGGCCCTGCTCGACTCGCGACCGCACGATCCCGCGCACCATGCTGTCGATCTTGCTGTGGGTCGGCTCACGCATGGACCTCACCGCCGCCTCGACTGAGTCGGCCAGCATCACGATGGCGGTCTCGCGCGACTGAGGCTTGGGCCCGGGATAGCGGAATCGCTCCTCGGGAACGTTCTCGGCCCCTTCGGCATCGCAAGCCTGATGATAGAAGTACTCGATCAGGGTTGTCCCGTGATGCTGGCCGATGAAATCCAGGATCTGCACCGGCAACTTGGCCGCCCGACCGCGTTCCAGCCCCTCCTTCACGTGGGATATGAGGACGAGAGCGGACATCGACGGGGTCAGGCTCGCGTGGGGGTTGGGCCCGCCGAACTGGTTTTCCGCGAAGAAATGCGGGTACCGGAGCTTCCCGATGTCGTGGTACATGGCGCCGACTCGGACGAGGAGATCGTTCATCGCCAGCTGCTCCGCAACCTCGCCGGCCAGCGCCGCGACCTGGAGTGATGAGTGATAGGTTCCCGGCGCCCGGCGCATCATCTCGTGCAGGAGAGGTTGTCGCGGGTCCGAGAGTTCCAGCAGGCGCATGTCCGTCAGAATCTGCAGGGGCCCCTCCAGCACCCGGGCCCCAAGCTGCCCCATGAGCACGGCTCCGATCCCCGGGATGAGCGTCCACTCGGCCAGCACCCCCAGCCCAGACCAATCCCCCGCCGCAAGCCCTTCAGAGCCAAAGAGCCCCCGCACCACCACCACGGCAGCCAGGTTCGATGCGCCGCCGCCAATCCCCAGCCGCAGCGCGGTGAGGGCCGACCCCGTGGTCCCACGAGCGATCAAGACGCCGACCAGCCCAGCGCACGACGTGGTCAGCAGTGCCAGGAGGCTGTTGCCGCCCACCATGGCCGCGGCGACACTCACGATGCCGATCACCAGTAGGGCCGGCAGGCTCCCGAATAGTAGAAAGCACATGACACCGATGGCTTGGCTGGCCGCCATAACGACGGCGACGCCCTCCATCGAGCGGCTGGGCGCCAGCGCCAGGTTGGTAATGAGCGTTCCCCCGACCACCGTGCCGGCCACGGCAGTCAGTGCCTTTGCATTCGCCCACAGCTCCGGGACGCAGTAGCGGAACATCAGGCCGAAAAGCAGCACACTGAGTGCGGCCGCCGTGGCCGTATAGGCCAGCTGGAGGTAGTCGACCTGCTCCTGGAGTAGCCCGAGGTGCGCGAGCTTCTCATAGGCCAGCTGATCAACGATCTGGCCCTCCTCGACGATGCGTTCGCGCTCCTTGACGGAGATGATGTGGCGCTGGACCTGATCCTGCGCCCGCTGCATGGCCGCCCGGGTCGCCGCATCGTTATAGCGCATGTTCGGCCGGAAACACGCACTGACGACCTCGCCGAGGGCTTCCCCAACCGGCCCACCCGCGGCGCGGCATGCCTCGGCCATTCGCTTCCGGGCCGCCTCATGCGCTTCCGGCTCATCATCCCGCGTCTCCGACTCCAGTGCTTCTCGCCGGATCACCTCTCTTCCGCGAGCTCGGAGCGCCTGCAGCTCGTCCGGGCTCCGGCGCACCAGGTTGCGCATGGCTCCGAGACTGATGTCCAGTCCGGCCTGCTTGAGCGACTGGGCCAGTTCATCGTCCGGCTCGCGCTCAGCGGGCGGGGTCCCCTTCTGCCGGTCGATGGCCGCGCGCAGCGCCGCCCATACAGCATCAAGGTCTGCTTCCATCTCCGACTGGGCTTGGACCTTGGCGCTATCGTACTGCTTGGGGGTGTTGCTTCTCGCCTGTTCGATGGCCTGGCGAGTGGCTTCCTCATCCTCAAACTGCGCATCCCGGGGCGAGAGGACGGTTCGCGGCGAGGGCTCGCCGACCTGCACGTGCAATGCGCGGGGGGCCACGCGGGTGCACACCGCGGCCGAGAAGCTCAATACCACGGCCCCACTCAGCAGCACACGGGAAAGGCGGCGCCGGGCCTCTTCACTCCCGCGGCCGGGGACCACCCGGGCCCATCTGCGGATCAGGTCAGCCAGCCTGCGCACCGCGCATCTTCCCTATGGCTCCGGCCTGCCCACGGTCTCGGCCGGCCCGTCCGTCTCCGGTCCGACCGATCGCCGGCCGGCCGCGGCCTCATCGTACGCGCGGATCACACGTCGAACCAGGGGATGGCGCACGACGTCCTCATCGGTCAGATGGACGATGCGGATCCCCTCAATGCCCTGCAGGATTCCCTCGGCATGGACGAGGCCGGACTCCTGGCCTTCGGGGAGATCCGTCTGGGTCACATCTCCCGTCACAACGATCTTCGAGCTGAAGCCCATCCGGGTCAAGAACATCTGCATCTGGCGAACCGTCGTGTTCTGTGCCTCGTCCAGGATAACGAATGCGTTGTTCAGCGTGCGTCCACGCATGTACGCCAGGGGAACGACCTCGATGGTGCCGCGCTCGGCCAGTCGCCGCGCTCGTTCCACTCCCACCATGTCATAGAGCGCGTCATGCAGCGGGCGCAGGTAGGGGTCGACCTTCTCAGTCAGGTCGCCGGGCAGGAACCCCAGATGCTCCCCCGCCTCAACGGCCGGCCGTGTCAGGATGATCCGTTCCCGAACTTGGGCTTTGAGCTCGGCAATCGCCAAGGCCACCGCCAGATAGGTCTTCCCCGTGCCGGCAGGTCCGATGCCAAAGGTGAGGTCTGCGGCTCTCATCGCACTAACGTACGCGCGCTGGCCCGCTGTTCGAGGACGGATCTGTCGGCCGCGGTCGCCGCGGACGATGGTGTCCGCCAGTAGTCCCGCCAGGTCGATGGGTCGACCCGCGCGAGCGCGGCCAGCGGCATACTGAAGGTCCGCGGTCGTCACCGGGTGGCCTTGGCGGATCGCCTCGAGCGCCGACTGCAGAACCTGGGCCGCCCAGGCCACCGGGTCGGCCTCACCCGCAACCTCAACGGCACTGCCACGGCCGATAATCTTAACTCCCAGGATCTCGCGGAGTGCCACCAGGTGAGCGTCACCCTCGCCCACCAGGGCCGCGGCCTCGGCGGCATCCGCGGCGATCACTGTCTGATGTGCGTCCTCACCCATGGTTGTGCTCCGCCGCCCGACGGTGACCAGCCTGCCACGCCCCGGTCGCCTCGGCCGTAGTCTATGCGCGGCCATCGGGGTCGTCAACGCGCGGTGGTGGCCCCCCCCGGGGGAGCTCTCGAAAAGCACGGCACTCTGAGCATCGGCGAACATCTTCGTAAAGAAACAAGGAAAATGCGGGTAGAACAGAGGACAACTGCCACCTCTTCCCTAAATTACTCGGCCAGTGCTGACGTTGCTTTCACCCCCTGGGTGGAGGATCGGAAGACGTGGGACCCGTGAGTCCAGGTGGAAACGCTTTCGGCGCTGGTGCGTGTGCTCGTGCCCCCATTTGATGTGACTGGTCCTTAGGGCCAGATCGCAGGCCCGCTTCGCGGGCTGGCCGGACCCTCTGACCCGCGACGACCTGGATGTCTCCAATCGGCGAGTGGTGGGGTGTTCGGCAATCACGATCAGGGTTTCCCGGGGTGGATGTCTTCGGGGAAGCGGTCCCTGCGACAGAGGTGGTGTAGGCATGGTGACTTACGAGGAGCCGACTCGGCGGATGCGGGGGGCCGACAGGAGGTCGCAGATCCTCGAGATGGCGACCGAGGTGTTCGGGAAGAGGGGCTTCCGCGGTTCTGCTCTACGTGATGTTGCAGATGCCTGCGGCGTAACCGAGCCGTTGATCTACAAGTACTTCCGATCCAAGCGCGAACTCTTCCTGGCGACCATCGACCACGCGACCGAACTCGCGTTTCGTGCCGTGGCCGAGGAAGTGGGCGCGGCCGGCACCGGCGCCGAGACCCTCAAGGCCTTCGCGCGTGTTTTTGATGGCCAAACCGGTCACAAGCTGGGCACGGGCGTCCTGGTGCAGGCAGCCGCCGAAGCGGGCAAGGATCCAGATATCCGCGCGGCGGTTACCGAGACGATCACCAAACGCCTGAGCACCGTTCGCGACCTCGTGGTCAAGGGCAAGGCCGATGGGTCGCTCTCGGCCGGCGTGAATGCCGATGTCCTTTCCTGGCAGCTTCTCTCAACCGTTCTGGCTGCCACCATGTTGGCCGGAGTCGACGTGGGGTTCCCCGGCGTCGCGGCCATCTTCGAGGCCATTTTGGCGAAGTGATCGCCTGAGTGGGTCAGTCCGTGCCGTTGCCGCATCGCTGACAAGCCGCCGGTGTCATCGGGGCCGGCGGCTTGTCGTGTTTGGCCGGGCCGGTCCGACGCTCGTCGGAGGGGCGTGACGCCGCGTGCGCGTTCTGCTGGTCAACCCCAATCGAATGCGTCCGCCGGTGGCTCCCATCGCTCTCGAGTACCTGGCGGCGGCCCTGAGCCGAGCGAACCACCAGGTCACCGTGGCCGACCTCGGGCTCGTCGACGATCCGGCAGTCGAGCTGGCCTCGACACTGGACGCGTTCGACGCCCAACTCGTGGGTGTCACCGTCCGCAACTCCGACGACTGCTTCATGGCCAGTGCCACGAGCTTCGTCCCGGCCACAGCCGAGCTCGTCGCGCAGATCCGCGAGCGTACCGCGGCGCCTATCGTGCTCGGGGGAGCCGGCTTCTCGGCGGTGCCGGATGGGCTTCTGGCCCGGACGGGGGCCGACTATGGAGTCCGAGGCGATGGTGAGGACGCCCTGCCACGCCTCGCAACGGCCATCGAGGAGCGCGCGGATCCCGCAGGTATCCCCGGCCTGGCCATCCGCGGCCGGGCGTCCATGGGCGCGCCGCCTGCGAACGCGCCCGATCTGAGCGGCAGCGAACCACTCCGCTGGGAGTGGATCGAGGTTGCCGATTACTTTCGGCAGGGCGGGCAGGCCGGCGTCGAGACCAAGCGGGGATGTCCACAGGCCTGCGTCTACTGTGCCGACCCTCTGTCCAAGGGCAGCCGGGTACGGCCCAGACCCCTCGAGGCCGTCGCGCGGGAGATTGCCGGACTCGTGGCCGCCGGCATTGACCATCTGCATCTCTGCGATGCCGAGATCAATATCCCCCCCGAGCACCTGGTGGCGCTGTGCCGGGAGCTTGCACGCCGCGGCCTCGGCGAGCGTGTTCGTTGGTATGGCTACGCGACGCCGCAAGGCTTCTCGGCAGAGCTAGCGCGCTGGGCCCGGCGTGCGGGTTGCGCTGGCATCAACTTCGGCTCCGACAGTGGCGACGACGCCATGCTCGCCGCCCTGGGCCGTTCCCACACGGCTGTCGACGTGGCTGCGGCCACGAAAGCCTGCCGCGACGAAGGCATTGCCGTCATGCACGACCTGCTCCTCGGTGGACCGGGCGAGACCCGCGAGTCCATTGCGCGCACCATCGAACTGATGAAACATCTCGAACCGACTTGCGTCGGCGTCTCCTTCGGGGTCCGGCTGTACCCCGGCACCCGGCTCGCCCGGGCCATCACCCAGCAGGGGCCCCTGGCTCGGGTCCCGGGCGTGCGGGGAGAGGTCGAAGGCAATGAGGACTTGGCCCTGCCTGTCTTCTTTGTGGAGCCGGGTCTGGGCGACGAGCCCGAGCGTTACATCGCGGACCTCATCGGCCGCGATCCGCGCTTCTTCTTCGGCGGCCAGGTCGAGGAAGAAGCTGACTACAACTACAACGACAACACGCGCCTCGCCGAGGCCATCCGCAACGGGGCCCGTGGTGCCTACTGGCGCATTCTGGCCGAGCTGCGCGGCCTGCTGTGAGCCTCGGCGAGGCTGGGCCCGCTAGTCGAACTCCCACTGCATTCGCCGGCCGACCCGCCTCTTGGTGGTCGCTGGGTCGTGGCCCGTCTCGCAGGTGTGGGCGACGTTCGGCCCGAGCCGACCGTGGTTCGTCTTCTTGCCGACCGGCAGCCCGGTGTGGCCCTTGCCTCACATTGGCGGCCCACATCACCCATCGGCTTCACCCCCGCCGCTCACCCTGTGGCCGATTCGCACGCCGCGCCTGACCACGGCCTGATGACGGCCGCGTTCAACCTCGAGCGATGGTTGTCGATCCCGCCCCTGCCGCGCTCACGCCGAGCCAAGCCGCCCGGAGCGGGGCAGTTGACGACGGCTCTGACCCCCCATACCATCATCCGCGGCCGCAGCCTGTGTGCGAAGGATGACACCATGCCCGAGCGCGCGTACCTCCCCGGAACGTCCATTGAGCTGTGCAACCCGGCTATCCCGCAGGGCCAGATTCGCTTCTGTCTGTTCGACTTCGACGGCACGCTCTCTCTCATCCGCGAGGGCTGGCAGGATGTTATGGTGCCCATGATGGTCGAGGTGCTTTCGGGGACCCCGAGAGCCGAGTCTCGCGAGGCCCTGTTCGGCGTGGTCCGCGATTACGTGGACCGCCTCACCGGCAAGCAGACGATCTACCAGATGCTGCAGCTCGTGGAGGAAGTGAAGAAGCGCGGGGGCACACCCAAGGACGCTCTCGCCTACAAGCATGACTATCTGGCCCTGCTCTGGGAGCGCATCCAGCACCGCGTGGCGGACCTCAAGGCGGGCAGAGCCCAACCTGATGAGTACCTGGTCGCGGGTTCGGTCAAGCTCCTCACGGGGCTCCGCGACCGCGGTGTTACGCTCTACCTTGCCAGCGGCACCGACATGCCGTGCGTCCTCGATGAGGCCGAAGCCCTCGGTCTCACGGGGTACTTCGATGGTGGCATCTACGGTGCCCTGGACAACTGGGAGAGCTTCTCGAAGCGCATGCTGATACAGGACCTGGTGCAGCGTTTTCAGCTGCGCGGCCCGCAGTTCCTGACATTTGGGGATGGCTTCGTCGAGATCGAGAACTGCAAGGAAGTTGGCGGGATCGCCGTGGGCGTGGCGTCCGACGAAGCTCGCCGCTCCGGCGTGGACGAGTGGAAACGCAACCGGCTCATCGGGGCGGGAGCCGACATGATCATACCGGACTTTCGCGAGGCCGACGCGCTACTCGGCTACCTGTTTCCCTAGGATTTCATTCCCGTGGCGCCGGAGGTGTCCCTCGTGCCCCATCCTGTGTTTGATCGGAGCCGTCTGCGGCTGCGTCCGCTCTTCGAGCGTGTCCATGACTTCACCCACGCGCAGGTCATCCCGCTCGAGCGGCCGGCTCCGGCCTTCGATGACCCACAGATCGAGGCCCTGTCGGTGCGCATTCGGGCGGCCCGGCAGACCGGCGCTCCGGTCATTCTCTCTATGGGCGCGCACGTGCTCAAGGTCGGCCTATCGCTCTACGTGGCCGACCTGGTGCGCCAGGGCTGGGTCACAGCTCTGGCCCTGAACGGCGCGTGCGTGATCCACGACTTCGAGATGGCTCTCATCGGCGCCACGACTGAGAGCGTCGCCCACTACATCCAGCAGGGCCAGTTCGGGCTCTGGACGGACACGGGGCGCATCAATGCTCTGGCGGGTGAGGCTGCCGCGGAGGGCATCGGCCTGGGTGAACGTGTGGGCCGCGAGATCGCCACGGGTGACTTCCCCTACCGCCATCTGAGCATTCTGGCCGCGGCCTATGAGAGCCAAGTACCGGCCACCGTTCATGTGGGGATTGGTTATGACATCATTCACGAGCACCCGAACTGCGATGGTGCGGCTCTGGGCGCCGCCTCGTACCACGACTTCCTCGTTTTCGCCGAGGTGGTTCGGCACCTCGAGGGCGGTGTCTTCCTCAACTACGGCACCGCGATCATGGGGCCGGAAGTGTACCTCAAGGCCCTCTCAATGGCGCGGAACGTTGCCCACCAGGAGGGCAAGGAGATCCGCCATTTCACCACAGCCGTCTTCGACCTGATTGACCTGGGCAATCGCCTCGATACGGAGGCCCCGAAATCCGATCCGAAGTATTACTACCGGCCGTTCAAGACCGTTCTCGTCCGCACGGTAGCCGACGGTGGCGAGAGCTTTTACATTCGTGGTGACCACACGGCCACCCTGCCCAACCTGTGGCGCCTGCTGACGCGTCAGGCCTGAGTTTTTCGCGCTTCAGAGGCTTTCGGAGGTGACGTCGCGATGGTCGGCAGCGCTGCTCTCCCGCTCTCCGTCCTGTGGGTGCTGGCCGCCTCACCGGCCGACTCGGTGCCATACACGCTTTGGGCGGCGCCGAGCGTCCAGAAGGTCTTCCGTGATGCCGAGCCGTCGGGGCTGGGGGAGCCCGCCCACATCTACGCCGCGGCGAACGAGTTCGAGGCGGTTCAGGCCCTCCTCACCGCCGGTACCGAGTCGTTGGAGGACGTGACTGTCCGCGTAATGCCTTTCCGCCGGGAACGTCATGCCATCGGCAGCGCAAGTGTGACCCTCTACCTCGCCCACTACGTCCCCTGCCCCGCCACCGGGAAGGACTACCCCGACCCCCTCCCACCCCTCCGTGACGGGTTCGATGTGCCCGCCGGCACAAGTCAGCCCATCTGGATCGAGGTGTTCGTGCCCAAGGGCACGCCGGCCGGCGATTATGCCGGAGGCATCGTCGTCACCCCGGCCAACGCCCCGGGCAGGCGTCTGCCGTTGCGGCTCACCGTCTACGGCTTCGAGCTGCCCGATCAGGTTCACGCGGTCACGGCTTTCGGGATCAGCGATGACTGCGTCTTCGACAAGCACGGTGTGGCCAGCTCCGATGGCCAAGCCACGAACGCACGGGCCCGCCTTCGCCAGCGTTACTATGAGTTTCTACTGGAGCACAAGATCTCGCCCTACTACCTCCCGGTCGATCTGCGGTCACCGTGGGCCTCGAAGTACCTCAACGACCCTCGTCTGACCTCCTTCGCCGTGCCCTACCGCGAAGACGAAGGGTACCTCAGGGACATCGCGGCGTACCTTCGCGAGAGAGGTCTCCTGAAGAAGGCCTACTTCTACGTGGTCGATGAGCCAGTTGCGCGCCCCTCATATGACGAGATCCGACATGTTGCAGAGGTGCTTCATCGGGTGGATCCCCAGTTGCGTCTGGTGGCCCCGTTCTACCGTGCACCCGACTGGGACGAGTCCCAAACCCCTTTCGACGAGCTGACCGGGTACCTCGACATCTGGTGCCCAAACGCGCATTACTTCGACCTCAACCCGCGCGTCCACCAGCAGATCCAGGAGCGCCGGGCTGCGGGTGAGACTGCGTGGTGCTATGTGTGCTGTGGGCCGGGCGAGCCGTACAACAACTTCTTCGTCCAGATGAGTGGCCTCTCGCATCGACTGCTCTTCACCCAGCTCTGGCGGCTGGGCGTCGAGGGTCTGCTGTACTGGAGCACCACCTACTGGGCAGCCGTGGCCGATCCGTGGACGGACATGACCACTGTGCCGGACATCAACAAGAGCATCTACGGTGATGGGTCGCTGCTCTATCCGGGCAAGCCCGTGGGAATCGACGGCCCCGTGGCCTCGATTCGGCTGAAGATCATCCGGGATGGGATCGAGGACTACGAGTACCTCCGGTTGCTCGCTCAGAGGCGGGGTATGCTCGCCGCCCACCGGGCGGCGGAAGCGCTCTGCCCATCGCTCTCGCAGTACACCCGCGACCCCGCGACGTTTGCGTTCCTGCGCCACAAGATCGCGAGGGAGATCGAACCGGACCGTTAGGGCCTGGGAGGACCCATGAGCGAACCGATGGATTCGCGTGTCCGCACGGTGCTCGACGGAGGGACCGTCATCCCGGCAGTTCCCCTGGCGCTCACGGCCGAACGCCGATTGGACGAGCGGCGACAGCGCGCGCTTCTGCGGTACTACGTGGCCGCAGGCGCTGGCGGGCTGGCGGTGGGCGTCCACACGACGCAGTTCGCAATCCGCAGGCCCGAGATTGGGCTGTTCGAGCCCGTGCTCGCATTGGCGGCCGATGAGATGTCTCACCTGGACGCCGCCCGCTCTGGGCCTCTGGTGCGAATCGGCGGCGTGTGTGGTCCGACGCCGCAAGCGTTGGGTGAGGCCGAATGCCTGCGGAGGCTCGGGTACCATGCCGCGCTGTTGAGCCTGGCGGCGCTCCGCGACGCGGACGACGATGTCCTGCTCGCCCACTGCCGTGCCGTGGCCGGTGTGATGCCGCTGGTGGGCTTCTACCTGCAGCCGGCCGTGGGCGGCCGGGTCCTCTCACACGCCTTCTGGCGTCGATTCTGCGAGATAGAGAACGTAGTAGCCATCAAGATCGCGCCATTCCACCGCTACCGAACGCTCGATGTGGTTCGGGCCGTGGCTGAGGTCGGTCGAGATGATATCGCACTCTACACGGGCAACGATGACAGCATCGTGGTCGACCTCTTGACGCCATACCGGGTCCGGGTGGGGGCGTGCGAGGTCGAGAGACGCATCGTGGGCGGCCTTTTGGGCCACTGGTCGGTGTGGACGCTCCGCGCGGTGGAGCTGCTCGACCGGTGCCACCGGGCGGTCCGCCATGGCGGAGATGCCCCGGTCGACCTCCTGAGGCTGGCCGGCCAGGTTACAGACGCCAACGCCGCAGTGTTCGATGCCGCCAACGGTTTCGCAGGCTGTATTGCGGGCATCCACGAAGTGCTTCGGCGACAGGGGCTGCTTGCGGGCTCCTGGTGCCTCGACCCCAACGAGGGCCTGAGCCCCGGGCAGGCCGAGGAACTGGATCGTGTGCACGCCGCCTACCCTCACCTCAACGATGACGGCTTTGTGGCGGCCCACCTTGACGAGTGGCTGGCAGACTAGACTACCGAGGAGATGAACCACGCTGATCGAGCACAAGAAGCTACCCGTGGACGACGCGGTGGAGCAGTGCCCCGAGTGCGGCTACACGGGGGGGTTTCACGTCGTCGTGGAGCGCCGGTCGCAGACCAGTGACACGAACGCGCTCCTGCTGCTTCGCTGTCCTGGATGCCGGGCCACATTTGACATCGGCTGGGTCGGCTCGCTTGTGGGCTAGTGCCACCCGGAGCCGGGCAGGGGCGATCGGAGGGGTTCGGGATGCTCTCTCTCGCATGGCCGCTGTTCGCGGCCGCGGTTGGGGGCGGCGATCCGGCCCCCCTTCCGGTGCTCAGGCACTCGGATGTCGTGTTCATGTATGAGGCAAGCGCGGACGTGTACCGCGCCTACGGAGCCACAGTTCTCGCGTGGGGGGGGACCCCCACAGCAGAGGCGCTTGCCACAGCGCATGGCGCCGGAGTGGCCTACTTCGGTAGTGTGGGCATGGTCACGGAGTTCGGTCGGGTGATCGACGCCTACCCAGGCTATGAAGAGGCCATCTGCCTTGATGTCGAAGGCAACCGCCTGCGGGTACCGTGGTTGTGGGATCACCAGCACAAGGGCGTGCCGGCTTACTGGTTCTGCACGAACCAGCCGATCTTCCGTGACTACATGCGCCGCCGGGTCGTCGAGACGGTTCGGGCCGGTGCCGACGGTGTTCACATTGACGACCATCTCGGAACGGCCGGCAACAGCTGGCTCGGCGGTTGCTACTGCGACCAGTGCCTGGCCGGCTTCCGCGAGTATCTGGCAGTGGATGCTCCGCCTGACGATCTGGCTGGCGCCGGCATTGCCGATCCGGCGGGACTCGACTATCGGGCTCTCGTGCTCGGGTTCATCGCCCAGCACCCCGAGGCCAAGGAGCAGCTCTGGCGACGCCCGCTCGCCCACCACTTCGCCACCTTCCAGAGCCGGAGAGCGGCGGCGTTCATGATGGAGCTCAGGCGGCTCGCCGCCGACACGGCCGGGCGTCCCCTGCCCATGTCGGCGAACGCCGGTGTCCCCCACATTGCTCACCTTTCGGACTATCGGGCGCTCGATTTCCTGTCGTGCGAGGTGGAACAGAGGGCGAGTGAGCTCAAACCCTACGACGGTGTGGCGTTCGCCTACAGAATGGCCGAGGCGTTGGGGCGTCCGGTCGCAGGTACCGCGAGCGGGTGGGATTGGTCGGTCATTAACGACAAGCGACTCTCTGGCCTCGTCCGTCTGTGGATCGCGCAGGCATATGCCCTGGGGCACTTCTTCATGGCGCCCCATCACCAGTGGTGCTACACGCAAGAGAAGGGCACTCACTGGTACGAGGGGCCGACGGAGGAGTACGCCTGGTTGTTCCGCGCCGTTCGGGACCACGCCTCGCTGTTCGACGGCTACGAGACTGTGGCCGATGTGGGTTTGTTGGTCGCGGCCGGTGCGTACCGTGAGGGCAAGCACGAGGCCGAGGAAGCGGCAGCCGCGCTGACCCGCGCCAACATCCCGTACCGCGTGTTCCTGGCCGGCGATGATGCCCTGCCCTGCACCCTTTCTGTGGACGAGCTGCGGTCAGTGAGGACACTCGTGGTCTCGCACCGAGAGGCACTGAGCGCCGTGGACCGCGCCGAGCTGGATGCCCGGGCCGCCGACGGCGGCGTGATCGACTGGCAGGGTGCCGAAGCCCTTCTGGCGGCGATTCCCCGGCCCATTCGCGTCCGTGGTGGGAACTCAGTGTGGGCCATACCCCGGGCCAATCCGACGGACGAAGCCGCCCCCAAGGTGATCCACCTGGTGAATCGGGACTACGATGCTGCCAGCGACACCGTGACGCCGCTCGCCGATGTATCGGTAGAGGTGGATCCCGCGCTCTTTGGCTGCGAGGGCTTTGCTCGGGCGGTCCTGCACCCGATGGCGCCACCGGGTGAGCCGAGGGACTTGCCCCTGACGATGGGTGGCGGCGCAGCCACGGTTGGTGTGCCGGAGTTGGGTATGTGGGCGATCATCGAACTCGTGCCCGGTGGGGAATAGGCTGAGGCCCCCCGCCTGTGGTGCGCAGGCTTCGGCGGGGGGCCTTGCTGCTGGGGTGGGCAGCAACCTCAGTAGTGCCTGATCAGTGCGCGATTGGCTTCCGAGTGTGCTTTGGGCGGCTTCGGCTGCCACTGACGTTATTCCGCCCACGCTCCGGGTGCGGTGCATGGGAGACATCTCTTTGCGCGATCGTTACCCCGTGCGCGATGATAGCTGCGACCGCTCCACAACTTGGGGGACTCCGCCTCCTCACTGAGCCCTGGTGTGGAACACTCGCCTCAGGAGGGTGTTGAGCGGCTTCTCATAGTTCGTATGAGTCAGGCCCTTGGGGACGAGGCACTCAGGTGCATGGGGTGGCGCCGGCCGGGCGAGTCTCCGGCCGAGGGTGCATGACTCGTTGTCAGCGAGGGGGCCTTCACATGTCTGCCTCGCTACGCGCCGTCTATCGCGTGCCGCTGCCTCTGGCCGCGTGCCTGTTCGTTTGCGCCACGATGCCGCTGATCGGCGGCTGCAGCGGTTCGGCGCCAACGACTCCCGAGCAGACCGTCACCGACAGCGCCTCATCAGTCGACGGCTACGTCTACGTGCCGCCGCGGACACGGGCGACCCGTCAGCTACTGAGCGACCGAGAGATCATCGTGTCCTCCGCACCTGTCGCCGCCCTGACCGAGTGGCCCGCGCCGGACGGCACTGTGGTCCGCCTGGACTCCGGCCAGCAGGGGGTTACTGCGGGCGGCTACTACCAGATCAGCCAGGTGCCCGTCGGCCTACGCACCCTCACGGTCTCCGCCGTGGTGGGAGACGAAGCGCTTGAGCGCGTGATCGATGATGTCGTTGTGGCCCCCACGGTCACGACCCACGGCCTCGACCTGCCCGACGCCGACCTCCGTGTGGTGATCATCACGGCCGACGGGACGCAGGTGCCCCAGGGCAGCTCGATCGCACTGGAGGCGGTCCTGCTCGTCGACGGCCGGCGGTCCACTGAGTTCGCCGACTTCATCTGGTCGTCTTCCGACGCGTCGGTTCTCTCGGTGGACCGCGGCGGCCAGGCCACCGGCCTCAATCCAGGAGGGGTCACGGTGACCGCCGCGGCGGGCCGCCTCGCCTCCTCTCCTTCGGACGCGGTCGGCATTGAGGTGGTCGATGCGGCGACGGCAGGCCGTGAGTGCATCGCATTCACGAGGGTCGTCGACGGCGTGCCACGTCTGTACTCGGTTCGACCGGACGGCACGGGTCTCGCCGAGGGAACAGCCCCGCCCACGGGCGCCATGGCGCCAGACTGGTCATGGGACGCCAATGCCCTGGTGGTCGCATCCCCGACGGCAGCGGGTCCCTCTGCCCTGTGGGTCCGCTACATTGCGGGCGACACGTGGGACAGGGTAACCTCTGGGCTGGTGCCCGACGAGCGCCCCGCCTGGTCACCCGATGGCGCCCACATCGCTTTCAGCCGCTCCGATCCGCAGGGGGTTCGGCACATCTATATCTGCGGCCCTGACGGGAGTGGCCTGCGGCAACTCACCGACGGCACGACGGACGACCAGTGCCCCACCTGGGACCCCAGTGGAACCCGCGTCGTCTATGCCCGCATGGGTGAGGACCGCGACCAGGACCTCTACTCGGTTGGTCTCGACGGCTCCGCACCGTACCCGGTGATTGCGTCCGAAGAGAACGAGTGGGATCCGTGTTTCTCGCGTGACGGGCGGCTCCTCGCGTTCTCACAAGGCGACCAGACCCGCGACGTCGAGGTCCTGGTCTACAGGATCCACGGTGACACCATCGAGAACGTGACCCAGGCTCCCGGATCGCGGGAGTGGGATCCCACGTTCTCGCCCGATGGGTCGGCGATTGCATTCGTCTCCGACCGCTCGGGCTACCAGGACATATGGGTACAGCGGCTGGATGGCACGGGTCTGCTCAACCTGACGGACTCGGACGCGTCCGACGCGCTTCCCGCGTGGTCACCCGGACCGGTGTCCCGCTCACCCTAGGGGGCGCCACCGTAGCGGCCGACGTCGGACTGTGCTCGAACGAACCTGCGCTGCCGGGGATCTGTGACCGCTCAGTCCCCGGCAGACGCCGTTGAGCCACGACCGCCGGGCGTACGTGGATGTGCCAAGCGGCCTCCTAATGAGCCCCGACTTACTCCGCGCGCTTCAGGAAGAACCGGTCGACCCATACGGCTTCGATGTTCGCCTCGTTGTTGGCGGGCGCCACCCACAGCAACAGGCCCGGCTTCAGGCTGATCGTGGCGATCTCGTATACTTGATAGCTCGAGTCGGCCAGGTCGGCACACCCTACCGCGTGGCTCGCCACGGGCTGACCGTTTGCGGAGTCCCAGAGGCCGAAGCTGAAGGCTGGCCCTTCCTGACCTCGGACATCACCTCTGATGACGACACAGACCGTCCACCGGTCCATGGTCCCATCGGTGGGCACTCCCAGGGCTTGTTGAACAGCCCACTCGATATGAGTCGCGGGCATCCGTGCCGCCACGCCGTCGGAAGCCGAGGGGTCGGCCGCCAGTGCCGATAGCTCTCCCTCGCGATAGAGAGAGAACCCGTCATCCTGCAGATCCAGGTAGTCCCCGATGGGCAGGTCTTCGCACCCGGGGGGCGGTCCAGCTTCCTGCCTCGGCATGCCGTAAAGCTTCTGCTCCAGGGCTTCGAGGCGGCTGCCTTCGCTGTGCATGGTGGCGCCATTGGCCCTGAGCAGTTCGATCATGCGGCGCGAGAAATCCGCGCGGCTCTCGCCGATGGGCCAGTCGAGTCCCTGCAGCTTGGCGCTTTGCTGAAGCTCGCCCCAGCGGATGGCGAAGACATAGTCGACGGGCACCTCGGCCATTCGCACGCGATTGAGCAGCTCGGCGTTGGCGGCCACCAGCCGTTCAGCCTCGGCGAAGAGCCGCTTGGCCTCGGTCAGCACCTCGAGGTTCAGAAACGGCGCCTGGGCTGACGAGAAGCAGCTCAGGTAGTGGTCCGAGACCTCACATGAGTCATGCATCAGCTTGATGTAGGCGCCGATGGGCCCCGCCGCCTGACCATAGTACCCCGCCAGGAACTCGTCGATCAGGGCCTGATCGCCCTGCTCCGGGTCCCAGAGCAGTTTCGCAAGTACCCAGGCCCGCAGTTCGGCGAACTCGGCCCCTGCCGATGTGTAGGCCCCCTGTTCGAAGATGCCCCTGACGCCGTTTCGAACGAAGAAGCGCACGTTGGGTCCGAGGACCCGGAGGTTCGGATGCGGCAGCAGATAGTGAGCGAAGTTGGTCGTGTAATCCCAGATGTAGAGGCGGTTGCAGACCTTCGACCACCCCTCGATGTCCTCGGCAAATGACCGGTTGGTGTCGCCGGTCCCCAGCGGGTCGGCGAAGGAGCACTCGATGCTGCACAGGCGGACGATGACGTTCCCCCGCGGACGCACATGGAGGGGTGGTTTGCGCGTGTACTGGTACGCTAACGTGTCGATGGCAACTTGGGGGAACTCCGGCTCGATGGCCTCGGCCACCTGGTTGACGAAGTGCAGCAGCGGGCCTGATGGTGATCCCTCGGCCTCCTCGAGCGCCCTGCAGTTGGCGCACTCGCAGCGGCCGCCCCAATCGTTTTGTGACAGCGAGATGATGGTGGCTTCGGGGCTCTCCCGCAGCCACTGCTTCACGCGCTCGATGACGAAGGCCGTCAGCTCGGGGTTGGTTGTGCAGAGCTGGCCCCCATCGGCCCTGCGGACGCCGCCAATCTCGCTATACCATTCCGGGTGGGTGGCGAAGTGCTCCTCGGGTGGGACGAGCGGGTAGAACGTGTGAACGAAGCCCTTGTAGACATGCTTGCCTCCGCGCGCCTCGTCCAGCCGAGCCGTATTCCCGTTAGCCCGGTTCCGCACGGCCCAGTCGCCGTCAAACGCGTCGAACCAGAATGGTTCGCGGTACTCAAGCACGGGCACCTCACGCACGGCCAGCTCCGGGACGACCAGCCGCCGCTTGAGAGGGATCGTGCTCGCCGAAGAAGTCCACCAGCGGCATCCCACCTCATCTTCGAGGAAGTCGTAGACGGCATAGAGTGTGCCGCGGGGACGGCCGCCAGCCAGGATCAGATCCGACCCGACCGTTCGTTTGATCAGTCCGTCACTGCCCAGACTTGCCCAGTCGCATTCGGGAAGCACGGCCTCCACGTGGGCCCCTTGGCCGACAAGAATTCGCGGTCTGCCGCCCACGTCAGCCGGCCCGACTATGGGGAAGTCCGCCCGTGTAACCTCGAGGAGGAAATGGCTCAGCTCCTCGGCCGCATGGCGCTCCGGCGCGGTACCGTCATCCGCGACGACGATGCAGTACGCTGTCTCACCTCCATCAGCCAGCACCAAGGGCCGTGCCAGAGCACACGCCGGCACGGCCAGCACCACGGTGACCCCCAGGGCGGTGCTCCGCATGGACAATCCCCATCGCCCCTCTCGGCGAGCCCGCCTCCAGCAGCGTCTCGCCCCGAATGAGCCTCACTTCCCGCCACCGCGTCCGTTGGCCTCCCTTCGGGGGGCCCGATGCGCTACCCTGAATGCCGCTCGGCGAGACGGATTGCCGCTGCGGGAAGGGAGAGTACCATGCTCGATACAGGCTCGGTTACAGTCCGGAGGGCCCGTCAGGAGGATCTGGACGCCATCGTCGCGCTCTGGGTAGAACTGGTCGAGTACCACCACAACCTGGATTGCCGGCTCTGGGAGGCGGCCGAAGACGGGACGCTCACCTATCGCGAATGGGCTCTCGAGTCCATGGGCGAGCCTCGGGCCGCTGTGCTGGTTGCGGAGGTGGACGGTGAAGTCGTCGGCTTCGCGCATGCGCTGCCGGGCAGAGCACCGGCCTCGATGCGCGAACGCGCCATGGGGGTCATCGCGGACGTGTGCGTGGCGCCGGGACACCGCAACCGCGGCGTCGGCCGGCGGCTCGCCGAAGCCGCCATCTCGCATTTCGTCGAGCAGGGAATGACCGAGGTGATGCTGAGCGCCGCGGTTGGCAATGAAGGAGCCGTGCGGTTCTGGCGAAGCCTCGGGTTCGACCCGATTCTCTACTCCATGCATCGCCCTCTGGCGTAGGCGAACTCGGCGCGACAGGCCCGCGGCTGCCGCTCGGCCTCGGCAGCGCGTCCGTACGCGGCCGTGGGGCATCCTCCCCGTTCCATCTGGCGTGGGGGCGGCTTGTGCCACCCGGTCAGCGAACCGCGGGGCCCTCTGTGACCTTCTGAGACCAGAGAGGAAGGCTCTCGTGACCACCCGAACCAACCATGTTGGGTGGGGTTCGAGCCCCTGCCGGCGGCACTCGAGGCACCCTCGAGGCTTCCGTGCCACGGGACTCTCTCCAGTGGGAGGCCGCTGTGCCGTGATGACCGGACACGCCGATCGACCCCGTTGCGCGGGGCTGTGCGGGTGGCTGACGCTGGTGGCGCTCATGTTACTCCCCACCGCCGCGACCGCGCAGAATCTGGTGACACTGGCAGACTTCGAGGATGGGGTTGGCCCCTGGAAGGTGGAGGCCGACCGCATCGATGCCATAGGGACGGAGCCTGCGGGACTGGCCCGGGTCGCCCCGGCGGAGAAGACCCACGCCCTCGGCGGGCACTCCGCGGGAGCATTCACCTTCGCTACAGCCAGTCGGGCTTTCGCTCGCATCGCGCTGCCCATCGATGGGGCCGCCCTGGCGGCGGCCGGAGCTCATACGCTCTCGTTCTGGCTGCGCCCCTATGGCCCTGCCGCTTCGGTCCAAATGGTGTTGTCGGGTGTTGAGCCCAGTGGGATCGAACACCGGTATGTGGCAACGCTCAAACTGTCCGAGGTGCCCTGGACGCAAGTGATGGCGCCGCTGACCAAGTTCACCGAGGACAAGCAGCCCATGGGGGCTGGGCTCAAGTGGGTGTCGTCGTTCTCCTTCTACAAGCGTGGTGACTGGCAAGGGTTCACGTTCCTCCTCGATGACCTGCGGATGGATTGCGCGCGGCCGCTGGCGCCATCGGCAGTCCAACCGCCGTCCCAGCCTTTGGGGCCCGATACGCCCCCGCGTCCCGACGTTCCCCCGCCACTCCCCACCGGGCCCGAGGTGCCTTCCGAGGCCGCACCGGTCACCGAGGGCCCACTTCTGCCGGCACCCGGGGCGCCGTATGACGTTACCGTGAACGTGAGGTTCGATAAGCCCCTCCAGATCGGCTGGAGGCCAGCCATAGGCGCCTCCGTGGGCCTGGCAGATGCCTCGGCGCTTCAGGATCCACGCGTCGCGCGGCGTCTGCAGGCGGCCGGTCTCAAGCTGCTCCGGATCCGCGTGCCAGTGGCCCCGGGTGGCATGCTGTCTCCGCAGGATCTGGCAGCGCTGGATGCCATCGTGGCAACCCGGCCCAAGCTGGGGAACCCCACGCTCATGGTCTGCCTCGATGATCCATACCGGAGCAAAGGGTCTGCCGACCTGGTTGCGGTTGCCACCACCATCGCCAGACGCTTCAACGGGGATGCGGACAAGCGGATCATGTACTGGGAGGTCTTCAACGAGCCCGCTTTCCTGGCGGCGTCGGATGCCACCGCAGCCACCCAGGCGGCCAAAGACGTGGCACTGGCCCTCTCGTCGATCGATGCGGGCGCCCGACTGGGCGGACTGGGGCTCGGCGTCGCCGAGGCGTCACAGATGGCGGCCATCGTCAAGGCCGGAGAAGGGCTGCCGTTCTACTCGTGGCATCTCTACGGAAGTCGAGGCCTTACGTCGAGCCCGGAGCAACTGATGGCCGCCGCGCGCTTGGCCCGCCAGGATGGTGCGCCGGGTGTGCTCGATCCCGGTCAGGTCGACAAACTGCTCACATCGTTGCCAAACTGGAAGGAGAAACTGCTCTTCGTCACAGAGTGCGCGGCAAACGGCCTCCGGGATGAAGTCACCGGCGCGGCGCGCGATCCGCGGCTCGTGACCCGTCTCCATGCTGCATGGTTCGCCTCCGCCATGATCTCGTTTGCGCCCTTTGTGGACGCGGTGTTCCTCTCGGATGCCGTGGGTGCGAGCTGGGGGGTGCTGGACGCAGAGGGGTCCCCCTACCCCGCCTACTGGGCCGCCTACCTGATCTCGCGTCACATGCCACGTGGCGCAACGATCTGCGAGATCGACATCACCCCGAACCAGCCGCTTCGGGCCCTCTGTGTCAGTGGGAAGCAGAAGGCCGTCTTGCTCGTCAACCAGGCCAACGCCGAGGCGCGCCTGTCGCTTCGGGCGTCTGGGGTCGCATCGCAATCCGACGCGAAGCTCCTGGTGGTGGGTGATAAGGCGGGTATGGAGTTGGCCGAGTCTGCCGTGAGTCCCCAGTACTCCGCCATGGCCAAAGGCGATGGGACACAACCGGCCGGCGGGAAGCTCTACGCGGCCAAACTCGACGGCCTCTCGCTCGGTCCGTTCGGCGTCGCCATCGTCCTGTTCGACGCGCCGGCCGCCTGATCGCGTTAGGCCGCGGTTTCCCCTCCGAATAAGCTCAGCGTCCGCGTCGATGTGGGGGGCAGCACGGGTTCGCGCGTGAGTACCAGCTGTCTCATTTCGTCACGTATCGCGTCCGAGATCTCGTGGTAGTTCACCCGGCTGAGTTTGCGGGCACTGGTGCGTGCCCAGAAGAACGCCTTCGACGCGCCCTCAGGAGCTTGAGTTCGACGCGCCAGGATGTCCACAGCGTCGGGCTCACTCAGGTAGACATCGAGGCTCCGCACGCCCAGTGTGTGGGCGGCTGAGTGGGCGTGATACGCCCCCCACAGTGCGGCCTCCACCGCGCTACCAGCGCCAGCCTGATGCCGCGTGGTGTAGAGGATCTCCCCACGGCGGCTGCGGAGCTCCACGAGACTGACGAAGCTGCCCCCCGTGCTGTCCACCCTCACGACGGCGCGGCACGGGATCCGTAGTGCACGAGGTACCGTCGCTACCTGTTCCACGTCGACCACCTCGCTCCCAACTCCAAGAGCCATGTACCCGTGCTCGGAGTTCCCTGAGTGCAGTCGACGTGGGAGCCAGGGCCACGTTCATCCGCACTCCTGATCCACCCTCACTCTTCCACACCGCAGCACCCACCGTGCATGCAGGGCTACTGAACATGCCGGGGCGCGACTCGCTTCGAGGCCCGAGCATATAGCAAACGCGTGTTTGTGTCAAGCCCCGGAGGCCATCCTTCACACAACCTTAGACGTCCGGCGACCCCGGAGGGTGCACTTCCGCGCACGCCGTTTCGGGTCGCTGGTCCCGACGAGATTGGGGGCTTCGAGCATGGCCTCCGCGGGCTCGCCGAGCGGCTCGCCATCGCGAGTGACTTCGAGGGTCCATACGGCTCGGTCGGCGATGCAGATCGATCCCTCGGTGGTGAGCCACGGCGGCGGCAGGTCGGCGCGGGCCAAGCCATCGAGCACGCCGCCCGCCCCCCGGGTCGAAGCGCATCGTTCTTCCGGACGCGAGACGCGGCACGTGGACGCTGATTGGGCCCCGCTACCGCAACAGACGCGGCAGGACGGGTTCTAGTAAGTCCGGAAGAGTACGCGAGGGTGTGACCATGGAGCACGTATCTTCACGGACCGCAGCGAGGCATGCCGTCACGGGTGCCCGGCGGGCGAGCATGACTCGGGCCATGCTTGCGCCTCCGGTCCCGGCGGTGCTGGATCGCGGTTCCGCACACAGGATCATCCCCCATCCGGTTCGCGTCCGCGACTTCCCGGTCAGCCCCATCCACGCTCCCGCGGTGCTGGTCCTCGCCATGGTCATTCTCGGCGCGCTCCCTGCGCGGCCCGAGGAGAGCTTGGTGCCGCCGACGTACCCCAAGGGCAGGCGCCTCGTCAGTGCCGACGCTCGCGACTGGCAGATCGACATTGTTCGAGCCCTGTTCATCCCCGACGCGGGCGCCCGGAGGATCGTGCGCTATATCCAGGACCTCGGGGGTGAGAACCCCAAGCTGCGCGCGTTCCGCGTGAGCCGAAACGCATGGCAGGCCCCGAGAGAGATCCACGGCTTCTATGCGAGCTGGGCCTCCCGCAATGGTTTCCATCCGCTGATCGAGGTAAGGCTCGGCACGCCGCCCGGCGTTCGGTACGGTGACCCAATCGACCGGTACCCGCGGCCGACACCGTATCACCCGCGGCTCTGGCCCCCGGCCATCCCCAACACCTCGCCTCCGTTCAGTTTCGCGCGCCCGCCGAAGTGGGAACGCGAGGACTACGCCTGGCTCACGGCCTTCTACCGCCCCGGCGATGACGGCGGCGTGCTCGTCATCGTGTGGGTCCGTGGGGTGCACATCTGGGTGTGGCGTCCGGGCCACTGTCCCGTGGGCCCGATCCTCAGCGAGTGGCTGGGGCTCCGATGGGCGCCCACTGAAACAGCCCCGCCGGAGAAGGTCGCCCTGCCCGATCGGCCGCCACCCGGCATGCCGGTACCCGGTGACACCGACTATCTCGTCCGCGCCGAGCTGACGAAGTGGGAGCTGGATGCCGTCGCTCACGACCTGCAGGCGCGGGCCAAGCAGGGGCCCGTCAGGACCCCGCTGGACGCTTTCTTCACGGTGATCCCCCAGGTAGTGCAGCCGGTCTCCCAGGCGTGGGTGACGACCTACCGTGGACCGGCGGCGCGCCGCGCGTCCCTGCTGAAGCCATGGGTCGACTGGCTGAGCCGGTCCAACTGGCCGCTGCTGCACCAGGGGACCTACGATGCCGTGCCGGTGCGAATATGGAGCCAGGGCGGCCCCAACGGCGGCGCCGTCGCCACGTTTGACGTCGACGACACCACCACGGTGCTGGCGCTGCGTGGCGGCGTGAATCTGCTGGCCATGATGCCGGTCATGGCCACGATGAGGCAGGCCGACGCGGCGGCAGCGGCCCCAGCTCGGGCGGTTGCGCCCGGCGAGCCGTGAGGCACCCGGAACGCAGCGCCCCTGGGATCCACGAGGTTTGGACCCGCGGTGGTTGGTGCCGTCGTGTATGATGGGGGCGAGGCCACGCGGAGCTTCCCCCAGATGGGCCACGCCTTTCGGGATGCGACGACGGCACCGCCGTTCCCCCGGCGGGTCCCGCCAGGCCTGAACCGAACACCCCGAAACGCTCGCGCGCGGAGCGCCGCCGTGTCTGATTGCCACACGATTGGTGACAGGAGAGGGGCAACTGCTGTGCCGTTGGTGCCCATGCGTGAGTTACTCAACGACGCGACGGCTCGGGGCTATGCCGTGCCGTCCTTTTGTGTCTGGAATGCCGAGACCGCCCGCACGGTACTCATGGCGGCCGAGGATCTCCGGGCTCCGGTGATCCTCATGGGCGCCTGGGGCGAGCTGCTGATGCTCCCACCTGCCGACATGGCAGCGGTGGTCCGCGCCATAGGCGCCCGTTGCTCGGTCCCCTTCTCTCTTCACCTGGACCACGGGCACACACTGGAGCTCGTCAACGACTGCCTGAGGGCGGGCTACTCGTCCGTGATGCTGGACTTCTCGGCCAAGCCCATTGAGGAGAACACCGAGGCGCTTCGCGCCGTCGTCGAGATGGCGCGGCCCCATGGCGCCAGCGTCGAGGGCGAACTCGGAGTCGTGGGCCGCGTGGACCACGTGACCGGCGAGGGCGGCACGGGATCCACTCTCACCGACCCGTCGATGGCGGCCGAGTTCGTGGCGGCAACCGGCGTCGACGCCCTGGCCGTGTCGATCGGCAACGCGCACGGCATGTACCACGAACTGCCGCGGCTCGACTTTGGGCGCCTCGCCCAGCTCCGCGACGCCGTGCCGGTCCCGCTGGTGCTGCACGGCGGCAGCGGCACGCCGGACGCGGATCTTCGCCGGGCCATTTCGCTCGGGATCGCCAAGGTGAACGTCGCTAGCGAGCTGGTGAAAGCCATGAGGGAGTCTCTCATGGCCCAGTGGAGCACGGGGGAGAATCTCTGGATCCCCATCGCCCAGGCCAAGGCGATGGAGTCATTCGGCGATGTGGTTCGCCGATGGCTCGGCCTGACCGCGGCCGAGGGGAAGGCCTGAAGACCTGACGGTCACTCGCTGCGCGGTGCCACGAGGAACGGCAGGGCAACACGCCTGTCGCGCCAGACGGGGGTTTCGATGAGTACCACTACCTCCAGCGTTACCCGGACAACCTTGCCTGCGTAGCTCACGGGGCCATCGGCGGGCACCCGTATGCCCAGGATATGCCGGGCGCGAAGGCCACCCTGAAGTGCCCCTTCGTGCATGGTCTGCTCTGGCGTGATCGCTCGCTTCTCCTCGTTGCCATCACCGTACGCCGCCACACCTGGGTCCCCAGGCACACCTGGTCCGCTCCCGGAGGCGACGCACGGTGCGACCGTCACGGGCCATCTCACCCGCAGCCCGGGCCCAGCCCAGCCAGGCGCACGTCGGCCTTCAAAGCCCACTGGACCCCCGCGCAGCGCGCCTCGAGCGAATGGGGTCCGCCCGGAGGCACCTCCAGACGGGCCGACAGCTCCATCTGCTTGCCGGGCCCCACCGGCTTCGGGCCCGCCCGGGCGAGTACCTGCTGGAGCGCGAAGCCCTTGTGCTCGTGCCTCGACGTGCCCGAGCCGTGGAACTCTCGCTCGACGCACTCGGCGGCGAGCTCGATACCGGCCATCAGTTGCCGCCTGGCGACCAGTCGCACGGCGCATGGGGCGCCCTGACCGAGAAACATGCTGCCAGGCGCGGCCACCCACACTTCGGAGGTCGCGATGCCCATCGAGCCAGCAGGGCGTACACGCCGGCCGGTCCGACGCCGAACAGAGCCAGCGCGGCCATGACCATCCGTGCGCCGAACCGCGGCGCGTGGGACGAGTGCGACGCCCCGTGCACGACCAGCGCCGCGGCGAGGCTAACGGCCCCCAGGCCGCCCAGCACGCAGGCAGTGGTCCCTCGCACGCCTAGGCTCGTCCCCTGACACGGGGCCATCGCGGCCCGGCCGGGCCGGCCGTCTCAAGTTGCGGTGTGCGCACGGGCTGTTGCTCCGCGACATGGTGACTTCAGAGAGACGTGACCTCCGACGCCCTCGGCGCTTCGCGTGCCCGTGCGCCGCAACCTGCACGCACAAGGGCCCGACCTGCTGCTCCCCCACGGCGAGCCGGGGCGGCCCGACTTCCCGAGCCGCCCCCAAAAACCAGCGCGCCGGTCTCGACTTCCCGCTCTACCCTCCCACAGCCGGAAGGCACTTCAGCGCACGGTCGAGGGCCTCGGCGGGAAGGTCGTAGTCCACCAGCTCACCTGCGAAGTAGGCGTCGTAGGCACCCAGATCGAACATGCCGTGCCCGCTGAGGTTGAACAGGATCACTCGCTCCTCGCCCAGCTCCTTGGCTTCCAGCGCCTCGTCCACCACCGCACGGATGGCGTGAGCGGATTCCGGCGCCGGGACGAGCCCCTCGGCCCGCGCGAACTGCACCGCGGCATCGAACACGGGGACTTGTGGGTATGCCTTGGCCTCGATCATCCCGTCGGCCAGCAGCTTGCTGCAGATCGGTGCCGCTCCGTGATAGCGCAGCCCACCCGCATGAATGCCGGCCGGTACGAAGCTGTGGCCCAGGGTGTGCATCTTCAGCAGAGGCGTCATCTGACCCAGATCGCCAAAGTCGTAGGCGTAGGGCCCGCGAGTCAGGGTCGGACAAGCCGTCGGCTCCACGGCGAGCAGCCGCACCGTCCGTCCTGCCAGCTTATCATCCACGAAGGGCAGGGCAATGCCCGCGAAGTTGCTGCCTCCGCCGTGGCATCCGATGACCACATCCGGCTGCTCCCCTAGCTTCTCGAGCTGCTGCTTGGCCTCGAGGCCAATGATGGTCTGGTGCAGGAGCACGTGGTTGAGCACCGAGCCCAGTGAGTATTTGCAGTCCTCGTGCTTCACGGTGTCCTCGAGAGCCTCACTGATGGCGATGCCCAGGCTCCCCGGGGTATCCGGGTCATCGGCGAGAACCTTCCGGCCGATCTCGGTCACCGTGCTGGGACTCGAGTGAACCGCGGCACCGAACACCTGCATGAAGGACCGACGGTACGGCTTCTGGTTGTAGCTAACGCGCACCATGTAGACGGTGCACTCGAGACCGAACATGGCGCACGCGTGAGCCAACGCGCTGCCCCACTGCCCCGCTCCGGTCTCCGTGGCGAGACGGCGAACGCCTTCCTGTTTGTTCACGTAGGCTTGAGCGATGGCGGTATTCGGCTTGTGGCTTCCCGCGGCGCTCACGCCCTCGTACTTGTAGTAGATGTGGGCGGGCGTCTCGAGCGCTTCCTCGAGCCGAATCGCGCGCACCAACGGCGACGGACGGTAGGTACGATAGATGTCGAGCACGGGCCCCGGGATGTCCACCCAGGGGTCCGGGCACATCTCCTGCATGACCAGGCCTTCAGGGAAGATGGGCAACAGATCCGCTGGGCCGGCAGGCTGCCCCGTGGCCGGGTTCAGTGGAGGGGCTAGCGGAGTCGACAACCTGGGCAACACGTTGTACCAGGCGCTTGGCATATCACCAGGGGGCAACAAATAGCGAATGGACGCAGACACGTGAACGCCTCTCCTTATGGTCGCATGGATATGCGCGCAGGGCGCGTGGGCTCGGGAGCCCTCAGCCGGCCGCCAGACCGCGCGGCACACAATGGTGTAGTGTATTCCCGCGGGTTCGCGTCACACCCTTCCACGTGTGCGCATGCAACCAACCCGCGTCGCCCCGGGCGCATCTACTCACAAAGAGGCCAAGCGGAGGTGACTCGATGCGGCGCGCGACGGTCTGGGTCATAGCGGTGGGTGCCCTCTCGTTCCCCGCCTGGCCCCAGTCTCCTGAAGTCCTCGCCGAGGTGGAGGCCGTTATTGGCCCTTGGCGCGTCGCGGCGCCGGCCGACAACGGGTTCGCTGACTTGGTGGCGGCGATCCAGCGCGTCACAGAGGGTGACTCCGTCGATCTCCTCAATGGCCCCGACGCCGGGCCGGCAGCCGAGGAGCTCATCGCCACGAATGCTGAGGCCCTGGCGGCGGTTCGCGCGGCCATGGGGCGGGAGTGTCGCGTGCCGCCCGTCACGTCGTTCACGACTCCCCTCCCGTACCTAGCCAATGCGCGTGTGACGGCCCGCGTACTGTGTGTTGAGGGCCGATGCCGGGAGGTCGACGGCGACCCGTCCGGGGCTCTTGGCTCGTACCTGGACGCCGTCCAGCTCGGCGGCGCCATCTCACGGGGCGGCACCCTCATTCACGGGCTGGTGGACGCAGCCGTCATCCGGATCGCCTCCGCTGAAGTGCGGCGGCTATGCGAATCTGGACCGGCCTTCCCCGACGCGACTCTGGCCGACGCCATCGACCGGCTGACTCGGCTCGAGCGCGCAGGTCCTTCGCCCCAGCAGTTCCTCGCGACCGAGCTGGAGGCGAGCGTGGCGGGCCTGAGAGAGATAGCGGAGAACCCGCAACTGCTCGAGCAGATCGCCACGGACGCGGGCATGAGCAGGTCGCGCGGTACCATCGAGCTCGATGCCGAAGCCCGCGCGCTCATTGAGTACTATGGGCGCCTTATCGAGCTCCTCGACCTTCCGTACCGCGACTCCCTGGGCGTCGCGCAGCCTCCCGAGGCCGCAGAGACACCCCTGGCCGCCATGGTAGCGCCCTCTGCAGACAGGGCCAGCGAACGTCTCCGCGGCGGCGCCGCAGTGCTCCGCGGTGTGCGCGTCCTCCTGGCCATCGTGCGGTTCCGCCAGGCACGAGAGGCCTACCCCGACACCCTGAGCCAGCTTGTTCCTGACTACTTGCCCGCCGCGGTAGTTGACCCCTACACGCTCGAGCCCTTCGTCTACGCAGGCACACCGAACGGGAGAGCGCTCTACTCGCCCGGGCCCGATGGGGTGGACGACGGCGCCGATGAGGAACGCGATGTGGTGATCGCCGCCCTGCCGGAATAGGCCCTGGCAAAGCCAGTGAGCCCCGGAGGCAGCCCCCGGGGCTCCGTCTGATGGCCCAGCGCGTTCCCAGTTATGCCCAGTAGGCCTCGCCAGCCGGTTCGGAGATGCAGACGCCCTTGAGGAACTCGACGGCCTTGCGCAAGCCCTCGCGGCCCGACATCAGGCTGTCCTCGTGTTCGATGGACAGCACGTGATCGTAGCCAACCAGGCGAAGGTTCGACACGAAGGCATTCCAGAAGTCGAGTCCATGGCCGTAGCCCACGGTGCGGAAGATCCAAGCCCGATGGATCTCGTCGGTGTAGTTCTTGGTGTCCAGCACGCCGTTGACGGGCGCGTTGTACGGGTCGACCTTGCAGTCTTTGGCGTGGACGTGCCAGATGCATCCCTCGAGGGCTCGAACAGCCTGGCACGGATCGATCCCCTGCCAGAATAGGTGACTTGGGTCGAAATTGGCGCCCAGGTTGTCGCCGCAGGCGGCCCGCAGCTTCAGCAGCGTCTCCGGGTTGTAGACGACGAAATTGGGGTGCATTTCAAACCCGATGTTGACCCCATTGTCTTTGGCGTACTTGGCCTCCACAGTCCAATATGGAATGACTTTCTCATCCCACTGCCACGTCACCGTCTTCAGGAAGTCGTCGGGCCAAGGCGCGGTCACCCAGATCGGTTCCTTGCCTCCGCTGGGCCCACCGGGGCAGCCCGAGAAGTTGATCACCGTCTTCACGCCGAGCTGTGCCGCCAGCTGCACGGCCTTGCGGTGGGTCTCATGATGCGCCTTCGCCACCGCGTCATCCGGGTGCAGTGGGTTGCCGTGGCAGGACAGAGCGCTGATCTCGAGCCCACGGCCGTCGAATTCACCCTTCCACGCCGCGCGCTTGCTGGCGTCGCTGAGGAGCTCATCTACGGGGCAGTGGGCCTGGCCCGGGTAGTTGCCTGCCCCGATCTCCACCGCCTCGGCTCCGAGCCCCTTCAGGTAGTCCAGCGCCGCCGGCAGCGGCATGTCCCCAAGGACCACGGAAAGCACACCGATCTTCATCCTGCAGACTCCTCTCGGCGGAGCGGACCCCGCCCGATAGTGGCATCACGCCACCCCTGCGACGCATGGCACGAGCCACTGACCGACGCTCGCTCCCTGCGTCGCGGAGGGGTTCGGCCTGGGTGGCGGCCCGACCTGCCGCCGCGTTACCAGAACGCCGCGTCCCCGGACACGGGGCGCGGCGTTCTGAACGGCATGGCAGGCAGGGCTATAGGACGTGGTGGACTCTAGTCGAGAACCACGGCTTTCCGCCAGTTGATCTTGCGTTCGTCTTGCTTGGGCTGCAGGCCCGAGGTGATCCCATCACCGCGATACGGCTTACAGGTATGGTGAGTTGAACTGTACCCGTAGAACGAGTCTTTCCGGACGACGAGCGGCCTGGGATCACGACGTGCATCGCTCACGCAGCATACCTCCTTGGCGTAGTACTCGGAGCGACCCTAGCGAGGTCTGCCCTGAAGGTCTTCACCGGGAGATCACTGAACTGCCCTGAGGCCTGTGCAACCGCGTCTTGTCACCGCAGCCTGTCATGGGTCTTATTCGTGTGGCCGCCGCCGATTCCTTCTCGTGGGGGGCGGTGAGCGAGGCGCCGCGCGGTTTGACAGCCGAGCGACCGTGCCCAATAATGTGCCGCCCGGAGTCCCCATCGAGCGGAAGCGAGTCCATCCATGGCCGAACCTGTCCGTTCCCTGCTCCTTGTTTGCACGGGGAACACCTGTCGTAGTCCTATGGCCGAAGCGCTGCTCACCCAGCGGCTGCGGCAGGCGGGGCTTGATACCGTGGTGCAGTCGGCCGGTCTGGGCGCCGCCGAAGGCTGCGCCGCCACACCTGAGGCCACCGAGGTCGCGCGGGAGTTTGGTGTGGATCTCGCCGCGCATCGTTCCGAGCCGCTTGATGCGGCGATGGTCGAGTCCGCCGACCTGATTCTGACGATGACACAGAGTCAGCTGGACTGCCTCCTCATCCGCTTCCCCGCGGCAGAAGGCAAGTCGCACACCCTGCTTGGCTATGCGTACGGAGGGCAGGGGGTGGCGACCGACATCGAGGATCCGCTGGGCCGAGGCACCTCGGCCTATCGGGCTGCGGCCGAGATCATGGTGCGGGCCTTCGAGGTCATCGTCCGGCGCGTGCTCCTGGGGAACCCGTGATGGCGCATGGGAGGGATTGTTGCAGCGGTTGAGGACGGCAGTATCGCCGCCGAGCTCGGGCTTCGCGCTGGTGATGAGGTTATCGCCATTGATGGCCATCCGCTCCGCGACCTCATCGACTACCGCTTCCACTCATCGGAGTCCGAGATCGAGATGCTCGTCCGCCGGGCCACGGGCGAGGTGCTCTTCGAGATCGAGAAGGACTGGTCCGAGGACCTGGGGCTGCACTTCACCTGTCCCGTGTTCGATGGCGTCCGCGAATGCAACAACCGGTGTGTTTTCTGCTTCGTTGACCAGGCCGCCCCGGGCATGCGCGAGTCCGTCCGCATCCACGACGACGACTATCGTCTCTCGTTTCTCGCGGGCAACTTCGTCACTCTGACGAACCTCGGCGAAGACGACCTGCGGCGCATCGTGGAGTGGCGCCTTAGCCCCCTCTATGTCTCGGTCCACGCTACCGATCCCAAGGCGCGAGCGCGGCTACTTCGGTCCCCCCATCATGAGGCAGGTCTGAGGAACCTGAGGCACCTGGCCGATGCCGGGATCGACTTCCATTGTCAGATCGTGCTGTGTCCGGGCATCAACGACGGTTCGGTACTCGAGAGCACGGTGCGGGAGCTGGCTGCCCTCCACCCAAGGGTTCTGTCGGTGGGAGTGGTTCCAGTGGGTCTGACTGCGTTCCGCCAAGGCCTCGCATTTCTGCGACCGGTCGGGCCGACCGAGGCTCGGCATGCCCTCGAGGTCATCGACCGCCTGCAGAGGGAGCTGTACCCAGCGCTGGGCACCCGATTCGCCTTCGCCGCCGACGAGCTGTACATCCAGGCTGGCCGCGAGTTTCCAGACCTGGAGGAGTATGAGGAACTACCCCAGGTCGAGAATGGTATCGGGCTCTGCAGGCCCTTCTTCGATGAGCTGGGCGCGGTGCTCGGCCGGCTCGACGGAGTGCGGGGCCCCCGGGCCATCGTCACAGGGACTGCGGCCGCACCGCTGTTTCGCGAAGCTCTTGGCGCGCTTCCAAGCGGCGCCGTCGAGGTGATAGCCGTCGAGAACCGGTATCTCGGCCCAAGCGTCACCGTGGCTGGTCTCATGGCGGGGCAGGACATCCTGGCTGCTCTGGAACGTACGGGATGGCATTGCAGGCCGGGCAGTATCCTCATCCCGGCTGTCGCGCTGAACCATGAGGAATTGTTCATCGATAGTGTCTCGTTGGCGCAGGTCCGGGAGCGCACCTTGGCCTCCATCCACGTGACGACCACCCCCGAAGACGTCGGGGCTGCCCTTCGCGCTCGGCTAGAGGAGGCGTAGACCATGAAGCCGATCGTCGCCATTGTCGGGCGGACCAATGTGGGGAAGTCTACTCTGTTCAACAGGATCGCCGGGCGCCTCTACGCGATCATCGAGGATGAGCCCGGGGTCACCCGGGACCGCCTCTACTGCGATGTGGAACATGGTGGGCGCGTCTTCACCCTCGTCGACACGGGTGGGCTAGCCGATGCGCCACGTGAGGATCTGCGTGGGGTTGTGACCGCGCAGGCCGAGGCAGCCATCACCCAGGCGGATGTGGTCGTCTTCGTGGTCGACGGCATCACGGGCCTCGTTCCTGCCGACTGGGAGGTCGCGGACCGCGTACGGGCTGCGGGCAAACCCACCATTCTCGCCATCAACAAGATGGAGTCTCCCAAGCGCGACGAGTATGAGTTTGCCGCGTTTGGCATCGATCCGGCCATCCCGGTGTCGGCCAAGGCCAGAATGAACATTCCCTACCTACTCGACACAATCGTTGCCAAGCTGCCGTCTGAGGACGAGGGCGAACCCGGCGCCGAGATCGCCTATGACTTCGCCGCCACCATCGTCGGCCGACCGAACGTGGGCAAGTCATCGCTTCTGAACCGGCTCCTGGGGCAGGAGCGCTCCATCGTCAGCGAGATCCCGGGCACCACGCGGGATGCCATCGACAGCCTGCTCGAGTGGGACGGCCACCGAATCCTGCTCACGGACACGGCAGGCATGCGGCGGAAGGCGAAGGTCAAGGAAGACGTCGAGTACTACAGCGTGGTCCGGGCGCTCAGGTCGATCGACCGATCCGACCTGGTGCTCCTCATGATTGACGCCACCGAGGGGATCACCGAGCAGGACCAGCGGATCGCGGGCTACGCCCACGAGAAGGGTCGCCTGGTGATCCTGCTCGTCAACAAGTGGGATCTGCTGACCGATCCGGTGGAGCTGGACCTCCCCTACAAGCTGGACGATCCGCTAACGCCGACCCAGGTCGCGAAGCTCGAACGGCGCCTGCAGGGCGACTGGAAGCACTCGGTGCGCGACAAGCTCGTGTTCATCGACTATAGCCCCGTCCTCTTCATCTCGGCCCTGAAGGGGCGCGGCATCGACGCGATACTCCCGCAGATGGTGGAGTCCATCGGCCAGTACCGCACTCGAGTCCCGACGCCGAAGCTCAACCGCCTCATGGTCGATGCAGCGGCCGCCCATCCGGCCCCCATGCGACGCGGCCGTCGGCTCAAAGTCTACTACGCCACTCAGGCGGAGACCTCGCCCCCGACCATTATCCTGTTCGTCAACGACCCCGAGCTGATGCACTTCTCCTATGAACGTTACCTGCGCAACCGCATCCGTGAGGTCTTCGGCCTGACCGGCACACCGATCCGGCTTATGGTCCGGCAGAGGCGGCGGGTGGAACGAGACGGGGCGTGAGCGCCGGCCGCGCCCGGCTCCCTACGGCGCATCGCCCCAGTCCGGCACATCCAGCCGTTCGCCATCCTTGAGCGCCGACTGGTGGGCCATGACGCCCATCACCATGTACCGCGCAGCCTCCCAGATGTTGGTCGTCGGGTGCCGGTCGTGCGCAACGGCATCGACGAACTCGTGCACCAAGTACGGATGCGACCCGCCGTGGCCCGATGGGATGAAGTCGCCCTCGCCCTGGATGCCCAAGGCATCTTTGAAGGCTGCTGCGACCTCCGGCGGCAGCGGCTCGAACATCTCCTCATCGGTGAGTGTCACGCGCTCGAACTTTGACATGTCGGCAGGTGGCGTGTCGCGGTGGTTGCAGATCCACTGGTTCTCGCGGAAGGTCGCCCGGGTGCCCATGATCCGGAAAGTCTCGCCATCCATGCCCAGCTCACCCGCACACTCGCGGAACTCGCAGATCCGCACCGCGGCACCATTGCTCATCTCGAACAGCGCGGTCTCGTTGCTAATCTGTCCATTACCGAAGTAGCCGTCGCCGTTCCGGTTGCGGTAACCGTAGCACGTGACCTTCACGGCGTGCGCGCGCATCACCGATACGGGCCCCGATGTCGAGTGAGTCGGATAGTGCATCGGGCCGCCCTCGACGCCTCGCCGCTCGTAGCGCTTCTCCTCCTCGAGCCACTCTTTGCCGGAGGTACTTGAGGTTCGCGATCGCTGCACCTCGCGCAGGTTACATCCGGGGCAGTCCACATCGTGGAAGTACTCGCCCTCCGCGTAGACGAAGTCTCCAAACGCGCCCTGCGCCGCCATCCTCCGGCAGAACTGCGCCGTGGGCCGGTAGTAGGTCGTCTCGCCGAGCATGTAGTGCAGCCCTGTGCGCCGACACGTCTCCACCAGCCGGTCGCACCAGTCGAGGATCTCCTGGCCGTCGGGAAGCGACACGATGGGCACGGCGCTATAGACGTGCTTCCCGGCCTCGAGGGCCTTCATGCACTGCTCGGCATGGAGCCAGGGCTGCGTGATGATGACCAGGGCATCGAGGTCGGTCCTGAGGATCTCGTCGAGCGAGGGGTATAGGTCGGTGGGCTTAAGCTTCGCACGCCATGACTCCTTGTGCAGGTACGGAGCCATGCGATCGGGCTCCCGGTCGCAGAGCGCGATGCGGTCGACCATCGGGTGGCTCATGAACATATCCGCGAAGGCTGTGCCGAAGGATCCAAGACCGACCATGCCGATGCTGATTCCCATGATGGCGAAACCTCCAGATGAGATGGGGCAGTGGCCAGCGGCGCTTCGCCCCGTGGGGCCTCGGCGCCTCCAACGGGCGCGTGGCCGGGAGCGTTTGTC
Organism: Armatimonadota bacterium; assembly: GCA_029547025.1. GTDB lineage: Bacteria > Armatimonadota > Zipacnadia > UBA1398 > JAKPQA01 > JAKPQA01. Next base: position 42,375 of record JAKPQA010000279.1, read on the forward strand.
GCGGACCGCCGACGGCGGTGACAAGGGCCGCCCACGGCACGGTCATCGAGGTGAGAGGCAGGGGCGGCTTGGGAGAGTGGGCCTGTAAGCCGAATTCTGTACCGGGCCGAAGCCCGGCTGCGGCCATCTATCTTGGGTGGCTGTTGCCAGACACCTCTAGCGACCTACCCGGGGAGCGGCGGGCCACCGCTGCCAGACCCCAGGGCCTGGCTCCCCTGCACGGTCTTGCTCCGGACGGGGTTTGCCCGGCCGCGATGTCTCCATCGCGCCGGTGAGCTCTTACCTCACCATTTCACCCTTACCGGCCCGGCGAGCCGGCCCGGCGGTATGTTTCTGTGGCACTTTCCGTAGGGTCGCCCCTCCCTGCCGTTAGCAGGCGTCCCGCCCTCTGGAGTTCGGACTTTCCTCGAGCCTGCCGCGAACGGCATGGCCCGCGGCCGCACGGCCCACTCTCCATAGGCGAGTGTACCCTACGGGCCGGCGAGGGGGAAGGGCAGCGCCACGCTACACACCCTCGATCACGAGCAGCTCCGAGGTGAGGGCCCCTTCCAGTCGGACGGTGAGCCCCTGTTGCATCAGAACCATCCCCTCGATCTCGGCGGTCTGGCCGCTGTTGTCGAACATCACCCGGTACCGGCGTGATCGATCCAGGCCCCGCAGTCTGAGCACGTACTCGGGCTCCGTCGGTGCGGCGAGCTGGAACAGGCCACAGATGGCCCGGGTGCGGTCATGTGAGGCGAGTTCCAGAACACCCCACCCTCGCGGCTCCGGATTGGGCACGCACGGGGTGTGGTGGTAGATGCGCCCCGTGCTCATGAAAGGCCGCACGAAGTCCTTGTAGAGGCCAACGGCGTGCTTGAGGCGTTCCAGCAGTGCTGGGTTCCAGTTGGAGCCCATGGGCTTGGGGAAGCCGATCGTCGGCCGGACGAACAGCAGCAGGCGGGTCTGGAACTCAAACTCGGCCGTGGTGTGGCCGCTCTGGCCGCCGATGAGTCGATCCACGTATTCCGGCGGCAGGGCCATGGTCATGCCATTCGTGATCGCGAACGAGCGGGGCGCGATCTGCCAGTCAGTCACCCATGTGTGGCTGAAGTGTCGCACCAGGCCGATGTCGGTCCGGCCGCCGCCGCCGGCGCAGTTCTCGAAAATCACGTCGGGGAACCGCCTGCGCAGCCGGTCATAGATGCCGTACAGGGCTTCGTAGTACCGGAAGTACCCGTTCTCGACGAACCCGTCGCGGCGGGTCTGCAGACCGGGGCCCGGATGGGTGTTGTGGTCGAGGCGGAAGAACTCGAGACCATACTCCTCGATGACCCGCGCGATGGTCCCCTCCATCCACCGTGCCACGTCGGGGTTGGTCAGGTCGAGGAGTCCACCCAGGTTCCGCTGTCCGTCGTACCCGGCCGCGAGCCAGTCCGGGTGTTCCTTGCAGACGCCGCTCTCGTTGCCGATGCGCTCGGCGTCCATCCATAGGCCCCAGAGCATGCCCTTCTCGTGCACCCGCTTGCGGAATGACGCCAGACCCTCCGGGAAACGCTCTCGGTCCTCCCGCCAGTCGCCCACCGTGCTCCACCAATTGCCGCCAGGCTTGGCGTACCAACTCGCGTCGATGAAGAAGACCTCGGCCCCGAACTCGGCAGCCGCGTCGATGGCGTGAATGACCTGATCAGACGTGATCTCGATCTCGGGCCCGATGCCCGACTCCACCCATCCGCCGCGGCCTCTTGGTTGAGGCATGAATACGCTCTTTCGGAGATGATCGTGCATGGCCTGGATGACGGTGTCCAGGTCGCCGAAGGCCGCTCCCAGGTGCACCTCCGGCGTGGCGATGGTCTCCCCGGGAGCGATGATTCGTAGCGGCGCCGGTGCGTCGGGCCCGGCACGAAATGCCAATCGTGCCGCCTGGTCCATCGTGCCCGCATCCGCGTCGAGATCGAATTCGAAGCTGTACCCACCCGTCCAGGCCAACTGCCAGATGAAGTGTTCGCCCGTGGCGTTGTTCCGGACCACTACCATCGGGTGCCGATGACGGTCTCGGCGATAGCGGCCGTCCACCCGGTAACCGGCCTGGGGGAGGTCGAACCACTGGAAGTCACCCTCGTTGCCCCAGTGGCTGTTGGCGAAGTAGCCGATCGAGTAAAGAGGGGCGTCGCCGCCGCCCATGAGCAAGCGCCAGCGGCTCGTCTTCTGCAGCACTCCGCTCCACGAGGCCACTGACGAGAGTGCCGCGGGCTGGGTCCCCGTGTTCGTGACCTCGAGCCAACGCGTCAGGATGGGCGTGCCGTCGAGCCTCGTGTGGACCTTCGCCGTGACCGGTCGCACCAGATGACGCAGGCTGACGACCATGTGGCGTGTGTGGGCCTCGGTAGCCACCTCCTCGAGGCCCTGCCACTCCCAGTCCCACGCGAGCAGTTGCCCGTCGACCTCCAGCCAGAATGCCTGGGGCGTCGCATGCTCGGCGGGGTTGAGTCGGCCGTCGTAGAAGTTCACGTACCCTGAGGCATTCCACCCGCGGCCCACGAGACGTCCCTGAGTCAGCGACTCCTCATATACGACCAAGCCGCTGCGGTAGGTGATCGTCGGCTCGGCCCCCTCAGTCAGCAGGACATCGGACCAGTCGTTACCAAGCTCGCTGCTGCTCATGTCGGGCTCCCTCTACTCGGCCATCGGCCAACGACCACGCACTGCGGCACACGCCGCCCAGGGCATCGGTTTCGGCAGCAATCCGAGCCGTCCTGCCAGGGCAGACGGCAGCGGAGCTCACGGCGCCAGAGTGCGGATGTCCCAGGGCCTGATCTGCAGCCGCACCTCGCCCCGTCCGCCCCGGCGCTCGATGTCGCATCGCGTGTTGAGGGCGAGATCGCGCAGGCCGCGCATCGCGTAGCCCGCGGGCAACACGAGGGTGATCTCGCGTGCCTCCGGGCCGTCGTTCACGATGCTGATGCGGTCGCGGAACATCCGCACACAGAGGCGCTCATCGGCGGCTGCGGCAGCCGGCTCGACCCGACCGGGGAACGGCTGCGGGTCGACCATTGGCAGCCCGCGGTAGGCGCGGCAGAACTCCCGCAGGTCCGTCTCGTGGCCCATGGTGGCGCGGAACCAGTTGTAGAAGCAGAAGCTGCCGGGGTTCTGATACCGCAGGGCGTGCGTCATCGGCTCATAGAACGCGCGGCCACGCGGTGAGGCCGGCCCGACGCGAAAGCCCAACGGGTGATCGGGCAGCTCCCAGTAGATGTAGTAGAGCTCGACGCCGCTGGGCGAGGCCGTCCGGAAGAACCCGTCGATCGGTGGCTGAAAGAAGAACTCCTTGTTCCAGCGCTGCAGCCAGTACCGGTCGGCGTTGACGCCCATCACCCGTGAGAGGGTCAGGCCGCGATCTGCGGTGTACAGCGCCGGGTCGTAGCCATGGTATTTGTGGAGCGTCAGTAGGTCGACGGGCCCACTCTCCCAGTCGCGCTTCTCGCCCGGGTCGTTCGCGGGGATCTTCGTGAAGACGATGAGCTGCTTCGCCGGATCGACCGCGCGCACGGCCGCAGCCAGGCGTAGCCAGTGGTCATGGATCCGCTGGCACCGCCACTCGATCCACTCATCCCACGCATTCGCCTTCAGCCAGTCGTACCGGCTCTGGGCGTCGCCCGCAGTGCCGCCCACGGGCTCCCCACGGTCCTTCTCGAACTCGCGGATGTCGAACTCGCTGTACCCCGACTCCTCCGGCGGGTGCTCGCGGTCCACGCCCACATAGAGACTCCCGAACTTCCCGTTCGCTCGGAAGCCGACGGCCGGCACGTTGGGCCAGCCTTTGGTCTTTCGCGCCAGCTCGCAGAGCATGTCCTGCAGGAGTTGCTGCACCTGCGGGTGTAGAGGATCGGGAACGAGGCCAAAGAAGCGCATCGTCTCCCCTCGGCGAGTGAGCTGGTAGGCCTCTCTGTCCGCGTACAGTGTCTTGCCCGCATCATCGGACAGGTAGAAGCACGTGGAGTCGATGCGCGGAACGACCTCGATCCCCTTCGCCTTGGTGATCGGGAGGGTGTCCTCGAGGACGTCGGCATCGCCTTGGCGCGGGAAGATGTCCGAGTCGAACTCCGCGCTCCGGCCGAACTGGTAAGGGTGGAACTCGATGCGGCTGAAGCCCATGAACCGGAGGTAGTCGGTGAGTGTGTCCACGGAGGCACGCCGCGTGCCCTCGGTGCTCGCGCAGAAGCCGTACTCGCTGTACAGCGGCGAAACCCACGGGTAGAACAGGCTGACGCTGCGCTCGGCCTCGTCCACCTCGGCCGGCAAGTCAGCGAGGTCGGCCGTAACCTCGTAGACAGACAGGCGAGCCACGGCCGCGCCCGTGCCTTCGTCCTGCTGGAGCTCGCGGCGCGAGTCGGTGATCGTGACCGTCACCGCATCGCTCTTCGGGTAGAAGAGCGTGATCTGCTGGAATGGCTGCCCGTCGAGCGCATACTCGCGCCCGGTGTACGTGACGTTCAGGTTGGTGAGGTCGGTCGCGCCCACGCCGGTGGCCGCCAGGAGTGGGGCGACGCCGCTGCCCGGCGCCACGTCGATCGCAGTCTCGAGGTAGCGCTCGCGGTCGTTGAGGGTGTCAACGACCAACAGGTGCGGAACCGGCCGCGGCGCGCTCGCCAGCCGGTACTGGAACCCCGGCACAACGCTCGCCGTGTTGCCGTAGACCTCCCTCTGCTCCCTGACGCTCTCACGAGTGCCCGTGATGCGGTAGGGCCGTCCGTCGCCCAGCGCGGACACATGCGAGGTGCCCCACTCGCGAAAGCCGTGGTCGGTCCGGCTGCAGTCCACCTCGTCGACCAACCGGCACGGCAGTACATCCACGATACGGCCCGACTCCACCAACGACTCGCATAGCTCCTGCCCGGCTCTGTCGTAGGGGCGCACGGCGCCATCAAACCAGAAGGCGACGCCCTCGCCCGGCGCCAAGTACACGTCCTCCCCGCGCAGAACCTTGCGGTGCGAGAACCGCCAGGCCCTTCTGGCATCGCCCGCGGGCGGTCGCGAGACCTGGACCGTCGTTGCCCACGGCGCCGCGTCGGCCACAACCGCCCCGGCCAGGCTCGCGGCAAGCTCATGCTCGCCAGGCACGAGGTGGTAGTACGCGGGGAGTTCGAAGTGCAGTGGACCATAGGTGGCCGCGCCTGGCCGGAGCCTAGCCGTCGCTTGGCCCTCGACGCACGGCAAGGGCAGGCCGTCCAGCGTCACCGACAAGGGCAGTTCGTCCGGCGTAGCCTCGGCGGCCTCGCAGGCGAGCGTCACCGCGAACGGCCGGCCGATGGTGATCGTGTCCGGTGCCTTCAGTTGTGTCGGCCTGACCGCCGGCAGGGCTTGGCCCGTTGCCACTCGTGCCACCTGCCCGGCGTCAAGCGGCGCGCTGTAGATCACCACGTCCTCGATGAGGGCCTGGGCCGGCGAGCCGCCGCTCCAGTTGGCGCCGATGTAGAACCGCGTGCCCGGCTTGGGCTCCCACTCGAGTTCCAGGACCGCGACCTGCCGGCCATCGATGAACAGCCGCGTCCCGGCCTGGCAGTCCCACGCGACCGCGAGGTGGTGCCATTCGCCGGCCTTCCAGTCGGCGATGCCGAACTCGATGTCTCTCAGCTCCTCCGTGCGGATGTCAAATCGGAGCGAGTCGCCCGACAGCCACTTCCACAGGTGCAGGTTGTTCGCGGCCGGCTGGTTGAAGTCGAGGTCATCAGCGAAGAAGCTGTGGTTCTGCCCGTCGGCCCCGTCCCATTGCGGGCAGACCCACATGCCGATGGTCCCTCGCGCCTTGTCGAGGTTGCCGTCCGCCGAGTAGCTCAGGACGCACTGGCCGTCGGCCACGAACGCACGCCCGTGCCTCCCCGGGGCGAACTCGGGCGTGCCCTGCGTGGAGGCTTCGCCCCTGCCGACCTGCGGAGCCACGCTGCCATTCAGATCGGCGCGGAAGACAACCTGAGGCCCCCTGGCGTCGGGTGCAGCCGCTGTCATGAGCGTCGGGGCCAAGGTGAGTGCAGCGAGCAGGTGCATGGGCGGACCTCCAGTGTGTGTATCTGGTTCGGCATCAAGAGTCACCGGCCCGGGTGGCGATGACTTGGGGCACCGTCTGTGCCGGCACTCCCCAACCGTCTGTCCCAAGCGCACCCGGTCCATGGCGGAGCACCCGCCCAAGGCACGACGGACACCACCGGACTGCGCGACCGCGCCGAATGGCTTTCCGCGGGCGCGAACCGTGCGTACCTACCGCCGGAAAGACTCCGTACGGCCCCGTGAGGCCGGTGCACCGCCTGGACCATTCGCTCTGCCCGAGGTGCCGCCCACCGCGGCGTAATCCCGGGGTGGGCCGTACGGCGTTGCCCCCGGCTCTCCTTCGTGTCTGTCGCGGACCATCGCCGTTCGACGTCCACGCCGTCAATGCCCGGTGCGGCTCCACATTGGTGGCGCGTGGGCGGACTCCACTCCTATGCCCGGCCCGGTCGGCACGCCCCTACCGCACCTCGGCGACCCGCACGACCATGTTCACCCCGGGCGGGTACGGCGTTACGTGCACGGTGAGCATATCGTCATCGCCGCGCTCGAACTTCAGCTCCTCGCCATTGTCCATCCACCGGACAGACCGGACGGGTCGATCGACGCCGGCGAACACTCTCGGCCCGTGACCCGCCACCCCCGTCACAACGTGCTCGCCCGGCCTCGGCAGTATGTCGTGCACGAACAGGAACAGCCGATCGTCGACCTGGACAGCGAAGTCTCGCCCCGGGCCCCTGACGGCTGTCGGCTTGCCCTTGTAGATAGGTTCGGCGTGACGATCGACCCACCCGCCGGCGCGCTCGAAGGCTGCAGACTCATACGCGGGTAGCCTTCCCTCAGGCGTCGGGCCGATGTTCAGGAGCAGATTGGCGCCGACTCCCCGGCACGCGCAGAGGTCCTCGATAATCCCCTTCGGCGAAAGGTAGTTGTAGTCATTGGGCGTGATGCCCCAGTGGGAGTTCATCGACTCGCACATCTCCGCCGCAACGTACTTGGCAGCGCCCTGGCGGTCCATTCGCGTCGGATGGCTCTGCTCGAACGTCACGCAGTCCACCTCCGGATGCCCCAGCGCGCCAGGAGCATCGACGCCCGTGTTGTTGATGATGACCGCTTCGGGCTGGAGGCGGCGGATGATGCTGTAGAGCCGGTCCTCCTTCCAGTCGGCGTCCCGCTTGCTCCAGTTCCCGTCGAACCAGAACCCACCCAACTTTCCGTAGTAGGTGCAGAGCACTTCGATCGACTTGTGGAGGTACTCGAGATACGCGTCGAAGTCCTGGGTGAAGCTGGGCTGATACCAGTCGTATGTGGTGTGGTAGAGGAACGGCTCGATCCCCTCTGCCCGGCAGCCCTCCACAAACTCGGCGACGAGATCGCGCCCGGGGCCGACGTGCACGGCGTCGTAATCCGACAAGCCCCGCGTGTCGTAGAGGCTGAAGCCGTCATGCTGGCGCGCAGTCAGCGTCATGTACCGCATCCCGCTCCGGCGCGCCGTCGCCGCCCAGGCTCGCGGGTTGAACTCCTTGGCCGTGAACCGAGGGACCTGTCGCTTGTAGTCCTCGAGTGGGAATCGTCCCGGGTGCATCGCCCACACACATTGCCCCATGAGCGAGAACACTCCCCAGTGCACGAACATCCCGTATGCGAGTTCCTCGAACCGCGCGATACGGGGCTCCGGTACCGGGATCACCCTCGCTCCCCCTTCCGTGTCGCGTCCGACTGTTGGCCGATGACCGGCTGCGACCACGACCGCACCGGTGGTGAATAGCTTCAGCAGTGTGCGTCGAGTCTGGGGCATCCTCAGATCACTCCGGCGCCTCGGCCTGGCTCGCCTTCTTCAGCGCGTCGCGCACCGGCCCCAGCAGACTGGTGGCCCTGTCCTGGTTCGTGGCGTCCGCTGCGCTTCCCTCGGCCAGCGCATCGTTCAGGACTACCCCGTCGAAAGGCCCGCCCCGCAGGCCGAGTAGACGACACAGGGTCGGGGTGACGTCGGCCAGGGTGGCAGGCGCACTCGATACCACACCACCCGCGATCCCGGGCCCTGCCCAGACCATGGGGATGTGCTGCGCGTGCCATGTCAGGCCTGTGTGCACACCGAAAGGCCTGTTCGGGTCGGACGAACCGATCACCGTGTCCTCGGGCAGCACGAAAACCACATCGGGCCCCTGAGGGCCTGCGTAGGTTGACAGCAGGAACTGGCAGGCGGTATCGAATGCAGGATCGGGTGTAGGGCCGGGCGCCAGGCGGTAGGGCGCGTTCGGGTCACCACCCGGCCGGTAGTAGACCGCCTTCGCGCCCGGTACCGCGCCATCGGCCAGGGCGAACGCGAGGGCCTCAGTCTTGGTCGGGTCCGAGAGCCACAGATGCTCGTGCGTCATCTCTCCCGAGACCATGAGCCGACGCGTGATATCCCATATGGCTCGCGGATGGACCACATGCCGGCTGGGAAGCTGTCCGTGATCCGCCACGATGCAGAACACGGTCTCGTCATACATGCCATTCTCGCGGTACGCCGCCACGAGCCGGCCGATCTGTGTGTCCACATTTGCGGCCACGACCGACATGACGTCCGGTGCCGTCACCCCACCGGTGAAATGGCCCATGCGGTCGGTGTCCGGCAGGTTGATCAGCAGCAACTTGGGCCGCTTCGCCTTCACGATGTCAATGGCGGCCGTAACGGCCGAAGTGTCCAGGATAGTCCAGTCGCGCGCATCGCCCACCGGGCCCTGATCGAGCGAGGAGTCGGGCGGGAAGTAGACGATCTCATCGGCATCTGGCCCCCCCATCAGCATCGCGGCGTAGTACTTGCCGCATGTCACGGCAGCCACATATGCCCTGGGATCCAACCGCTTGACCAGTGTGCTGAGTGACGCGATGCCCCGCTCGGGGTACACGCGCAGCAGGTTCCCGTCAGCGGCGGCCTTGAGCCCGGTGATACTGACCTTCTTGCCCGTGTTTCGGTCGATCCATTCATGGGCCACAATGCCATGCGATCGGGGCAGCAGGCCGGTCACCAGAGTCGCGTGGCCGGGCGGCGTATCGGAGACGAGGTGCCCCACCATGGCCTCGGCGTAACGGGTACCCCGCGAGCCCAATGCATCGATGTTCGGCGTTGGGGCAAGCTCCAGGTACTCCGGCCGGCAGCCATCGATCACAACGACCACCGCCCGTTGGGCCGGCGCCGGCTCCGCCCATCCCACCACGCAATGCACGAGCGCCAGCGCCAGCCACACGGCGAACCCTCGCGGTCCACACCCGAACTCCCGATGTCCAAACCGTCGCGCACGACCCATTTCGTGGTCACCTCGTCCAGCATCACCGTCGCACACCATGGTAACAGACGCTCCGTACACCTCAGAGGTGCCGGCCGCAGCCTGCTAAGCCTTATTGCCTGGGCAGCCATCGTCTGGACATGACCGTGGCGGTGACACCCGTTGTTGCCCGCCACTCAGGAGGCGCCATGCACTGCTGGTAAATGAGCCGCGCCATCGGCGCCGCTGGCGCCACGGCCCAGACGGCCGCGCCGGGGCCCTTCGGCAGGGCACCCCGACGGGCGCCGCGGTCGAGGTACCCTGGTCAGTCGTCGGCCGACGACGGGCTTTGGCCCAGCCGGTGGGGTGTCTGTTTGACCCTCGCTACAACGCCGGGCTATACTCACGCGTACCACGAACGAATCGGGCCGAAGTGGCGGAATCGGCAGACGCGGCGGACTCAAAATCCGTTGCCCCTCGCGGGCGTGTGGGTTCAACTCCCACCTTCGGCACCTGTCCCGATTCATGGCGCCCCTCGGCGGGGCAGCATCCGAGTGCGAACGGCCGACTTCGGCCGACTCGGGCGTGTCCATCCTCGAGACGGGCGGCGCGACGAGCGCCGTGATCTGCAGGGCATTGGCCGCCCCTCAGGCCCCGCCGCGCGCGGACGCGGATGTGCCGCCTCCCCAACTGGTCGTGTCGGCTCCGGTTGCGGCTGGCCATGCGGTGCTGCCCGATGCGGCTCATGTGGGCATTCCCGGCGACCTGCGCCTCCTGTATCCTGGGGCCTGCTGCCACGCGGGAGGTGCTCCGCCTGTGCTCGGTATCGCCGTCATCTCGTTGCTGTCTGCCACGCTTCCCGCCGCAACGTTTGGCGTGTCCGACTTCGGCGCCAGGGGCGACGGCCGCACCGACGATGGCCCCGCCATTCGCGCTGCGCTGAATGCCGCCGCCGAGGCCGGTGAGCCCAGCCGCATCGTCTTCGAGCGTCGCACCTACCGTCTTGAGCCGTGGGATGGCTCCTGGTTCGCGCTTTACCTGGCCGATGCGCGCGATGTGGTGCTCGACGGCCACGGCGCCGCGTTCCTTGTCCATCCCGCCACGAGGGTGCTGTTCCTCGATCGCTGCGAGCGCGTCACCGTGCGCAACTTCCGGATCGACTACGACCCGCTGCCCTATACGCAAGGCAGCGTGCTCGAGGTCGCTAGCGACCGCGCCTGGTTCACGCTGCACCTGGACGACGGCTACCCAGACCTGCCGGCCCAGACATGGGTGGAGGCCAACGGCGGGGCCGGCGATTGGCGGCACGGGGTGTTCGCCGATCCCACCGGGCGCTTCATGCACGCCTGGGTGCCGGTTGGGCGCGTCGAGCGGGTGGCTGGCGCCGCGAGGACCTACCGGGTCACTCCGCCCGCAAGTGCTCGCGACTCGCTCGCGAAGGTCGCCGTCGGCCATCGCTTTGCCATGCGCGTCCCGTGCATCACGGCCGACCGAAAGCGGAAGCTATTCGCCCAGGGCTCGGGCCAGAACGACCTGGGCGTCTTTCAGTTTGGCGGCCCCCTCGCCAACATCCGCCTGGCTCACACCCGCGATTGCGTGCTCGAGGGCATCGACCAGCTCATGGCGCCCGACATGGGCGTTCACCTGTTCGACACGTGGAACACGCGGCTCCAACGCATCCGCAGCCTACGGAAGCCCGGGACCAATCGGCTGATGGCTGGCATGTCCGATGGCGTTCACTGCAAGGGTAACCTCTCCGGCCCCATCTTCGACGAGTGCCACTTCGAGGCTCTGGGTGATGATTCCATCAACATCTCACACCACCCTGAAGTGGTGGTCGAACAGCGGAGCCCCCGCGAGCTGCTCACGCAATATAGCGACATCATGTGGTTCGATAGCCCGCTCCAACCAGGTGATGAGCTGGAGGCATTCGACCCCGTCGAGGGCACTGTCGTCGGCCGCGCATCGGCTGAGAACGTGCAGTTCGTCCAGAACCAGCAGCGGCTGGTCACGCTCGATCGCGACCTTCCCGGACTGCGAGAGGCCGGGTCGGGCTCCTTCGACGATGCAGTCCAGCTCTACCGTGTTCCGCGCGAGCGGTTCGTCATCCGTAGCTGCAGGTTCCGCTCACAGCTCAAGACCGCCATGCTCGTGCGCACGACCGGGCTCGTCGAAGGCAATGATGTGCGCGACTGCGCCTACGGGGTCACGGCGTACAACTGCGAACGCTTCCGCGAGGGCCCCTACCCTCGCGATTTGGCCATCCGCGGCAATCGCTTCGAGCGTATCTGGATCGGTGCGATCAACATCCTCACATTAGCCCCGAAGCTGCGTGCGCCACTGGGCGATGGCATCGTCATCGAGCGCAACCGCATCCGCCAACACGACGGTAGCGGCATCGATCTGACGCAGCTCGCCGATGTGGTGCTCCGCGACAACCGCGTTGAGATCGATGCGGCTACGCCGTCACACTGGTTGCCCGTGCACCTCACCCACTGCGGCCGGGTCACCATCGATGGCCTGCGGATCGACGACCCGCGGCCCGGTACGCCGGCGGCAGTGACGCTGGACCGGATGGGCCTGGCCAGCCTCGCCGTCGAAGGGCTGCGAGCGCGGATGGCTCCGGGTGTGCCCGGTGTGGCGGCACGGTAGCCCCGCGCCCGGCCCCCCTCAGCACTCCGCCGTCGCCTTGATGACCTCCTCCGGATGCTCCATCACCAGCCGGAACAGCTCCGGCGCATCGGCGAGGCCCACATGGTGCGTCAGCAGCGGCACCAGGTCGATCCGCCCCTGAGCCACCAGGTCACAAGCCCGCTGGCACAGGGGGCGAACCTCCTCAAACGGCAGGTGGGCGGGCACGATCCGGATGCCCCGGTCGCCCAACACCTGGGGTACGAACGACCTTGGCTGCGGGCTCAGACTCAGCAGCAGGTACCACCCGCGCACTCCGATCAGCGATAGGGCTTCGGCAGTGGTCGCCTGCGCCGGGGACAGGTCATTGGCCATGGCGTCGATGACGCCAGTGAGCTGGCCGAACGCCCCGCGCACCGCGTCGGTGAGCGACTCGCGAGCCACGTTCACACACGCGGCAGCCCCCAGTGCCGCCGCCGCGCGGAGCCGGTTGTCATGCAGGTCCGCCGCCATGACCTCGGCGCCCGCCAGCCGGGCACACTGCAGGGCCAGGAGCCCCACCCCGCCGACGCCCAGCACGAGTATGCGGTCGCCCGGCACGATCTCCATGGGTGTCAGGCCCCGGAGGACGGCGCACAGAAGCTGCGTGGTCGCCCCCTGATCGTCGGGCACATGCGGCGCGATTCTGCCCACGGACAAGCTGGCCGGGCGGATGAGGGCATACTCGGCCATGCTCCCATAGCTCACCCACCAGGTGATCCGGTCGCCCGGCTTCAGGCCCTCTACGCCGGGGCCGACCTCGACCACTTCGCCTGCGGCCTCGTGCCCCATCGTGAACGGCAGCGGGCGAGGATGCTCCCCCCGCAGGATGTGGATGTCGCTCCCACAGATGGCACACGCGCGCACCCGCACCAGTGCGGTGCCGTCACCGACCTCCGGCACCGCTACGTCTTCAACGCGCAGACCGTGCGCTGCATGGAGCACGCATGCCTTCATCGGGCGTCATCCTCCCGGGCTTCGTCGGCAGCAGAGCGCCCCTGCCTTCGGCGCGCCACACCCAGTCCCTTCGCGGGGACGGCCGAAGGCCATTGGTGCGCCGTCGGGAGGAGGCGTGGTCGTGCGGAGCCGTCGGCGATTGGCCACCACTGCACTGACCCGCCCGGTTGCGTTGACCCCTCCGATGCGCGGCCTCTATAATCGCCAGGGTGGCTTACCGATGCGGTGCCCATTCTGCCAGGAGCCGGATGCCCGGGTCATAGACACTCGCGAGACCGACGATGGCACGGCAACGCGCCGCCGGCGGATCTGTGACGCGTGTGGTCAACGCTTCACCACCTATGAGCGTCTCGAGAGCATCTCTGTCATGGTCCGCAAACGGGATGGACGCCGCGAGCCGCTCGACCTCGAGAAGATCCACATGGGCATCCGCAAGGCGTGCAGCAAGCGGCCCATCACTGAGCAAACCATGGCGGATGCTGCCCAGAGGGTCGAAGCTGCCATTCGCGAGCGGGGTGTTCCCGAGGTCGATAGTCACGACGTTGGACGTCTCGTAATGGATGAACTCCGGCGGATCGACGACGTCGCCTATGTACGCTTCGCCTCCGTGTATCGCGAGTTTGAGGACGTCGGGCGCTTTGTCGACGCTGTCGAGGAACTGGCGCCACAGCCCCGAACCGCGCGGAGGCAGACTTAGCGGCACCCTCGCCGACCCACGGACGGCCAGTGGATCACAACAAGGGGGACAGAGCGGCTCGTGCAGACACTGTGCCCACAGTGTGGCAGGATCAACACAGTCACGGGCCCCTCGGCCACGTGTCATTGGTGCTATGCTGCGCTGCCCCATGCGCAGAATGTCGCAGATCCCCGCCGCGCCGTCGTGGCGCGTCCGCCACAGGAGTGGCCACTGCCCCACGAATGCCGTCGATGCGGGGGTCCGCTTCCTCCGCGGGCCTTCGACTGTCCCCGGTGCGGCTTCTCCATGCTCGTCGACTTGCCTGCGGCGTCGAGGCCCAGCAAGCGAGGTCCGTGGACGTGGTTGGGCGCCCTCGTGGTGCTTGGGGTTCTGGCTGCTCCCGTCGCCATTGTGCTGCGGCCGCGTTCGGAGAGCCAGGCCAGTCCCATTCCACAGGGGCAGTGGCACAGCCCGGCCGCAGCCGACTTGGGTTTCGGGTCGAACACGGCGCGGCCGCTGGTGCCGACGCCGGCCGACGTGACTACCGGGCGCGACAGCCCCTTCCCGGCGCCCCTCCCGTCCACGTCGATTCCCGCCACGGCGCAGGCCTATGCATCCCCGGCCGTTCTGAAGTTCCTGGGCGCCAACAGCCAGGTCGACTGGGCGGCCGAGTTGGCCTCATGGATCTGCGAGCCACCCGAATCCCTCATCGTCCTGCCCCGGGAGTCGCCGGACGGCGCTCCGCTGGAGCTCGCGGACCTGGGGACACTTCGATCACTCGCCTACCCCGATGAGCGTGCGGTCAGTGGCGGGTCGGGCACGCGTGGCCACGGCGGCAGCGAGGCGAGCTACCATGCTCACGCACACACGATCTACGTCCACAAACCGAGTGATGTGGTGACCGCGTTCTATCAGCGCCTCCTGGGTGACAACACCCGCCAGACCGCCTGGGTGACCGAGCGGTTCATCCCCGTGTGCCAGCTCGTGCGCATTGCCGACCGCGAGGCCGTGGTGGTCACCGTGTGCCCGGGCTCGGCATTTGCCTCCGCTGAGCCTCTTGCCGCCATCCGCCTTTGCCGCGTCGAGCGTCGGCCGGGTGCCGCCGGCGAGTACGGGGAGAACACCGGCAAGGGGCAGCCCCGTGAGGTGGGGCGTTGACCATCCGATGACGCCCGAGTTCGAGTCCGGTGCAACACCGGTATCTGACCACCCGACCGCCGACGCACTGCCGGGCCCTGAGACCCCATGGGGCAGCGCCGCCAAGCCGCCATGTGGGAATTGGATCCATGCCGTCGTGCTGCTGGGCGGCACTGCGGGCTTGGCTTACATCTACCGGCGGTTCTTCATGGGCCTCCCCGTCGCGGCTGGTGTCGCGTTCGACATCGCCAGTGCCGCCCTGTTGGTCCTGTACTGCGCCCAGGCACTCGACATTCCACTGCGTAGCCCCGAGATCGAGGCGCTCCAGGTCATGCTGGTGGCCGTCATCTCGGGTCGCTACCTGGGTCAACTCGTCCACGTCACGAGCATCGGCTCGCAGGTCTTGTGGCTCCGCCCCACAGGCCCGCGCGATGTCTTGATCCTCAACTGGTTGACCGGCGCATCCGCCTTCCTTGTCCTCATCCCGTTCGCGGTCATCCTCCTCATCCGGAGGCGCCGGCTCTCCGACTACGGCCTCTGCTGGGGCGACTGGCGGCGCTGGGGCCCCTGGGTCTGCGGGGGCGTGGCCATCATGATTCCGATTCTGTGGTTCGCCACGGGCGCTTTCAGGGAACTACAGACTTTCTACCCTATGGTCAGGGGCGCGCGGGCGAGCCTCGGTGCCTTCGTCGTGTTCCAGTGCTTTGTCGTCCTGCTGATGTTCGGCTGGGAGTTCTCGCTACGCGGGTACCTGCAGTTTGCGCTCCAGGCGCGGCTGGGGCTCATGGCCGTAGTAGTTCAGAACGTCCCATTCGTCCTCGGCCATGTGAGGAAGCCCGAGTCTGAGCTCTACGGCACCCTCGTCTCGGGCCTCTTCCTCGGTTACATCGCCTACCGCGGCCGATCCATGCTTCCCGCCCTCATCACCCACGTCGCTGTGGCGGTCATCAACGACGCGATGGTGATCGCCCACCTCGGGGGATTCAGGCACTAAGCGGGCCGGTTCTCAGGGCCGCCGCGCCCGTGGGCACTCGTCGTCCGTCGCCGCGTCGCACTCCCGCACGCAGAATGGTGGCTCGTCTCCGGTGGCGAGGGGGGCCCATCCCGGCTCGGGCCCCTCAATGTGGATCATGGCCGTCGCACCGGGAACCTGGGCATGGATGTCATCCTCGATGTGCGAAGCCAAGTCGTGCGCGAGGGAGACGTGCATGTCGGGACAGACGACCAGGTGCAGGTCCACGTGGATCTCCGCTCCCGCGCGGCGAGTGCGTAGTTTGTGAGCCTCCACAAACTGCCCGCTGTGGGTGTGGACAATGTTGGCAATCAGACTCTCGATCTGGGGGTCCACCGGGCTGTCGAGGAGCTGCCTCACCGCCTTGCGGGTCAGCGAGTAGGCCGCGTGCAGGATCACGCCCGCCACGACCAGCGCCGCGATGGGGTCCAGCAGTTTCTGGCCTGTGATGCCCACCAGCGCCAGGCCAACCAGCACGCCCAGCGATGTGTAGACATCGGTACGCAGGTGCCATCCATCCGCCTCCAGCGCGATCGACTGGTGCCGTTTCGCGACCCGCAACAGATGAGCCGAGACCAGTGCGTTCATCGTGGCCGAGACCGCCATCACAGCCAGGCCAGCGCCCACCGACTCGATCTCGCCCCCGCCGCGGAGGCGCCTAACTGCGCTCCAGACGATGCCCGCCGCGGCCATCGCGATGAGCCCGGCCTCGATCGCGCCAGAGAGGCTCTCGAACTTGCCATGACCGTAGGGGTGGTCGAGGTCGGGCGGTTTGCTGGCCTGGCGCACGGCACCCAGGGCGATGGCGGCGGCGAGCAGGTCGTTGCCTGAGTGCAACGCTTCCGCCACAACACTCACCGAGCCCGTGACCCAGCCCACCACCAGCTTGGCGACGACCAGCACGATGTTCGAGGCCACCGAAAGCCGTGCCGCACCCACGGTCTGGCGCGACCGCAGCAGCGATGGGTCCCCGGCGTGCGAGTTGGCTCCAGCCTCAGCCACGCGGGCCTCCTCCAGACGCGCGCCGACGGCTCTGGCCACCTCTAGATCCCGCCCCGGCAGCCATCTACGGCGACCCGCCATCGAGGGAAGCGCCCCGGTACACACGTGGGAGCCGCTGGCTCAGCCCCGTGACAAACTCGTGGGGTATGGTCCCGAGCCGCTTCGCCAGTGCGCAGACTGACATCTCGGGCTCCGGTCCGCCGGCAACGAGCACTTCGTCGCCGATCACCACGTCCGGCACTCCTGTGACGTCCACCATGAATTGGTCCATGCAGACGCGGCCCACCACAGGGACCACGCGCCTTCTGACAACCACCATACCACTGTTGGAGAAACGCCGGTCGTAGCCGTCGGCGTACCCGAGGGGCACTGTGGCAATCCGGCTCGGACCCGCAGCCTCATGGGTCAGGCCGTATGAAACTCCGTCACCCCTATCGACATCCGTGAGTGCAACGATCCTCGCCTTCACTGACAGCGCCGGGCGGTAGTGGATCCCGAACACGTTGTGGCCCGGGCACGGGTCCATCCCGTACAGCGCCAGGCCTGGCCGAACCCCCCCCAGGTGCATCTCCCCGAAACGAGCGATGCCCGCGCTCGCCGCCAGGTGGACCATCGGCACGTCCACTCCCACGGACCGAAGCTCCCGCACGGCAGCCATGAGCCGCCGGTGCTGCTCCCGGGCGAATGAGTCGTCCGACTCGTCCGCCGTGGCCAAGTGGGACCACACAGCGCCCAGCACCAGGTGGGAGTCATCGCGTACCGCCTGACCCAGGGCCGACACGGCCGACGGCGAAACCCCGATCCGGTTCATGCCTGTGTTCACCTTTAGATGGACGGCCGCGCTCTTGCCCTGCGCCTCACACGCGGAGGAGAGCGCCTTCAGTCCGTCCTCACTGCACAGGGAGGCCGTGATTCCATGGGTGACGTAGTCCGACGCCTGATCGGGCACCATCGCCCCCATCACCAGAATCGGCGCCGCAACCCCGCTCTCTCGGAGCTCCAGGGCCTCCTCCAACAACGCGACGCACAGCGAGTCCGCGCCGCACGCCACGAAGTGCTGGGCGACTCGCACCAGACCGTGACCATACGCATTGGCTTTGACCACGGCCATGAGCTCGCACTCAAGCCCAACGACCTGGCGGATGGACTGAAGATTCGCACGAAGGGCGTCGAGGTCGACTTCGACCCAGGCCGGACGCATGGCGGCTCTCCGAGGACGGGAAGGGTAACCCGGCCATCATAGGGCTACCCCACACGGAGCGTCAACTCGAGCTGCTGTCAGCTCGAGCTGCTTGGTGCATCGCCCTCTGCCATGATAGACTTGCCACCTACTCAGCCATGAGGGGGAGCGAACATGGTCGGATGCCACCTCGGAAGGTTGCTGCAGGTCACGGTGGCCGGGGGATCCTATCAGGAAGGACTGACATCGGTCATCCAGGGGATCCCACCGGGCCTCCTAGTGACCGAACAGGCGATCTACGGCGACCTGCTTCTGCGGAAGCCAGGGGCCGACGAGTTGTCCTCCCCGCGCAAGGAGCCGGATCTGCCTATCATCTACACAGGGCTCAACGCCGCCGACACCGTCGAGGGCGCCGGCAACTGCAACCGCACCAACGGCACGCCGATCACCATCCTGATCCCGAACCTCGACCGCCACTTCATCCATGTGAAGCAGTATCAGGACACCAATCGCACCCCACGGCCCGGCCATGCTTCCTATGCTTCGTTCATCAAGTACGGGCCAGCAGACGATGCCATTGGTGCCGGCATCTTCAGCGGCCGATACACCTGCACCATCGTTGCCGCCGGCTCCATCGCCAAGCAGGTCCTCGCCGAGTGCGGTGTCCAGGTCTATGCCTTCGTTCGGGAGGCCGCCGGAGTACGGTGCCCCGACCTCGGCCACGATCTGGAGCTCGACCGGACCCGCCGATACCGGCAGATGCGGCGTGATCTGGATCCCTTCTACCAGCACGTCTATGTCAGTGGGCGCATCACCCCTGAGATGAGGTTTCTCGAGAAGACCCGCGTGTTTGCCGAGATCGAGCAGCAGATTGACGCCATCCGCGATGGGGCTCCCGCCATGGACCCGGCCGAGGTTCGCGACCGCTATGGTGTTCATCCGGTGATCAACTGCCCGGATCTCGATGCCGCCCAGGCTATGGTCGAGGCCTGCAACCGCGTCTCGGCCAGCGGCGATTCATCGGGCGGCCTCGTCGAGGTGGTCGTCCTGGGCGCGCCGGTGGGTCTGGGTGAGCCCGTCTTCGCCAAGCTGGATGCCGAGCTTGGACGGATGCTCGGCATCGGGGCTGTCAAAGGCGTCGAGGTGGGCGCCGGATTCGCCGTCAGGAACATGGTCGGCAGCCAGACGAACGACCAGATGCGCTCCGATGGCCGAACGGTGCTCTTCGACTCCAATCAGGCTGGCGGGATCACGGGGGGCCTAAGCACAGGACAGCCCATCATCGTGCGCCTGGCCGTCAAGCCAACACCCACAATTGCTAAGGCGCAACATACGATTGACAAGTACACTCTCGAAAATCGCGAGCTGGCGGCCATCACCCGGCGCGACCCCACCATCGTCGCGCGCGTCTGGCCGGTCGCCGAGGCGTTCACCGCCCTCGTGATCCTGGACAATCTGATGGCCTATTACGGATATGAGGAGCTGAAGAGAAGGACTGGCAGTTAACCTTCGGCTAACCGACTATCAGCTTGCCATATCATGTGCTGGGTGGATCCGTGGGGCCATCCCCCGCCTGGCCGGCGCGGGCTGCGCGCGGAACGATCGCTGTGGCACTGCCTCACCTCGGCTCAAACAACATGAACTCCCAAAGGGTCGGCCCGCCCGGGCCATCGGTGATGAGGAGGCGGACGCGCTGGGCGGTGACGGGCTCGAACTCAATGTCCAGATTCGTGCCGATGGGGCCGCCCCGTGCGAAGGTCACCCAATCGCCCCCTCGCTCCATTTGGAGTTCGAAAGCACGCACTCGGCCGTATGCCTCCGAGAGATAGGCCCGGCCGATGCGTTCGGGGCGGCCGAGGTCCACCGCCAACCACGCCTGCGAAACCGTGTCGTCCGTTGCCCAGCGCGTGCCCGCATCACCGTCGGACGCCATCTCGGGCCCGTAGACTGACATGCCGCGGTAGACGTTCGACGCGGTCGTGGGCTTGCCCAGGTTGAGTGCGCTCCCGGCGTCCTCGGGCAGGTCCGGAATGTCCTCGACCGGCAGGTCAGGGCCGAGTGGCGGATGCCCGACCCGGTCACGCAGCCATCGCCGCAGAACCGCCAGCTTGTGAGGCGGGACGAGCTCGTCCCACAGGCGTAGTGGCTGGACCTCGGGTACCGCGGTGGGCGTGCTCAGACGCAGGGTCACGATCTGCTGCGGGCGCAGCGGGAACTCATAGACCGGCCCACCACGCAGGGGACGCCGGTTGCCTCCTACGAGGTCGGTGAGCCAGGCCCGCCGATGGGGGAGCCTGATCTCGACCTGCCCAGTGCCCGCAGCGCCGCGGCACTCGACCATCCGCAGCTCGATCTCACCGCCCTCGCGCCTCAACGCCTCGGTAACCAGGTTCGGCGAAGTCCGAACGAGCGAGGAACCGGGAAGCTCCCGGACGCCCGGGACACAGACCGGCGGCGCGTTGTACGCGTAGGCCGCCCTGGCTACGTCTGCCTGGCCGAAGGCATCGGAGTGTGCCAACAGGGCGAAAGCCGCTCGGTGCGTGCCTCGGCCGCTAAGCCAGTCGCACCGGTAGCCGAGATACTTGTCTTGCGCGCTCAGAAGGAACAGCGTCGGTGTGCTGCCCGTGAGCTCCCTACCAGGCAGGCCGCGGTCGAGGATCGCGACGCCGCCTCCTCCAGTGAGCTGGTAGTCCGACCAGCGGATGGCCGCCTGAATGCCGTCGGCGTAGCCAGGTAGAGCCGGGTTCGCCACCTGCCACGCGGCGTGCGAGAACCCGTAGGGGATGCCGCGCCGAACCTGTGAGATGCTGCCGGCCAGTGGGAACTCCGCCAGGACCACGGTGCCGCTGGGGACATCCGTGACCTCGACATCGAAGTCGATGCGAGGGGAATCGCGGTAGAACCGGATCGTCTGGCTCACGGGCCTGCCCTCGATCAGGGTGCCCTCAGACCGGACGATAGTTGCCACGGGTCCTCTAACCGCGGTGACGCGCGCGGCCCCCCGAGCGGACTCGGCCAGCCGCTGCCGTCCGGACCGTGGAGGCGTGTCGTGGCCGTCGCCGCCGGTCTCGGCGACGATCTGCACGGGTCCTGCAAGAAGCTCTCGGCCGTGCGGTGCAAGCCTGAGACTGCACAGCGCGCCAGTCCGCGGGTCGACCCTGGCGCAGTAGTGACGCGTTATGATGGCTTCACTCGCATCCGCAGGCTCAGGTTCTGGCGGCGCGCCCGCTGTGATCCGTGGTGTCCACGTGCCCATGGCGGGCAAAGAGGCGGCGACCAGCGTCTGTCCGTCGGCATACTGCTGCGATGGCACCCCCGTCACGTATGTTCCGGGCGAAAGTCGGAGGACGAACGGCTCGCTTCTCTCCCAACTCACCGGGTTGAACAGCCCGAGTCGGCTCCCGCGCCCGCCGAGGGCGTGCATGGCTGCCTGCTGGGTCCGAGTGCACGCTTCGTCAACCCAATCGAAGCGATCCTTCACATCCCACGAGCGCGGGTGGTCGAAAACCATCCCGCCCGCGGCGCCCCACAGCGTGTTCCGGTCCATGTTGAGGAGCATCTGCAACCAGGCGCAGTAGAGCGACTGAGCGGGGTAGGTGTACTCAGCGGTCGTGCTGGCCACCGTTGCCAGCGCCTCGGTGGCAGCGAGGCTGTGCTCCGACGAGCGGTACCAGCCCTTCACCTTGGGGTTCTCGATCCAGAATGACGTCCAGGACAAACGGGCGCCGCTTCGCGAGGTGGGTAGCTCGACCAGACCACTCCGCACCGCTGGCAGTGCGACATCGAGGTAGTCCGACAGCGTCGCGAATCGAAGTGGCCTACCGGGCACCACTCGCTCCCACTGGTCCAGGAACTCGGAGGGGTACTCGGACCGGGCTGGCGGCAGACTGTAGTCGCCGGCACCACCCAGGACGAGCACAGGCAGGCCTGCCGGCGTCTGTAGGGTCTTCACCTCGGCGTCTGCCGCCAGAGCGCGCACGTCATCGTCGGACAGGGCGGCGCTCGTGTTGAAGATCGGGCCCCAGTCAGCGTACGGCCCGGGGCAGAGCGCCAGGGTCCGGGACCCGTCCGGCGACTCGAGCCAGTGTGCCGTCCGTTGTGTCGGGTTGTCCCGAACGTAGACCATGGCATCCAGTCCGAGGCCCGAGACGATTTGGCCCATCTGTTCGTGGACCCCCGTCACGTCGATC
The DNA here is from genome assembly GCA_029547025.1 of Armatimonadota bacterium. Classification (GTDB taxonomy): domain Bacteria; phylum Armatimonadota; class Zipacnadia; order UBA1398; family JAKPQA01; genus JAKPQA01. Next base: position 64,471 of record JAKPQA010000279.1, read on the forward strand.
GCCCACACGGCCCGTGGCCTGACGCCAAGCACCTCGCGATACCACCGTAGCCCCTCCACCCCCATCTTCACCAGGGCCTCGCCGCCAGACAGGTTGATGGTGGGCTCCAGGAAGAAGGCATTGACGAACTCGACTCGCCCCTCCCGCGCGCGTTCCCTGAGCTCGGGAATCCTGTCTGGCTGAAACGCCATCATGGCCATGACATTGTTGACCTCAGACAGCACGAACCTGTACTGGGGATCGTCGCGCACTCGGTCGAGGTGACGAAAGTAAGAGTTGGCGCAGTGATTGCGCTCCGTGGAGAAGTCTGTAAGCCAGCCGCAGCTCGCGGGGTGGAAGTTCGGCACGACATAGATGGGGCATCTCTGGTGCGCCTCGGCCGCCGCGGCCCTCGCGGCCATCTCTCGTACGTACGAGGCATACCGGTCGGCCGGGACGAGCCGGATGCACTCGAGGTTCATAACGGCAGGCCCCGGCTTCGCCGTCGGGCGTAGCGACACGGCCACGCGACCGGATCGGGGGAGCGTCACCCAACCAACGACGAGATCCTCGTAGGAGTACCACGTCCCTGTGTGGCGTTCGATGGCCCCCTGGAGAGCCTGGCCCCCGACCCTGAGCTCGAACGTCGCGCCCTCCGATCCGGCCTGACAGGCGTACCGTACGATGACGGCATGGGGGCCGGGCCGAGGGGAGTCGATTGTCCATTCGGCCCAGTCCGCGGCGTCCGTCCAGTAGCACAAGCAGCCGATGCCCTGAAGGTCCATGAACCGCAACTGGCTGCCGTGGGTCACTGCGGTCGATGCAGGGAGCTCCAGCACGCCGGTGAGCGGGCGCGCTCCGCCGGGCCGCGCGATGACGGCGGCGAGAACAACGGCCAGCCGAACCCAGAATACCCGCGACTCCATCAAGGACCCCTTTCCCAACTACGCGCCCGCCGGGCCGGGCGGCCAACATGCGGCGCGGCGGGCGTGCACCCCGCCTGCCGGCCGGGGTGCGTCCGCGAACACCGGATCGCCCACCGCGTGTCGAGACGCCGAGTGATTGTATCAGGAAACTCAACGCACGGGACGCCGTCTCAGATCAGCGCCACATGGCAGCCGTCAGGTAGGCGGTGGGCCACCGCCCTGGGCCGGTCGAACGACCCGCGAGGGCCTTCGGTCTCGCGAGGGGACCCAGCGCAACTCAGGACCCACGGACAGGCCGATCCCGACGAGTGCAAGCGTGTTCGAGAGGGGCATCATGCTGGAGCCCGCGCAATCCGCTCCACGACGCGCTACCAAGCCGGCCTCTGCTCACGGCTCGCTTGGCACCGCCCAAAGGGGCGATACCCGGGATTTGTGAGAACAGGGGGTTCGGCTGGCCGGTGAAGGTCAGGGCTCCTCGATCACCGCGATCTGCGCCCAGTCCTGCAGAGCCAGTGTCACCTTCCAGGTCTCGCCCATCTCCCTCAATCCGGGCTTCAGTTCGACGGGGCGGCCATCAAGGTCGAAGACGTGCACGCGCGGCACCGCGTGGTGTCGCCATGTATAGGTTCCGGAGACACACGTCAGTATGCGTTCCCTGCCCTCGATCCACCCGGGGTGCAGTCCCACAATGGTAATGGGGAACATGTGGTTGATCGGGCCGTACTCCCCGCTCCCGGGGCCTTCCTCAGGGATGTCCTCGATGAAATAGTGGTAGTAGAGCATGCCGTGGCGGAGGTAGGTCACGACTGCTTTCATGATCCGCCGGGCGGTGTCGTGGAGTTGTGGCTGCCCCAGGATGCCGAGTCCGATGGGCGAAGCCAGGTTGCTGCGGAGCAGGCTCCCGATAACCGGCGGCTCGTGGCCGTCGGGGCAAGTCATGGGATCGAAGCTGCCCCACGTTTCGGAGAAGCGGTTAATGGGTAGGCTCTGTTCGTCCATGGTGGTGGCATAGGTGTTGGCCACCATCACCTTTCCTCTCCGGATCGCGGCGCGAGCCAGACTTACCCGGGCATCGACTCCGGCCAGACTGCAGTCGGTGTACAGACGGACGACGCGGCCGGTGTGGGGGTCGAGCTCCGCGCTGATGCCATCCCAGTGGTCATAGGTCGGGATGCCACCGGTCCAGCCCTGGCTGAACTCGTCGATGTAGTATCCGTCCAGACCCACCTCGTCGAGCAGGAACTCGACCTGCTCCATCAGGAACCGGTACTGATAGTTGCTCTCCCCCGTCGCGGCGTCGAAGGCCGGGTATACCCACAGGGCCGTCTGGGGCTTGCCCCCACGCATGTAGAGCTCGAGCGTCATGGCGCCGTCGGGACCACGCCGGGCGCTATCCACGAAGGGAAGACCGGCATCCTCGATGACCCGGGTCTGCTCGGCGTTGAGGCCGCCGCTCGCACCGGTGCCGGCCACGGGAAGCTTCTCGCCGCCCTGCATCCGCTCCGGATAGATGGTGACCCAGTCGGTTTCGATGCAACCGATGACCTGGATGTCGGGCTGGACCGACTTGAGCATGTCTCGTGCGCGGATGGCGCGGCGCTTGTACTCGTCGCGTGGCCAGACATGGTCCTGCGGCCCAGGGTCATAGTCGAGCCACTCGGCGAGGGCCATGATGCGGCACTGTTTGCGCCCGAGCCAAGTTTTGAGCCGCTGCGGGTCCTCGAGCAAGGGGTCGGTCATACTGATCCAGTTGAACGGCCCATCGACCGTAAAAGCGGTGTTCCACCGCTGGCGGAGCCGGTTGGCGAAGTCGAAGTAGTTGTCGCTGGCCGGCAGCGGCATGATGATCCAGCGCAGGACGACACTGCGGCCGGGCGGCAGAGCCATGTTGCCCAGTCGGAAAGTGGCCTGATTGGCCGCGACCCCGACGGCTGACTCGAAACGCAGCCGCGAGACGTTGTCTTCCATGACCACTCCCAGGCCGCCGCGACGAGTTTGGAGGAAGATCGTGGGGTTTTCCGCACCACCCGGCGAGAGTGCGTCGGTGAAGCGGTTCCGCGAAGTGATCCAGTGCCGCGCAGACACCCCAACCGGCTCGGTGGACTGACTCGTGATGGCGTCCTCGACCATCAGGATCCCATCCTGCAGGGTCAGGCGGCGGTTCAACTCGTAGCGTGCGGCGTCGGCACGCACAGTCAGGGCGTCGCCGGACCGGGCCACTTGCGGCCTCCAACCGGGCTCGGCTCGCCCCTTCAGGCCCAGTGGGTTCCACCCAATCTCGTCGCCCGGGTAGGCGAAGGCGCTATCGATGCTCACACGGGCCCCGCCGTTGCGGACCTCCATACGGCCCCATTCGTCGAGCGCCACACTGAGTGGGCCTTGCTGGAGGCCCACTTTGGGTTCGATGGGCGTGAAGGGCTCCACAAGGTCGACGCGCGGAGCACCGCCGGCCATGTGGGTCGCGACCTCGTCCTCCGTGAGTGCGCGATCCCAGATCCGGACTTCGTCGACCAGTCCACCGAAATGGGATGTCCGGCGGTAGTTGGGATCGTCGGCGCTCTCGGCGCCCGCGACACAGCCGATGAGGAAGCGTCCTCCTGATGGGATCGCCGCGAACGTTGAGGCCACACGGTGGTGAAGCTGACCGTCGATGTAGAGGGCCATGGTCCGCCCGTCGAACGTGGCAGTGATCAGGTGCCATGATCCCTCGCACACGGGGCCGTTGGTGTGGTTGCCGCCGCTGCCGACGTACCAGTAGATCTGGCCGTCGTGGTAGTAGGTCAGCAGGAAACTGCTGAACTGCTTGCCCATGATGCCCGGCTCGCCCTTGGGGCGTCCGGTGGGCATGATCCAGGCCTCGAGGGTGATGGCCTGGCGCAGGTCCAGGGCTGCCGGGCTGCCCAGATCGACATACGATCCGGAGCCGTCGAGCTCGAGGCAGTAGCCGCCCGCAGTCTTGACATAGCGTGCGCCGATGCTGGTGCCATCGAGGCCATGCCCGGTGAGGTCGCGGACGACGGTGCCCTCGCCCTCATCGAAGTCGTAGTGGGCCACCAGGCCGTCGTCACCGGCCCGACAGAGGGTAGTGCCGAACAGCACGAGCGCCACGATCAGCCAGCCATGCATGCCGCAGCCTCCAGCATGTCTGTCAGACGGGCGGGGCGGCGAATACGCAGCAGCTGCCCTACTCTGCCGGTCCCGCCTTCTCGCGTACGAGGTCGCCGAAACCGCCCAGGAGCGCGTACTTGTCCTGCCAGGTGGTGTACATGATGCCCGCCGCATTCGGCGTCGCCAAGAGCGAGTCGATCCACCCCGCCGGGTTCGTCAGGTCATTGCCGTCGTAGTACGCCCCGCCGAGGGTCCGGAAACCCAACCCGGAGAAGAACGACAGGCTCTTGTCGCGCACGTCGTAGTCCCAGCACGCCATGATCAGATCGCTCGGGACATGCTTCCACGATCCCGAGAAGTCGCCCTCAACCAGGTAGTAGTCGCCGTGGGCGTTGTGGTTCGGGTCGAGCATGTCCGACCAGACGACCACCTCGGCCCCGGGCTTGACCTCGCGGATCATCTGGAACTGCCGCGTAATGCAGTCGCCGAGGATCTCTGCCATGCTCAAGCCCCGCGCCTTGCAGGCGGCGCAGGTTCCCCCGGCACGCACTTCGTCCATGCTCAGGAAGTAGATCGGGGGATGCAGCACCTCTTCGATACGGCGGATCGCGTCGCGCCAGATCTCGTAGACCTCCGGCTCCGACATGCATACCGTGACCTGGCCCTCATTTACACGCGCCCCGTGGTAGAAGCTCACGCGGAGGCGTTCGCCGTCTGTGATACGGCCCCCGGGTAGGAGCTGGATGGAGGGGCCATCATGTTCATCGGAATAGTGGCCGAGCCGCGGGTCCTCGATCCGGGCGAAGTCGCGTCCCTCCTCATACTCGATGCCACTCGCCTCGCCGCGGACCACGATCGGCGTCCCCGGGCGCCGGAGCACGTTGGACAGCCCCGCCTCCTCGACCGCGATGTCGTCGAGCCACATCTGGCCCGTCGTGCCCCCCCAGACACCGAGATAGATCCGCACCCTGTCGTAGGCGAGGCTGTTGAACGAGATGGCGATGGGCATCCAGTCCGTCGTCGGCGGTACCGACACGCTGACCGGCGCGATAGCGCGCTCTCCGGCATAGACCTGGATGGCGAACCGATCGGCCGCGGCGAAGTCCTCGGTCTTCACCCAGGCGCGAACAACGTAGTGCCTGCGGGGCGCCACGCTCAGCTCCTGCATCGCCCGGGCGTGGCCGTGTGTCGGATCGCCCGCGGCGATGGCCTCGAATCGCAGCGAGGCGTCGCCTGAGTGCTTCACGCCGGCGTCGGCGAACGAGATCACGCCGGGCTTGTCGATGAAGGCGAAGCCGGCGAACTCGTCGCCCTCGTACTCCTCGAACCCCCCGTTGGCGAACGTGATCGGCGGGTCAGGCTCGAGCACGGCCGTGTCACCGTGCGCGACGAACAGCGCGTCCTCGACCGGAATGCCCTCGGCCAGGTTCGGGTTCCGCGCGAGCACCGAGCCCCCGTAGCCTGCCGAGCAG
>JAKPQA010000190.1 GCA_029547025.1 Armatimonadota bacterium
CGGCCCGATGCGCTGCCGATCCTGCGGGAGAACGAGGCGCAGGATCCCGCGCGATTCGTCGTCGAGCTGCGGCCGGATCTGCACTACTTGCAGTCGCACTATCCGGACTGGAGCAACCCTGAGCTGGGGCCGGAGTACATCCACAACTATCGGCCCCACATGGACGCAGCGCGGGAGGGCGCGCCTGGGCTGCCCATCGGTGTTCAGGTTGACGTGGCGTCGACACAGCCCTGGCGCAGAGACGTGCAGTGGATGCGCGGTTTCGATGCCGTGGCAAGGGAGCTGGGGCTCACGTCGACGACATACTATGAGTTCTCGCTACGGTGGGAGGTCTACTTCGACGCGCCACGGGTGTGTGAGGCGCGTTGGGTTGGTGCGGATGAGGCGGAGGTGGTCTTCGACCAACGGATCGATCCGGCGAGCTGCACGTCATTCGCGCAGGCGAAGGTCGACGGCAACAGACTGCGATTCCGAGTGGCGGGCGCGCTGAGGCCGGGCACCGAGTTCTCTGTTGACGTGGGTGGCATCGCGGACGACCCCGCGCGGCGCATCCCGTTGGGTTGGGACCACGACGCCGGCGTGGGGCCGGCGAACCGGATTCCCCCGGGCACACTCGTGAGGCTCCCGGCGCAACGGTGAGCGTCACGGAGACGCCAGCTGCCGGCGAGCCGCCCCGGGGTGACGGTCGCCATCGCAGCGGCAGACGACCCGACTACAACAGGGTGTCGCTTCCCGGAGCTTGTGAGATCGGGCTTCTCGGCGGTCGGTCTTGCTGTGGGCGCAAGGGATCCCGCTGCGGACGGGGAATGGCCGGCACGGAGCGACCGCGGTGGTGTTGACAGGAGCCAAGCATGCGGAAAGAGCCTTACCCCTCGCTGACGATCTCCTGGCGGATCGGAGTGGCGCATTACGAGACTGACCGTGCGTTCGAGGATCTGTTGGATCAGGTGCGCGCTTGCCGCGAGTGGCTTGACGAACTGGCCTTCTTCGAGACGCTGACGCACCACCTGTATCTTCCTCTGGACGCACTGGCGAGTCGCGCGGCGGTGTTGGGGCGGCGGATCCAGGCGGTGCGAGCCGAGGGGATTGGGCGTGTGGGCATTAACATCCTGACCACGGTGGGCCACATCAACGAGGCGTGGGACTCGATGCCCGCCCTGCCGTTCCAGCCGATGGTGGGACACGACGGATCGGTGTCGCGGGGGTGCGCGTGCCCGAACACGCCAGGGCTCCGCGAGTATGTTCGCGAGAAGTATTCACTATTTGCCGAAGCGGGTCCTGATTTCATCTGGGTGGATGACGATATCCGGATGAACAACCATGGGGTGGCATGGGCATGTTTCTGCCCGACCTGCCTGCGGATGGTCTCGGAGCGGCTGGGGGTCGACATGGATCGCGGGGCGCTGCTGGCGGCCATGGACGACCCGGATCGGGGTGACGTCCGTGCGGCGTGGATCGCTCACAACGCCGACACGATCGACTCGCTGATGGCTCACGTGTCGGCGGCGGTGCGTGCGGTGAACCCTGGTATCGCCATGGGGCTGATGACGGCTGGGCCGGGCGACCTGTATTGCGGAGCGGAGCTGCCGCGGTGGCTGAGGTCGCTCGGGGCGACGAAGCTGCGACCGGGTGGCGGGTTCTACGCGGACACAACGCCGGGAGCCATGATCGAGAAGGCGTTTGACGTTGGTCGAGGCTCGCGGGTCGTGCGGGACATGCGAGAGATTGCCGACATTCAGTATGAGCTGGAGAACTTTCCATACCAGAAGCTCGGGAAGTCGGCCACGGCGCTCATCAGCGAGTGCACACTCGCCCTGGCCATGGGCTGCAATGGCGTGGCGCTGAACATGCTGCCCATGTGGGGCGGGCCGTTTGACGATATCGGTGCGTTCCTCGATCGGCTGCCGGCGGCCCGGGCGGTGTGGGAGCGGTTGGTGGACGACGCGGCGGGCCTCCCCACGGCTGGCCTGTGGCCGGCATGGCACGCGAAGCTTCAGGCGAGAAGGCCTGTTCGCGTGGGCGAGAGCTGGCTGGGGAGCATGGGGGAGCATGGCACCTCAGTCCCGTATGTGCTGTCGGGGATCGGCGTGCCACTCTCGGTCGAGCCATGGGACGGAGTGGGGCCGCCGGTCTACGGTACGGTGCTGGGCGGCCGGGCCGCCGAGGGGTTCACGGACGACGAGCTGCGGGTACTGCTGTCGGGCGGCGTGCTGATGGACACGGCGACGCTGGAGATCCTCTCGGCTCGGGGGCTTGGTGAGCTCACGGGTGTTCGCGTGGCTCGAAGGATCGACAACGGGGCAATGGAGCAATTGACGGAGGATGCTCTCAACGGCGGGTATGCGGGGCAGATTCGCGACGCGCGGATCGAGTTCTGGGGCAACGCGCAGGGCAAGGCAGATATCCTCGAGGCCCGAGCGGACGGGGTGCGTGTGCTGGCGAACACCCACGACTACTTCCGGCGGTGCCATGGTCCGTGCTTGAGCGTATATGAGAACGAGCTGGGTGGTCGCGTGGCCGTCATGGGTTACGCGCCGTGGATGTTCCTGCACTCGGTGTCGAAGCGGGCACAGCTCCTGAACATCGCCGACTGGATCACGGGAGAGGGCCTGCCGGTTCGGGTCGAGGAACCCGTGGCGCTGGTCCCGTTCGTGCGGATGGCCGAAGACCGGTCCAGGGCCGTGGTGGTGCTTCTGAATGCGGGGCTCGACCCCATCGACCGAGCGACGGTGCGCATCCGGCTCGCCGGCAGCGAGCGGGTGGACGAGGTGGGCGGACTTGCGGCATGGGAGACGACGGTCTTGCGAACCGAGTAGGGGGCGCCACAGCTAGTCCTCTCGGACGCGGTTCTGGAGGACCCAGCGAAGGAACGCGGGGCCGAGGATGAGCACGGCCGCGAGGCATACGACAAAGAAGAGCTCCTTGAGCCCAATGGGACCGATATTGGCGAGTGGGTACACGTGTGGCCTCCCGAGGCGAGTCGAGCCTCGGCATCATCATACCGCACGGGCGACGGGGCTCAGGCGGCGACTTGGCTGTTGTCCTCGGCGAGTTCTTCGAGATTCACCAGTGGCACTTCGGTGGGGACGCGACCCGCGCGGTATTGGGGCAGAGGCGGTTGGCGATCCACGTATGCGTCGAGTTCGGCGATGAGGCGTTCGAGTGTCTCGCGTTGCTGTGTTGCGGTCATCGGGCAGCCCTCCCGACCCCAAGCACCCACGACCCCCTGACACACCCTGAGTGTTCCACAGACCGACCGCTGTTCAAACCCACATACGCGCGAGTGGCCCCGGAGGTTCCCTGGCTTGGGTATCCGAAGTGACCTGCGCTTCGGTCGCGGGTGCGCGTGGCTGCATCCGGCTTGGGTTTGGGAGGCGGAGATGGGCGAGTGGAACCTGGCCGAGACCACTCTAGGTCTGAGCCTGGATGCGGGCTACCGGGTGGCCGTACTCCCCGTGGGAGCCACCGAGGCGCACGGTCTGCATCTGCCGTATTCAACGGACACGCTTCAGGTCGAGGCGATTGCCCGACGGGCATGCGAAGCGGCAGATGCACGGGGTGCGCGGGTGGTGCTGCTGCCGACGGTTCCGTATGGGGTGAACGAGAACACACTGGGTTTTCCGTGGACTATCAGCCTGAGGCCGAGCACGCTGTTTCGGGTCGTCACGGACGTGGTGTCGAGTCTGGCGCAGCATGGGGTACCGAAGATGCTGTTGCTTAACGGGCATGGCGGGAACGAGTTCCAGCCCCATCTGCGGGAGCTGTGCCGTCAGACGCCGGTACAGATCGTGCTGGTCAACTGGTATCAAGCGGCCAGTACGGCTCAGGAGCGCCTGTTCGCGCACGGCGGAGAGCACGCGGACGAGATGGAGACCTCGCTGGTGGCGGCTCTCCGCCCGGACTTGGTGCGAGCCGAGCTGGCCGGGTCGGGCCGCACGCGGGAGCCGGTGTTGTCGGCGCTGAAGGAAGGGTGGGCGTGGGTTGCGCGTCCGTGGGACCGTCTGACCTACGATAGCGGGGTCGGGGATCCGAGCCAGGCGGCAGCCTGGAAGGGCGACGAGCTTCTCGTCGGGCTGACCGAGAAGCTCGCCGGCTTGCTGGTGGAGCTGTCCGATGCCCCTGTGGATGAGCTGTACCCGTATCGAGCGTGACGTCAGGCCGCGGCGAGGACTCCGGTGAGCATTTCGACCGAGGGGGCCTCTTCCCTGAGACGGCTGACGCACCGGTGGATTTCATCGGGCCCCATGCCTGCCGCTAGCCCACCGAGCAGTGTCCAGACATCGGAGCACATGGAGGGCGTCGGGGCGGTCTCGATGCCGGGTTCACCGACGCCATGGCTGACGCAGTCGGAGAGATGCACCGCCGCTGCCAGTCGGCTGTGCTCGCCAGCCTGAGCGGGGGCATGGTGGAACCGGATGACGTCAACCAGGGCTGGCGGTAGGTGCCAGTGCCGGGCGACGACACCGCCCACTTCCGCGTGATCGGTACCCAACTGTCGACGCTCGACCCAAGCGAGCGGTCTGCCTGAAAGGCGTCCTTCCTGCAGCACGGACGCATAGGCTTCCGGCTGGCTGCAGGCCAGCACCAAGGCTCCGATGTCGTGGAGCAGCCCGGCGGTGAAGGCATCCTCTCGACCGCGGGTGGCTGTTGTCTGCGCGATGCCGCGGCTCCCACTGGCGGTCATAGCGGAATGGCGCCAGAACCGCTGGAGGCTGAAGCCGGGAACGGTATGGTCGGGGCGGAGCAGGCGGCTGATGGCAGCCCCCACCACCACCGATCTGACTAGATCGAGGCCCATGAGTGTCACGGCCTGCTGAACCCCGGATACGCTCGAATGGAAGTTGAAGTAACCCGAGTTGGCGATGCGCAGCACCCGTGCTGCAAGGACGGGATCCTGCTGTACTGCCTGAGCCACGGCGCCCGCGCTGGAGGTGGCTGATTCCGTGAGCCGTAGCACCTCGGTCACGGCAGAAGGCAGAACGGGCAGGCGGCTCAGATCGACCAATGCCGTCACATCGGTCGGGGTTACCGGAGTCGGGGAAAGGGACTGGTCCAAATCGATCACCCCCGTCGGCGAGAATCAACGTTGGCCCTTCGTACCGTTCCTTCCATGGATCGTCATGAGCGCCGGGGCCGCCCGATGTCGCCCATCCAAAAAAGCCGCAACGCGGATGTGAAATCGCGCGATTCTGGCTCAAAACTGGGCCAGAGCCCCGGCAGGGCACCGAGACGTACTCTATCCTGGACGCTGTACTCGTGACTAGTCCCCTGGCATCGTCGGCCCGTAGGGCAGCAAGGGGACCGACGGCACGCCAGCGAATTGTACTCGACTCGCGCGAGTGCGGGAGACCGGGTGGGAGGGCTGAGCATGTCCGCGTGGACCGCATCGTCACTGACCCGCCGCACGTTCATCGGGAAGTGCACCCAGGGGGTTATGGGTTTGGGCATGGCGGCAGCAGGATCCAGGAGAGCACGGGCGGTGTCTGCGAACGACCGCATCACCGTGGGGCACATCGGCGTGGGCGGGATGGGCAACGCGCACGTGAGCTGGTTCGCCGGCTTCCCCGATGTGGACACGGCGGCGCTCTGTGACGTCGACGAGACGCACCTCACCGCAACGATGGACCGGCTGAAGGAGATGCGGCCGGACACGAAAGCCCAAGCGTACCGGGACTTCCGGAACGTGCTGGAGCGGGACGATATCGATGTGATCACTTGCGCGACGCCGGACCACTGGCATGCGCTGGTGGCCATCATGGCTTTCGAGGCGGGGAAGGACGTGTACGGCGAGAAGCCGCTGTGTCACTCGGTGGCCGAGAGCCACGCCATGGTGAGAGCGCGGAAGCGTTACGGACGCGTCTTCCAGCTGGGTACCCAGATTCACGCTGACGACAACTACCACCGAGTGGTGGAGCTGGTTCGCGCGGGCGTGCTGGGGAGGATCCACACGGTGCGCGTTTGGAAGGAAGGCGGGTCACCGGGGCTGGGATTCCCGCCGAACGAGACGCCCCCGCCCACGCTGGACTGGGATATGTGGCTGGGACCGGCTCCGTGGAGCCCCTACACGCCCGCTCGGTGCCACTTCAACTTCCGCTACTTCTTCGACTACTCGGGGGGCACGTACGCGGACTTCTGGTGCCACATCGCGGACATCGCTTACTGGGCCATGGGTGATCTTGGGGAACCCAAGACCATCGATGCCCGTGGGGAGACACCGAAGGACGGGATTGCCGACACGCCTGCGTGGATCGACGTGGACTACGACTTTGGCGACGTGAAGCTGTTGTGGACGACGAAGGCGCCCGATGTGCCCGGAGCAGCTGGCCGCGGGATCGGATGCCAGTTCGAAGGGGACCGCGGCTCGATGGTGGTCGATTACGGGAGCCGGGTGCTGTTCATCGACGGCAAGGAGCTGACGGACATCCCCGAGGTGCCACAGAGCATTCCGCGGTCGCCCGGCCACCCGCGGAACTTCCTGGACTGCGTGCGGAGCCGCGAGGCGCCGGAGAGCCACCTCGATTATGTGCACACCATGACGCTGCCGATGCTCCTGGGCTGCATCTCGTTCCGGCTTGGGCGCAAGCTCACGTGGGATTCGGTGAAGCAGCGGTTCGTGGACGATGATGCAGCGAACCGGATGCTGGCGCCGCCCTACCGGGAGCCGTGGCACCTGCCGGCATAGGGTCGAGGCATGCCTAGTTCGGGTCAGGTGCCAAGGCCTTGGGCGCGAGAGTGGGCACCGATGGGCGCCCGGGCGATCCTGACGGTGCCGCGCGACGGGCCCGGGAGCCTGCGGGCTGTGGCCGGCCGGTGGGCCCTGGCGCTGGCCGAAAGCGTGAAGGCCGAGCACCGGGGGCTGGCGCTGGAGCTCTACGGAAACGTGCTGGACCACGCGGCGCTCGTCTCCCAGCGCGAGGCAGCCGCCTTGGGTATTCGGGACCTGGTGAAGTGACCGGTGCGGGGCGAAGGGCGGCGACGATGACACGATCCGTCATGGGGCTGGCGGCGGTGCTTGCCCTGGGGCTGCTGGGGGCCCACGGCGAAGAGGGGCCGCGGCGCAGCAGCTTCGTGGTGCGGGCGTACGAGTTCGATCGGGGGAACGTGGCGGTCTCCGATGTGGGCATGGCCTATGCGGACGCCGAACCGGTAATCTTCAACGGTGGGCCGACACCGAATGCGACCGAGTACGATCTCGACTTTCCGGTGACTGCTCGGTACGCGATCTCGGGTCGGTACGCCGCGGCCGAGTCCCGACCGGTGGACCTCAGGCTCGATGGGGTCGACCTCGTGCGAGGGTTTGCCGGCACCACGGGCAGTTGGCAGTCGAGTACGGCCATCTGGGAGCTCCTGACGGAGGTCGACATTGAGGCCGGTCGGCATACGGTCTCTCTGGTCTGTCCCGGCCCCTGCATGCCGCATATCGTGGCGTTGCGGTTCGAGTCTTCAGCGCCGTTCCCCGCCGGGTGGAGGCGCAGACCGAAGCCCATCGAGGCCGCACCCGTGGCGTGGAGCGGCACACCTGAGCCCGGCCGGTACGGCTATGAGGCCTATGTGCGACCCGATGGCTTCGTTGATGCTCCCGCCGACTACGATCCGGTCATCCCGTATGAGCGGGTCCCGGCTCCCGCGCCGCGTGCCGAGCGCCTGCTGGAGTACCTGCTAATGGGTGAGGGGCGCTACACCGTGCGGGCGGAGATGATGCGTGATGAGATGGACGAGACCTGGTCTGCCCATCTCTCAGTGGTGGTCTCAGAGGACCGCACCGACACCGGCGTGCTGCCTCTTGACGCCGAACGGATTCGGAGGATGGCCGAGCACACGCGCTTCCTCGCGGACCAGTTTCGCAACCGTTGGGGCCTGGACCTGAGGGAGGCGCGCGACGAGGCCGGAGCACTTCTGGCCGCGGTCGAGCGCCTCGAGTCGACGGCCGATGACGAGGCCAAGTGGCGCGGCATGTACGACCTGTATGTGGCTGCCTATCGACTCAAGAACCGCGTGGCACTGAGCAACCCGCTACTGTCGTTCGGGAAGCTGCTGTTCGCCAAGCGGCAGACGTATGACACGAGCCACATCTACACCACGTACTTTGACGGGAGCCACCGGTTCGGGGGGAGCCTGGCCATGCTCTCGCCGCCGCGGCCGGACGGGCCGGTTGAGGCCGTGTTGGCCGGGCTTCCGGAGACGGGCATCTTTCGCGACCCGGACGTCTCGTGGGATGGCGCGCGCGCCCTGTTCTCGTACAAGGCCGATGGTCCGTCGCCGTACCGGATCTATGAGGTGAACCTCGACGGATCAGGTGCCCGGCAGCTCACGGACAGCGAGTATGACGACATCGACCCGTGCTATCTGCCCGACGGCCGGATCATGTTCGTGTCGACGCGCTGTCGGCGGGTGGTGCTGTGCCACAACGCGTTCACCGTGTCGGTGCTCTACACTATGTCCAGCGATGGCAGTGACGTACGTTGTGCCTCGTCGAACACGGTGAACGACTTCACTCCGAGCGTGCTCGCTGACGGTTCGGTTGCCTACACGAGATGGGAGTATGTCGATAAGCAGCTCGGGAACAACCAGAGCCTGTGGGTTGTGAATCCTGACGGGACCATGCCGCGGCACATGACCGGCGAGCACTGGGGGCCGATCACGTTCTGGGAGCCCCGGCAGGTTCCCGGCAGCTCGCTGCTCGTATGCACCTTGGCTCCGCATATGCCCATCGCCGTGGGGCCCATCGCGCTGGTGGACCCGGCCGACGTGTGTTCGAGCCCGGCACGCTTCACGAACATCACGCCGGAGCTCCCGCCGCCGAGTCACTTTGGCTGGGCCCGCCGGGACGTGGGCTACTACTGCAATCCCTACCCGCTCTCGGAGGAGTACTTCATCGTCTCGTATGCGTACGGTCCCGACGACCGCGAGCCTGCCGGCTACGGGCTGTATCTTCTGGACCGGTGGAACAACCGCGACCTCATCTACCGCGACCCGGGCACATCGTGCTTCGAGGCGTTTCCCGTCACACCTCGCCGGCGGCCGCCGGCCTACCCTGAGCAGGGCGTGGGGGCTGGGGACGCGACGGGTACGATGCTCGTCATGGACGTCTACCAGGGCTTGCCGGATGTGCCGAGAGGCACGGTGAAGTACATCCGCATCGTCGAGGAAGTGCCCAAGCCCGTGGCGGCGGAGTGCACCGGGCCTCGCCTCCAGTACCCGGTGGTCAGCGCCATGAGTCATCTGGCCGTGAAGCGCCTTCTGGGCACGGTGCCCGTCGAGGAGGACGGCTCGGCCTGCTTCCGTGTCCCGGCTGATGTGCCGGTCTACTTCGCGGCGCTGGACGAGAACATGATGGAGGTTCAGCGGATGCGGGCGTTCACGCAGGTGCGGGCGGGGGAGCGAACCGCGTGCATCGGGTGTCACGAGGCCCGGATCACTGCCCCGGCGAACGCCGTGCCGCTGGCCGCTCGGCGGGAGCCCTCGACTATCGAGCCGCCGCCGGATGGCGTGCACGCTCCGGACTTCGCCTATGACGTTCAGCCCGTGCTGGACCGGCACTGTCAGCGGTGCCATTCGGGTGCGGACCCCGCGGGGAAGCTGGATCTCTCGGACACGCGGACAAACCTGTTCAACGTGGCCTACGAGAACCTGGTGACCCGGGGCTATGTGGCCTACGTCGATGCCAATAGCTCCGCGACACTGCCCCTGCGCCCGGCGAAGTACTACGGGTCACATGCCAGCAAGCTAGTGCAGACGCTGTTGACGACGCACCGCGAGCGTGTGAGGCTGTCGAAGGCAGACTTCGAGCGCCTGGTGACCTGGGTCGACTGCAATGCGCCCTACTATGGGACCTACGTCTATGGGCGGAAGGGCACCCTGGGCGGCCGCGAGCTACTGACCGGCGCCGTCCGGGCGGCGTTACAGCCCGTCTATGACCGGCGGTGCGCGTCGTGCCACGGTGGCGACGTGGCGGCCGTGACACGAGTGGACTTTCGCCGAGTGGACCGAAGTCCGATGCTGCTGGCCCCGCTCGCGCGGGACGCCGGCGGAACCGAGCGCTGTGGCCAGGCGGTGTTCCCGAGGGACGACGATCCTGACGCGCTTGCATGGGCCGAGGGCATGCGGATCCTGGCCTCGGAGGTGGCCAGCAACCCGCGGGAGGACATGTTGCCCGAGCGTCCGCCGATCAGCGACCCGCTGTGCCGATACGTGTACCGGCCGTAAGTGACAACGGACACCGCGAGGGTCTGCCCCGCACCCCGCTTCGCGGCCGGACACCGCGGAGCTCTGCCCCGCACCCCGCCAGGGGACCTGTCCCCTGGACCCCATCCAGGAGCGGCCTGGAACATCCGCCGCGACCGCCGGCGAGGGACCGCTTGGCTCGCCCATCATTCTGCCAGATAGACATCGCGGTAGGCGAGGGGGCGCTTGGACTCGCCGATCCCCGGCGTGATGCCGATCCAGTAACCGCGGCCGGTGCCGTCGTTGTCGTTCACGATGACGTTGAGGCCCATGACGCGACCGGGGACGGGCTGTATGCCCATGGTCGCCCACGGGATGACGATGCGATATGAGATCAGGTCGTCGGCAAGGCGCTGAGCGCTGAACTCGCACTCAAGCGGCTTCCGTTCCGGCACGGTCATGTAGGCTTTGGGGCCGTCGTTGCCGAGGACCAGCCCGAACTCGCGGTCGTCGGCGTCGAAGCCGGTCGCGGGGCCGGCGTCGTTGAGGGGATCGACGGCGATCTGGACGGAGTCGCTTTCCCAGAACCCTCCCACCTCGGCGATGGGAACCGCGTGCCGGTCGTCGCGAACTGCCACCTCGAGCACGAGGCCGTCTTGTGACCAGCTGGCCCAGACGCGTGCACTGAGGTCTTCGGGACCCGTCCATCCGATACCGGGGTCGGAGGGCAGCACCTGCGCTCGCTGGTCGAGGACGGCGAGTGGCTGCGGCGGCTCGGCCGCCGAGGACATTGCGGGATGGCGGTAGGGCTTCAGCGGTGTGAGATCGAGGTGCACTGCGGCGGTCTCCTCCGTCTCGGCCGACCGCGCGGACAGTGTGACGTCCTGGCCGGCCAGCGGAAGCAGTCCGCCGGGGATGGAGAGAGAGGCGGTCGCTGCGGCGCCCGCAGGGAGGTCCAGGTCGGCAGTGACGCCGCGCGCCTCGATGGTCACCCGCCTGGGGTCGGGCGTGACGTTTCGCAGCCTGGCGCTCAGGCTGCCGGTGTCGCCGGCGAAGGCGGCTTCGATCCGCACCGGGACGGCGACGGACACTGCTGCCTCGGTCAGCGCTTGTCGGAAGTCGGACAGAGCGTCGAGGGGGACCTGAATGTAGGTGGGCGCGCGGTCGAGCGCAACGCGGATGGCTTCGCCTCGCCCGCCGTCGGCCAATGGGCGGCCCATCAGGTCATCGACGCGCCACTCGGCCGGCGCGCGGGCGATTGCCAGGTTCGCGGCACCGTCCTCGGACCAGGCCACCAGGGTGGCCTGCCCGGTATCCTCGGACGCGAACAGGTGGGCCTGGAGGTTTGGGCTGAGGACGGGCGAGTCCACGGGCGTGGCGTGGTGCAATTTGCTCGCGAGCGTACTGTAGGCCAGGGCGGCAGGCAGAGGCATGCCCTTTCGGAAGAGCCCATACTCGTAGCCTCCCTCGTTGCAGCCCTCCTCCAGGAACCAGAAGTAGCGCTCGACACGCGGGACCGAGTGAGCGATCACCATTGACTGCACCAGGCACTCGGCGAACTGGCGGGAGTGGTCGGACAGCGACGGGGCGGACACGTCGAGGCCCCAGCCCTTCTCGCCGATCCAGAAGCGCTGGCTGCCACCGTGGCGGTCGATCATGGCGATGGTATCGAGGCACTTGCGGCGTTCTTCGTTGCGGACGGGCCACATGGGCTGCTGGCCCTCGCCAAAGTAGCGGACGCCGGCATAGGGGTGGCCGGTGTAGACGTCGATGAGGTTGCCGCATGAGGCCATCATCGCCTCACTAAAGGGTAGCCCGCCGTCGTAGTCGCCGCCGCTGACGTCGATGCCGGCCACCCGCGCGCCGGGTGCCCCTCGCCGGACGGCCGCGGCCGCAGACTCGAGGATGCGGGCGTAGCGTTCAGCGCCCTTGGCGAGATCGAGGCCCACCTGCCACATGCACGTGAGGTCCGGCTCGTTCTGGATCTCAAAGGTGTCGACCATCGGTGCCAGCTCGCGGGCGGAGTGTTCGACGAATGCGGCCCACCAGGCGATGCGCTCGGCGGCGCGGTCACCGACCCAGAAGTCGTGGCCCGCTGCTTGCTCCTCGGCCCACGCGGGCGGATAGGCCGTCATCGTGTACATGATGAGTTGATGGTTGGCTCGAATCTCAGAGAGATCAGGGAGCCAGTAACTGCCGCGCTGCATCTCCGCCCATTTCCAGTCGCGGCCGGCGCGCACCCACTTGGCACCGAGACGCTCGGTGCGAGCACCGTTGCTCGAGCACTGGATGCCGAAGAAGCTCGAGGGGTCGTCCTGGCCGAAGTTGCGCGGGCGCTCAACGACAACCACAGCGCCCAGACCGCGCGCGAGGACGTCGTCGCCACGCGCGACCCGGGCTGTGAGGGCCCAGTATTCGGGACTGGAGCCCGGCAACGTAACGGTCTGGGTCGCCGCCGCGAACGCGGGGAGCAGCAGGTCGCGGTCCAGGAGCTCAACACGGTCGCCGTGCCAGCTCTCGGCGACCACGCGCAGGGCAAGCCTAGCCTCCTCGTCGACCGCGTTCTCGACCGTCACCGCGACGGGCACCCGGTCACCGGAGGCGAAGACCACATCACCGGGCTCGCCTGTCCGCAGTGTGAGTCGGTAGCGGAGTTCGGGGGCGCTGGTGCGGAACGTGAGGTCATCGATCAGGCACGACCCCTGAAGTGTGGGTCCCCGGTTCACGCCGATGAGGATGGTTGTCAGCGGGAAGTGGAACTCGCCGTCGTTGGCGCCACCCCAGTGGGCGCCAAAGGTGGCCGCGTCCAGGCTAAGGCGCACCGTCTGCCAGTCGGCTCCGTCGATGGGGAAGCCGGCCGCGTGTTCCTGGCCGGTGGCGTCGGCGATGCGGATGAAGCCGGAGTTGGCGCCGTCCTGGCGGATGCGGAATGAGACGGCGGACGCCTGGCTGACGTCGATGGCGCGGGCGGCCGTGACGTAGTTCCCGCCGTGGCGGAAGTCGTAGTCCAGCCGGATGCATTGGCCGTCGTCGCTCGCAGCCACGCTGCCGCTTGCACCGGGGAACTCCCAGCCCAAGTTGGCGCCCCAGAGGGCGGCATTGTCGCACCGGTCCATGAGGCAGTCACGCTCGTCGGTCCGCGCGGCGCAGGAGGTGCCCGCGAGCACGAGGGCGACAAGGGTGTGGAGGGCGTGCTTGGGCATGGATGGGTCCTCTCTCTGAACGATCGCTGCAGAGGCATTGACCGGCCGTTCCCGGAATGGACCACGCACACCTGCCACGACCGGGCGGCCTTGGCGGGGCTGCGTTGCCGCCGGCGCCCGTAGGGGGTGATGGTGTGAACATCCTCTCCATTGCTGTCGAGGCCCTCGCTCTGGCATGTGGTGTCTCCGCGCCCCAGGATGACGGTCGGGATCGTAGCGCGGAGGCTGGGATGGTCATCGCGCAGTCACAGGGCCTGCACGGCTACATCGGCTTCGCCGCCGGCCGGCCACCCGCGCGGGCGGAGTTCAGCGCGGGCATGGGCTTCTACTCGGCTGTCTGGCCACTGATCGACCGTCCGCTGGCCAACTTCCAGGTGGGTCTGGCAAGTACTTGGATCCTTCCCGACAACTCGGACAACACGGATCGGCCGCTGGCTCCGGAAGGCACGTTGGCCCGCACCTGGCCCGAACGGGGGCCGACCTGGGACAGCGTGTTCCAGACCATCGAGGGCGGCCTGGGCTACTGGGCGGGCAACCACTTCCGGTACGGCCCGCCCAAGTTCAGCATGAACGGCACGCCGCAGTGCTACGACTACGAGATCGGGTCGCCCGGATGGTCGTTCTTCTACAGCAGCGCTGCGCTGCCGGACGACCGGCTGGGCATCGCCCAGCTCTCCAATCGGCTGCTGATCCCGCCCGACGGCCTGCCCTTCCGGGGCGACCCCAACGGTCAGTTCCTGGGCTACTCGTGGATGGCCCTGCCCTTCACCGACGCGAGCGAGGGCGACCCACCGACCGGCGACCAGTCCTGGACGTGCTTCCTCGCCGCGGCCAACTTCAAGGGCCCGATCGCGTACTACATTCCGGAGACCTGGAGCAAGATCGGGAAGCTGTTCAACTATCCCTTCGTCTACGGACGCGGACTGGACGCACGGCCCGGCACCATGGGCGGGGGCGCCATGGAGATCAACACGGTCCCGCGCTATGACAGCATCGACGCCCACGGCGTGGTCTACTCGAAGATCCCGCGTCTGCAGTTCCCCGTGGACGAGCGAGGGCGGTGCGTGCTGGTGCAAGACGTGACGTACTACTCGAAGGCTGCGCTGTTCGACGCACTCAAGGCCTGGCGCGACGGCGGTGAGCCGTGCTCGGGGCGGTTCGACGCGAGGGGCGCCTGGAGAGCCCCGTTGGAGCGGGTCGACACGCGGTACGACATGGCCGGGAAGGCCATGACCGGGATCGAGCGCGCCTTCGACAACACGGTGTTCGATGACAACGCGTGGGGTTTGGAGTGGGCCGGCGACGAGCTCGGGCCCAGGGGGGTCTTCCCGCAGTACTTCAGGCACGTCGGCGATGGATGCGTCGCCATCTCGCCGGCGGACGTGCCGCCCGAGACCGGCCTGCTGGCCGAGGAGTTCCCGGTGGCCGGGCCGGGTGAGCCCTACACCTCACCGGCCACGGCCGCCTGGACCAGCCCGGGCGCCACGTCCGGTCCGTTCACGGCGAGACTCGCCGACGGCTCTGAGGTCACGTACTGGTGGTACCGCTTCATCGATCAGCCCTCGTTCCAGCAGTACCATTGGGGCCAAGAGAAGAGGGCCAAGCTCCAGGCCCTGGTCGAGAGGATCCACGCCTCGTGGCCCATCGACCGAGACTACATGGCGCCCCCGGGGCGCGGCGAGCTGGTGAGCCTCGATCCGTCGCTGCTCGTGACGCCGCCGGCGGGTCTGGAGGCGGGGTATGTTCCCATCGTGACGGGGCAGAAGGCCCGGTGACCGATGCGCCGGCCGGGAACTGCCGTGGGTACGAGGCGATCGTCGCGGTGAGCCGGTGCTCTCCTTGCGGGTGGTCTTGGCCCGGCGCCCAGGAGAACGGGCAACGGCGGACGAACGCCGGCCACGCCGCGTGGGTCATCGATTGTCGAGCGCCGGCCTCTGGAGGGGTGTCGCCATGCAGCGCAACTGGTTGGCCATCTGCTTTGCTCTCACTGGAGTGAGCATGATGACTCAGGCACAGGAGACGCCACTGTCATCGGTCAGCGTTCGTGACTACGGTGCCGTGGGCGACGGCACGACCGACGATACTGCAGCTTTCACGGCGGCGATGGCGGCACTGGGGACGGCGGGGGGCGTCGTGCACGTGCCCGCGGGCCGGTATCTCATCGCCACGCACATCGACATACCGGACCATGTGACGCTCGAGGGTGTGTTCACCGTCCCCACGGCGTGGACGCAGAACCTGGGCAGCACGCTGCTGGCCGTCGAGGGGCAGGGCTCCGAAGACGGCCCGGCCTTCATCAGCCTCGGGACGAACAGCGTCCTCAAGGGCATCACCGTGTTCTACCCGGATCAGAACGATCCGGCCAGCATCAAGCCCTATCCATGGTGCGTCGCCTGCCGGGGCGGCGACAACCCGTCGATCGTCGACTGCCTGCTCGTGAACCCCTACAGCGCGGTGGACTTCGGCACGCGCAACTCGGGCCGGCACTACATCCGCGGGCTCTACGGCCAGCCCCTGCGGCGCGGCATCTTCGTCGACAAGTGCTACGACGTCGGTCGGATCGAGAACGTCCACTTCTGGCCCTTCTGGAACTGGCAGGAGCCCAGACTCCAGCAGTTCATGTGGGAGAACGCCGAGGCCCTGACCTTCGGCCGGACGGACTGGGAGTATGTCTTCAATGTTTTCGTGTTTGGCTACGGGGTCGGCTACCGGTTCGTGCAGACAGAGAGCGGCGCCTGTAACGGCAACTTCCTCGGCATCGGCGCGGATGCTTCGGGCCAGGCGGTGCGGGTCGAGCAGTGCCAGGGCATGGGACTGCTGATCACCAACGGCGAGTTCGTGGCTATGCTGGGTGAGGACCCGATCTCGGTCGTGACCACCTCGACCTGCACGGGCGATGTGAGTCTGATGAACTGCGCCTTCTGGGGCCCGAGCCGGCAGCTCCTGCGGCACGAGGGCACGGGCACGGTGACGCTGACGGGCTGCAACTTCCGCGAATGGGATTCGCAGGGCAAGGGCCGGCCGGCGCTGGAGGCCCTGGGCGGCTCGCTGGTCGTGCAGGGCTGCAACTTCACCAAGGGCGGGAATCACGTCGTGCTGGGCGAGGGCGCCGTGAGCGCTGCTATCGTGGGCAACCGCTTCGCCGCTGAGCCCCACATCGAGAACCGCAGCGAGGGCGGGGTCGAGATCGGCCTGAACGCCGTCAGCCGCGTGGTGAGCGGTGAGATCACGCTGGGGGGTCCGAACCGCGGCCGCAATGTGATGCAGTGGGAGGGGGCCGACTGCGGCACCGAGGTGAAGGAGCTGGCAGGGCGGACCTGCCGCATCGCCACGGGCATGTACATCCTGTTCGGCGTCGATAGTGCGCTGGCTGGCGATGGGGCACACCCAGCTGTCGTGATCGAGGTGGACTACCTCGATGAGGGCGCGGGGGTGTTCTTCCTCGAGTACGACTCCACCGACGAGACGGTGCTCAAGGTGGCGGAGCGACCGGGAGCCTTCAAGGGGACCGAGCCGGTGGAACTCACTGGCAGTGGCGAGTGGCGGACGGCGACCTTCAGGCTGCCCGATGCCCGTTTCTCCGACCGCTGCAACGGCGGCGACTTCCGCATCACGAGCCCCGAGGCGCATATGGCTGTGTCGGCGGTGCGGGTGAGAAGGGGGGAGTAGGGGAGCAGTCCCCGGGACAAAGCTTCGGGCGCAGGCCCCCTGCGCACTCACGTCGAACCTCCCTGCGACCAACGAGGGAGGTACGCGTATGAGCGGAACGACCTTGTGGTGGCCCACATGCGCGGCGGTGGCGTGGTTGGCGGCAGGCGGGGCTGAGGGCGAGGAGCCCATCTACGACGAGGCGAGAGTGCCTCCGTACACCCTTCCGGATCCGCTCCAGCTCGCGAACGGATCGCGGGTGCGCGACGCTGAGACCTGGGACAACGAACGGCGGCCGGAGCTGCTGAAGCTCTTCGAGACCCACGTCTATGGCCGGAGCCCTGCACCGCCCGCCTGGGTGCCGTTCGATGTGGTCGAGTCGTCGGCGGACGCACTCGGCGGTTTGGCCACACGGAAGCAGATCGTGTTCGACCCCACCGGACATCGGGGCCACCTCGAGGTCGACATGCTGCTCTACCTGCCGAATGCGGCCCACGGCCCTGTACCCGTGTTCCTGGCACTGAACTTCGAGGGCAATGCGTGCATCTGCGATGACCCCACCATCCGCTTGCCGCGCTCGTGGATGCGTGAAGGCAACGGCGTGGTGGACCACCGGGCGACCGAGGCGCTCCGCGGCGTCGAGACGCGGCACTGGCAGGTCGAGCAGGTGCTCTCGCGCGGTTACGGGATCGCCACCATCTACTACGGCGATATCGACCCCGACTTCGACGACGGCTTCCAGAACGGCATTCACCCCTTCTTCTACCGAGCAGGGCAGACGGCGCCGGAGGCCGACGAGTGGGGTTCCATCGGCGCCTGGGCCTACGGGCTGTCGCGGGCGCTGGATGTGCTCGAGCACGACCCGAAGGTGGACGCGAAGCGGGTGGCAGTTCTCGGCCACAGCCGCCTGGGCAAGACGGCGCTGTGGGCGGGCGCGCAGGATGAGCGGTTCGCGCTGGTCATCAGCAACAACTCGGGCTGCGGCGGCGCAGCACTCTCGCGCCGGTGTTTTGGCGAGACCGTGGGGCGCATCAATCGGGCATTCCCGCACTGGTTCTGCGACAACTTCAGCGAGTACAACGAGAACGAGGCGGCGCTGCCGGTGGACCAGCACGAGCTGATTGCGCTGATCGCTCCGCGCCCCGTCTATGTGGCGTCGGCCGAAGAGGACAAATGGGCCGATCCGCGCGGCGAGTTCCTGGCGGCGCTGGGGGCTGATCCGGTGTACCGGCTACTCGGCACCGACGGGCTGCCCGCGCGCGAGATGCCCGCAGTGAACGAGCCCGTACACGGCACCATCGGGTACCACATCCGCAGCGGCGGGCACGAGGTGGCTCCATACGACTGGGAGCAGTATCTCGCGTTCGCGGACAGGCACCTGCAAAGGTAGTGCGGAGAGCTGAGCGACCGGCCGCCCCGGGCCGAATGGGGGCTTCGGGAGCGCAGGCTTCAGCCTGCTGGGGCGCGGGGCGGCGCCCCGCGGTCTGGGCTCTTGGGCCGGACGGACGCGAGGGTGCGGCTCGATCGGTGCAAGACCGACCGGGCCGGATGGGGCCCCCGCCCCATTCGGCCCCTCCGAACGGCGAGGTGGGTATGGGACCGACTGTCGTGGCGCTCACCCTCTGGCCCGGCTTGGCGTTGGCCGGCGTCTTAGCCGAGTACCACGTCAGTGCCCTGGCACCGAACGCATCGGACGCGGCGGCTGGCACCGCCGAGCAGCCGTGGGCTACGATCTCGCACGCCGCCGAGGTACTCGAGGCCGGTGACCGCGTCATCGTGCACGCAGGCACCTACCGCGAGCACGTGCTGCCGAGGCACTCGGGCCGGGAGGGCGCACCCATCGTCTACGAGGCGGCCGCGGGCGAAACCGTCATCGTCACCGGCGCCGATGTGCTCACCGGATGGGCGCGCGTTGGGGGCGATGCGCCCATCTACCGCGTGCCATGGACACATGAGTTCGTCATCGACATGCGCGACGGGACGCCGGTTCGGCACCATCCGGGTGACGAGGAACACTCCCGCAGCGGCCGAGCCGAGCAGGTCATCGTCGACGGCGAGGTTTGGGACTATCCCCAGCTCGTTCTGTCCCTGGCCGAGATGACACCCGGGACCTTCTTCCCCGATCCTGACTCTGGGTTCCTCTACATCCGCATGGCCGACGACTCCGATCCGGCCGTGCACCAGATCGAGGGAGCGACACGCGGTCTGGTGTTCGGCGCGAACCCTTGGATGCAGGGCGCGAGCTTCGACCACGTGGTGGTCCGTGGGTTCACGTTCCGCTATGGCGCCACGTTCCCGCAGCGGCCGGGGGTGTGGCTGCTCGGCGAAGCTAACGCGTTGGAGGACTGCACCATCGAATGGATGGCCGGGGGCGGCGCGGGGGTGGGGCCGAAGCGAGGTGCCATGCGGCGGTGCATCATCCGCCACTGCGGTCACACGGGCGGTTGCGCGGGCGGGGAGGACTTCGTCAACGAGGGCTGCACCTGGGAAGACAACTGCCGGAAGCCCATCTCGCGTGGGTGGGATGCGGGTGGTGTGAAGCTCGCCGTCTCGCGCCACGGCCTGTTCGATCGGTGCGTCTTCCGCGACAACGGCGGGCCGGGCTTGTGGTTCGACATCGACGTGTCGGACACGGTGGTTCGCCAGTGCCTGTTCGAGGGCAACGAGCAGCAGGGGTTGTTCATCGAGATCAGCCGCGACAGCACGGTGGAGGACTGCGCGTTCTTCGGCAACGGCCTCCGGTCGGGCGAGGGATGGAGCACGGCGGGACTGACCCTCGCCGAGAGCCAGCACTGCACCATCGTACACAACCTGTTGGTGGGCAACCTCGATGGCCTCTCGCTCCGCGAGCAGGGGCCAAGGTACCTCGACACGGCGGACCTCGGCCCACTGGCTTTCCAGAACGTGGGCCACATCGTCGCTGGCAACATCAGCGCCAACAACCAGCGGTACCAGCTCGGGCTTTGGTATGACACGGCCTTCTTCGGCATGCACCCGGGTGACAAGGGCAAGTACGCCAGCGAGGAGGAGTTCGCCGCGGTCATCCAGCGCGACCAGCCCGACCGGTGGTTCGACCCGCTACAGCAGGGGATGACCTTCGCGCACAACGCCTACTTCGCCGGCCCGGGCCAGAAGCTGTTCCTGTACGGTGTGCCATGGCGGGCACGCTTCCGGGAGTTCGACGACGTGGCTTCACTGACGGCGGCCACTGGGTTCGAGGCAGGAAGCGTGGTAGCGGATCCGGGCCTCAGAGACCTCGGCGAGGGGCGCTTCGAGCTGCCGCGGACGGGCGACCTGTTCGCGCAGGGGTTCGGGCCGCGCTGGAAGCCTGCGGGCATGCGCTAGGCGGGGTCTGGCCTGGACCTGCCGGGCCTCGCGGCGGATGGCCCGGGGCGACGCTATCGGTATTCGACCGTGACCTGCCCTTGCTGGAGAAGACCATTGGGCCAGTCGGCATCGCTGCGGAGGAGCTTCCCATGGATGCGCACGTTCTCGAGAACGATGTGAATGGAGCCCTCCTTCTCTGTACGTAGACGGGAGCGCATCGGGCTGCCCACCAGGTCGGCCATGTCCGGCCCCCAGTAGTCGCCCTTCTCTGTCCCGGTGATCTCCACGTTTCGGAAGGTGAGGTCTACCGGACGGAGCCGCACCTCTCCGTCGGGCTTGGCGGCCCAGGGCGTCGGGCGATCCCAGTTGTCGATGGCAAGGAAGTTGAGGACATCGCCCCACACCTTCAGGTTCTCGATACGGCAGTCGGCGAAGGTCGTCCCGATGGACGCCGCAAGCCCGAACAGCCCGCGTGCCTGGACCTGGACGCTCGTGACGTCGCGGATCACCCAGTTGTCGGCGAACACGTGACCGTGGGTGGCGTAGGCGTAGCCGTAGCCGAGCTGAACCATGCAGGAGTTGTCCTGCTTCCAGATCACGCAGTTGCGCGTCTCTGAGACGGGCGCCATCCAGCAGAAGACGTCGTCCTCGACCTTGAAGAAGCAGTCAAGGATCTGGTGGTTTGGTCCGGCGACGATACCGTTGTTGTTGTACAGGTCCGACATGAGCTTGAGGTTGCGGAAGACCGTGCCCGCCCCGTGTGTCCGCACCATGTAGAAGGGCGACTCGATGATCGTAATGCCCTCGATCAGCGCCCCGTCGGCGTCCACATCCCCATAGATCGTCGCCCACTTGTCGCGGTACATGGCGTCGTGGTTGAGGTCCCAGGCGTTGGCTTTCCCGGCCGCCTTCTCCGCCAGTGCCGAGTTGACTCGCTCGAGCATGAGCTGCCTGTCCGTGAGGATTCCGCGGCCCAGTATCCGTACTCCGTCGCCCTCGTAGTAGAGCGACCCGCGGACCATGGCGCCGCCGGCGATGTAGACCGTCTCGCCACCAGTCACACGGTATTGGAAGCCGATGTCATGCACGCCGGGGCCGAAGTAATGGACACCGGGAGTGTCAAGCGTTGGTACGTCGGTCTCCGGCGGGTTCGCGAACAGGAAGAGCGGGTGGTCGAAGTCATGCTGAGGGTTCTCCGCGGCCTTCACCATCACGTAGTACTGCCCGGGCCTGCTGATCTCGACGACTACTTTGCCCTCGCGGACTGATGCGGAGACGCCTGGCGGATCAGGCCGGACCTCGACTTCGATGGCCTGCACGTCGAGGGGATCGACCACCACGGTCACGGCGCCGGCAAAGGAGAAGCTCACCCAGTTGTTGTCCTTCGGGAAGAACTGCGCCGCCCAATCGCCCGCGAATTCGCGGTGCCAGATTGACCTCATACGGTAGCAGAATGCCTCCCTGGCCTCCCCGCCGAGTGACACGGTGACCCGGTAGTGCTCCGAGCGGTATTCGTCCTGCCCCGGCGCGGGGTACACCCACAGGCCAGTCTGAGGCCCCTCATCGGCGCGCGCCCCCTCTGGGGCACTCCCCAGGGCGACGGCGACTCCCAGGAGAGCGAGGGCTCCATTTCGTCTGATCCGCATCGATCCGTAACCTCTCCGCCAGCCGTGGTTAGCGCACGCCCCGGTGCCGGGCGTCATCGGGCCAAGGGCCGCTCGTGCGCCTCCAGCCAGCCGATGAGCTCCTCGTAGGTGCCCTGGGTCACGAGGCGCTTGGTCTCCTCGTCTGTCAGGTCCTCGAAGCGCGCCACGCCGGCGCGCTCGCGAACCAGCATGGCCAAGTCGGCGGTGGCGATGGCCTCGCGGATGGCTTCCCAGGTCCGCGTCGGCACGGGGCCGTGGCGCGACTTCACGGCGCCCATGGTCGAGGCGTCGGGGATGTGCTCGTTGGCCGTGTCCCACTGGTCGCGCCAGGGGTAGTTGAGCGCGAAGAAGGCCGTCCCTACGCACTGACCGGTCTGGCCCGGGACCTGCCTGATCTGCGCCGCGATGCCCTGGGGCAGGCCCGGCGACTTGTCCCACAGGCAGGGCGTCGTGTACCACATCCAGGGCTTGGCCTTGTAGATGGCCCACTTCTCCGGCCCGCCCCAGTTGGGCGACAGGTGCAGCGAGTAGGGCAGCCAGAAGTCGCAGTAGGGCGCCAGGAGCTGGAAAGTCGGCAGCGTCGCCGCCTCGCCGGGGTTGAACGAGATGCGGACGTGCGGGTCGAGCTCGCGCAGCGCCTTGGCCGCATCGAGATAGGGCTTGAGCTTCTCCTCCGTGTCGCCGCTGGGCTCGTCCATGATGACGGCGAACCAGTCGTCGTAGTCCAGCCCCAGCGCTTTGATGCGCGCCAGGTCGTCGGCGCCACGGCAGTGCAGGGCCAACTGGCGAATGCCCCATCGCTGCATCTCGGTCTTGCTCATCTCGCCACGCCAGAGCTTCAGCCCGTGGTCGACATAGTCGCGCAGGTACTCCTCGCCCTCATGAGGCTGCGTGAAGCCATCCACGAGGACCGGCTGGTTCGGCGTCGCAGCCACCGGCGACACGTGCACCCTCAGCGTCAGGGTGTGGTCGGGCGCCCCCTCGCCCGTGAGCCTGACCATGCTCACGTAATCGCCGGGCGGCACGCCGCGCCCATCGACGGTGAGCCAGAGGCCAGCGACTCCCAGAGGGGGGATGGTGATGGTGGGGCGGCGGAGCAGGAGGAAGGGCGTCCAGCTCTGTCGGTCGGCGCCGCCAGGCGCGAATGCGACGACGCGCCAGCTGACGGCGCTGGGATAGCGGCGGCCCGCGGCCTCGAGCGGCCCTGGCTCTACGCTGAGCGTCATCGGGTCCGCCGTCAGGTTCCGCAGCCCAACCTGGACAGCACGGACGCCGTCGCGGGCTAGCACCAGGTCGCGGGAGGCGTCGGGGCCAGCCACGGGGGCATCGGGCCACGAACGGCCGGGCGTCGTTCCGTCGGCCCACACCTCCTGGGTCAGGGGCGTGTAGGCATCGTCGAGTACCCAGGACAAGTATGCGTCGCCCGGCTGAGCGCCCGCTCGGGCCGCCCGGTCACGGTACTCGGCGAGAGTCCACGGTGGGCGGATGGTGCCCTGGGGCACGAAGGCCGGATCGTCGACCAGGAAGAGGGTGTAGATGCGCCGGTAGGTCCCGCCCGCACCGGCGCCGTCGAGCGTGAAGTCCACCCGTACCGGCCCCGGCTGATCGACGGCGACCTCGCCCATCTTCATCCACACGCTGGCGATGTTGCCCTGGTGGTGGTAGCGGAACTGCTCCTTGCCCGCGACGCTGGCCGTGCCGAACCACGGCGCCGCGTAGCTCAGGTTGGTGGCGTCCGAGAGCACCCACATGGTGTAGCGACCGGCGGCGGGGACGGGCACATCGGTACTGACCGTGCCCGTCGGCTCGCCATAGCTGGCGAACAGGCACCCCTGGTCGAAGGTCCACGCGCCGTAAGCCTCTGGCCGGCCTTCGGCCGTCAGGCCGGGAATGTGGGTCGGCACGTCGTGCCACACGTATCGATAGGGTAGTGGATCGCGCCGCACGTCCGCCTGCAGTGTCTCGATCTGCCGCCGCGCCTGGACGGGATTGGCGACGAGGTTCCATGTCTCGTTGAACACGATCTGCCGGTCGTCGTCACGGTAATCGGTACCGGCGTCGTTCTCGCGATCGGACCTGGCGAGGCGGTCGACAGTCTCCTGCCAGAATGCGTGACTGAGCGCGAACCGTTCAGGCTCGGCCTCGCGCTGCTCCCACGAGACCGGCCGGGTCTGCCACCGCCGCCACGCGTCGGCGTCCGGGCCCACCAGCGGCTCCTCGAAGGTCCACTGGATGCCCCGGCCCGGCTGCTGGCGCAGAGCGGCGCGCTCCTCGGCGCTGGGTGGCTGGCACCAGAGGCGCTCGGTGAGGTAGAGGCAGTCGATCCGGCGCGGCATGTAGCCCGTCGGGCCGCTTCCGGCGTGCCACCAGCGGACCACGTGCCCGAGCCGGACCACGTACTCGCCGGCCTTCAGATCGACGATGAGGTCGTGCCACTGCGGCCCCTCGACTTCGGTGGCGTAGTCGTAGACCTCATCATCAACGATCGGCGCCAGGTGCTCCTTGCCGCGCGGGTACAGTCGCAGGCGCGTCACGCCTGTTCCGGTGGGCCAGCCGTCGTACTGGACCCAGAGGCGGTAGCAGCCCTCTGCCGGCATGGTCAGCGGGAAGCTTACGGTGGGGCCGTCATCGCCGGCGCCGCTGCTGAGGTAGGCCCCCTCCGCACTCCAGCCGCCGCGCTGATCCTCAGGCAGCAGCTCGGGCTCGACCAGGATGGCGTGGGTCGAGGCAGGCGGCTCCAGGTCAACCTCCGGCCTCATCCCGCGGCCCCCGAGCCAGGTGTGGAACGCGTCGATGTAGCGCGCACTGTGGCCCATGTGCCAGAGTGTGAGGCCCAGAGAGTAGCGAGCCCCCACGGGCTCATCGACTACGTCGGCAACGGCAAGGCCGGGGAGCATCAGCAACGTCAGAATGCAGTACGTGCGCATGACAGGCCTCCCGCCTCCTCTCCGGTGGCCCGTCTCAGTCGGCCGGTTCGCTGATCCCGATCCACCAGGATGACGTCATCGCGATGGTCGGGCCCGGGCGATTCCGGCAGCGGCCAGAAGGACCAGCAGCACAGCGCGCCGGCGAGGAGGCATCTGAGCCACTCTCCCCGCCCGAGGGCTTCGGCACGCGCGGCGAGATGGCCTCTGCGAGGGCTCCGCCCCATTGGTACTGAGTGAGGCCCACGATGGAGCCGCAGGAGCACCGAGACGGTACGTCCGGGTCTGGCGGATGGGCCACATGGGGAGGACCGTCCGGCGAAGCCGGATGGTGGGCCCCCAATGGCATAGGCGGTAACTGAGGGCTCGAGTGGCCCATCCGCCTGGTTACGGAGGGGCGCCATGGGGGGAACCACGCGTCTCCCAGCGTGGTGGGCCCCCAACGCGCCCGATCCGCACGCCTCAACCTCGGGCCGGTCAGGGGCCCCGCGCCCTCTTGGCGCACCCCTGTGCGGCCCCTCCGCCAGACCCGGATGTGCCGTCTCGGTGCTCCTGTGGTCTCATCTCGGGCCTGACTTGGCGCCAAGGGGGCCTGGCCCCTGTGCCGCCATTTGCCGCTCCGATGCGCCTGGTGTACACTTCGAGCCCACTGGCAGCGGCAGCCGTGGATGCCCCCGAGGGCGTTCGCGCCCTCCGCTGGAAGGGACCATCGACCGTGTCCGAGGACGCCCGGAGACTCAGCGAGATTTGCCCGCTCGTTCGCCCCTGCCTGGACCGCCTCGAAGCCTACCGGCCCGGGAAGCCCATCGAGGAGGTGCGCCGGGAGCTCGGGCTGTCCGAGGTCTATAAGCTCGCCTCCAACGAGAACCCTCTGGGGCCCTCTCGGGAGGCCATCGAGACCATGCAGCGGGTTCTGGCCGACGCCTGGCTCTACCCGGAGGACACGTGTTTCGACCTGGTTCGCGAGCTGTCCGCCCACCTGGGCGTTCCTGCGGAACGGCTCATCATCGGCCGGGGCTCCGATGAGCTGATCCACCTGATTGGCATGGCTTTCGTCAACCCGGGGGAGGAGCTCATCATGGCCGATCCTCCGTTCCCCATGTACCCCATCACGGCCACTCAGATGGATGGCTGGGCGGTTCGTGTGCCGTTGCAGGACTACACACACGACCTTCCGGCCATGGCGGCGGCCATCACACCGAAGACCAAGGTGATCTTCATCGCCAATCCCCACAATCCCACGGGGACCATCGTGCGGAAGCCTGAGCTCGAGGCGTTCCTGAGTCGGGTGCCGGATCACGCGCTGGTGGTGATGGACGAGGCGTACTGCGAGTTCGTGGATGATCCGGGCTACCCCACCTCGCTGGACTACGTGGCGGAGGGGCGGAACGTGGTGGTGCTGCGGACGTTCAGCAAGATCTACGCCCTGGCGGGCCTGCGGGTGGGCTACGGAGTGTTCCCCGACCACCTGGCGCCGGCGGTGAAGCGGGTGCGGCCTCCGTTCAACGTGAGCACAGTGGCTCAGGCGGCCGCCGTGGCGAGCCTGCGCGACGCCGGGCAGGTGGCGCGGTCGAAGGCGTACAACATCGAGGCGCGCCGGTATCTGTGCGGCGAGTTCGACCGGCTGGGTCTGGCGTATGCGCCGAGCCAGGCGAACTTCATCCTCGTGGACCTGGGCGTCGACTGCGTCGAGGCGTTCCAGCGGCTGCTCCGCAGGGGCTACATCGTGCGCACCGGTGACGTGTTCGACCTGCCCACCCATGTCCGAGTCAGCTTCGGCACACCTGAGCAGAACGCGGGGTTCATCGCGGCTCTGGAGCAGGTGCTGGCCGAACTCCGTTAGGATTGCACCCAAATGGCCGAGTGCTTCGAGCGCGTGGCAATACTGGGGGTCGGCCTGATCGGCGGGTCCATGGGCATGGCGCTGCATTCGGCCGGGGCCGCCGGCATGGTGGTGGGGTGCTCGCGCACCGAGTCACGCCTGTGCGAGGCGAAGCGCCGGGGCGCCATCGACTCCTACACCACGGACCCGCTGGCCGCGGTGGACGGGGCCGACCTGGTCATTCTCTGCTTGCCCGTGGCGTCCATTCCGGCCTCGGCGCGCACGATCGCGCCGGTCCTCAGATCGGATGCCATTGTCACCGATGTCGGCAGCGCCAAGGCGTGCATCGTGGACGCCCTCGAAGAGCTGTTCGACGGCCGGGGCCAGTTCGTGGGCGGTCATCCCATGGCGGGATCGGCCCAGCAGGGCGTCTGGCACGCGCGTGCCAACCTGTTCCATGGAGCCACCTACTTCGTTACGCCCACCGGGCGGACGCCTTGTCGGGCCACGGACGCCGTCACCTCACTGGCGCATCAGCTGGGCGCCCGGCCGGTGCACCTTCCGCCGGTGGACCACGACCGCGTGGTGGCGGCGATCAGTCACTTGCCCCATGTGGTGGCGTCCGGCCTGGCGTCACTTGTGCCCGAGCTGTGTGGTGCGTTCGCCGACGTGGCTCTGGAGGCGGCGGCCGGCAGCTTCGCCGACGGCACGCGGGTTGCCGGGAGCGATCCTTCCCTGTGGGCCGAGATCCTGGTGCAGAACCGGGCCGAGGTGCTGCGCGCACTGGCGAGTTTCCGCGCGAGGCTGGACGCGTTCGAGTCCGCCCTCTCCGCGGGAGACGAAGCGGCCACCCGGGAGCTGTTCGGCCTCGGCACCGAGGTGCGGCGTCGGTTCGAGGCCAGAGAGGCACGGCCCGAACCGCCCGGACAGGAGGGCTGACTGTGGGATCCACCTCGAAGACGCCTCCGCGCCGTGCCCGGCCTGTCATCGCGATCGATGGGCCAGCGGGAGCCGGGAAGAGCACGGTGGCCAAGGCCGTGGCCGATCGTCTCGGGTTCATCTACATCGACACGGGCGCCATGTACCGGGCCGTGGCGCTGCTGGCGGTCCAGCATGGCACGGGCATCCATGAGCCCGAGCGCCTGGCGGCCCTCGCCGAATCGGCTCGGTTCGAGTTCCGCCGCGATGCCCGGGGCCGGAGCCGGCTGCACCTGAATGGCGCCGATGTGGAGGATGATATCCGCACACCCGAGATCGGTCGGCTCTCGAGCCCCGTCTCGGAGGTCGCGGGTGTCCGGAGCGCCCTGGTTCCCCTGCAGAGGGCCATGGGGGCGGGTGGCGGCGTCGTGATGGAAGGCCGGGACATCCAGACGAACGTGTTCCCCGATGCCGAGGTCAAGGTCTTCCTTACGGCCACCGAGCCGGAGCGAGTCCGGCGGCGCCGGGCCGACCTGGCCGCCCGGGGCATCGAGAAGTCACTCGACGAGGTGCTCTTTGAGATTCGCGAGCGCGATGCCCGGGACAGCTCCCGGTCGCTGAACCCGTTGACCAAGGCCGATGATGCCGTCGAGATCCTCACTGACGGGATGCCGGTCGACGAGGTGGTCGACGCGGTCACTTCCTTGGCAGTGAAGGCGGGCGCGGGTGGTGGGTAGGATTGCGATCCCACCGATCACCCCCCAGGTGCCCCATCCGCGGCTGTACGACCTGTGCCGCCGGATCATCGGGGCGTTCTGCTGGTTGTGTCGATGCGAGGTGACGGGGCTCGAGCACGTTCCGGCCACGGGGCCGGTGATCATCGCCTCGAACCACCAGAGCTATGCCGATCCCCCCTTGCTGTCGCGCATCACCCGGCGGCCTCTCAGCTACATTGCCAAGGAGGAGCTATTCCGGATCCCCTTGATGGGGCGGTTCATCGTGTGGGTGAATGCCTTCCCCGTGCGCCGGGGAACGGCGGACCTGCGCGCGCTTCGTGCGGGCCTCCAGGTGCTGGCGGCCGGGCGGTGTCTGGTGATCTTCCCCGAGGGGATGCGGAGCCCCGATGGCCGCCTGTTGCAGCCGGAGCTGGGAGTGGCGCTGATTGCGCTCAAGTCGCGAGCGCCGGTCCTGCCGGTGGCTCTCGATGGCTCGAACCGCGTGCTGCCGCGCAAGCCGCCCATACTGCGGCCGGCCCGGTTCCGCATCCGGGTGGGGGCGCCCATCACCTTCGAGGCGCTCTACGACAAGCGGCACTGGGAGCGCGAGGACCTGGAGTATGTGGCTCGGACGATCATGGAGCGCATCGCCGAGCTGCTCGGGCAGACGTTCCGGTGGGAGCCGCGCGGCGCGGATGAGGGCGCCACATCGTCGTCTCCGGAGTAGCGGTGGTGTCAGGCGCGGGCCTGGAGCGTGTGGTTCCCGGGTTCGAGCTCGAACACGATGTAGCCCCGCTCGGACCAGGCCGACCGCACCTCGGGCTTGGCGGCGCCCAGCCCGCCAGCTCGCCAGACCAGAGCTCCGTTGAGCTCGATGGTCTCCCAATGGTTGGGCGTGATCTCCGGAATGCACAACCGTCCCACGGTGCCCTCGGGCACGGTGGAGTGGAGCGTGAACGCGTCCCCGGCCGGATCGCCCACCCACGAGGCGGCGATCTCACCGTGGGGCGAGGGCACGATGCCCTTCATCCACCTGACCCCGGCGCAGCGGGGGCGCACCGCGAAGGTGGCATAGCCCGGGCGAAGGGGACGGACGCCCAGAAACTCGGCCGACAGGTCATAGGTGGGCCCGCCGGACCACGCGTGGCAGAGGCTCCACACGGGCCGCCAGGTCTCCCAGCACGTGGTGGCTCCCGCGTCGAGCATGGCCCCCCAGCGCTGCCGTATGTAGTCCAGTGCCGCCTCGTGCTGCCCCTGTTGGTATAGGGCCTGCAGGAGGTAGAAAGAGAAGTAGGGCGACCCCACCTGCACCACGCCCGGCGAGGGTTCGCGAACGGCTTCGAGCGCGCGCGACGCCTCTTCGGGATTGTCGAACACGCCGAAGAGCACCGCCAGGGCGTTGGCCTGTTGGCCGATCTTGGCGCTCCATTCCTCGCCCTCACGGCAGTCGACCAGAGCCCCCCTCTCGGGACACAGGAACCGCTCGCGGATGGCTTGGCGAAGCTCCTGTGCCCGGTGATGGTAGTGGGCCGCCTGCTCGCCCCGGCCCGTGGCCGAGGCGATGAGTTCGGCGTGCCGGAGCGCACCGAGGTAGAAGCAGTTGAGGGCCGCGACCTCACCGCGCTTGTCCACGTCGGCCCAGTCGATGAACACCCAGTGAGGCACGTTGCCGAGTACGCCGTGAGCGTCGATGAGGGACTCGAACCACCCGACGACTCGCGCCACCGCCGGCATGAGCTCGGCCAGGAGCTCGCCATCGCCCGAGTACAGATAGTGCTCCCACAACGAGATGATCCACAGGCAGGCGAAATCGGGGATGAGCTGGTCGGTGGCCGCCGGGTAGCAGGCATGGACGAGCCCGTCGGGCCGCTGCGACTGAGCGATCTGCCGGAGCCCGCGCCGCATCAGCCGGGTATCGCCGAAAGCGTAGTAGGTGATGAGCGCCTGGATCCGCGCATCGCCCCACCACTGGCCCCGCTCCCGCCAGGGGCAGTCGATGTACGCGTCCTCCATGCAGAGCTGGGTCGTGTAGGTGCCGATGTCCCAGATCTGGTTCAGCACCGGGTCCGAGCTCTCGAAGCTCCCATAGTACTCGACGGGATAGCCACAGAAGCTCACGTACACGGCGCGTAGGCCGATGGGTCTGGACGCATTGCGGACCTCGATGTGCATGAACCGGAACGCCCGGGGCATGACCGGCTCGTAGGTCTGGAGCCCATCGCGCAGGATCACCCGGTCGGCGTAGTTGAGCTGCTGGCGGCAGCAATCCACACGGCCATCGACCAGCGCTTCGCTGTAGGCAATGTCCACGATGGCGCCATCGGCTCCGTTGATCACAAGCACCGGGTAGCCGGCCACCTCGCGAGCGAAGTCGACCACCATGTAGACCGCTTCACCGGCCGCGCCGGGCTGGATGATGGTCTCGCGCTCGTCCGGCGCCAGAGCGGCACACCGGTGGCGTATGGACTCGCTCCCCAGTCCGATGTGATGGCCCGAGGCGACCAGCTGGGCCACAGAACCCGGGGCCATTGGGTCCATGCCGGCGGGCGCCACGCAGTGGCCGACCTCGCGCACCGACTCGGGGTAGAGCGGCATCTCATAGAGGTGCGGAATGCCGCGTGGCTCGAGCTCCTGCCACGGGTCCAGCGCGGCCGGTCCCAAGACCGTGGCGCTCTCCCAGCCGGAGTCATCGTATCCCGGGTGCTCCCAGCCCACGGGCTCCCGGCGCGTGTCGCGGATCTCGGGATAGCCCTGTTGGGCACAGAGCCGGGGCACATCAGCCTGGTAATCCTCCGCCGGGCAGACGCGCCACTCGGGTCCGGTGCTCAGATCGACGCCTTGCACGGCTGCTTGGCCGATCAGCGCTCCGCGGACGGGCATGAAGTTGAACACGGGGCAGCCCAGGTGGTGCACGAGGAAGGCGAGCACGTTCTCCCCGGTCTGCAGGTAGGGAGCGATGTCGTACGTGTCATAGGAGGGGGTGGAGACATGATAGCGTGCGGGGCCCCGGCCCACAAAGTGACCATTCACGTAGAAGCAATAGCGGCTGTCCGCGCAGCAGTGTACGACGGCTTCGGAGGGTACGTCGTCGAGCACGAACGCACGCCGCGCGCGCATATAGCGGTTGGGTAGGGCGGGGTCCTCGGCAGTCCAGATCCACGATGCGTGCCACTCCACGGCAGCGCCTCACCCGCGTTCCCTCAAGCGCTCGCCCGCACACCGAACGAGCCCGCCAGAGCTCCATCTGAGCGGTCAACGCCGCGCTGCCCCTGACAGTTCCCGGGGGGAGCGAGCCGGCGGCGGGGGCCGTGGCAGGCTACCGCATGTCCCCAACCCGGCGCACGGGGAGGTGTGGGGCGAAGCAGACCGGCCGAAAGGGCCAACATCGGCCGCCGAACCGACGATCAGCGCTGGGCAAGAGGTTCAGGCGCAGCCGACGCGAATCCTCCCCCGAGTTCGTGCGTCATGCGGGTGTGGAGCCATGGTCAAGACGGAGGACCTCAACTTCATCGATGCCTTTCGCGAGCTCGACGGGCGTCAGCTCGCCGAGGTGCGTGAGCGGCTGGTCACTGGGCGCTACCGGGGAGGACAGGCGATCTTCCAGGAGGGCGACCCGGGCCTCGCCATGTACTTCATCCTCGAAGGCAGTGTCCAGATCTGCCGACGCACCCAGCAGGGCACGCGCCAGCTCATCGAGCGGATTCGGTCCGGGCATGTTTTCGGTGAGATGGCCATCATCGATGGCGGCCCCCGCTCCGCCACAGCCCTGGCCGTGGGGGATACGAAACTGGCCGTTCTGGGCCGGAAGGACTTCGAGGCGCTGATGGAAGCCCAGCCCCGGATAGCCGCCCTGCTGCTCCGCCGGATCTCGCGGATGCTCTCCCTGCGCTTGCGCCGCACGAACGCGATGCTCTAGCGCCCCACCGGCCTAACGGCGCAGCGCCCGGTTGCGACAGCCCGTGACGATTCGATCGACGTAGAAGCGCATGAACGCCCTGGCATCCGGCCTCACGCCCACCTCGGCGTTCGGGCGGAGTCCACCCACCACACGCGTGTAGCCCTCGGCGTCCACCTCGATGTGGCTGCGCTTCACGCCAAAGAACCGGCGGTCGAAGGCCCAGGCCAGGGCGACGGGATCGTAGAGGATGGGCGTCTCGTTGCCCCACAGCCGGTACAGCTCCTCCAGCGCGTCGGTCAGTGGCGTCTTCTGCGAAAAGAGGACCGCCCGCTGATCCGCCTCGAGCCGCATCATGGCCGTGATGTCGAGCCCGGCCATGCGGATGGGGATCCCCGAGGTGAACATGGCCTGGGCGGCCGGCACATCCATCTTGATGTTGAACTCGGGGTCGGGTGGCGGCTTCAGGTTGTAGCCCACGTACGCGGAGCCCGCCATGGTCGCGATGCCTCTGACCATCGGCGCGATTCCCGGGTCCTTCGCCAGAGCGTCCATGATGTTGGTCTCGGGGCCCACCACGACCAGCACGACCTCACCGGGGGCCTGGCGCACGTGCTCGATGATGAAGTCCGCCGCCGGCTGGTTGATGGGGATCTTGGCCGTGAAGCCTTCGCCCCACTTGCACTGGGGGTAGTAGTCCGACGGGCTCGAGCGGCCGACGGCCACGGGCACGTCATCGCGCCCCGCCAGGTGCAGCATGCGGCAGGCGATGCGGGCCTTGGCCTCGGTGGGGCCCTGCGAGGTGGTCACCCCGATGAGCTCGACCTCGGGGCAGACGAGGGCCAGGGCCAGGCAGAAGGCGTCATCGATGTCGCCGCCGATGTCGGTGTCCAGGATCACCTTGACCTTGCCACCGGTCGAGGACCACGTGGGTGCCCCCGCGATCAGCGCGGGGCAGAGCAAGGGGATCAACCAGTGTCCCAAGGGACTCACCTCTCCGGCAATCCACCGCCCAGACGCCTCGTACCGGCCGGGCCGCGGCACCTCATGGGTCGGCGTAGAGCAGATGGGCTGACCGTTGGCAGCGGAAGCTCGCCATGCCCGTGGCCAGCAGTGGTTCGATCTCTGCGGCGGGCTGCCCTGCCTCGATCGCCTCGCGCACCGCGCGGAGGCCACACAGGCGGTCGACTCGGTCCGCGGGGAGCTCCAATCGGTCCGGCCACAGCTGCCGAATGGCGCACACGACGTGGAGGCCCGTGCGGACGGACTCGAACGCGTCCCGATCGCTGACGCGGACCCGAACACCGCCGCACTCCACTCCCGGGTAGTGGCGAGCCCCGTCCGCTGGCGTGAATCGGACCGCCTCGAAGCGCACCGCGGGGAGCCCGGCCGCGTTGAGATACTCGGCGAGGGCCTCCCCGTCCATCCATGGCGCACCCAGCTGCTCGAAGGGGGAAGGGGTCCCCCGCCCCACGGAGACGTTGGTGGGTTCGAGAAGGCACACACCCGGGTAGCAGATGCCCGCGTCGACCGACGGCATGGCGGGCGACGGCGGGATCCACGGGAGGCCGGTGTCCTCGTAGTACATGGAGCGCCTCCAACCTTCCATCGGCACCACGGTCAGGTCACACGCGACACCGAAGCACGCGCGGAACATGCCCGCGAGCTCGCCCACGGTCATG
Source organism: Armatimonadota bacterium (assembly GCA_029547025.1). Lineage (GTDB taxonomy): Bacteria > Armatimonadota > Zipacnadia > UBA1398 > JAKPQA01 > JAKPQA01. The sequence continues at coordinate 33,946 of JAKPQA010000190.1, forward strand.
CCGTGCCTCAGCGCGATCTCGTGCGGGCCCACGAAGGACTTCAGCTCCGGCTCGAGCACCGGCCCCTCGACGGCCATCCCTCCGATGGGATTGGGGCGATCGAGGACGTAGACGCGCAAACCCGCCCGTCCGGCCGCGCCCATGGCATACGAGAGCGTTGAGATGTAGGTGTAGAAGCGCGCTCCGATATCCTGAATGTCGAAGACCAGGGCATCGAGCCCATCGAGCATGTCGGGCGTCGGTTCCAGCGTCTGGCCATAGAGGCTGTGGATTGTGAGCCCCGTGTCAGCGTCCACGTCATCGGCGAGCCGATCGTCGAGGAGGCCACGGAAGCCATGCTCGGGTGCGAAGAGCGCGGTCAGCCGCACTTGGGGCGCGCGCGCCAGCAACTGGGCCGCCGGCGTGCCCGAGGAATCGCGCCCCGTGTGGTTGGTGATGAGTCCCACGCGCAGTCCGCCCAGCAGACGGGCCGGGTCGGCCATCAGCACATCGAGGCCCGAGCGCACCGGAGGTCGCTGTGTGGTCATCGGAAGCGTCACCTCGGTTCCGACTGTCGCCGGAGGCACTCGACGGCGCTCTCATAGACGCTCATGCGCACCTCGGAGATGCGCCGGTTGCCTTCGCGGCTCGGGTGGACCGCGTTCGTCAAGCACACCACGAAGGCGTCCCGCGCCGGATCGCACCACAGCGACGTCCCCGTGAACCCGGTGTGGCCGAAGGCCCGGGTCGAGAAGACGCGGGCCACGGCGTCCTCGGGCCCGATGCCCACCCAGCCACGCCAACACCAGCCCGCGGGCCCCGACGGATCCCGGACGAACAGCGCCTCGTAGCCCGGCCGGGGGATGATGTCCCGTCCCTCGAACCGCCCGCCCCGCAGCATCATCCGGGCGAAACGTGCCAGGTCGGAAGCCGTGGAGAACAGGCCGGCGTGTCCACTGACGCCGCCCATGGCCGCCGCGTTCTCATCATGGACACATCCTCGCTTGGGCAGATCGTGCCCGGCCGCGACTTCGGTGGCGGCCGCGCGCGCAGCCAGGCCCGAGGGTGGCACGAACCCCGTGTCGAGCATGCCCAGCGGCCGGAACAGCCGTTCACGCGCCAACGCGGCCAAGCGCTGCCCCGAGACGCGCTCGAGCACCTCGCCGAGGAGGACGAAGCCCAGATCGCTGTAGGTCCGTCGCGCGCCCGGCGTGTCGGCCAGAGGCTCGGCAAGCACCGCGGCCCGCACCTGCTCCCGCGTGGCGCAGTGGCGGTAGAAGGGGCGCCACGCCGGGAGGCCGGACGTGTGGGTCAGGAGCTGATGGACCGTCACGGCTCCCTTGGCGTCGCCCACGAGGTCGGTGAGGTACGCGTCGAGGCGGCCCTCCATGTCGATCCGGCCCTCGGCGCAAAGGATGCCGACCAGGCTCGTGGTGACAACCACCTTGGTGAGCGAGGCCAGGTCGAACAGCGTGTAGGCTCGCATGGGCTCACGGGTGGGGACCACCTGCGCCCACCCATGGCCCCGAAGGAAGCGCGTCGCCTCCGAGGTGCCCGTCGCTACCACGATGCCCGGCACCGCACCGGAGTCGACCACTCCCTCCAGGACGGCGCGGAGCGGCGCGAAGACATCGGGGCCCGATGCGGTCCGGGTCACGGCGCTACCCATGCCCATCCTCCGCGTCACACAAGTCGAGGGCGGGCCCTCGCTCGCCGGCTGCCCGCCACAGCGACCGGATTCCAGGGCCGCGCGGAGAGCACCTGCGCCGGGACCGGTTCGCGGGCGGAGGTGCCTTGGACGCGCCGCCGGAAGGTTAGGGAGGGGTGGGTAGGTGACCGGAGAGGCCGTCGTGAACGTGGCGATCGTGGGCGGAGTGCTCGCCATCGGGGCACTGATCCTGCTGTACACGGCCCGCAAGAAGGACGAAGTGAACTGGATCGTTGCCCGCGCGGTCCCGCTCCCGGCCGGCTATGCCAACCCGGGCGACGATGTGTGGATCTCGGGCGAGATCGTGTGCCCGGGGCCGCTGGAGACCCCATTCACGAACCTGGGCTGTGTGTTCTTCCACTATCAACTCGAGGAGCGAGTCCGGCGGACCCGCGTCGTCAATGGGCGCCGGCAGCACTACTGGACCTGGGAGACGCGCGAGAACTACAGCCGCTCGGTCAACTTCGCCATCCGCGATGCCTCGGGCCAGCTGTGGGTCCGCTCGGAGCAGGCGGAGTTCGACCCGGTCAGCGTCGGCACCCACACCGACGGCCGCTGGCGCCACACGGAGCAGGCGCTGCTGTTCCCGGGCCAGGCCAGCGCGGTCGGGACCGTGCTCGAGGGGCGGCAGTGGCTCGGGCGCCAGGGGAACGTGCCGCTGATCGCTACGCACCGTTCGCGGGGCGACTACGTGAGGTCGCAGGAGACCTCCGAGCGCGTCTGCAGAGGGTTCGGGTACGGACTTCTGGTGGTGGGGGCCGGCCTGCTGGCGGCGGCGGCGGCCGGAGCGCTCCGGCCCGGTGACATCGCCGCCCTGGTGGTCGCGGTCGTGGCCGCCCAGGCGCTGGTCGCCCTCGCCTGGGGGCTGAACGCTTACAACCAGCTCATCAGCTACCGCAACCGCGTGCTCAACGCATGGCACCAGGTCGAGGTGGAGCTCCGGGCACGCTACGACGTCGTCGACAACCTGGTGTCGGTCGTGAAGGCGGCGGCCGAGCACGAACGCTCCGTGCTCGAAGCCGTAACCCGGGCCCGCGGCTCGGCTGAGTCCGCCGCCGGCATCGCGGCCCAGATCAGCGCCCAGGGTGAGCTCGCGGGGCACATCCGCAGCCTCATCGCCCTCGGCGAGCGGTACCCGAGCCTCCGGACGCACACGAACTTCCTCAAGCTCCAGCAGCAGCTCTCGGCCATCGAGACGAAGATCGCCTATGCCCGCGGGTTCTACAATGAGTCGGTCACCGAGTACAACACGACGGTCGGCAAGTTCCCACTGCTCATCGTCGCCAAGCTCACGGGTCACGCCCCGTGCCCGCACTATGTGACCGAGGAGCATCTTGCCCGCGGGGTCGCCGAGCCGCCCCACGTAGCGATCGATCGCTAGGGATCGGCCGTCGGCGGCTTCCGCACCGGCGGCATCATCTTCTCGATGAGCTCCTGGGTGATCCGGTGGCGCGTCTCGTTGAGGGCGGCCGCGACCTCGGCACGCCCCTCGTCGTAGGCCCGATTCACCGCCTCATCGAAGTTGAAGCGCTGGGGCGCCCCGCCCGCGGGCTCGGGAAACAGGCGCTCCATGTACCGGACGGCCTCATCGCCGCCCAGACGCTGGGCCATGTCCTTGGGCAGGTACGCACCGCCCTGGGATGCCTGGTGGGCCGTGACGCGCAACCGGAGGGCCAGGAACTCGGTCAGCGCCTCCCGTTCATCGTCCCCAGCCGTCTGCCACAGGGCCTGCAGCCGCGCCCAGGTGACCGGCGCCTGAGCCACTCGCTCCTTCTCCGTGTCGGGCATGTTGTGGTAGGCCCGCACCAGCTCCGCCATCAGTTGGCGCACTTGGGGCTCGGGGGCCTGAATGTCCCCCGTGGCCAGCACAGACGTGATCGAGGCCATCAAGCCCGCGTAGGCGGTCGCGGCCTCGTGCGTGAGGGGCATCGGTCCGGCGACGAGCACGTCGCGGCTCTGCTCGAACAACGCCAGCAGGGCCCGAGCCGATTCAAGCTCCGGGTGGGTGCGCGCGCCATCGAGCGCTGTCTGGAGCTCGGTCCGCCTCGTCGCGCTCCGCTCCGCCCAGGGCATGGAGGCGATGTCACGCCAGGCTTCGGACAGAGCCAGCAGTCCATGGCGGGTCGCCTCATCGGCACCCGCAAAGTCGCGGACCAGAGCAGCTCGGAAGCGCTCCCGGTCGGTACGGCTGAGGTTGCGGTTGAGGATGTAGCCCACATAGGCCGTCGCATCATCGGCATCGCGGCCCAGCAGGGGCGGGATGCCGTCCACCAGCACGGTGTCGCCCGGGATCACCGGGGGGCCGCCCACGATGCGGTCGAGCGGTCCGGCCGCCACGGCGGGAATGTGCCAGCGTCCCTCGACCCGGGCCAGCAGCATCGAGACCGCCAGGGGACCCTCATCGCGCGTCATCACAAAGGAGACCATCCCCACGCCGCCCGACAGCATCACATCCAGGTCACTGGCCGACGCCCGGTGGGGGGCCAACGGAGGGGGAGGCAAAGACTCCAGCCGGCGGAGGCTGGCATCGGTCCCGTCGAGCCACAGCAGCGGGACGGACACGCCGCTGAACGCGCGGAGCTCACCGCCAATGTATGACTCGAGGAAGCCGTCGACCAGCCCGCTGATCTCTGCCGTGGCCTGGGTGAGGCAGTCATCGGGCACCCCGATGGCCATGGCGCGCACCATGTAGGCCTCGACGCCCGCGGGGTCCGTGTCTCGGCGGGCCCACGCCATCACCGGCACCGCGCCCTGCGCCCCCTGGAGCCGGAAGGTGAAGAGCGCGGCTCGGCCCGTCAGGAGTCCCCGAAGGTCCACGGCCTGCAAGCGCAGACTCTCGATGGTGGGAGGGAGGCGCTCAGCGGATTCCAGCTCGATGGCATCCGCCGATCCCTCCTGCACCACATAGAGCGGATACTCGATACTGGCGAAGGCCCCGAGGCCGTTCTCGCCCACTGCCGCCGCGATCTCGTCGGCCAGGTCGGCCAGGCGAGGGGGAGCGGCGGAGACCTCGCCGGGGGCTGTCGGCCCATCGGCGCCCCGGCTCGGAGCGCCGGCCATACCGGACAGCAGCGCCATGCCCAGCGCGAGGGGCAACCTGATGCGCACGCAGCCTGTCACGGGGCTGCCCCCCCGGGCGCCAAGTTGGGCCCGAGACGACGCCGCAGGAGCACCGAGACAACACGTCCGGGTCTGGCGGAGGGGCCACAGGGGGCCATTGGCGGTAACTGAGGGCTCCCGTGGCCCATCAGCCTGGTTGCGGAGGGGCGCCACGGGGGGAACCACGCGTCTCCCAGCGTGGTGGGCCCCCAACGCGCCCGATCTGGAGGCCGGGATGCAGCAGGAAGCCGCATCCCGGGCCGCTGTGTCGTCGTCCGGCCGACTGGGCCGGTCAGGGGCCCCGCGCCCTCTGGGCGCACCCCTGTGCGGCCCCTCCACAAGACCAGGCGAGCGTTCCGCGCGACCTTCGCGAGACCCAGCCGCCCGGCCAAGGGCCCGATGTCACCGCCAATGCCACAGGGGGCAGACCGTCCGGCGAAGCCGGGGAGTGGGCCCCCAATGGGCCCGCGTCGGCCGACCATGAGCCCTGTGTGAGCGCCTATGGGGCTGTCCC
>JAKPQA010000202.1 GCA_029547025.1 Armatimonadota bacterium
CGGGTCGTGGCAGACGTGCCAGTCGTCGGGGCCGGAGCCTGGCGGTATCTCGCGGCTCGGCATCAGGCAGATGGGCTCAGCACACAAGCCTTGCCCTGCGTCGATGAGACGCTGCAGTTGGGCTCTGACCTTGCGGTGCTCGTAGCCGTACTTGCTGGCCACACGCCCCCCTGACAGCAGGAAGCCCGGCGCTAGGCCGGGCTGGCTTTGGGCATGACTCTTCCCGGCAGACAATACCTCAGTTCAGCCCCCGAACACATCCCTAGCCAGCGTGTCGAGTCGCACGTGCCACGTTTGCGGCTTGCGGTCATGCGCGCACTCGATCACCTCGGCCTCGATGAACCGCGCCTCCCACGTCATCCGGCGTCCCTCGCGTCGGTTGCACGGGGCGAGGTAGCCGCGCTCCACCCAGAGCCGGATCGTCCGCACGGCCACCCCGACACGCTCGGCTGCCTCGGCGGTGGTCAGGGTCATTGGGCGAGCGCTGGAGTCAGGTCATTCAGGCAGGCTGCTCCACTCTCGGCCAGATCCTTGAGCGCTCGTCGGCACAACGCCGCTCCCTCGATGCCCGCCATTGCGTTGCGCTCGAACATCTCTGCCCTCGCGGCCAGTTGATCGACGGTCGCTTCACCCCAAGTTGTGCGCGTTCCGTCGCCTAGTGCGAGTTCCGAGGCGAGCAGTTCCGTCGTCCACTCGACGCGCAGACGTTGGGTGTAGCCGTCGATGATCGCGTCGAACTCAGCCCGGACTCGAAGGGCGATCTCGCGGTCTGCCTGTTCCCGCTCGGCCGCCCATTTGGCGCGCAGTTCGCTGGATATCGGCTGGGGCTCGGGTCGTTGGCTTGCGGCGCGCTCGGCCTCCAGCGTTTCCGCCCGGATGCGCCGACGCACTGAGTCGACAACGGCGGCGACGGCGAGTTCGCGGTAGACGTTCGACACCTGCGCTGTCAGTGCCTCACGAGCGGCGTCGTATTCGTCCGCGCCGGTCCGCGTCAATTCAGTCGCTTCATCGAGCACCTTGGCGATGCGGCGCTTCGTGGGTTCATCCAACATGATCGACTCCAAGCATCTCGTCCAGGGCGTGCCCGTTCCCGAACGTGGGCTTCCCCGGCTTCACGGGTTGCGCTGGTTGCAGCAGTGACGCCAGTTGGCACTTCTGCGTCTCCGTCAAGGGTGGCGCATCTTCGACCACGCGCCGGATGTGCTCGCTAAAGTCGGTCGGGTACTTCATGCCCCTGCCCTCTCGCTCGTCCATGATGATCCCGGCCTCTCGCCGGCGGCTCGGTCCTCTTCCAGCACCCGCGTCCAGATTGCCGCTCTCGCCCACGGATACGCCTTCCCACACATTCTCGCCTGACAGATCGCCATTGCCGAGTCCGGGAAGAAGTGCAGGCTCATCCGGTGGCACTGCGGGCAGGGTATGCCGTGCATCGGCTGGCTCGGCTCACGCCACGGGGCCAGTGAGTGTGCCCGCGCCATGAGGTCCGACAACTGCTCCAGGTCGTCCCCGATGCCCGGCTGGTGCTCCAGTCGCGGCAGTTGCTCACGCAGCCAGCGGCACGAGTCGATGGGCTCGAAGCGGGTCGGCGGGTCCGTGTAGACGTACTGGCCAGCCATCGCGTCCGGGCCAGAGCCTCGCGTCACGACCGGTTCCCAGCGGTAGGTCGGCTCCCCGTCCGGCGCTACCGGGTGCCAGCGCTTCACCCGCGGGTCCTCCCGGTCGGCTGCCGTCTGGAGCCTCGCCGGACCCTGCTGCTGGTAGTCCTCGCACAGCGCCTCGACGATCGCAGACAGGGCGTCCTCGAGTTCCCGTGCCACGTCCAGGCAGGCCAGCCGGATCGCCTCGGTCTCAACGAACGTCATGGACGTTCGTGCCGCCGCGATGTAGTGCGGCGTCGATGTCGACAGCCTCGGCCCGACCTTCCCGTGCGTGGGCTGGGGGCTCGGCGTGGGCGTCCGGGTGGGCTCGACGCTGGCTCGCAGCAACGCGATCTGGCCAGGGACGTTGCGCAGGATGTCCACGAGGATCAGGTGACAGGACTCGCAGAGGATGCCGTGATTCGCCCGTCGCGGCGCACACCCCCGGCACTGCTCGGACTCGCACCCATCGATGTGCCGGCGCGCGTCGATGCACCCTCGGGCGCAGGTCGTTTCGCTCATCGCTTCCTCCGTGCTCGTCGCTTCCGGTCCCACACGGCCCATGCTCTGCTCGCCAGGACGGTGTCCATGAGCATGTGCGGCGGGATGCCGAACACACGCGCGATCTCGGACACCTGGAAGGCCACGTAGGTACCCGACACCTGCTCCCAGTCCGTGATGGGTATGCCGCATCCGGGGCAGTGGGTGGCCCGGTCACTCATCGGGCACCTCCCGCCATGGGGTCGCGAGGATGTGTCGGCGCTGATTCGCGCGCCACATGACCGACTCGCCGGGGTGCAGGTCGACCAGCCCCACCCGTTCGGCCATTGCGCGCACCGCCTCCGGATCGTCGGACGTGAGGGCGTCCCGCACGGCGTCGAGAGCGGCGTCGGCGTATGCATCCGGGGTGGCCTTGGCGTAGGGCGTGCAGTCGATCGCGGCCGTCACGCGCTGCTCGGGGGTCACT
>JAKPQA010000217.1 GCA_029547025.1 Armatimonadota bacterium
AGATCCGCGGATGGGTGACCACCGAGAGGAACTCGTGGATCGACGGCCACGTGATGGCCCAGTCCTGCCGGCCCCGCGCCAGCTCTGTCACGACCGCGAGGGCGTGCGCGTGATGCGGGCTGTCCTCGCGGTGTGCATAGACGAGGAGGTTGGTGTCGACGGCGATCATGCGGGGAGGTCGTAGGACGCGGCGATGGCATCTGCGGGGGACAGTCCGATCGCGAGGCCTTGGCCGCCAACCGTGGGGAAGTGGAAGTCAATTGCGGGCGTTTGCCGTCTGCGTGCGATTTCGGAGCGAAGGCCGGCAATGACGAACTCACGCAGAGTGCTCTGCTCGACACGGGCCAGTTCCTTGGCTTCTGCGGCCAGGGCGTCGGGGAGTTCGATCGTTGTCTTCATACGGTTCACTGTATCAATTCACCCGTATACCCGTATCCACGATTCGAGAACGGGCAGGGCTGGCGCCGACCCGACCCTCCGGAAATTCCACCGGGTGGTGGACGCGGCGGGCGGGGTCGACGATGGACAGTGGTCTCGTGGACAACAACTCATCGCCATCGTTCGGGACCAAGCTGCTCGCCATCAGCGGGACTCTGGCCGTCATCGCCTACATCCTCCTGGGGTTCTTGGCCGATGGGTGGGCATGGGCGTGGGTGGTCTTCCTGATCCCGGGTGCGATCCGCGCGTGGCAGGCCGTGGGACAGCCCAAGACTCCGGCCGAGATCAGCGGAGCGGGTGCAGGACACGGCGCAGGGTCGTCAACCTCCGCTCCGTCCGTCGAGGCGGACCCGAGCCACGAAGGCCACGAGCCGGGCGACACCCCACCCCCGCCGCAGCGCTACCAGGGCTGAGAACCAGATCCGCCCGGACCGCGTCGGCTGGGTTCTTGCCCCAGAGCGCCTCGCGAGACGCTCAGGGGCAAGAACCCGCGGCCACGGCTGCCAGTCCCCGGACCCGGCCGCGGCGATGGATCAGTGGACCTCGCCAGGCTCGGGCTCGCGGATCAGGCCGCTGTCGACGCCCGGCCGACGGGGCACATAGAACCAGCCCTCCTTGGCTGCCGGGTCGTAATGGACCACGGCCTTGGCGGCATGCAGGTCCTCGAGCCACTGCGTCAGTCGGCGCTGGTCCTCGCCACTGACCGGCTCTCCCCCCGCCAC
>JAKPQA010000287.1 GCA_029547025.1 Armatimonadota bacterium
CGCCGGTGAGCGCCCTCTTCGGGTCGGTCGAGTGGAGCACCGGGGGGCAGCCAGCGGAGCCGCGCAGCCACGGCCCCGGCCGTGGTGAGAAGCGTTGCCCCGGCTTCCTCGGAGCCCTCTTCGGTCTCGACTCGCTCGGGCTCCCCGAGCGTCCACTCGAGCAGTCGCGACAGCGGCTCGACGAGGAGCGTGTGGGTCGATCGCGCCTGCTGCCGCTCAGCCAAGGCGCGGTGGGCGCGGTCCAAAGAGGCCATGGCGTGCCGGTGGGTTCGGCTAGCGCCGGGAGCGTCGAGAAGTGGGGCGAGGTCGGCCTCCTCCCAAAGCACTCGCGTGAAGTAGTACTCGCTGAAGGCATCGCCGAGGAAGGTGAGGGGCTCCACGCTAGCCCACCCCCTGACCGCTCGGCACGCGCAGGAGTACACCCAGTGGCTCGACCACCGGAGGACCGTCGACCTGCGCTCGGCGCGTGATGTACGCCATGCGCTCCCGAGCGCGCGCCTCGTGCTGGCGGAGGCGCCGACGCGTGGTAGGGCTGTCGAGGCTGCCATCGTCGAACAGGCTCCGCTGAGTCCCGACCTTCAGAATGGCGTCGCGGCTGGCCAAGTCCCATTGCTCGTGCTCACGCACCAGTGTTTGGTTCTCGATGTGTCTCAGGGAGCGGGTGAAAAGCAGCCAGTCCTTCGCCCGACGCTCGGCCTCGCCCCGGGCCGCGGCCAGCGCCGCATCCCACCAGGCGCCGAATAGGGCGCGGACAGCTTCCGGGTCGGCGTTGCCGCCCGAATCGCCCCACAGGAGATCGGCGTCGGCGGAGGCGTCGCGCGAAGCGACGCCGTCCGGGGTCACGCGAACGGCCTCTATCTTCTCTACCTCGCGGCCTGTCCCGTCTCGCAGCCGGACGACGAAGGTGCAGACGAGCTCGGGGACCTGCAGTCCGTCGACGACATGGTAGGCGACGCGGTGGTCGTCAGTGGCGTCGTAGCGCGTGCCGCGGACCCAGCGGACGGCAGCCTGAACCAGCGCGTGCTCCTCGCAGAGGACGGCGTCGAAGCCCTCGCCCTCGGGCAGCTCGGCAGAGGGAGAGAGGAGCTGCGCGTAGCTGGCCTCGACCTGGCCCGCGATCCACGCGTAGGGCGTGCGGGTCACCGACAGCCCAGTGCTGGTTCGCTGCACCTGGCCGCCGGCGGCACCGGCGGCCGCCGCGACGAACTGGGTGACGTCGAGCCACTCCGGGTGGGACCTGGCCACGGCGTCGCGAACCGCATCGGTCTCGGCCTCGTCAACGGTTCCGTCGCCCAGGTGCTGGCGCAGGCCAGTTGCGGCGCGCACGTTCAGTGCGTTGTCGATCTCGCGATCGGCATGGTCGATGGCCGCCAGCTCGTCGGGCGGCGTGCGCTCGAGCAGAGCGACGATGCTGCTGACCTGCATTGGCCCGAGCACATCGCCGACGGAGCCCAGCCGCCTGACTTGGTTCTCGATCTTCGTGAGCAGGCGCGCTAGCACTTCACCCTCGTACGTGTTGGCGGCGTAGAGGAACCCGATCTGGGGTGCCTCCGTCTGCCCGTATCGGTCGACGCGGCCATTGCGCTGCTCGAGGCGGTTCGGGTTCCACGGCAGCTCGAAGTGGAGCACCCGGTGGCAGCAGTGGTGCAGGTTCAGGCCCTCGCTTGCGGCGTCGGTGGCGATCAGGAAGCGCTTCCCGGGTCCCGCCCACTCGCGAATCACAGCCGTCCGCTGCTCGCGCGACAGCGTGCCCGTCAGCACCACCGACTGTCCGGCCCACTCGGCGTGGCCCTCGAGCTCCGTCTCGATGGCGGCGACCGTGTCGGCGTATTCGGAGAAGATGATGACCTTGTCGGGTGGCGGAACGCGCGAGAGCCACGCCGTCAGCGCCACCATCTTCGATTCGGGCGAGCCCCAGCAGTTCAGCAGCAGGTCGAGCAAGTCCTCGACGGCGGCGCGCTCGTCCTCGTACCGGCGCAGGTCCTTCCCGTAGCCCCGCACCACAGAGAGGTAGTTCTGGTGGGCGTCGCGCTCCAAGTCCTTGAGCGCCTCGTCGGGCACCGTGTCGCCTCGCTTGAGGGCACGGAGATGGTCGCGGCGCAGTTCGGCCTTGACGTGGGCTTCCTCCAGATTCCCGATGCGGTTCTCGAGTGTGGCCTTCAGCGCGGCGCGGGAAGACGCGGCCCGCTTGCGGAGGACGGTGGCGACCAGCCGGATGGCCTCGGCGTCCACGGCACGACGTCGTTTCGCGACCTGAGCGGCCATCTCATCCAGGTCCTTGGCCTGGTTGCGGACCCGCTGGTGGAGTGCCTTCTCCTCCGGGCTGAGCTCGACTGCGACGGGTTCCACCGGGGCGCGCGGGACGAACTTGGGCTGACCGTTCTCGTCGCGGATGTGCCCCTTCAGGCGCCGGACCAGGCTACGGCTGTAGCGGCGGAACTCCAGCTTGCCGCCGGGAGCCAGGGTCGGGTCTAGCAGGTTCAGCAGCGACGCGAAGCGCTCGTCGTAGCCATCGTGTGGCGTCGCGGTGAGGAACAGGAGAGCGTCAGCCGCCTCGGAGAGCCATCGGCCGAGCCGGTGCCGATCGGTGACGTCGTCCTTGTCGTCCGCACCGCCGGCGAGGTGGTGAGCCTCATCGACGATGACCACGTCCCACCGAGACGCAGAGAGCTCCTGGAACGCGCCTTCGCGGCGCTTCACGAAGTCCATGGACGCGATGCCCCGGCCGCAGGCCGACCAGGGGTTGGTACCGGCTTCGTGCTTGCGCCGTGTCTCATAGAGGCCGTCGCGATCGAGGATGTCGAACCGCATACCGAACTTGCGGAGCAGCTCGTCTTGCCACTGCGACATGATGCTCGCGGGGCAGATGACGAGTACGCGCCCGGCTCGCCGCCTGGCGGTAAGCTCGCGCAAGACGATGCCGGCTTCGATGGTCTTGCCGAGACCGGTGTCATCGGCGATGAGCAGGCGGGGCCGAGGCATCCGCAGGGCCCGGTAGGCGGGGACGTACTGGTAGGGCTCGTAGCGCACTGCGGAGGCCCGTGGCGCGATGAGGACGTCGTCGGGCGGCGAGAGCTGCATGAGGAAGGCCTGATGGAGCAGGCGGAAGCGACTCGCCCGGCCGATGCGGTCGAGCGACAGGGGCTCTACTCGATCGGGCGTGACGGCCTCGGCTGCTGTCAGTATCTGTAGCTCGGAACCCCTGCGCGGCCCCTCCTGTAGGCGGACCGTCAGCCTGCCGTGTTCCAGCCCCTCGGCAGAGGGCAGCGGCTCCCAGTCGGTGACTTGTGCCCGCAGGCCGCGGACCCGCACCGTCATGCCGGCCGAGAAGGTCGTCGCCATCGAAGCCCTCCTAGTTCGGGCCGAAGGCCGAGCCAGCGCCCAGGGAGACCAGAGGCGATGGGTCGGAGCGCTTGTCAGAGTTAGCCACCCCTCTTCACCGCCGAGCGCCCATTCCCCTCCGGGAGAGGGCGTTGTTGACGCGCAAGGGCCGCCGGAGTGGCTGTGCCGCCCATCGGCGGGGAGGTCCGCGCAATGACTGCGTCCGCGCCTGGCTGCCCCTTGCATCCTCGCTCAGCAGGGAATGGTCACCAAGCACAGGAACCATGTGGTACCTCGCGGGACCTCGACCAGCCCCTTGCGAGCGCAGTTGCGGCCAAGGTGGTGCCCACGTGGCTCGGCAGTACTCCCTGAAGTCGTTCCTCCGGCAGGCCCCGAATACTCTGCTGCAGAGGTACCTGGCGCTGCGAGGCGTGGCGACTGACTTGCCCTGGAATGCACTCAAGGAGTCGGACGTCGACCTGGTGCTCCGGGTCATCAACGGAAGCCCCGAGTCGGTGCGAAGGGAGGTCGAGGCGGACTTCCGCGACGTCTACCGGGTGGCCGACGAGGGCGGCGCTAAAACGATCATCGAGGAGGGACGCCACCCACACCACGGCGTGGAGCTTGCAGAGGTGCTGGGAGGCATGGGGAGCCATATGGAGCGTGCCCTCTGGGCGTTCCTCGAGCACCCCCGTGTCTTCGAAGTAGCCCGGCGCTTCCACTACGCCGACAGCTTGACGCGCTGGCGGAAGCGCGTGGATCTGCCGCCGGCCGAAGCAGCCACCGATGCTGAGACGGCAGATCGTCTCGGCAAGGCGATCTCCGACTACTACCGCGAGAAGGAAGGCCGCGGCCACGCTTGCCAGGTCGACCACTACGCCCGCGTGTCCCGGCTGTACTGGTTCGTGTACCCGGCAGACTACGCGACCGGCACTCTGGTCTTCACGGACGACAGCAAGCTCGAGAACCAGACTCAGCGCCCGGCCTTCGAGGTGATCTTCGTCTACAGCGCGGAGGAGGGCTCTCTCGACACCTGGGGGCGCGGCGACAAGGAGACCCTCCAACACCTGCAGGGCATGTTCGCCAGCATCGTCCTCGGTGTCGAGCTCGGCCCCGGGAAGCCGAAGAGCCCAGTGTACAGCCTGGGCGGGTTGCTCGACCGCGACTTCCCCCTCCCTCTCGAGCCGGAGGATGGTGTGGAGGAGGTGTGCGTCCGTCGACTGCGCCTGCGTGTGCAGGGAGGCGGCAGCCGCCGTGTGACGCTTGAGGCAGATACGAGGGGCGACCCGTCCGCGGTCTACAGGCTTCTTGACGATGTCCTCGCGGGCCACCGGCTGACCCGCGAGCAGCTGCAAGTCGCGTCGGTGAGCTTCGGGCTCGTGTTCAGCGATGACGGCCCGCGGGGCCCCCGCAGACTCGTCTTCGACGTGTCGCACCCCGACTCGTGCTCGCTGAGACATGAGCCCAGCCACGACGTGGCCAAGGCCCTGCTGAAGCGTTGGGGGATCGATGTCTCAGGATGCTCTGGTGACGGTACTCCGGGCAGCGGATCTGGACCCCAACACACGCTTCGGGTGTAGTGAGGTCCGGGACTGGCCCGAGGGGCAGTTGGCCGCCCTTGAGGCGTCAGGGCTTCTGCGCCGGGCGGGGCACGCCCGGTCAGTTGAGTGTGACGGCTGCGGCGAGGGCTGTGTCGAGGACGTCGAGTTCCTGGACGCGGGCGATGAGGCCGCCCCGCGCGCCTATGTCGTGTGCCGTCGCCGCGACGACATCGGTCGAGTCCGCGTAGATCTCGGCTGCCTGACCCAATGGGCTGTTGACTGGGGGCGCCTCGCCCGAGCGCTGGCCAGTGGACTGGGCATCAGCGCGGAGCCGCAGGTGGTGATCGAGAGCCGGGTCTGGCGCCTAGGGGTCGCCAAGCTCGGAGGCGCCCGGCGCGATGCCCTCATGCTGACCGGCGCTGCGCATCCGGACGCACAGGGCCTGCTGGACGACACACCTCTGACGAACACGCGCGCGACCGCGCTGGTCTTCGTGCCCGCCGAGCTCCCTTCCTGGGCGAAGCACTGCCCGGGCGCCATCGTCATCTCAGTCGTGGGCGCCACTGAGCTCATCGAGGACCGCCTAGTCCTCGACCTGGACACCGTTCTCCATGCCCACGAGCATCGACGAACTCCTAGCGGCGGCGGCCCAGATCCCATCCACACCGCGCCCGGCACGCGATGGGCCCAGGTCTGCATCACTGTCACTGACCACCAGGCAGCGGTCGTGGAGGTGCCAGGGGCAAGACACGAGCGGAGTCCGGCCTCCATGGGCTTGGGTGACCGCAGGCAGGACGGTGGAGCGAGTCGGCTCTGGGGGCTGCTCTGCATTCTGGCCCGGCAAGGCGGAGTACTCGACCACTCCATTCCAGCGGCGATCCAGGGGAAGCAGCGCAAGTACGTGAGTCGACTCCGCCTGGCTCTGAGCAGCTTCCTCCCCGGCCTTGACGGTGACCCTCTGCCGTACGACGACGTCGACCACTGCTACCGCACAGCGTTCCGCATCACATTGGCGGAGTAGCATCCGCCAGCGCGTGACATGTCACGCACGCTCGGACGCGGTTCCCAGAAACGTTACATTCGCTCTCCGCGCGCGCCACCATGCCGCTCCCCGCCCATGGCGCCATGCCCCCTGCCCCTCCATGGCCGGTCCGCGTGACATTTCACCATCCCTCCATGGAGGGCCACGCGCTGAGCGCGGGCACGCCTTCCGCACTCCGGATAGCGCCGCTGGCGCATGGACACCGGGAGACGAGCGATGGGCAGAACGCGCGGGTCATACACCATCGTGGTGAGGGCGTCCGAGTTGGCAGAGCCGCTCCCCGCAGGGAGCGTCCAGGCCGCGGAGCGCGTGCTCGCGAAGCTCATCGCGCGTCACATCATCCGCGTGGTCGCGCAGGATGGCGCCCCGCCCCACGCGGTCGACGGCGCTCCCGTGCAGCATGCATGCGGTGATGGGCGTGGACGGTGAGAGTATGCAGAGCGCGGCAGACCAGAGACGCGAGGCCATCGACTTCGGGTCGATCCCGGAGGCGCTGAAGGCCCTCCCCAACTGGGTGTTGTGGCGCTTCGAGCTGGACGCGCGGGACCATCCCACGAAGGTGCCTTACCAGATCAGCGGACGCAAGGCGTCGTCGACCCGGCCCAGGACTTGGGCTGACTACGGCAGCGCAGAGCAGATGCTCCTCGCGCACTGGAACGACTCAGCGAGGCCGACCCCGCCTGGCTACTATGCTGGGCTCGGCGTCATGCTTGGGAGCGACATCTACGGCATCGACGTGGACCACGCTGTCGCCGACGACGGCGAACTGACCCGCGAAGCCCAGAACATCGTGCATACGGTGGGTTCCTACACAGAGCGGAGCCCATCGGGCCAAGGCGTCCATGTTCTGCTTTGGGCAGACCGTCTCCCCGAGGGGCGGCGCCGGCGCGGCAACGTCGAGATCTACGGGCCCGGGTCGCCGCGTTTCTTCACCGTGACCGGCCAGCACGTCGACGGGACCCCAGAGGTCCTGCAGTACCGGCAGGAGGAGCTGGAGGCTGTACACGCCGACTACGTCGCGCAGACGAGTAGGACCAGTCCACCGTCGCCAGGCGCCACGTACCCCGATGCACCGGCGGACCAGGAGCTCGTAGCCCGCATCACGGCATCCAGGCAGGGAGCGAAGTTCGCGCGCCTCTGGGGCGGTGACTGGTCGGCGTACAGCAGCCAGAGCGAGGGCGACGCAGCGCTGTGTGCCGTGCTGGCCTACTGGTGTGATGGGGATGCTGAGCGCGTCGACGACCTCTTCCGCCGGGGCGGGCTGATGCGCGCCAAGTGGGACGAGCGCCGAGGCAGCACTACGTACGGTGCGGCCACGGTCGCCAGCGCCTGCGCCTTGGTCTCCCGCTCGGCCCGGTCTTACGGGGCAAGCCCGAGCGCCGCTCCAGCGCGGGCTCGAAGGCAGCGGATCCCTACCGACGTCAGTGTGTGCGGGGATGGCGAGGCCGGAGCAGGCGGCGCTGGAGAGGCAAAGGGTGACAGCCAGGCCGCAGCGCTCCTGCGCATCGTGGGCGGCGCTGGGGTCGAGCTCTTCTGCGATGAGGAGGGCGAGCCGTGGGCCATGGTCCCCGAGCAAGGACACCGGGAAGTGCTCCCGATCGCGGAGCGGGGGGCGGGAGTTCGCCGCTGGCTCGTCCGGGTGTATGCCGACGCGCACGGTCGGCCGCCCCAAGGGGCTGCCGTCGCCGGCGTGATCGAGGTACTGGCGGCCCGGGCCGAGCATGAGCCGAGGCGGCCCGTCTTCGTCCGCGTGGCGGCGCACGAGGGCGACGTCTGGCTCGACCTTGGACGCAGGGACTGGGGCTGCGTCCGTGTGACGCGCGACGGATGGAGGATGGGCGAGGGCCCGGCGGTCGCGTTCCGCCGGTCGCGAGACATGCAGGAGCTCGCGGTGCCAGCTGGGGGCGGATCGCTGTGGCCGCTCTGGGACGTTCTGCGGGGCGTGATGGACGAGGGGGGGTTCGTGCTCACTGTTGCGTGGCTGATCGCGGCTCTGAACCCAGGCCGCCCCTACCCCATCCTCAATATCGTCGGCGAACAGGGGACGGCCAAGAGCACCACTGCGAGGACCATCCGGTCCCTGATCGATCCAGCAGGAGAGGGCGGGCGTGGGCTCATACAGCTCCCACGCGATGTGCTGGACCTGGCTGCGCAGGCGTCGGCGCGCCATGTGCTTGCGTTCGACAACCTGAGCGGTCTCCCGCCCTGGATGTCCGATGCCCTCTCTGCGTTGGCCACGGGTGTGGGGGTCGGCCGACGAGCTCTCTACAGCGACTTCGCGCCCGCAACCACGTGCGCGCGCAAGCCCATCATCCTGAACGGCATCGCGGAGGTGGCCACTCGGGGGGACCTGCTCGACCGGTGCGTCAACGTGCGCTTGGTTGCCCCAGCCAGGCGCCTGACTGAGGCGGCCTACTGGGGCAGCGTGGAGTCCGTTCGAGCGAGCGTTCTCGGGGGTCTGCTGAGTTGTGCCGCCACCGCACTCCGCAACTCCCCCGGCGTGCCGCCGCCGCAGACGCGGATGGCCGACTTCGCGGCTTGGGTGATAGCGGCCGAGGAGGAGCTTGGGCGCCAGATCGCGTGGTGGCGTCCTGGCCTCTTCATGCGGGTGTATGGCGACGACCGAGCCGACGCGGTCGGTACGGCCCTGGAGGCAAGCTCGCTGTATGCGGCTCTGCGTCGCGTCTTCGCCGCGGGCTCCACTGCGACGGACTGCGTTGCGTGGCGTGGCACCGCAAGCGAGCTGCTGCAGGTACTGCGGAAGCACCGCGAGTCCGACAGTGACCGCAAGCCCGATCCGTGGGCGCTCGGGCCCCCGCAACTGGGCGACGAGTTGCGGCGGATCGCCCCTGCACTCAAAGCACTAGGCTGGACAGCGGAGTTCGTCAGGATCCACGGCTCCAGGGTCGTGCGCCTGGCTCCTCCCCCGCGCGTCTCGGGTGACAGCTCGGGTGACGGGGCGTCGTAGCTGGGTGACGGCAGGGGTGACGCCCGACGAGCCCGCTGGAGTAGTATCGCGCCGCAAGACTCGGCACCAGGGTGACGGGGGTGACGCCGGTCGGCGTCCCCCTTGAGGAGGGTCGTTCCAACGTGTGGAGTGGCGAAACGTGGGGGAGCGGCGTCCGAGGCGAGCGGCCTGCGGACTGTCTGCGGAACCCCGTCACCCTCGTCACCCTCGTCGGCCCATGCCCGACCGCGGGGCACGCGAGGAGGTGTCACACAACATGAGCTGGGAGCGGCGCTCACGTGGTGGCCACTACTACACCCGGACTCGGCGCGAGAACGGCCGCCGGGTTCGGGAGTACATAGGCACGGGGCCACTTGCAGAGGCCATCGCGTGCATCGACGAGGCCGAACGGGCTGAACGGGCGGATCGCGCGCGCGAGGGGCAGCACCGGCGCGAGCTGATGCGGTCGATGGACGACATGGTGCAGGGCGTGGACAGCGCCGTATGGGAGCTGATGCGCGATGGGCTCGAGTCGCTCGGGTTCCGGCAACACCACGGGGGGGAGTGGCGACGGCGCAGGCCGGAGCAAGCGCCGCGTGCCCAGGATGGACGACACGGAGAAGCTACTCCGCAAGGCCAGGAAGGGTGACACGTCGGTCCTGCCTGCGCTACGCGCGTACCTCGACAGCAAGCCCGGTGTCGTAGAGCGCGCGGGTGATCTGGCGCGCCACGCCAGAGACGTCTTCATCGAGATGCTCTCGGGTGACGACCTGCTCCGAGTGGAGTCGGTGAAGCGGACACTGGCGGCTCTCACCTCTGAGCTGGCGGGTCCGACGCCGACCCCGCTCGAGACCCTCCTGGTAGACCGTATCGCGGTCTGCTGGTTGCACCAGCAGTGGGCGGAGGCCGTCTACGTCCAGACGCTCAAGGCTCAGGGCTCCGGCATCCGCCTCCTCGAGTACCTGGAGCACCGGATCGACCGCTGCCACCGGCGGTTCCTGTCGGCAGTCAGGGCCCTGGCCACCGTCCGGAAGCTTCTGCGCCCCGTCGTTGCGCAGGTGAACATAGCCCGAGAACAGGTGAACGTGGCAGCGGGCGCCCCTCTGGACGACCAGCTCGCGCACGCCATTGGCGCGCCCGAAGGCCCTGTGGTCGACGCGCCCGTACGGGCCAGGGAGTGCGCCAGCGACGCTTGTACACCAATGACGCATGATGGTATGATTGTGCCTGAGGAGGGCTAGTCGTGAAGATGATCTCATTGAGGCTCACGGATGAGATGCACGAGCGGCTGCGGTGGGCTGCCTACACGCAGAGGCGAAGCCAGCACGCGATAGTCATGGAGCTGCTGGAGGAGTACCTCGCCAAGGTCAAGCCGCCCGTGATCGGGACCGATGGGAGCGTCGAGGCAGATGGGTGAGACGAGTCCCATCCTGGCCGCAGTAATGGGGTCGAGTGACGGCCCTACCGCCGCGGGAGAGCGCACGCCCATCGTCGCTCTCGCGTGGGCGCGTGTGAGCACCGACATGCAGGAGGAGCGCGGACTGTCGCTCCCCGAGCAGCTCCGGGAGATCCGTGCCTACGCCGACCGGAATGGCATAGAGTTAGTCGAGGAGTTCCACGAGGCGGCTAGTGCTTTCCAGCGAGAGGACCGGAGGGTCGAGTTCCACCGCATGACCGCGCGAGCCAAGGCGGATCCGGCCGTCAACGCCATCCTGGTGCACGACATGAGCCGCTTCTCCCGAGACAGCCTCCGCGCGAAGTCCCTCCTCCGTGAGCTGCGCGGGGTCGGTGTGCAGGTGATCTCTCTCTCCGACCCCGTGGCCGACCCCGAGACCGTTGCAGGGGTCTACATGGAGGCCATCACCCTGGCGAAGAACGAGGCCTATTCCCGTGAGATCGCCTTCCACACACGCAAGGGGTGCCGTGCCAACGTGCAGACCCGAGACCCCGAGGCCGGGTGGTGCTACAAGAACGGTGGCCAGCCCATCTGGGGTTACCGCTCGGAGCGGCTGAACCGCGGGACTGACAGGAAGGGCCGGCCGATCCTGAAGTGCATCTAGCTGCCCGACGACCGCGTAGTTCAGGGCAAGCCGGTCCACGAGTGGACCCGACACTGCCTCGAGGACCTGGCCGCCAACGGGGCGTCGCTCGATAGGCTGCGGGACTTCTGCAACGCGCACGGGCTCCCCGCCCCGCGCCGCCCGGTCTGGGGCAGCTCCTCCTGGAGCGCTCTGCTCCGCCCCAGCGCCGTCCTCCAGTATTGCGGGTACGGCGTGTGGAACGTGCACCGGAAGAACGGCACGGAGCGGCCGCCGCACGAGTGGGTCGTCGTGCCGGATGCGCACCAGGCGCTCATCAGCGAGGAGGCCGGGCAGGCCATCGTGGCTGTGCGCAGGCAGCGGGCCAGTCTCACTGTCGCTGCCCGCAACGCCGCTTGCCGCACCGACGGCAGTCGCTACCTACTGACTGGGGGGCTCTTCACCTGCGGAAGGTGCGGAGCCAACCTCGTGGGTGTCCGAAGGCGGAACGGGAAGGGGACCCTGTCCGACTACTACGTATGCGGAACGGCCAAGTACCGTCGCGGCATCGGTTGCGGCCAAGGTGTATACGTCGACAAACGGATGGTCGAGGGTGAGGTGGTCGAGCACGTCCATCAGATGGCGTGCGCGGCACTGGACCCCGCGAGGCTGGCCAAGCTCGTCGACCGAGAGCTCCGCGAACTCACGGCTGCTTCGTCCTTCGAGGCGGTTCAGGCGCGAGAGCGCTTGGTCCAACTCGACCGGCAACTCGACAACGTCAGGCAGGCGATCGAGAACGGCCTCGACGACGTCCAGTGGGCCAACCGTCGTGTCGCCGAGCTTCGGGCAGAGCGGGATGCGGTGCTGCTGAGGGCAGCCTCGCCGGCGGAGGTCATCGCGCCACCGAGACTGCCCGCCAGCGAGCTGCTAGCACTGCGGGCCGAGGCCCTACGAGGGCTGAACGCGGAGACGAGCAAGGCGCGAAGGGATGTCGTCCGCCAGTTCGCGTCCCAGATAGTACTCGAGCCGGGTACCCGGGAGATCCAACTTCATCTCCGACAGGTCCCGGCTCAGGTTTCCCAACGTATGGTAGCGGGGGCAGGATTTGAACCTGCGACCTACGGGTTATGAGCCCGTCGAGCTACCAGACTGCTCCACCCCGCGTCGTCGCGGGAGAAGATACCCCATGCGGGGGCGCATGTCAAGCCCGCATCGCCGTTTTGCGGCTGGAGAACGCCCAGTGGGTGGCGACATCAAGCCGTCAGGCCTCCCGCGCTACCGGTGTCGAGCCCAGGAGGATACCCGGGCCGGTCCGCCCCACCCCGTGACCATACCTGCCCAGGTTCGTGCACCCGGCGAGAGTCGGCGCTCGCCGCCGGGCGTGTTGGCATCGGCGGGATGCACCGGAGTACAATCGGCTCTGTGGGGGCGATGCGCGATGGTGTGGGCTGCGGCGAAGGCTACGCGGGCGAGGCGTCTGTGTGACACCACACATGCCCTGGCCGAGCGCGCCCTGTCCGGCGAGCACGGGCGCGCCATGGCCCCCGCGACGTTCGGGCTGACCCAGGCCGAGCAGGCGGGCTACTCCGCCGAGATGCGGTGCGCTCTGGCCATCCGCCGGATCGCCGAGCAGGCCCCACTGCGGATTCTGCCGGGAGAGCGGATCGTCGGTTCGGCGACGCTCCGTGAGGCCACCCTTCACCAGGTGCCGGTGGCGGGCATCGCGAGCACGAGTCACACGACCCCCGGTTTCGGGCGGGCCCTCGCGATGGGCTACGCGGGTCTGCGCGCCCAAGTTGGCGAGCGCCTCTCACGGCCCGGGCTCGATGGCCGCGGCCGGGATCTGCTTGAGGCGATGCGGGTGTGCCTCGACGCGGCAGGCATCTGGCACCGCCGGCACATGGAGCTGCTGACCGAACTGGCTGCCCGCTCGGAGGGAACCGAACGCGCGGAGTACGAGGCGGTACGCGCCCACTTGGCACGCGTCCCCGAGTGCCCGCCGGAGGGATTCCGCGAGGCGGTTCAGTCGCTTTGGTTCCTGTTCGCCTTCCAAAGGCTGTGCGGCAACTGGCCGGGTATCGGCCGCATCGACGAGATGCTCGGGCCCTACCTGGAGCGTGACCTGGCGGAGGGACGGCTGACCCTCGACGAGGCCCGGGAGATTCTGGCGCACTTCTGGATCAAGGGCTGTGAGTGGACGGGGGCGTCGGACTTCGGCGGCTCCGGCGATGCGCAATACTATCAGAACGTGGTCCTCGCAGGCGTGGACGCGGAGGGCCATGAGGTGACCAACGCCGTCACGTACCTGGTCCTCGATATCGTGGAGGAGCTACACATCAGTGACTTTCCGATTGCGGTACGACTAAATGCCCGGAGCCCTGAGCGCCTGCTGAGGCGAGTGGCCGAGGTCATGCGGCACGGCGGCGGCATCGTGGCCGTCTATAACGAGGATGTGGTCATCGAGGCGCTGACGCGGTTCGGCTATGGACTGGCTGAGGCCCGCACGTTCGCCAATGACGGCTGCTGGGAGGTGCTCATACCCGGCCGCACGGCGTTCAGCTACAACCCATTCGATGCCCTGGCGCTCCTCCAGGGAGCCCTGGGGTTGGATGGCGATGGAGTGCTCGACTATCCGTCATTCGAGGCCCTCTACGCCGCGTTCGTATTGCGGCTCGAGGCGGCGCTCGAGGCTCACCACGAGGCCGCGGACGGCTTCGCGGCGAACGGGCATCCATCGGCACTGCTGTCGCTTCTGGTGGAGGACTGCATCGAGCGCGGGCGGGGCTATCACGACCGGGGGGCGCGCTACACGGTTCTGGCACCTCACGCGGGCGGACTGGCGAATGTGTGCGACAGCCTCCTGGCCGTGAAGCGGCTGGTGTACGACGAGGGACTGGTCACGCTGGATGAGCTCGTGGCGATCCTCCGTGATGACTGGGAGGGCCACGAGGCGTTGCGACAGCGGGTGCTGAACGAGTTCACCGCCTATGGCAATGATGGCGATGAGGCCGACGCCATGATGGTACGCGTGTTCGATGACTACACGCGGATAGCGGGTCGCGTTCGCGAGCGTAACGGAGTGCTACGGCCGGCGGGCATCAGCACGTTCGGGCGCGAGATCGCGTGGAGCCAGCCGGGCGGCCGGGCGGCTTCGCCCGATGGGCATCGGCGTGGCGCGGTGCTCGCAACGAACTTCTCCCCCTCGCCCGGAGCCGATCGGGAGGGACCTACCGCCGTCATCCGCTCGGTGTGCAAGATGGACTTCACGCGGCTGCCCAACGGTACGGCGTTCGAGCTCAAGGTGCTGCCCGACTGCGTGGGCGGCGAGGCGGGAATCGAGACGCTGGTGGCACTCATGCGCACGTTCGTACAGCTTGGGGGCTGGTTCGTCCAGATCGACGTGGTGGACTCCGCCATGCTCCGTGATGCCCAGCGTCACCCGGAGCGGTACCGAAACCTGTCGGTTCGCGTCTCGGGCTGGTCGGCGCGGTTCGCCACATTGAACAAAGAATGGCAGGACATGATCATCCAGCGGACGCAGCAGATGATGCCGTAGGGGCGTTGTGGGGCAGGGTGATGCATGTGCCGCCCTGGGATCCCCGCGATGTCGCCGCGTCGTCTCCGGCCCCGGGTACCCCGGCATGCCGGGTTCAGGGAGTCGCGCATGGCCACTGACTGGTTTGGCGGCGGACTCAGACTCGCCCTGTTGGGCTACGGGCTGCCACCCCTGTTGCTGGCCGCGGCGGCGCTCTGGCTGTCACGGCAGAGGACCGTGCCCCAAGTGCCGTGGGGATGGCTCGCCCTCTTTGGTGCCGTCCATGGCACCAGTCAGTGGTTTGGCGAGTTCCCTCGTGGTGTTGCCGTGGTGTCGTGGGCCGAGCATGCGCGTTGGTGCCTTGTGGCGGCTTCCTTTGGCATCCTCTACGAGTTTGGCCGTCGAGGCGCCCGCGGCCAGGGCGGCTGGGCTCCTCCTCCTTGGGCCACCATCGTGCTGGGCACGCTGGCGTCATGCGGGCTGGCCGCAGGGACAGCGGGTCTCAACGCGGCAAGCCGGTACACCTTTGGGCTCGCGGGCGGGCTGTTGGCTGCGTCGACACTCTGGCGCGCCGCGTGGGCCCGCGATGCACGTTGTTGTCCGGCCCTGTCCCTGGCTGCGGTGGCCATGCTGCTGTTCGGCCTGAACTCGGCGGCGTTCGCTCCGCGCAGCGCTCTCTGGCCGGCCTCATGGCTGAACTATGAGGCGCTGCAGGGCTCGGTGGGGCCCGCCATCCACGTGTCGCGGGGGGCGTGCGTCCTCATCTGCGCCGCGTGCCTCTGGACCGTGGCGCGCCCGTGGCACCGTCCCGCGGGGGTGCGTTGGTCTCTCTGGTGGCCCCTCCCGGTGACCATCGTCGCCGTGGCCGTCGCCGGGAGGGTGGCGGTGAACTGGCACGGCGAGGCTCTCGATCGGCAGATGCGCGCGACACTGATGGCCCAGGTCGTTGGGATCGCCGATGCGCTGGACCCCGAGGCCGTCTCCCGATTGGCCTTCACGGCGGCCGATTCACAGAGCGTCACATTCCGGCAGATCCGCTGGCAGCTCAGAGCCTTCGCTCAGTATGCTCGCTTGCGCAGCGTGTACACCCTAGCCGTGCGGTCGGGGCATATGTGCTTTGGCCCCGAGAGCATGGACGAGGACGATCCGTGGGCCTCGCCACCTGGCACCCCCTACTCACCACCGACCGACGACTTGCCACGCGTGTTCGAGTCAGGCACTCCCACGGTGGCGGGTCCGGTGACCGACGAGTACGGCTCGTTCGTCTCAGGCCTCGCACCCGTGCTAGATCCCCGAACCGGCGATGTCTTGGCCGTCGTCGGCGTCGACATCGAGACCGACGCGTGGAGTGCTCGGGTTGCGGCGCGAAGGCTCGCCGCGATGGTTCCCGCGATAGGGGTCGCCGCGATCCTGCTCGGCGGCTGGGCCGTGCTGCTCTGGCGCGACCTGCTGTCGCCCTCTTGGCAACGGCGGCTGCGCCAGACCGAGACCGTGATGGTGGCCGGGCTGGGGGGGCTTCTGACTGCGGCGCTGTGGCAGGGCGCCACGTACACCGAGGCTCTGCGGACACGCGCGTCTCTGGCCCACCTGTGTGACGTCCAGGTCCGAGCTCTTCGGCAGTCCCTGCGTGAGACTCTCGACGAACTGGACAGCCTGACCCGTTTCATCGAGGGGAGCGAGGTCGTCACAGCCCAGGAGTTTGAGGTCTTCGTCCGCCCCCTCAGGCGGTCCAGTCCGGGCGAGGCCTGGGCCTGGATCCCGCTCGTGCAGGACAGCGGCCGTGCCAGGCTGGAGGCTCTCCTGCGCGAGACCGGGCGCGCCGCCTTCCGCGTGTGCGACGCGGTGCCAGATGGCCGTCTGGTACCGGCCGGCCAGCGGGCCCAGTATGCCCCTATCGCGCACGTGGCGCCCACGCTTTCTGGTGCTCCTCCGCTGGGGTATGACGTCCTGCGTGACCCGGTCTGGAGCAGCGCGGTCCTGCACGCGGCGGCGACCGGCGAGCCATCCGCTGCGGTGCGGCCGGCGACGGAGAGCGAGGGGGCGGCGATCATGCTGGCGCGTTCCGTCGCCGCGGGTCCAACAGGGCGGCCTGGCGGGGTTGCGGCCTGTTTCATGAACCTACAGCCCGAGATCACTCGTGTCTTGCAGCGCGACCGCCTGGCGAGTTCACAGACCACCCTCCGCCTTGTGGACCTCAGCGGCGAGGGCCGTCCCGCCGTTCTGGCATGGTGGCCCCCCCAGAGAGCTCCCGATGGCGCGGCGGCTGGGCCGGTCGACCCCCTGACTGCGTACCCCGTCGCCGCGTACCCGCTGTTGCCGGCCGGCAGGGCGTGGGCCGTGCTCCTGGCGCCCAGCCCGGCGTTCATCAGCGCACACCGAGGCTGGGCCGGCATTCTGGCCCTTCTGGGTGGCAGCGTGCTGACGGTCGTGATCACGGCTTTCGCGGCCTCGGTGCGCGACCGGCAGGTCCGGCTGGAGCATGACGTACGGGAGCGGACTCGCGAGCTTCGGGAGTACGCCGAACACCACCGCATCGTGGCCGACTTCTCCTATGACTGGGAGATGTGGCTCGGCCCTGATGCTGACGTGCGGTACATCTCGCAGTCGTGCGAACGCATCACGGGGTACCCGCCCTCGGCGTTCGTCGAGGACCCTGGTCTGCTGGGTCGCGTCGTGCATCCCGATGACCGCCTGCTTGTGGAGCGCCACATTGCCGAGAGCACCACTGGGAGGACCGGCGCGTGCGAGCTCCGGTTCCGGATTGTGACGCCTGACGACGAGATCAGATGGATCAGCCACGTGTGCCAGCCGGTTCACGCGGCAGATGGTCAGTTTCTGGGCAGCCGGAGCAGCAACCGGGACATCACCGCACATTACCAGGCCGAGGAAGCACTGCGAGCGGCTCACCGCCGAATGGCCCTTCACATGGAGCAGACGCCCCTGGCCGTGGTGGAGTGTGACCCCGGCGGTCGCGTGGTGGAATGGAACCCGGCCGCCGAGTCCATGTTCGGGTATACCCGGGATGAGGCGCTGGGAAGGCACGCTGCGTTCATCGTTCCGCCAGAAGCCCGTTCATCGGCACGGGACGCCTGGAGGACGCTCCTGGCCACACGGGGCATTCATCGCTCGACGAACGCCAATCGGCGCAAGGACGGCACTGTGATCTGGTGCGAGTGGTACGACACCCCCCTGGTGGACGAGTCCGGAGCCGTCATTGGGGTGGCCTCCCTCGCCCAGGATATCACGGCCCGCCTGGAGGCGGAGGAAGCACTTCGCGAGAGTGAGGAGCGCTACCGGCAGATCATCGGCGCCATGACGGACGCCCTGGCGATTCTGGACCCCGATGGGCGGCAAGTACTCCTGGCCAATCCCGCCTACTGTGAGCTGCACGGGTACAACCATGAGGAGCTACTGACCCTCGATCCTCAGGACCTGGTGGACCCGGAACACCGTGAGGCGGTGGCTCAGGCCACCGGCGCCGTTTCCTCAGAGAGCCCGGTCAGCGAGGTGGTTCACGTCCGAGCCGATGGGAGCCGGATCCCCGTGGACCTGCGGCGCACCCGGGTCCGGTTCGGCGGCCGGGACTGCATCCTCGAGGTTCTGCGGGATGCCACCGCCCGCCGCCGGGCGGAGGAGGAGCGGCTCGAGATTGAGCGGCAGCTCCAGCAGGCCCAGAAGCTGGAAAGCCTCGGCGTACTCGCCGGCGGTGTCGCACACGACTTCAACAACGTGCTGGCCGTGATCACGGGCTTCACTGAGCTGGCGGCCATGGACGCGGCCCGGCGCGGGCAGTCGCACGAGGCTCTGGACCAGGTCCTGCGGGCGGCAGACCGCGCGAAAGACCTCGTGCAGCAGATCCTGACGTTCGCGCGGCGCGCCCCCAGCGAGCGACAGCCCCTCTCCCTCGAACCGGTGGTCAAGGAGGCCCTCCGGTTCCTCCGATCGACACTCCCGGCCACGATCCAGTTCCGGCAGAGCATCGGTACAAGCTGCCCGCCCGTGGTGGCGGATCCCACCCAGGTGCACCAAGTGATCATGAATCTGTGTACCAACGCGCAACACGCCATGCGCGAGGAGGGAGGAGTGCTGTCCGTGTCGCTCCGGTCTCAGCAGATCGGCCCGCAGGAGGCAGCACGGCTTGGCGGGATTGCCGAGGGCCTGTACGCCGTGCTGAGCGTGAGTGACACCGGATGCGGCATGGACGAAGCGGTACGGCAGCGGATCTTCGAGCCGTTCTTCACGACAAAGCGACAAGGTGAGGGGACCGGTCTGGGGTTGTCCGTCACTCATGGCATTGTGACCGCTCACGGGGGGACCATCGCGGTCGCGAGCGAACCCGGGCGCGGCAGCACATTCGATGTGTACCTCCCGTGCGTCGAGGGGCCGCACGAGGAAGCGCCGAGCGTCACACCGCCCCCGGCGTGCGGCACTGAACGCGTCCTTCTGGTGGACGATGAACCCCTATTGGCCCAGTTGGCCAAGCAAATGCTCAGTTCCCTGGGGTACTCGGTGACCGCCTACAGCGAAAGCCGTGCCGCACTCGAGGCGTTCCTTGCCAAACCCGACCGCTTCGACATCGTGGTCACGGATCAGACCATGCCGCTGCTGACAGGAACCGAACTGGCCGCGCGAGTGAAAGATGTGCGGCCCGGCATGGCTGTACTGCTGGTGACCGGCCTGGGTCACGAGATGGCTTCCGGCTCGCGCGGTGCCGCGTCAATCGATGGACTGCTGATGAAGCCTTACACGATGCACGCCTTGGCCGACGCCGTTCGCCAGGCACTGGACGGCCGCCGGAACGCCTCTCTCTAGGGCGCGATCATGCTACGGGTTACCCGGCTTCCAGGCGCGGATGGTGGCAGAGGCCAGGATGCCCTCCTCCAGGCCCGCCAGCTCGCCACAGCAGGCGCCGGTCACGAACATGGGGCGAGCCTCCACCTGGCGGAGCACCTCGATGCCTTTGAGCCCCGCTTGGACGAGACCCGCCAGATACTCGTCTCGGGGCAAAGCGCCCGAGGCGCACGCGGCGTACGCCGCCATGGAATCGCGGAGCCTCGCAGGGAGCTCGCCGACACGGACGATGTCGGACACCACCATTCGCCCGCCCGGCTTGAGAACCCGCGCGATTTCGCGGAACGCGGCCTTCTTGTCCGGCACCAGGTTCAGCACGCAGTTGGAGATGACCAGGTCGACTGATGCGTCGGCTACCGGGAGAGCCTCGATCTCGCCCAGCCGGAACTCGACGTTATCGTAGCCCGCCTGCCGCGCGTTGGCTCGGGCCCTGGCGATCATCTCCGGAGTCATGTCCACGCCGATGACGCGGCCGGAATCACCAACAGTACGCCGAGCCACGAAGCAATCAAAGCCGGCCCCGCTACCGAGGTCGAGTACCGTCTCTCCCGGCTGAAGCTCGGCGTACTCCAGCGGCGCACCGCACCCGAGACCCAGATTGGCGCCATCGGGCACGCCCTCCAGATCGCTCGCCGGGTAACCGAGGGCCTGCCCAAATTCCGTCAGGTCCACTGCCGGAGCACCGCCGCAGCAGCACCCAGAGCCTCGGGCGACTCCCGCATAGGCCGCGCGAACCGCGTCCTTAATCGTCTGTGAATCCTCTGGCATCTGGCCGCCCCCCTTGGGCATGGACGAGACCGTCTACGCGGTCCGCGCCGACTGGTCGCAGCAGTCGAGCGACTTCTCGCACTCATGGCACACCAGGCGGGCTTGGTCGAGCTTGCACCGGACCTTGGAGCCGATCATCCCGTCGCTAACTCGGTAGTGCTGGGGCA
The DNA here is from genome assembly GCA_029547025.1 of Armatimonadota bacterium. Lineage (GTDB taxonomy): Bacteria > Armatimonadota > Zipacnadia > UBA1398 > JAKPQA01 > JAKPQA01. The sequence continues at coordinate 20,191 of JAKPQA010000287.1, forward strand.
GGTGCTGCAGCACTGCGTGCTCCTGGCAGACAGCACGCCCGCAACCGTGGCACACACCCACCGCGTCAGAGCCCCTGCCCTCGACGGCGCAGTCATAGCACCGCATGGTTGCTCAGCCTCGACTCGAAATCGCGGCGTCACACCCATCGGCACTCTCGCACCGCCTGCGCAACCGAGCCTGGACGTCCTCCAGCGCGGATCTCGCGTGGTTGCCTCGGACGAGCTCAGCCAACTCGCGGAAACCCGCGCCGATGGCGATCTCATCGACCCGCAGGACCACCATCGTGCCGACCTTGCGGTCGAGGAGGACGCCCGCGTCGCGGAGCACCTTCACGTGGCGGCTGATGTTGGCCTGGCTCATGCGGAGCATGTCAACGAGCTCACACGTACACATCTCCTTGTGAGCCGAGACCAGGTCCACGATCCTCAGGCGAACATCGCTCCCGAGCGCGTCGAAGAGCTTGGCCGCACGTCTGTAGTCCACCGGCCCACCCTCCGTCATCGAACCAATGCCATTATGCGATGGAATGGACGTTGGACGCAAGCAGCGGCTCCTCGCGGCCACGGCTCCAGCTCGGCGGAGGCGGCCAGCGCCGACGCGCTATAATCGCCCCGGGGCTACATCGGACGGATCGGAGGCGCGGCCGACTCGCATGTGGAGCGGCGCGGAGCAGATGGCATCGGTCCTCGGCATTTCAGCCTACTACCACGACAGTGCCGCTGCCCTGGTCCAGGATGGCCGTATCGTTGCCGCGGTCCAGGAGGAACGGTTCAGCCGGGTCAAGCATGACCACCGATTCCCCGCGCACAGCGTGCGCTACTGCCTCGAGGCAGGTGGCATCACTGCATCGGATCTCGACGCGGTCGTGTTCTACGATAAGCCACTCCTGAAGTTCGAACGCCTCCTCGAGACCTACCTGGCCTTCGCGCCAAGAGGGCTGCGCTCGTTCGTGCAGGCGATGAACGTGTGGCTCTCGGAGAAGCTGTTCATTCCCCGCGAAATCGACCATGGCCTCGGTGGAAGCTATGCGGGCCCCATCTACTTCGCCAGCCACCACGAGAGTCACGCGGCGAGTGCGTTCTACCCCTCGCCCTTCGACGAGGCCGCCATCCTGACCATCGACGGGGTGGGCGAGTGGGCGACCACGGCCTGGGGTCGCGGCAGCGGGAGCCGGATCGACTTGTGCGCACAGATCGAGTTCCCACACTCACTCGGTCTGCTCTACAGCGCGTTCACGTACTACCTCGGGTTCCGGGTGAACTCGGGCGAATACAAGGTGATGGGTCTGGCCCCCTACGGCAAGCCGCGCTATGCGGAGACCATCATGGCCCATCTGCTCGACTTGAGGGATGACGGTTCCTTCTGGCTCGACCAGCACTACTTCAACTACTGCGCTGGGCTGACGATGACGAACGAACGCTTCCATCGGCTGTTCGACGGCGCGCCCCGACCGCCCGAGTCACCCCTCACACAGCGGCACATGGACGTGGCGGCCAGCATCCAGCACGTGACCGAGGAGGTCCTGCTCCGGCTGGCACGCCATGTGCATGGCCAGACAGGTCTACCGAACCTGTGCCTGGCGGGTGGCGTCGCACTCAACTGCGTTGCCAATGGACGTATCCTACGCGAGGGGCCCTTCCAGCGTCTCTGGATCCAGCCCGCGGCCGGCGATGCTGGAGGGGCACTGGGCGCGGCGCTGTTGGGTTGGTACCGCATTCTGGATAACCCGCGCGAGCCAGAGGAGCCCGATGCCCAGAGCGGATCCTACCTGGGCCCGGCGGCGGATCCTGCGGGCGTGCCGGCTCTGCTGGACCAGCTGGGCGCGCGGTACACCCAGTTCGACGACGAACGGGCCCTGTGCCGCGCGGTCGCGGAGCTTCTGGACCATGGCAAGGTCGTCGGGCACGTGGCCGGACGGATGGAGTTCGGGCCCCGGGCTCTGGGGCACCGGAGCATTCTGGGGGACCCCCGTAACCCCGCGACGCAGTCGACGATGAACCTCAAGATCAAGTTCCGCGAGTCCTTCCGGCCTTTCGCGCCCAGCTGCATCGAAGAACGGGCCGGCGACTATTTCGATCTCGAGGTGGCGAGCCCGTACATGCTGCTCGTGGCGCCGGTTCGAGAAGAGCGTCGGGTTGTGCCGAAGACGGGGGAGCCGGACCGGTTTGGCATTGAGTTGCTCAATGTGGCCCGGTCGGATATCCCTGCCGTGACCCATGTCGACTACTCCGCTCGAGTCCAAACGGTCGGATCCGGCGGCTCGCCCCGGCTCCGAAGACTGCTGGAGGCATTCGAGGAGCGCACCGAGTGTCCGGTGCTCGTGAACACGTCGTTCAACATACGTGGGGAACCCATCGTGTGCACACCCGAGGAAGCCTACCGGTGCTTCATGTTCACCGATATGGATGCCCTGGTCGTGGAGGATTGCCTACTCCTGAAAAGCGACCAGACGGAACTGCCGGGCGCTCGCGAGTACCGCGAGCAGTTCGCCCTGGACTGAGAGGGATGCGCGTGGCGAAACGGCCTAGTATGGCACGCGAGTTCTGGCTGTACCTGCGGCGCAATCGCGCCTACTGGATGGTGCCGATCCTCCTGGTTCTGGTGCTGCTGATTGTCGTGGGCGTGCTGGGCAGCACAGGGGCCGCGCCGTTCATCTACACGCTGTTCTAGGAGGAGCTGGGCCGCATGGGACTGGTTCGCGTCGACTGGAGACCCGGACCGCGCCAGCTCCGGCAGTTCGGCTTGGCGGCTCTGGCCGGATCCCTGGCCGTGGGCGGACTCCTCTACTGGCGGGGGCACGGAGCCGCCGCGATGGGACTCGTCGGTGCGGGCGGGCTCGCAGCCATCCTCGGTCTCACCGGCACTCAGATGGCCCTGCCCGTCTACTGGGCCTGGATGGGCCTGGCATTCGCCATGGGCCACGTGATGACGCGCCTTCTCCTGGGCATCGCCTACTTCGGGATTATCACTCCTATGGGGCTCGCCATGCGGGCTTTGGGGCGGGATAGGCTGAGACTGCGGCGTCAGAGCGGCACATACTGGCGCCCGGTCCCACCGGGCTCCAGCGACTACGAAAGGCAGTTCTGATGAACAGACCACATCGGGCTAGCGCCCTGACAGCCGGCATCGCCGCTCTGCTGATGGCGCTCCCGGGCGCGGCCCAGACCCTCCGCATCGAGCGCGCGCTCCCGGTCGTCGGACAGCCGATCACCCTTCAGGTTCGGCCGGGCACCGAGCCCCTCGCTGAGGGCACTGTAGCCGAGTTCGTGGTCCGCGATGGTTCGGGCGCTCAGACACCGGTCGCCAATGACGGCGCCCTATCCGCACGGTGGGCGCCCACCGCGCCGGGGCCCTACGAGGTGATTGCCAGCATCGCCGGACAGGCGCTGGCGCCGGTCTCGGTGTTCGCCGTGCAACGGCCTCTCTTCTTCAGCTACTGGGAGTGTCCGCCGACGCAGCGGTACGTCACCGCGGTGATGGAGAACACACCGGAGGACGCCCGGGCACAGCAGTGGCTCGATCGAGGCGTGCTGCCGCTCCAGTGGAAGCCCGGAGCCATCGAGGGCCACACGAAGCCCGAGGAGTGGGCCGACGACTACACCAACGTGCTACCAGGCCGCGCGGGCATTACCATCGACGAGTTCTGGGGAGCGGGGGCTCCGCCGCACCGCGACGAGGCCGCCAGTGAGGGGCTCCTGATGGCACGGCGGCGTGCGCCGGGCATCTTCCAGGCGCCCTACTGCCTTACCGTCGAGCGGGACAAGGTCCGAGAGGCGTTCGGCCAGGCGGATCTGCTGCAGGTCGAGCTCTACCGGCGCGACTTCCGTGGCTATGAAGGTATGGAGAACGCACTGCGGCGCTTCGCCGATGCCGGGCTCGGCGATCGGGCGATCCCGATCCTAGCCGCCGGGCCCGGCAACGCGCTGTGGATCACCACCGAGCGCGAGCTGCGGGAGCAGGTGGCCTTCGTGCGCTGGGCCGTGCCCGATGCGCCGGGCGTCGGGTTCTTCCCCGGCTTCTACCCCGGCCTGGCCGAGGCGGCCGATCGGGCGATCTACGACTACTTCCTCCGTCCGGCGCTGCTCGTGCGCGACGGCTGGCTGCGCAATATCGGGCAGCTCACCGCGACCCGCGTGCGCGTGACCTTGCCCGATGGGACCGAGAAGGAGATGGGCACGCTGTTCTCTGGCCAGCGAGTGGCCGTAGGCGACGGCGCGCGCTGCGTCCCGGGCGCGGACTACACGGTCGTCGAGTGGGCCCCGCCGACCTCGCGCCCGAGTCCCGACGCGGCCGCCACCGCGGAGCAGCGGGCCTTCGAGGCCGCAGTGCTTGGGGCAGCCCCGAAGATGGCCATCGCGCCTGATGCGCTCTCTCTGACCCGAGCCACCAGTGACGAGGCCGATGTGAACGGCCAGATCTCCGGGGCCACCGTGGCGCTCGGCCGCGCGCTGTCAGGGCAGCCCATCGGCCTGTCGGTGTCGATGATGCTGAGACGCACCGGCTACTACGGGATCGCCGGCTGTTGGCTGCAGGGCGCCGGCGGGGGCCGTCTTGGGTTCTCGATCTCGCGAGGCGACCATGACCGCGACCTGCCAGGCACGAACCCGCGCGCCGAGTTCGCGGTCTGGTCCGACGCCAAGACACCCGTGGCCGACACGTGCCCGCTCGGGCTGGAGCCCGGCGTGGCCTACCGGCTGTTCGTCGGCCACGACGGCGCCTCAACGGCCCGGATGGCTCTCTGGGGACCCGGCGATGCCCTGCTGTGGACCAGCGGCCCGATCCCGCTCGCGGGGCCGATCCGCGTCGACACGCTCCAGTTCGAGGTGAAACCCTTCGACGGCAGTGATGTCCGCCTGGAGCCCGAAGGCCTCCTCCTCCGCGGCGTCTCGGGCGGCGAGAAGCCCTCGCCCTACGTCATCGAGGCGCTGCTGTCGGGCATCACGGTGAGCCAGTAACCAGCGGAGGACGCCGGGCCGGCAGGCCGTCAGCGGTCTTCGGACCGGAGTGACGATCGGGCCATCAGGAACCGCCCCACTCCCTCGGCAGTGACGATGCCGGCGAGCCGGCCGTCACGCATGACCGCCAGCGCCCAGCACTGGCCGGATCGGAACTGCATCACGAGGCTCTCGAGTGGGTCCTGAGCGCTGACGGCCGGGCAGACGGGTCCCAGAAGCCTGGCGACCGGCGTGTCGGCCGGGTACTCGAGGGCCGCCGCCAGCAGTAGAGGATGGGTGAGGACGCCGCGCAGGTCGCCCTCCTCGACCACCGGGAGCTCGCCCCAGAAGCCGGTGCGGAAACGCTCGAGAACGGCGCCGAGAGACTCCCCGGGGGTAATGCTCTCGGTCAGGGGTATGGCGACATCACCCACCGTGAGCCCCTTCAGGTCCTCCCGCAACTGAACTGCGGCGGCCTCGCTCTGCGCCCCCATGTAGACGAAGAGCGCCACGTACAGCAGCAGGACGTTGCCGAAGAGGCCAAACAGCCCCAGCAGGACCGCGAGGCCCTGGCCGATAGTGGCGGCCAGACGAGTCGCGCGGGCATAGGGCATGCGCTGAGCCAGCATGGCCCGCAGCACCCGCCCCCCATCCATCGGGAAGGCGGGCAAGAGGTTGAACACAGCCATCAGCACGTTCGCCGCCAGCAGGTTCCGCAGCAGGCTGGGCGTCCATACCCCCACTTCGCTCCAGGGACTCAGGTGCCTCAGGTAGAGTCCGACGCCCAACGAGACGGCGATGACCACATTGACGAGGGGACCCGCCAGCGAGACGATGACTTCCTGTTTCGGGTCATCGGGCAAGCGGTCCAACTGCGCCACGCCTCCGATTGGCAGCAGCGTGATGTCTCTGACGCGGATGCCATAGCCCATGGCGGCGAGGCTGTGTCCCAGCTCATGCAGCAGCACACACCCAAAGAGCGCCAGGAGGAAGACCACCCCGCCGACAGCCCCAAGGGGTCCCTCGCGCAGCAGATTCGCGCCGCCGATGAAGACGAGCAAGATGAGGAACGTGGCGTGGATCCGTACCGGAATCCCGGCCACCGTCGCGATGCGCCACGACCAGCCCATCGGTCTCCCCCCGAGCTACGGGGCCGCGCCCCCCAGGATACGCGACGCTTCCAGCGACCGAGTGGGTACACCTGCCCCGCCAAGGCCGCCTGGGGAGCCGAGCAGCCACCCCGGAGCTCCGCGCCGACTCGCGCAGACGCACTACTCGACGGCGGAGCGACGATGGCGCACGGGAGAGCACAGGCAAAACGAAGGTCCGGCCAGCTGGGTCAGCCACGGCGACTGCGCCGCGGCGGGCTGGCCGGACCTCTTCGCCACCTCGCTAGAGCTCGTACAGGTCGGGGCTGAACTCGATCCGGCGCTGCTCCTCCATGGCCTGATTGGCGAGAAGGGCCGCGGCGGCGCTGCGAATACCCACATTGCCGTCACAGGTGGGAATCTTGTTCTCCCGTACGGACTGGATGAACTCCTCGAACTCGAGCTGGTACGTCGGCTTCTTCAGGTTACCCTGGTTGTCCATGAGCTTGTCATAGGGCTGACCGGCAATCCGGGTGCCCTCCGTGACCGTGCAGTCGAGGATGATCGCCTGGTTCTCGCCCACTTTCTCCTTGTGGGCCGCATCCATCCATAGCTCCTCCTGCACGCCCTTCTCCAGGAAGAACCAACCCTTGGACTTCAGCGGGCCGCCCCAAAGATGGGTGAGGACCAGGGTGCCCTTGGTGCCCTTGATCATCTCGAAACACTCGGAGCCGAACATGCTGAATGCGTTCGTCGTCAGCGCCTGATAGTCGAACTTGACGCCATTGGGGTACTCGAATGTGAGGTGGATGTTGTCGGGCACGGTGCGCCCGTCTTTCCAGTGGTCGATGCCCCCCACTCCGGTGACAGCCGACGGCGTCGCATCAAGCATCCAGTTGACCACGTCAATCTGGTGGCCTGCCAGCTCGGTGGTGAGACCGCCCGAGAGGTCCTTGTACAGCCGCCAGTTCACCAGGCGCTCGGGCGTATCGAAGCCCCAGGCCGTGTAGTCCCCGGCCGCGTCGGCCTCAGAGACCTGCCGGCGCCAGTCGGCATTCCGATTCCACTGGCCGTAGACCGCCGTGATGTCGCCCAGAAGCCCGGTGCCTATGAAGGCCTTCTTGGCATGGTGATACAGCGGGTGATAGCGCAGATGGTGGCCGATCTGGAGTGTCTTGCCTGCCGCCTGCTGGGCCCGAAGCATGTCCTTACACTGATCGACGGTGTAGGCCATGCACTTCTCACAGAAAACGGGCAGGCCTTTCTCGAGCGCGGCGACGGTGATGTCGCGATGGAGCGTGAGCGGTGTCGCAACGATGACCGCGTCCATCTCGAGGTTGTTGATCATCTCTCGGTAGTCGGTGAACGTCTGGGCGCCCTCGCCGGCCTGTTCCTTGGCGCGATCCAGGTTCTCCTGACGGATGTCGCACACGCCGACGAACTGCACGCCGGGTATGCGCTTGGCGGAGCCCATAAGCGCCACGCGGCCCTGGCCACCGCAACCAATGAGGCCGAAGCGGAAAGGCGGCGCCTCCGGAGCGGCCGGGGCCTCGTCCTGGGCGCGCACCGCGGTCATGCCCACATGCGCCGCCACCGCCGCGGTCGCCACCGACTTGAGGAACCCTCTCCGGCTGAGGCCGTCCAGTTTGTCCATTGTGTCCATCCTCCCCCGTCATGCGGGCGTCCGCTCCAGTCGTCCGCGAGCGGCATGCCCTGGCCCCCTATCCGGGGGCGTTCTGGCCCGATCGGTCCGCGGTATCGTCCGATGCGGGCAACAGTGTACACGCAATCGCGCGAGCCGCCAAAGCACCGTCGGCACCGGGCTCCATGAGCACGGCCGCCTCGCCGCGGGACCGGCAGAAGGCCTCGGCCCTCTCCGAGCCCATCACCACGAAAGCCGTCGATAGCGCATCCGACCGGGTGGCCGAGGCTGAGATACTGCAGGCGCTCAGGCGCCCCTCGGCCGGACGACCGGTCCGCGGATCGATGATGTGTCCGAAGCGCCGCCCGTCGACCTCGAAGTACTGCTCGAAGTCTCCGGAGGTCGAGATGGCTTGGTTGTGAAGCCGCACCGCACCCACTCGCGGGCTCCTCTGGCCTCCAGGCCGGACGCCCAGCAGCCACCCCTGGGACACGGGCGGCTCGCCCATGACCGCCACCGTGCTGCCGCCCAGTTGTGCCAGGGCACACGTGACCCCCCAACTCCGTAGGCGAGCCATGACCTCGTCGATGGCGAAGCCTTTGCCAATGGCCCCAAGGTTCAGCTCAACGCCTGGGCACAAGAACCGGACGGTCCGCTTCTGTTCGTCCAGCGCCACGTGGTCCATCCCGGTGGACTCCATCGCGCGTGCGAGGTCGCCCTCGGCGGGCATCCGTCCCTGCCGGCGGAAGAAACCCCAGCTCTTCACCAGTGGGCCGACCGTGATGTCGAACGCCCCCGATGTCTCCTCCCAGATGTTTCGGGCCTGCAGGAGCAGCCGAAAGAGACCGGGCTCCACCGGCACCGGACCAGCGTGGGCGCTCTCGTTGATCCAACACAGCTCACTGGCAGGGAGGTAGGCGCTGAGCTGCTGCTCGAGCTGCTGGACCAGCGCGTAGGCTTCTTCGGCCATGCTTCCAAGTGTCTTCGGATCGCGGTCGCCATCGAGGATGAGCTCGAACTGCGTCGCCATAGCCGGGCGGCGCAGGCGAACGCGGAAGGGCCGGGTCTCCCCGGCCCCCTCGGCCTGTGACGTGAACTCGGTCTCCACGGCATCGGGCAGCATGACGCACTTTAGACGCGTCGCACGCCCTGTAGGTTCGGCCCTACCACCGCGTGGTCACGGTGAACTCGATGGTCTTCTCCTGGCCGGGCTCGACCGTCACCGTGAACTCCGCTGTCTGGGCATCCTTTTTGACGAACGGCGTGGTCTCGTTCTCGATGGTCCATTCGCCCCATAGGTGCTCCACGGCGGTGATCTCGACCGTGTCCTTCTCCTTGTGGTTGCGCAGCGAGAACTGGATCTTCTCCTGCTGAGCTCGATCACCGAGCTGGCGGTGATCCATCACCTTGCGCTCGCCGACAAGGTCGAACGCGTCACCGATGTGCAGGCGAACGGTCTCGTCCTTGGGCGTGTGGTCGATGAGGTCCTCGCCGACGAACTGCAGTGAGCCATCGGTGTCGGCCTTGTAGACGCGGACCTTGCCCTTGGGCAGGGGCATGCCGAGGCCGGACTCCTCCTTGTTGGCGACCTCGATCTTGACCTGAACCTTGCGCTTGTCGCCCGGGCCACCGAGGGACGGAGCAACGGGCGCCACCGCCGGGTCCAGCACGTACACCTTCTTGATCGTCGCGCCGGGCGCCGAGAGCAGTGTGACTTGCTTGGTCTCGTTCTCGGCGATCGTGGCAGGGCGCTGCAGCGTATACATGTGGTACTCGAAGAAGGCCTTCTCCTGGAACCCGCCGCCGCCCATGCCGGCCTCCATCGGCATGGCCATGGGCGCCTCTGGGGCCGGGGGAGGCATCGGCGCGACGCGGCGCACGTCGCCGGCGATGAGCTTGAGGGTGGCATCGGGATACCGCGCGCCACTCATGTTCGTCAGCGTGACCCAGCCGTTGAGGTCCGCCTTGGTGTCGTCCTCGTTCACCACGGCGACGTAGTCCGCAGCCCAGGTCAGGCCGGTCGTCATGTAGGAGAGCTCGACCTGATGCTTCCCGGCCTTGGCCGTGGCCAGATCCCAGACCAGGGTGGGCCGGACGATCAGGCCCTCGGGCAGCTTCGGCAGTATGACCGTGCCCTGCGGGTCGAGTACGATTTCGTCGCCGATGCGGACCACGCCCGGCCGGCCACCCTCGGCGCCCAGCAGAACGCCCTCCTGCGTCTCCACGGGCTGACCG
>JAKPQA010000231.1 GCA_029547025.1 Armatimonadota bacterium
ACCACGGCGGCGACAACGGAGCGATCCGCATGGTCGAGGAGGCCGTGGTCCGCTACAAGCCCGCGGCCCTGTGGTTTGACTGGGCGAGCCCCGACCCCGACGGTTACGTCTCACTGGATGCCCTCTACAGCATGATCCGGGCGCAGAGTCCCGAGACGGTCATCGTCCTCAACGGCGTGCAGACGCTCTACCAGGGCGACTGGGATGTGGTCTGCGTCGAGGGCTGGGGCGCGTGGGGCGACAAGATCTGGGCCACCTGGCCCTTCGAGCTGAAGTGGCCCAAGCGCGTTCCCGTGGAGACTTGGCGGATGCTCGCCGACCCTGGGTTTGAGTATTCCAGGGATATCGCCCCTGATTGGCAGGAGTACCTGCGCGTCCAGCTCACCATCATCGGCCAGGGCTTCGTGGCCAACATGGACCACAGCCCGACCATCGCCACGCCGTACCGCCGGCTCGCCGAGTCGGTGGTTGCCCAAGCGCATATGGCCATGGCCGACTGGGCCAGCCCGCCTGGCATTCCGCCACTCTACGAGTCCTACACCAACGTGAGCCCCGGTCCGATCCGCGATGCCGACTGGGGCTACACCACCGTCAACCTGGCGCGCGACGTGCTTTACATCCACGTGCTCGAGAACCCCTTCGGCAAGACGGGGATGCCCGCGGATAGGACGATCGCGCTCCCGTGCCCCACGGCCACCGAAGTCCGGTGGATGAACCAGGACTTGTCCATTCCGTTCCGCCAGGACGGTGGTCAGCTTGTCATACCAGTGGGCGATGTCACCCCTGACCCGGTCGACACGGTTCTCAAGGTCACACTCGCCGCACCGCTGACCGACGACCAGATCGCCCCGGTGCCCGACCTGAGCCAGATCCCGCCGGGCAACCTGGCCACGCACAAGACGGCCAAGCTCCTGAGCACCGATGGCACGCACTCGTTGATTGCCTCGGCATTCGCCTTCGCCCGCTACGGCGTCGACGGGTACGCCTCGACCTGTGCGCAGGGCGCCTACGAGTGGGCCTGGATGTACCACGTCGATCTCGAGCAGCCGTACGCCATCCGGAGAGTCGCCATCAACTTCGGCGGCGGTTGGGCCACTGAGTACAAGGTGCACGTCTCCCAGGACGGTCTCGCGTGGAACACCGTGGCGCACGTGACCGGCTGTACTGGGGGGCGGATGGAGCACGCGCTCGACGGCTCGCCGGTCCGCTACATCCGGGTCGAGGCCGTCAAGCCCGACGGACCGGACCAGGAGGGCGTACAGATGGCCATCGCCGAACTAGAGGCATACGAGTAGGGGGCGGCCCGCGGTCTGCGGTGCGCGCGCCAACTACGGTCTTGGCCGTCACGCGGGGAGGGCCGCTCGGCGTACGGCTCCGCGCCGATCCCGTTCCGCCGGTCGCGCAGCCGCTGCGGATCGAGCCCCGGCCAGTAGTCGGTCGGGACCGGGTCGCCCTGCTCGATCACGCGATCGAGCTCCGGCCAGTAGCGTGTCCCCTCGCCACGGAGAGCCCGAACGGTCCTCAGGTCCCCCACGCTACCCAGGCACACAATCCAGCGTCCGAAGTCGCCGAAGTAGGTGACGACCACGTATTGCCGGCCGTCGACCGTGCAGCGGTTGACGGCGTGTCTGCGGTCGGAGCTGGCGCACAGCACCTGGCAGGGCCCGGTGAAGCCCATCGACCGGAGGCAGCCGGCGTTGCCGGACGGAAGACGCGACAAGCTGAGGTCGCTGTAGTCGAAGCGAGCACTCAGCGCGACGATGCGGCGCCCGCCGGGGTCCTGGGTCGGACTCATGACGGCCTCGAGCGTGTATGGGGCGATCCCCTTGCCGGCAGGCCCGTCGTACCGGCGCTTGACGACCTCGCGCTCGGCCCCGGGGTCGAACTCGAACAGCGAGTACCCGCCTGCGTACTCGTGCCGCACGCGCGCAGCCGGCAGGGCATCCTCGGTCCGCCCCATCAGGGCGGGCATCGACACGATCAGCGGCGTCGGCAGGCTGCCCCACCCCAGGCAGCCGAGGCACAGGGCAGCGAGGATACCGCAACCGACCTTGGCGGGCCCGAACCTGCGGCGAGGCGTGGACATGGCATGCCTCCCTCCCGGTGGATTCGGTCTTCTGCGTTCTCGCCCCTGCGAGAGGACGCAGTCATGGGCCTCGACCCAACTTCAAGGCAGGTGGCCGTGCACCAGAGCCGGATGCTTGGCGCAGTGGGACGCCCCCCCAGTCATGCGACCCCTGCGTACGCATCGCGTATCAGCGCGATCTGGCCGCCGTGCCACATGCGGTGCTGGATCATGCACGCCACGACTTGCCACCCGGTCATGGCGTGGCCGTGGTGCATCTCGTGGACGCCCTCGAGCTGGTCGTCGCTGGCCGCCTCCACGCGTTCCCGCAGGAACTCGTACCCTCGCCGGCTCACGACCAGCGGCTCAGTAGCTCGCAATGGTGCGCCGCCCACCTGCTGCCCCACCCAGTCCCAGTCGTCGTGGCGCTCGCCCAGGGCCATGTCTGCGTACATGACGTCGCATGCAGCTACGTGGCGCGCATAGATCCAAACGGGCAGCGCTTGCTCGTCGCCCGCATCCGGGTGGTGCGACCACTCCGCCTCCTCGACCGTCAGGCCGTCGGCCACGCGCTCGAAGGCGTGCCACGGGCAGCCCATCTGGGCCTGACGGAGAAGCTCAAGCAGCAGCGCCTTGGGGGAGCCTGTCGGCGGCATGTGGAAGGGCCAGTCGCCGCGAGGCGGGAGCGTCTCGTCGCGCGAGGGCGCCGCCGGCGTCGGTGCGACGCCATGGCCCATCCGGCGGAACTTCGGGACCAGCGCGAGCTGCCCCAGGTGCCAGCTCGGGTGCAGGACAAAGCACTGGGCGATGATCTCCGCGTTGGAGAAGTTCGCGAGCGGCCCCGAGTCGGTCGCCGGCTCCCACAGCGCGCCGTCGGCAAGGGCCGCCGCCCGATCGCGAGCCTGCCGGTGGGCCGCGTCGGCCGCCGCGGCGAGCTCGGCCGCGCCGCACTCCCAGTTGAATGCCTCGATCTCGGCCGACAGGTCCGATCCCGCGGGCGGCAGGAGGTCGGCGCCCTCAAGCGTGGCCCCGATGAGGTGACCGTAGATCGCTCGGGCGCCGTGCCGCGCCGGGCGCGCCATGTCGCTGCCCCAGTGACCCGTCACACCGGCCACGGGGCGGTAATCGAGGTCGGCCTCGGTCAGGTCGGATACCGCCTCCGAGAGCCTGTGCCATGGGCTGTCCCAGAGGGCATCATCGATCAGGTGCGTGAGCGTCTGCGAGAGCGTGTCCCGTGAGGCCATGGGCGCGCCGCCTTCCGCGGGGGCAAGCCGTGGGCCCCCTCCCCGGCCCTCCCCGGAAACGGAGAGGAAGAGACCATCTCACACCAGCGCGCCGGCCGCGATTAGCGTCTCGCGTAGCTCGTCGACGTCCACCTGCCTGGGCTGCCGCTCGCCCATTGCGGCCAGCGCGGCGGCAGTCCCGGCGGCTTCCC
>JAKPQA010000234.1 GCA_029547025.1 Armatimonadota bacterium
AGTCGTCGTGTCGATGCTCAACTCGTATTCGGGATGGGCGGCCGCTGCTGCCGGCTTCCTCCTCGGCAACGACCTGCTCATCATCACCGGTGCTCTTGTCGGCTCCTCGGGTGCCTATCTCTCCTACATCATGTGTCGCGCCATGAACCGGTCGTTTGTGTCCGTCATCGCCGGCGGCTTCGGAGTCGAGGCCGGGACTTCCTCTGGTGACGTCGACTATGGCGAGCACCGCGAGATCTCGGCTGAGGGGGCCGCTGCGCTGCTCGGGCAGGCCGGGTCGGTCGTCATCACGCCCGGCTATGGCATGGCCACCGCACAGGCGCAGTATGCCGTGGCCGACCTCACGCGTCGCCTGCGGGACCGTGGGGTGAACGTCCGCTTCGGCATCCACCCCGTGGCCGGTCGTCTGCCGGGCCACATGAACGTGCTGCTCGCCGAGGCCAAGGTGCCCTACGACATCGTGCTCGAGATGGACGAGATCAACGACGACCTGGCCTCGACCGATGTCGTGCTCGTCATCGGCGCCAACGACACGGTGAACCCCGCGGCGATGGACGACCCGGGCTCGCCGATCGCGGGCATGCCGGTGCTCCACGTGTGGGAGGCGCGCGATGTGATCGTCTTCAAGCGGTCGATGGCCACGGGCTATGCGGGAGTGCAGAATCCGCTGTTCTTCAAGGAGAACACGCAGATGCTCTTCGGCGACGCCAAGGCCAAGGTCGAGGAGATCATCGCCGCCTTGTGACCCCTCGCAGTTGCGGCTGAGGGTCGCCGACGGACTCCAGTGAAGGATCGCCCGTGTCGGGGCACGGGCGATCCTTCACTGAGACATGGCCCGCCTGTTGGAGGGCACCGCCTCAGCTGGGCCAGTGGGCGCCGAGATACGGATCCGTATGCCGTGCGGCCCAGTTCGTGAGGAGGCGCGCCAAGGCTGTGGCTTGGGCTCGACCCGCTGGCAGGTCGCGCTTTCGCACGAAGACGAGGACCACATCGGGCTCGTGGGCGAAGTCGGCCACGTTCTCGGTGACGAGGCACCATCCGTGGGTACGGACGTGCGCGGCAATGACGGCATCCTCGGTCGCGCCGAGGCCCTCTTCGAAGACATGGCTTGCGGACAGTCCCTGCTCGTCCCGAAGGATGCGGGCGGCCGCCGGTGGCCACATCTCGTCCAGGAGCAGGTGCCTCACGCCAGCAGAGCCTCCCTGACGCGTGCTCGCCGCTCTGACTCGGTGGCCAGCGCGTCGTTGCGGCGGATCCGCAATGTGATGGCGTCGGGATGGGCCGCAGCGAAATCGAGGGCCAGCCGGATCAGGCGCGGGTGCACATCGGTCTCGGCCGTGAGGTCCGCGATTCGCTGCTCCTCCGCCCCTTCCAAGTCCCGGAGTCGGGCGACGATCTCCCAGACGTCCGGACCGGCTGCGAGGGCGGCCCGGCGATCGCCATCGGGTCCCCGGTGCACGATGCCGGGAAACTCCAAGGCATCCAGACTCTCGATGATGAGGCGCTCGAGCACCGATGTCGCGCTCACCTGCTCGCGCGCGGCATAAGTGGCCAGTCGCGCTTTCGCCGCGTCACTGATCCTGAAGGACGTACTGGTCGCCATGGGTCACCTTCCTGCCCGCGTGCTGGCGCATCCGTTGCACGATGTAGCGCAACTGTAGCGCAGGGGTGCGGCAGGGTTGTGGAGTGACGCAGAGAAGGCTGGCGGAAGGCCCATGAACTCCTGTGAAGGATCGCCCGTGCCGGGGCACGGGCGATCCTTCACCGAGACTTGAGGCGGTGCAGGCCGATCAGGTGGAGGTGATCGAGGGCAGTTCCTCGCCACTGGGGTGGGGGTTGCCCGAGAGGCGCGAGCGCTTGTAGCCGTAGAAGGCGTAGATGATGAAGCCCAGCGCCATCCAGGCGAGGAAGCGCAGCCAGGTCTCGAGCGACAGCGTCAGGGCGAGGTAGAGACAGAC
>JAKPQA010000298.1 GCA_029547025.1 Armatimonadota bacterium
CGTGAACGAGGCGCCCAACTACAAGGCCGGCGGCGACGTCAACCGCTCCATGGTCGTTGAACTGCTGCCGTTCATGGACGGCTTCCGCCAGCACTACGACGACTGTCGCCTCGGCATCCCGCCACGGCAGAAGGTGCCGTATGTGGCCTGCCATTCACTCGTCGATCCCACCAAGGCGCCCGAGGGCAAGCATTGCTTCCAGTTCTACGACCCCTCGCCGTACGACCTCCAGGACGGAGGCCCACAGAAGTGGGACGAGATCAAGGAGCAGGAGGAAGACAGGAAGCTCGATTGGCTGCGCGAGTTCACGACCAACATGGGCCCGGAGAACATCCTGGGACGCGCGATCATGAGCCCGCTCGACCTCGAGCGCTGGTCGCCGAACTACATCGAGGGTGATGTCATGGCCCTCGGCTCGGACCTCTACCAGTACCTCTCCAACCGGCCCATCCCGCCGCTCGGGCAGTACCGCACGCCGATCGAGGGCTTGTACCTCTGCGGCCCGACCTCGCATCCGGGCGGGACCATCTGTGGCGGCGGCCGCGCCCCCGTCCAGGTCGTGATGGAGGACCTGGGCATCGACTTCAACAAGGTCATCGGCTGAGGAAGGCTCCTGGCTCGGCCCGAGGCCGCAAGCCAGCGTTGGCGGACGGCCGGCCGCAGCGGGAGCCGCGGCCGGCCGTTCGCACGTACCACCGCGCACGCAAGGCGTGGCGCACGAGAGAGCATCGGAGAGATGCGGCAAGCGAGGGACGATGGGTCAGATTCTTAGTGGCGTGATAACAGCGATCGGCATATGGCTGGTGGCGACGCCGTGGACGGGCTGGTATGCCTGTTCCAGCGGGGCTCGATACTTGGACGTCGCGCTCGGCGTACTGATCGTCATCCTGGGGTTGGTGCACCTCTTGCGCAGGGCGCCGGGCCGCATCCCGGGCGTCGACTGGGTGACCCTCGTCGTAGGGATCGTGCTGCTCGTCGCCGGCATCTTCCTTCCCGACCGCGGCGGGGCCGTCCGAGCCAGCGAGATCATCTGCGGCCTGCTCGTCATC
>JAKPQA010000300.1 GCA_029547025.1 Armatimonadota bacterium
CGATGAGGAAGAGGCCGAGACCGAGGAGGAGTTCGACGCCAAGACGGCCAAGGGTCGGGATCTGCGCGGGTGGCATGTCGTCAGCCTGTGCTTCGGGATCCTGTTCCTGGCCGAGTGGGGCGATCTGTCCCAGATCCTCACCGCTTCCCTCGTCCTCAAGTATCAGGACCCGGTGTCGGTCTTCGTCGGCGCCTTCTTGGCGCTGGCGACGGTCTCGGGATTGGCCGCGGTGCTGGGTCGGGTGCTGCTGAGGAAGATGCGGCTGTCGACACTGCGGCGTATCGGTGGCGTGGTCTGCCTCCTGCTCGCCACCCTCTCCATCGCCCAACTCCTCGGCATCAACTCGGCCTAGAGCGCATGGAGTAAGGCTTACCGGGCGCGAACCCCATGAGTCTTTGAAATGTGGATCTACTGGCCGTGCCCGGACCCGGTGAGGTTGAAGCTGAACTCGCATCCCGCCGCCGGCAGCCCGTCACCAATGATGCGATAGACGACGCGATGCAGATACATTCCCGCCGTGGCCAGAGAACCATCTGGGTTGAAGGTCGCGTAGCTGGACGTGTACGGCGTGATGTTGCCGGTACCTTGAAGGGGCGCCCCTGCGGTCAGCACCATTGGGGCCGAAGCATCAAAGGTCACAGTCGGATCTGCGGGAAGATACGGACCCAGCAGACGCCTGGGAATCGACTGTCCTTGGGCCACTTCCATCCGCCAATCGACAACCGTGTACACGGTCGCCGCGGGGTTCGTCATGGTGTAATTGAATTGCCCCGCAGTCGCGCCGCCAAGCACGATCAGTGCATTCGTGACACTGATGGGTGATGTCGTCGGGCAGGGTGGTGAGGCCGTGGCGGCAGGTGCAAGAGCACCGGTGACGACCACCGGAACGGCCCAAGCGGCCGAGGTGGTCAGCGTGCGCCGACGGATGCTTGAGTGATTGGTGGACTGCATGGTGCTTCCTTTGGCAAGTGGCAGGGCATAACTCACATCCGGGCTTCATAAGCCTGTGATGGGAGATGGATCGGGCAGACTTTACTGTTTCCTTAACAAAGAATCCAGTGTCGGCGGGACGCTGCTGGAACATGGACAGTCAGCTCCCTAGACCACTGCGCAAGCGATCAATTCGCTCTGCGATTGGGACAAGTCGGCTCGCAAGTCCGGCCCCTGCGCCGACCGCCATGGACTGTCGATGCCTAGAAGGGTGGTTCTTCGTAGCGCGGGCCGAAAGTGTCGGGGTCGAGCACGACGCGGGCTCGTTGTGCGGCACCGCTGCTGTGCAGGTTGAGGTGGACGATATCGTGGCGGCCGCGGTCGTTGCGGCCGCGGTCGTCAGGTCGGTGGTCCTGCGTGGAGCGGCGCGCACCCGTGCGGCAGGCGCGGCGGGCAATGTCTCGTTCGATGCGGAGCAGGACGTGCTCGTGGTGGTCTTCGAAGGGGCTGGCGCTGATGGGTGCTTCGCGACGTAGTGCCGCCTCGATCCGTCGGGGCCTGGCTTCCTGCTCGGCGGCCTGCTCCTCGGGGGAGGTGTGGCGGGAGGCTTCGGCGGCGGGTCCTGTGGTGGGTGGGGCCTGGGGTCGTCCGCGGTGGTCCAAGGCCCAGGTGAGGTAGCGGCGGCCGAGGGGATCAACCCACTCCACAGTCCCATCGGGGCGTAAGGCGACGTGCCAGCCGACCAGCTGCTTGACCCGGTGGTGCCGACGGCACAACGAATGAAGGTTGTCCGCGCTGGTGGCGCCCTCGGGCCAGGGACGGGTGTGGTCAAGGTCGGTGAACCGGACGTTCAACGTGCACCCCGGGAAACGGCACTTGCCGTCGCGGGCCTTGACCAACCCGGACAACGCCTTCCCCGGCACATACGACGCCGTGGCGTAGGTGTTGTCGGGGTCGATGAGCGCGCCGGTGTCGGGGTGCACGGCAGCGAGGCGAACCTTGCCGTCACGCGCGGCTTGGGCCAGGGCCTGAGCGACCCAGGCGGCGCTCACCTCGGTCGATTGCGGGTTCCCGCCACCGGTGATCTCGATGTCGCTGTCGCCCTGGCGGGCCAGCGCCGCCAACACCGCCGCCACCACCTCAGCGACACCCCTCTCCCCGTGACGTGACGCTGCCTGACCGGAGACAGAGCTCTCCCCGAGACGCTGATCCGCATCCTCGGCAGCGGCCGGAGCACCGTGGCCGTAGCCGTGGTTGGTGGCGCCGTGGTCGCTCACGTCGGGGATGTCAGACGCGCGTGGAGACCCGCGCTCGGCATCCCCCGCGCTGTGGGAAGCGCGACTGTTGTCATCCTCCGCACGAGAGCCGGGACTGGCGCCGTGGTCGCTCACGTCGGGGATGTCAGAGGCGTGCGTGGATGCGCGATCGGCATCCCCGACACTGTCTCCTACGCCGCTGGAGTGGGCTGCAGGCGCTGCAGGCGCTGCGGGCCCGTCGGTCGCGGGCGGGTCGACAACGGGATCATGGTGGTCGGGCGGGTCGGTGGGATCAGGTGCCTCGGCCACGGGGTCGGGATCGCTGAGATGGTCGGGGAGGGGGATGCCGATGGTCATCACGTAGGAGACGGTGGACTGGCCTTCGATGAGGGCGAGCATCGCGTCCGCGCGGGCCTGCTCCAGGCTCTCGCTGCGGCCGTCTTTGATGAACTGGCGAGCCAACTCATCGATCGCGGCCTTCGCCTTCAGTGACTGTCCTGCGGGCAGCGTCGCGAACCACGCCTCCGCCCCGGCTTGGGTGGTCCACCACTTCAACGACCGCTCCCGACGAGTCTTCTCCGCCCGCTCCCGCACCGCATCCGGGTCAACCTGCGCGAGCGCGGCCCGCACCCG